>NZ_JBIAKA010000027.1:0-116784 GCF_042872225.1 Streptomyces sp. NPDC005374 | reverse complement strand
CGCCCGCCGAATACGAAGCCAACTACTACCGAGCGACCACGAAACCCCAGGTCACAGTCAACATCTGAGATCTCTATTGAACCCGGAACGGTTCAGAGTTCATCCGCGGGCTCATCCACTCGGACGGGTGCCGCATCACCAACTGGACGACTCGACTCGTGGCCGGTGAACGCAAGCGCTATGAGTACCCCCGGTACTTCTTCGCCAACAAGTCCGACGACATCCGGCGACTCTTCACCGACACTCTCGACAAGGTCGGGGTCAGGTGGACCAGCCTCGCTCGCGGCAGCGATCCGTTCAACATCTCTATCGCCCGCAAAGCCTCAGTCGCTCTGATGGACGCCCACGTAGGCCCCAAACACTGACTACGGGCGTCACAGTTGTGGTGGTGCCATGGTGAAGCGGGCGTTGACCTGGGCGTGGACGTGTTGGCGTTGGGGTTGGAGGTCGAGGGGGGCGGCGCCTTGGTCGGTGGCCTGGGTTTCGTCGTAGGCCATGGCGCGGGAGCGGGCGGCTTTGCCGACGAATCGGGGTTCGGGGTCTTCGGCTCCGATGTCGGCGAGTTCGGTCAGGGCGGCAAGGTGGGTGCCGAGTGCTTCGGCGTATTCCTTGGCGCGTTGGACGGCTTCTCGTACTGCTTGCCGGCGTGCTTCGCGGTGGGCGGGTGAGTCGCGGCGCAGCGCCCACCATGGGCCGTCGACGTGGGTGAGTTCCAGGTCGGCGAGTTTGGTGGTGAGTTCGCCGAGGGCTGTGAAGTCGGTGAGTTCGGCGGTGATGTGGACGTGGCCGTGGTAGGCGTGGATGCGTTCGCCGCGGCCGTGTTCTTTGAGTTCGGGTGTGACGGAGAAGGAGCCGGTTTCGAGGCGTTCGACGGCGTCGCCGTAGGTTTTGACGAGGTTGAGGGCGGTGGTGTTGCGGTGGGTGAGGTCGTCGAGGGCGGTGCGGCGGTCTTTGCCGCGGGAGGCGATGGTGATGCCGATGCGGGCGATTTCGGGGTCGACTTCGAGGTGGGCTTCGCCGCGGACGGCGATGCGGGGGGCGTCGGGGGTGCCGTAGGGGACGGTCATAACGGCCCACTCTGTCAGCTATCGCCGGTGGGGTCATCAGATCGAAACCTGCGAGGACTGTTGCGGTTCAGCGTGGCCGGGTCAGAATCTACGCGCGTCGTTGACCGTTCCCCGAGGAGATGCAGAGATGCCGTTGAACCGCAGGAAGTTCCTGGAGAAGTCCGCTGTGACCGGGGCGGGGGTGGCGTTGGCGGGTGCCGTGGGGGCTCCGGCGGCGCAGGCCGCTGAGGCGAAGAAGGGGCACAGGCCGGTGAAGCGGTATTCGCTGACGGTGATGGGCACCACTGACCTTCATGGTCATGTCTTCAACTGGGACTACTTCAAGGACGCGGAGTACAAGGATTCCGCGGGGAACGCGCAGGGTCTGTCTCGGATCTCGACGCTGGTGAACCAGGTCCGTGCGGAGAAGGGGCGTCGTAACACGCTGCTGCTGGATGCGGGTGACACGATCCAGGGCACGCCGTTGACGTACTACTACGCGAAGGTGGATCCGATCACCGCGAAGGGTGGTCCGGTGCATCCGATGGCGGCGGCGATGAACGCGATCGGGTATGACGCGGTGGCGTTGGGCAACCACGAGTTCAACTACGGCATCGAGACGCTGCGGAAGTTCGAGGAGCAGTGTGACTTTCCGCTGCTGGGTGCGAACGCGCTGGACGCGAAGACGCTGAAGCCTGCATTTCCGCCGTACTTCATCAAGGAGTTCTGTGTGAAGGGGGCGCCGCCGGTGAAGGTGGCGGTGCTGGGGTTGACGAATCCGGGTATCGCGATCTGGGACAAGGCGTATGTGCAGGGGAAGTTGACGTTTCCGGGTCTTGAGGAGCAGGCGGCGAAGTGGGTGCCGAGGCTGCGGTCGATGGGTGCGGACGTGGTGATCGTGTCGGCGCATTCGGGTTCGTCGGGGACGTCTTCGTACGGTGATCAGTTGCCGTATGTGGAGAATTCTGCGGCGTTGGTGGCGCAGCAGGTGCCGGGGATCGACGCGATTCTGGTGGGTCACGCGCATGTGGAGATCCCGGAGTTGAAGGTCACCAACGCGAAGACCGGGAAGACGGTGGTGTTGTCGGAGCCGTTGGCGTACGCGGAGCGGCTGTCGTTGTTCGACGTCGAGTTGGTTCTGGAGAAGGGCCGTTGGTCGGTCGAGTCCGTGTCGTCGAAGGTGCTGAACTCGAATTCGGTGGCCGATGACCCGAGGATCACCAAGCTGTTGAAGGCCGATCACGACGTCGTCGTGCGGTACGTGAACCAGGTTGTCGGTACGGCGACGGAGACGTTGACGACGGTCGAGGCGCGGTACAAGGACGCTGCGATCATCGATCTGATCACGAGGGTGCAGGAGGATGTGGTCAGGGCGGCGTTGGCGTCGACGGAGTACGCGTCGCTGCCGGTGATCGCGCAGGCTTCTCCCTTCTCCCGTACGTCGGAGATCCCGGCCGGCAAGGTGACGATCCGGGATCTGTCGAGTCTGTATGTGTACGACAACACGCTGGTCGCGAAGCTGATGACGGGTGCGCAGTTGAAGGCGTACCTGGAGTATTCGGCGGAGTACTTCGTGCAGACGGCTGCGGGTGCGGTGGTCGATGTGGAGAAGCTGACGAACGCGGGCAACCGTCCGGACTACAACTACGACTATGTGTCGGGGTTGTCGTACGACATCGACATCGCGCAGGTGGCGGGTTCGCGGATCAGGAACCTGACGTACAACGGTGCCGCGTTGGCCGATGCGGAGAAGTTCGTGTTCGCGGTGAACAACTACCGTGCGAACGGTGGTGGGGCGTTTCCGCATGTGGCGTCGGCGACCGAGGTGTGGTCGGAGTCGACGGAGATCCGTACGCGGATCGCGGAGTGGGTGACCGCGAAGGGTGTGCTGGATCCGAAGGACTTCGCGTCGGTGGACTGGAGGCTGACGCGGGACGGTACGCCGGTGTTCTAGGGATCCGGCGGGGTTGCGTCAATGGCGTCGGCGTGGGTTTTCGCGTCGGCGCCGTTGGCGTGTGGGGGTGCTTATCGTCCCTCGACGAGGGGGGTGAGGGTGGGGGCTGTGCGGGCGGGTGGGATGTGGGGGCGGGGTTCGAGGCCGAAGGTGGTGAAGGCGGTGCGGGTGGGGAGGGGGTAGGGCTCTTTGCCGGTGATGGTGTTGAGGATGGTGGCGCTGCGCCAGGCGGCGAGGCCGAGGTCGGGGGTGCCGACGCCGTGGGTGTGGCGTTCGGCGTTCTGGACGTGGACGTGGCAGTCGGCGCCGGTGACGGAGGGGTCGAGGACGAGGCGGAACTGTTCGTCGACGCGGGGGCGTTCGCGGCTGTCGCGGCGCATGTAGGGGTCGAGGCCGGCGAGGATGCGGTCGAGGGGGCGTTCGCGGTGGCCGGTGGCGAGGACGACGGCGTCGGTGGTGAGCCGGGAGCGGGTGTTCTGCTGGGTGTGTTCCAGGTGGAGTTCGATTTTCGTGGTGGCGATGCGGCCTGCGGTGCGGACGCGGACGCCGGGGGTGAGGACGGTGTCGGGCCAGCCGCCGTGGAGGGTGCGGCGGTAGAGCTCGTCGTGGATGGCGGCGATGGTGTCGGCGTCGATGCCGCGGTGGAGTTGCCACTGGGTGGTGCCGAGGCGGTCGCGGGTGCTTTCGGACAGGGCGTGGAAGTAGCGGGTGTAGTCGGGGGTGAAGTGTTCGAGGCCGAGTTTGGAGTACTCCATGGGTGCGAAGGCTTCGGTGCGGCCGAGCCAGTGGAGTCTTTCGCGGCCGGTGGGGCGGTTTTTGAGGAGGTCGAGGAAGACTTCGGCGCCTGACTGGCCCGAGCCGATGACGGTGACGTGGTCGGCGGCGAGAAGGGTGTGGCGGTGGTCGAGGTAGTCGGTGGCGTGGACGACGGGGACGCCGGGTGCTTCGACGAGGGGTTTGAGGGGTTCGGGTACGTAGGGTTCGGTGCCGATGCCGAGGACGATGTTCTTGGTGTAGGTGCGGCCGAGTGCCTCGGCTTCGCCGTTGTCGTCGAGTTGGGTGAAGTCGACTTCGAAGACGTCGCGTTCGGGGTTGAAGCGGACGGCGTCGACCTGGTGGCGGAAGTGCAGCCCGGGGAGGTTCTCGGCGACCCAGCGGCAGTAGGCGTCGTATTCGGCGCGTTGGATGTGGAAGCGCTCGGCGAAGTAGAAGGGGAAGAGGCGCTCGCGGGTTTTGAGGTAGTTGAGGAACGTCCAGTGGCTGGCGGGGTCGGCGAGGGTCACCAGGTCGGCGAGGAACGGGACTTGGATGGTGGCGCCGTCGATGAGCAGGCCGGGGTGCCAGTCGAAGGTGGGCCGCTGTTCGTAGAAGACGGCGTCGAGGGCGGTGAGGGGCTGGGCGAGGGCGGCGAGGGAGAGGTTGAAGGGGCCGATGCCGATGCCGACGAGGTCGCGGGGTGCGTCGGGCTCGTGGTGTGGGGGGTGGGGGTTCATCGGGGGGTGGTTCCTTCCACGAGTTCCAGGAGTCCGGCGAGGTCGGCCGGCCGGGTGGTGGGGTTGAGGAGGGTGGCCTTGAGCCAGAGCCGGTTCGCTGCGCGGGCTCGGCCGAGGACGGCGCGGCCGTCGGTGAGGAGTTGTCGGCGTACGGCGGCTACGGCGTCGTCGGTGGCGCTTGCCGGTCGGAATAGGACGGTGCTGATGGTGGGGGGTTCGTGGAGTTCGAAGCGGGGGTGGTCGTGGACGAGCTGCGCGAACTCCTGTGCTTGCTCGCAGACTTGGTCGACCAGAGCGGCGAGTCCTGTTCGTCCCAGGGTTTTCAGCGTTACGGCGATCTTGAGGATGTCGGGTCGGCGGGTGGTGCGCAGGGAGCGGCCGAGGAGGTCGGGGAGGCCGGCCTCGGTGTCGTCGTGGGCGTTGAGGTAGTCGGCGTGCTGGTTCAGGGCGGTGAGGTCGTTGCTGTCGCGGACGGCGAGGAGGCCTGCGGCGGCGGGTTGCCAGCCGAGTTTGTGCAGGTCGAGGGTGACGGTGTCTGCGACGCTCAGGCCGGTGAGCTTGGCGCTGTGCCGTTCGCTGAAGAGGAGCCCTCCGCCGTAGGCCGCGTCGATGTGCAGGCGGGCGCCGTGCTGTGCGCACCAGTCGGCGATCTCGGGGAGGGGGTCGATGAGGCCGGCGTCGGTGGTGCCTGCCGTCGCGGCGATGAGGAGGGGTCCGGGCGGGGTTGTGTCGAGGGCTGCGGGGTCGAGGGTGCCGTGGGGGGTCCTGACGATGAGCGGTTCGGGCAGGCCCAGGAGCCAGGCGGACCTGGGGAGGGAGTGATGGGCGTTCTCGCCGCAGACCAGGCGGACATCCGGGCCCAGGGTCTCTCTGGCCAGGAGGAGGGCGAGTTGGTTGGATTCCGTGCCACCGGTTGTGATCAGGGCGTCGGGCCGGTGGGGGCTGGTCGCGCAGTTCCCCGCGCCCCCAGGTGGGTTGGTGTAGACCTCGTTTGCCAGGGCTCTGGTTGCCTGGGCCTCCAGCTCTGACGCCGCCGGGGCCTGGTCCCAGGAGTCGAGAGAAGGGTTCAGTACTGACGCGGCCAGGTCTGCCGCTGCTGCTACCGCGAGGGGCGGGCAGTGGAGGTGGGCTGCGCAGAGGGGGTTCGCCGGGTCTGCGGAGCCTTCTGCCAACGTGCGTACCAGGCGCCGTAGGGC
The DNA here is from genome assembly GCF_042872225.1 of Streptomyces sp. NPDC005374. Taxonomy (NCBI): domain Bacteria; kingdom Bacillati; phylum Actinomycetota; class Actinomycetes; order Kitasatosporales; family Streptomycetaceae; genus Streptomyces; species Streptomyces sp. NPDC005374. The sequence goes on along the minus strand of NZ_JBIAKA010000027.1, from coordinate 111,095 downwards.
CTGCGGGTCGCCCTCGTCCGGGAGTACGTCGCCCAGCGCGGCCTGTACTCGCGCCGCCACTTCGGACGGTCCCCCCGCCGGAAGGGGCCCGCCCCGCGCCCGCGTCCCCTCCTCCAGTGCTTCCAGGACGGTGTCGAGCAGGGGGCGCAGCGAGGTGGGGTCTGAGGCCAGGGGCGGCGTGTGCATCGTCGTCCTCCGGGGGCGCTGGGGGCTTCCAGCTTGGACGCGGCCCGCGTGCGCGCGCCCGGAGAGTCAACGATCCTGACCCGAAAGGGGGTACTCCCGTACGGGGAAAATCCGATCTACGCCTGCCGCACTCGCAGGGCCCTGGCCAGGTCGTCGAGTTGGTCGGTGAGTTTGCGGCGCAGGGCGGGGGTGAGGTCGGCGTCGCGCAGGCAGGTCTCGCCGAGGGCGAGGTTGTCGGCGTCGATGGCGTGGTCGGGGAACGCCCAGCGGCCGGCGGCGTCGGCGATGGCGGGGCCCCGGCGGGTGGCGAGGGTGACGGCGTCGTCGTAGTAGCGGGGTACGTACTGCCGTACGAGGTCGGCCTGTTCGGGTTGCCAGAAGCCCTGGGCGGTGGCGGTGAAGAGGTAGTTGGAGAGGTTGTCGTGGGTGAACATCGCTTCCCAGGCGCGTGACTTGGCCTCTTCGGTGGGGAGGGCGGCGCGGCAGCGGGCGGCGCCTTCCTGGCCGGTGGCGGAGGGGTCGCGTTCGAGTTCGGCGGTGATGGCGGTTTCGTCGGTGGCGCCGAGGACGGCGAGGCGGGCGAGGACGCGCCAGCGGAGTTCGGGGTCGAGTTCGGGGCCGCCGGGGACGGTGCCGTCGGCGAGCCAGGCGGCGATGGTGTCGGGCTGGGAGGTGACGTTGATGCAGTGGCGGACGGCGATGAGGCGCAGGCCGGGGTTGTCGCCGTCCTCGGTGCGGCGGATGAGGTCGCGGCAGAGGGAGGAGAGGGTGGCGAGGGTGGCGGGGCGCTGGTCGGGGGTGACGTAGCGGTCGGTGACGTAGGTGGTGGCGAAGGCGAGGACGCCCTGGACGAGGGCGAGGTCGGTCTCGTGCGGGAGGTGGGCGCGGGCCGCCTCCAGGTAGGCGGTGGGGGCGAGTTCACCGTCGCGGACGGCGTCTCGCAGGGCGTTCCAGACGACGGCGCGGGTCAGGGGTGAGGGCAGGCCGGAGAGGCATTCGGTGACGGTTTTGAAGGACTCGGTGTCGAAGCGGATCTTGGTGTAGGTGAGGTCGCCGTCGTTGAGGAGCAGGAGGGCGGGGCGTTTGCCGATGGGGAGGGGGGTGTGCTGCGGGATGTCGAGGTCGAGGCGTTCGCGCAGGACGAGTTGGTGGCCCTGGTCGTTGACGTCCTGGTCGTAGAGGCCGACGGCGATGCGGTGGGGGCGGTTGCCGTGGTGTTCGACCTGGAGGGTGTGGGTGCCTTCCTCGCCGCGGGTGACGGTGGGGCGGAGGGTGTCGACGCCGGTGGTGCTGAGCCAGGCGTCGGCCCAGGCGTGGACGTCGCGTTCGGTGGCGGAGGCGAGGGAGTCGATGAAGTCGGCGAGGGCGGCGTTGGCGAACTTGTGGCGCTTGAAGTGGGTGTTGATGCCGGCGAGGAAGTCCTTCTCGCCGAGCCAGTGGACCAACTGGCGTAGGGCGGAGGCGCCCTTGGCGTAGGAGATGCCGTCGAAGTTGAGGAGTGCCGAGGCGGTGTCGTCGACGTTCTCGGGGGCGACGGGGTGGGTGGAGGGGCGTTGGTCGGCGTCGTAGCCCCAGGCTTTGCGGACGACGCCGAAGTCGGTCCAGGTGTCGGTGAAGCGGGTGGCTTCGGTGAGGGTCTGGTAGCCCATGTACTCGGCGAAGGACTCGTTGAGCCAGATGTCGTCCCACCAGCGCAGGGTGACGAGGTCGCCGAACCACATGTGGGCCATTTCGTGGGCGATGACCATGGCGCGGGTCTGGCGTTCGGTGTCGGTGACGGCGGAGCGGTAGACGAACTCGTCGCGGAAGGTGACGAGTCCGGGGTTCTCCATGGCGCCGGCGTTGAACTCGGGGACGAACGCCTGGTCGTAGGAGTCGAAGGGGTAGGGCTCCTCGAACTTCTCGTGGTAGCGGTCGTAGCACTGCTTGGTGATCTCGAAGAGTTCGTCGGCGTCGGGGTCGAGGTGGGGTGCGAGGGAGCGGCGGCAGTGGATGCCGAAGGGCAGGCCGCGGTGTTCGGTGCGCACGGAGTGCCAGGGGCCTGCGGCGACGGCGACGAGGTAGGTGGAGATGAGGGGGGTGGGGGCGGCCTGCCAGTTGCCGTCGCCGAGGTCGGTGGTGATGCCGTTGGCGAGGACGGTCCAGTTCTCGGGGGCTTTGACGGACAGGTCGAAGACGGCTTTGAGGTCGGGTTGGTCGAAGGCGGCGAAGACGCGTTGGACGTCGTCCATGAACAGTTGGGTGTAGACGTAGGTTTCACCGTCGGTGGGGTCGGTGAAGCGGTGCATGCCTTCGCCGGTGCGGGAGTACCGCATGACGGCATCGATGCGCAGTTCGTGTTCGCCGGCGGTCAGTGCCTTGAGGGGGAGACGGTTCTCGTGGAGGGTCTCCGGGTCGAGGGGGTGGCCGTCGAGGGTGGCCTCGCGCAGTTCGGCCGGCTTGAGCTCGACGAAGGTGTCCGCTTCCGCGCGCGTGGTGAACCGGATGACGGTCAGGGACTCGAAGGTCTCGTCGCCGGTGGTGAGGTCGAGCGCGATGGCGTAGTGGTGAACGTCGAGGAGCTTGGCACGGGTCTGCGCTTCGTCGCGCGTCAGTACGGACATGCAGGACATGCTGCCTGATGGCAGGGACAACTCACAGAGGCGGATCGGTACACGCCTTATGTCCGGTCCTGCTCGAGCTCCCCGGTGTGCGCTCCCTGTCCGCGCTGTACCGGGACGCGGGCGTCCGGGTGGGGCAGGGCGGGGCCTTGGCCGCTTTCGACGCCGTTGTGGTCCTGGTCCTTGTTGTCGTCGGGGTGGTCCTTGACGAGGGCGCGCAGTTCGCGCACTTCCTGGGCGAGGGTGAGGTGGCGCCGGTGGGCGTCGTAGAGGTAGCGGACCTTGGTGCGCAGGGCCCAGGGGTCGATGGGTTTCATCACGAGGTCGGCGACGCCGAGGCCGAAGGCGGCGGAGGTGAGTTCGTGGTCGGGGCCGAAGCCGGTGAGGAGGATGACGGGGATGTGCTGGGTCTGTTCCAGGCGTCGCATGTAGCGGACCACGTCGAGGCCGCTGACGCCGGGCATGCGGACGTCGAGGAGGAGGAGGCCGACCTGGCCGCGCAGTACCTGCTTGAGGGCTTCGTCGCCGCTGGTGGCCCGGCTGAGCTGGTAGCCCAGCGGGGCCAGGGCGCTTTCCAGGGCGTAGAGCGTGTCCTCGTGGTCGTCGACGATGAGGATCTTGGCATCCGACGGCATGGCCCGACGTCCCTCCCTCGCGGACAGTCAGCCTACGCCCGGATGTTGACGCGGAGTGCTCGTGGGCTGACAAGGAGTGCACGGGGCAGCATGCCGTGTGCGGGCCGCCGTGTCACGTCCCCGGGGTGGAGGCCGAGGTCAACCGGCTGACGGGGTGGAGCCGTTGACGGTGTCCTCGGCGATGCGCTCGTGGTGCCTGATCACTTCGGCGATGATGAAATTCAGGAATTTCTCAGCGAAGGCCGGGTCGAGTTTGGCGTTCTCGGCGAGGGTGCGCAGCCGCTCGATCTGGCGGCTCTCGCGGGCGGGGTCGGCGGCCGGGAGTTGGTGGCGGGCCTTGAGGTGGCCGACCTGCTGGGTGGCTTTGAAGCGCTCGGCGAGCATGTGGACGACGGCCGCGTCGATGTTGTCGATGCTGTCCCGCAGCCGGGCGAGCTCTTCGCGGACGGCGGGGTCGACGGCACCGGTCGCGTTGTTGCTGGTGGTCATGGGTGACAACCCTACGGGGGCGCAGCGGCCGGTTCCTCGTCGGATCGGCCGGATCGGGGAGCGCGGGGTCGGCCTCACGGCGGCGCGCGGCCGAGCCCGCTTCGTCACGCCCCCACCGAACCCGCACGCCCGGCCGCCCCCCATGGGCGCGAGCGGCGGCAGGGGTACGAGGGCGTGTTCTGACCGGACTTCAGTCCAGGTCCGTCGACTCCCGGGCGACCACTGTGCGGAAGTCGTGCGGTGGTCGCCCGGTGAGGTGCCGGACCACGTCGGTCGTGCGGTCCTCGGCGCCCTCGGCGATGGCGCGGTCCATGCCGGCCAGCAGCTCGGCGAACTCCGGGCCCACCAGCGGCGCGAGGCGGTCGCGCTGCTGCTCGCGGGTCAGGTGGCGGTGGACGACCGGGCGGCCGGTGACCTCGGTGACGATCGTGGCGATGTCGTCGTGGCTGAGTGCCTGCGGCCCGGTGAGGACCAGGTCGGAGTCGGGGGAGCGTACGTCGGTCAGGGCGCGCACGGCGACGGCGGCGATGTCCTCGGCGTCGACGAAGCCGACCCGGCCTTTCCCGGCCGCCGTATGGATGGTGCCGGTGTCGCGGATGCCGAGCGCGTGCATGTGGGTGCCCGTGAAGTTCTGCATGAACCAGGACGGCCGTAGGACCGTCCATGAGTCGAAGAGGTCCGGCAGCGCCTGGTGGACCACTCCCACGGCCGGGCCGCCCTCGGGGACGGCCGACGAACTGAGCAGTACGGCGCGGCCGACGCCGGCGGCGCGGGCCCGTCGGAGGAAGGGGAGCATGACCGCTGCCGGGTCCGGGTCGCCCACGGGTGGTACGAGGTAGACGCGGTCGGTTCCGGCGAGGGCGTCCGCGTGGGTGGCGGGGTCGTACCAGTCGAAGCGGACCGGCTCCGCCCGCGGGAGGGGGGTGCCGCGGCGGCTCGCGGCCCTGACGCGGTGACCGGCGGCGGTGAGCTGTGCGGTGACGCGGCTGCCGGTGGTGCCGGTGGCGCCTGTGATCAGGGTGGTGCCGGTCATCGGCCGGTCCCCCCGAGGCCGCTCTCCCCGAAACCGGCGCCGTCGAGCGCGGGGGCGGCCAGCGGGTCCCAGTAGTCCCGGTAGGAGACGATGAGCCCGTCCCGTACGGTCACCACGGCGACGTAGGTCATCTCGAAGGGGCCGTCCGTCGCGACCACGCGGCCCACGCCGCGCATCTCCACCACGATCGTCCCGGGGTCGGTGGTCTCGTGGATCCGCACCTCGGGGAAGTCGTGCAGGTCGATGTGGTCGGGGTAGGGGCGCATGTACGCGGCGACGGCCTGCTTGCCGTCCAGTCGCCGGGGTCGGCCCGGTGGCGCGAAGGGGAACTCCATGGTGCCGTCCTCGGCCCACAGGTCGACCCAGGCGGCGATGTCCTTGTCCAGCAGCAGACGCAGGCTGTGTTGGTACAGGTCCGCCGGTGAGGTGGTGGTCGCGGGCATGGGGGATCTCCGTCCCGTCGTACGATACGGACCCGAGGTCCGTTTCAACTGCCCGGAACGATACGGACCGCGGGTCCGCTTTACAAGCTGATGCGGACCCCGGGTCCGCTTCGTCGTCGGAGGGAACCACACCGCATGACCGAGCGCACACCACGCAAGGACGCCGCCCGGAACAGGGCGGCCCTCCTCGCGGCCGCCGACGCGCTCTTCGCCGACGGCGGGAGCGCGGAGGCCGTCACGATGGCCGACGTCGCGACCGCGGCCGGAGTCGGCAAGGCGTCGCTCTTCCGGGCCTTCGGCGACCGCACCGGGCTGGTCCGCGCGCTGTACGAGGCACGGCTCGAACCGGTGCGCCGGGCCGTGGAATCGGGACCGCCGCCGCTCGGGCCCGGAACCCCCGCGCCGGAGCGGGTGTTCGCGCTGCTCGACGCCCTCCTGTGCTTCAAGCTCGACAACCGCCACCTCGCCCTGGCCCTCGAGGGCACCGGGGACGACAGCCCGTACCGGGCGGAGCATTACGGGCACTGGCACGCCCTGCTGGAATCCACGCTGCGCCTGATCCCCGGCCTCCCGGATGCCGCCTTCACCGCCCACGCCCTCCTCGCCGCCACCCGCGCGGACCTCGTCGAACACCTCGCCGGACACGAGGGCGTGCCCCGCGAAACGCTCCGCGCCCACCTGGCCACCTTCACCGCGAGGGTCCTGAACGGTCCTGTTGTGTAGAGCTGCCTTCTGGTCGCCGCCGGGCGCTGTCAGGTTGCAGTGATGTGCGTCACGCCGGAATTGTTGGTGATGGCGTTGATTGGCCCTTTGTCGATAAGTGGTAAACGCGCCCCTCCGGGGCCGAATCTGGATGCTTCCACCTGGACCGGAAAATTCGGCCGATCGCTCGGCGTCGTGATCGCGGTCGCGAAAGGCCGCACTCCGCCTGGTCACACGTATGTGCGGGTGCGCAAGGAGATGTGAAGAGATCCGGATTCACAGATCGGGGCGTCACGGAGCGTAAGGCCTGCTGTCGCAGGAGCTTTCGTTGCCCGGCGTGCTCGGCGGTCCACATAATGACCGGGCTCGTCGACGGGCAGCGGGAGGGAATCCCTTTGCACTGACATTTGCCATCGAACACCGGACTAGCTGAATGAGGTCACCCATGGCCCGACATCGCCAGAAACCGAAGCGCCGCAGGACAGCCGGTGTCATAGCCGCCGTGGTGACGGTGGGCGCTGTGGCCGTTCCCGTGGCAGCCCAGGTGAGCGGCAACGGGCTCGGGGGCTGGAGCATCGACTCGTTCGACTGGTGGGGCTGGGGCGGGGACTCGGATCCCGTGGCCACCGCGAAGCCGTCGTCGTCGGCTTTCGCATCCGCGACCGCACTGGCGTCACCGACCTCCGCCAAGGCCACCCCGACCCGCACACCGACCGGTACCCGGGGCGCGTCCGCCGACCCCTCCCCGAGCACCTCCCCCAAGGCGTCCGGCACCCCGACCGCCACACCGGTCGCCGGCTCGCCCGCGAAGCCGTCGAGCCTCCCCAAGGCCACCGCCTTCAGCGGCACACCCGAGGCCGCCGCCGCCGACGTGGACCCGGGGCCCACGGACAAGGTGCTCACTCTCGTCAACGCCGAGCGCGCGAAGGCCGGTTGCTCGCCGCTGACCGAGAACGCCAAGCTCACCAAGGCCGCCCAGGACCACAGCCAGGACATGGCCGACCACCAGAACATGTCCCACACCGGTTCCGACGGCTCGTCCATGAGCGACCGCCTCGCCCGCGTCGGCTACGCGTTCAGGACGGCGGGCGAGAACGTCGCCTACGGCTACAGCTCCCCCGAGAGCGTCATGGACGGCTGGATGAACAGCCCCGGCCACAAGGCGAACATCCTCAACTGCGCCTTCAAGGAGATCGGCATCGGTCTGGCCCAGCCGGGCAACTACTGGACCCAGGACTTCGGCGCGACTTCGTAGCCGCGAACGCCAGGGCCTGTCGAAGCCGCGAGTCGGTCGACGCGGTCGGGAACGGTCGCCCGGGCGTTCGCGTCTGCACCGGTCGACGCGCTCGGGAACGGTCCCCCGGCGTTGGCGTCTGCACCGGTGGGCGCGGAGGGAGCGGGGTGGGACGAGTGACGCGGATCTTGTCGATGACCGTCTCGGCCCGGGTGCGGTCGTCGCGCGTGCCGCCGTGACTGTGGAGGACAGCGGTCGGCCCCGCCCGTCGCCGGTCGCCCCACCGCACGCGTCCGGCCGTCAGATCCGGGGCGGATTCTCCGGATCGGGTACCTGGTTGCTCCAGCCGCCGGGTACGGTCCGGCTCTCCTGGGCGCGGAAGCGGACGGGGGCCATGCCGACGCGGCGGGTGAACAGGCGGGAGAAGTAGGCGGGGTCGTCGTAGCCGACGCGGCGGGCGACGGAGGCGACGGGGAGTTCGGTGGCGGCGAGGAGTTCCTTGGCGCGGCCCAGGCGGATGCCGAGGAGGTAGTCCTTGGGGCTGCAGCCGGCGCCGCGGCGGACGGCGGTGCGCAGTTCGGCGAGAGTCATGCCGTGCCGGGTGGCGTGGTCGGCGACGGACATGGCTTTGAAGGCGTCGCGGGCGAGAGCCTTCAGGACGGGGTCGCCGTCGGGTGCGAGGTCGGCGCGGGCGCGGCGCAGGGTGACGAGCAGTTCGTGGACGGCGGCGCCGGTCTCCACCTCGAGGAGGGGGTTGTCGCGGCGGGCCGCCCGTGCGATACGGGCGACGACCGCGCGTGGGCCGGTGGCGTCGGAGAGGGGTACGACGGGGCGGTCGGGCTCGATGTAGCCGAGATCGGTGTAGGTGGTGGTCGCGGGTCCCGTGAACCCGACGAATCCCTCGTCCCAGCCGGTCCCCGGGTCGGGTGCGTAGTGGTGCGGGATGCCGGGGGTGAGCCACAGCAGGGCGGGCGCGGTGACCGTCGTGCGCCGGCCGTCGGGGCTCTCGTACCAGCCGGTGCCGGTGCTGATGACGACGGCGACGTGGCTGTCGAGGGTGCGGGGGCCGACGGCGGGCAGTGCGCCGTACTGGAGGCCGACGCCGAGGCAGACCAGGCCCAGGCGGTGGTGGACGGGGCTGGGCGTGAGGAACCGCATCCAGGTGTGGTACATCGCGCTCCTTGCCTGCGCTTCGGTCCAAGCAGCGCCGATCTTTGTCCATGGACGTGATCGTCGCCAGTCGTGAGGGTGGAGCCTATGAGCGAGTTCACGACGGGTGGAAGCGATTTCCTGCTGGACGGGCGGCCGGTGCGGCTGCTGTCCGGTGCGCTGCACTACTTCCGGGTGCACGAGGCGCAGTGGGGGCACCGGCTGGCGATGCTGCGGGCGATGGGTCTCAACTGCGTGGAGACGTACGTGCCGTGGAACCTGCACGAGCCGCACCCGGGTGACTTCCGGGACGTGGAGGCGCTGGGCCGGTTCCTGGACGCGGCGCGGGAGGCCGGGTTGTGGGCGATCGTCCGTCCGGGTCCTTACATCTGCGCGGAGTGGGAGAACGGTGGGCTGCCGCACTGGCTGAAGGGGCGGGCGCGTACGAGCGACGAGGTGTATCTCGCGCAGGTGGAGCGGTGGTTCGGGCGGCTGCTTCCGCAGGTCGTGGAGCGGCAGATCGACCGCGGTGGCCCGGTGCTCATGGTGCAGGTGGAGAACGAGTACGGCAGTTACGGCTCGGACGCCGGGTATCTGCGGTGGCTGGCCGAGCTGCTGCGCGGGGAGGGCGTGTCCGTTCCGCTGTGCACGTCGGACGGTGCCGAGGACCACATGCTGACCGGCGGTTCGGTCCCTGGTGTCCTCGCCACGGTCAACTTCGGTTCGGACGCCGGCACGGCCTTCGAGGTGCTGCGCCGGTACCGTCCGGACGGCCCGCTGATGTGCATGGAGTTCTGGTGCGGCTGGTTCGACCACTGGGGCGGCGAGCATGTCGTACGGGACGCGGGGGACGCGGCGGCGACGCTGCGGGAGATCCTGGAGTGCGGTGCGTCGGTGAACCTGTACATGGCGCACGGCGGCACGAACTTCGCGGGCTGGGCGGGCGCGAACCGGGGCGGGGGCGCGCTGCACGACGGTGTGCTGGAGCCGGACGTGACGTCGTACGACTACGACGCGCCGATCGACGAGTACGGGCGGCCGACGGAGAAGTTCTGGCGTTTCCGCGAGGTGCTGGCCGAGTACGGTCCGGTGGCGGAACTGCCGCCCGCGCCCGGGGTGTTGGGTTCCGGTGGTGAGGTGAGCCCGACCGGGTGGGCGTCTTTGGCCGCCGTGCTGGAGGCGCGCGGCGGACCGCCCTTCGAGGGCCCGGTCCCGCCGGGCTTCGAGGAGTTGGACGTCGACCGGGGGCTGGTGCGGTACGAGGTGACGGTGCCGGGTCCGCGGCAGCCGTATCCGCTGACGGTGCGCGGGCTGCGGGACCTGGCGGTGGTGTACGTCGACGGGGAGCGGGCCGGGGTGCTCACCGAGGACGAGGTGCGGCTGAAGGAGCCGGTGGCGGGGCACGCGCGTGTGGAGCTGTGGGTGGAGTCGCTGGGGCGGGTCAACTACGGGCCGCGGAGCGGGGAGGGCAAGGGGATCACCGGGGGGCTGCTGCACGAGCGGCAGTTCCTGCACGGGGTGCGGGCGCGGGGGCTGCGGCTGGACGCGCTGGACTCGTTGGAGGGCGTGGACTTCGGCGGGGTTCCCGGGGACGGTTCGCCCGGTCTGTACCGGGGCTCGGTGAGCGTGCGGGGTGCCGGGGACGCGGTGCTGGAGCTGCCGGGCTGGACCCGTGGGTTCGTGTGGGTCAACGGCTTCAACCTCGGCCGGTACTGGTCGGTGGGTCCGCAGCGGTCGCTGTACGTGCCCGGGCCGGTACTGCGGGAGGGCGGCAACGAGGTGTGGGTGCTGGAGCTGGAGGGGGCGCCGGTGGGCGGGCCGCCGCTCCGGCTGAGTGCGCCGGGTGCGGTCGGCGGAAATCCGGGCGCTTCCTCGTAGAGTGGAGGCGGGTTCTGGGCGTCCTGGGGGTACCGGCGTGGCGAACGACGGACCGGTCGAGCACGGCTACCCGCATCTGGAGACGGTGCGGGCGTCGATCACCGCGCTCTGGAAACGGCTCTCCTACGACACCGTCCAGACGTTCGCGACGAGTGTGGCCCCGGTGGACGTGGCGTTCTGCGACACCGACGATCTTCATCTGGGGGCCCAGCGGGTGGCCCGGGAGCTGGTGCGGCACTACCGGCTTCCGGACGCCCGGCTCGTCGTCGGGTTCCGGGAGATGACCCATGCGGCGAACGTCGAACTCACCGCGGGGCCCGAGTACTTCGTCGAGCTGAACGACCGTTTCCGTACGCATCGGCGGGACATCGGGGCGGCGCTGGCCCACGAGGTCATGCATGTGTATCTGCACCGGCTGGGGCTGTCGTTCCCGGGAGTGCGGGAGAACGAGATCCTCACGGACACGGCGGCGACGTATCTGGGGGCGGGGTGGCTGCTGCTCGACGCGTACCGGGAGGACTCGGCGTCCTCGCAGAAGCTGGGGTATCTCACGCCGGAGGAGTTCGGGTACGTGCTGGCGAAGCGGGCGCTGGTGTTCGGGGAGGATCCGTCCGTGTGGTTCACCAGCGCGCAGGCCTATACGGCGTACACCAAGGGCATGGCGAGGGCTCGGGAGGACGAGCAGCAGCCTCCGCTGACGGCTGCGGGGTGGGCGGGGCGGAGGCGGTATGCGCGGGACCGACGGCATGCTCCCGGGCCGCAGCCGGGGGTTCCGTATACGTTCACCCCGGATGGCCCCGGGCGCCTGCGTGTTTCTTTTCCGTGCCCTACCTGTCATCAGCGGATTCGGGTGCCGGTTCGGGGGCGGGTGCGGGCGCGATGTGCTCTGTGCCGGACGGTGCTGGAGTGTGACACCTAGGGTTGTGTGCCGTCTGCGGGTGCGTTGTGGCTGGTCGCGCAGTTCCCCGCGCCCCTGGCGGCATGACACTCACGCTCCATACACAGGGCCCGGCGTCTCCGCCTTGCCGAGCAGCTTCCGTGCCGTTTCTCCTACCTCGGCCGGAGTCCACCTCGCCCCCTTGTCCGCGCTCGGGCCCGGCCTCCAGCCCTCCATCACCGTGATGCGGCCGGCCTCCGTCTCGAAGATCCTGCCGGTCACTCCGTCGCTCGCCTCCGCGCCCAGCCAGACGACCAGTGGGGACACGTTCGACGGGGACATCTTGTCGAAGCCGTCCGTCGGGGCCGTCATGGTGTCGGCGAAGGTCCGCTCCGTCATCCTCGTCCGTGCCGCGGGGGCGATCGCGTTGACCTGGACGCCGTAGCGGGCCAGTTCCGCTGCCGCGACCAGGGTCAGGGCCACGATTCCCGCCTTGGCCGCGCTGTAGTTGCCCTGGCCCACCGAGCCCAACAGGCCTGCTCCGCTGCTGGTGTTGACGATCCGGGCCGTCGGCGGGCGGCCTGCCTTGGTCTCCGCACGCCAGTGTGCGGCCGCGTACCGCAGCGGCAGGAAATGCCCCTTCAGGTGTACGGCCATCACCGCGTCCCAGTCGTCCTCGTCGAGGTTGACGAGCATCCGGTCGCGCAGGAACCCGGCGTTGTTGACGAGGGTGTCGAGGCGGCCGTACGTCTCCAGGGCGGTCGTGATCAGGGACGCGGCCCCCGCGCTGCTCGCGATGTCGCCGCCGTGGGCGATCGCCTCGCCGCCCGCCGCGCGGATCTCCTCGGCCACGAGGGCGGCCGGGCTGTCGGGGTCGGGGGTGCCGTCGAGGCCGACGCCGAGGTCGTTGACGACGACCCGGGCGCCCTCGGCGGCGAAGGCGAGCGCGTGGGCACGGCCGAGTCCACGGCCCGCGCCGGTGAGGACGACGACCCGGCCGTCGCAGATTCCGGTCATCTCACGTCTCCTTGTTGACGGTTGCGGCTTCCTGGAACGCCGGTCGCTCGCCGCCTCCGTGCACCAGCAGCGACGCCCCGCTGATGTAGGCGGCCGCCTCGGAGGCAAGGAACACGGCCGCCGCCCCCACGTCCGACGGGTCGGCGAGGCGGCCGAGGGGAACCGTGCGGGAGACGGCGGCGACGCCCTCCTCGTCGCCGTAGTAGAGGTGGGACCGCTCGGTGTCGACCATGCCGACGACCAGGGTGTTCACGCGTACCTCCGGCGCCCACTCCACGGCCATCGAGCGGGCGAGGTTCTCCAGGCCCGCCTTGGCCGCCCCGTACGCGGCGGCTCCGGGTGAGGGCCGGCCGCCGCTGACGCTCCCGATCATGACGACCGAGCCACGGGTCCGCTTCAGGTGCTCGTACGCGGCCAGGGACACCGTCAGCGGGGCGAGGAGGTTCAACTCCAGCACCCTTAGGTGCCGTTCGGGCTCGGACCCGGCGAGCAGCCGGTAGGGCGCGCCTCCCGCGTTGTTGACCAGCACGTCCAGGCGCGGGAGTGCTGCGAAGAAGTCCCGCACGGCGTCCGCGTCCCGGACGTCCAGCCGGGCGAACTCCGCCTTCGGCAGCGGCACTTCGGGCGGCCTGCGGGCGCACACGACGACTTCGGCCCCCGCCTCGGCGAAGGAGCGGGCGATCCCGGCGCCCACTCCGCGCGTCCCGCCGGTGACGACCACGACCTTCCCGTTCTGCTCCATTCGCGGCTACCCTTCTCACCTAACAAACGTTTGGTGGAAAGGTAGCTGATGCTTCCATGGGTGTCTCCACCTCGCCCCCGGAAAAGGGGCTGGAAAAAGAGGGAATCGCCGTCGTCACGGTCGACTTCCCACCGGTGAACGCCCTTCCGGTGGACGGCTGGTTCGCCCTGGCCGACGCCGTACGGGCGGCGGGCCGGGACCCGGAGGTCCGGTGTGTGGTGCTGGCGGCCGAGGGGCGCGGGTTCAACGCCGGCGTGGACATCAAGGAGCTCCAGACACGCGGGCCGGGGGCGCTGGTCGGCGCCAACCGCGGCTGCTTCGAGGCCTTTTCGGCGGTGTACGAGTGCGAGGTGCCCGTGGTCGCGGCCGTGCAGGGGTTCTGTCTGGGCGGCGGGATCGGGCTCGTGGGCAACGCGGACGTCGTCGTGGCGAGCGAGGACGCCACCTTCGGGCTGCCCGAGCTGGACCGCGGGGCGCTGGGCGCGGCCACCCATCTGTCCCGGCTGGTCCCCCAGCATCTGATGCGCGCCCTGTACTTCACCTCGCGCACGGCCACGGCGGCCGAGCTGCACGCGCACGGCTCGGTGTGGCGGGTGGTGCCCCGCGGGCAACTGCGGGCCTCGGCACTGGAGTTGGCTCGCGAGATAGCCGCCAAGGACGGAGAGCTGCTCCGCCTCGCCAAGGCCGCCATCAACGGCATCGACCCCGTCGACGTCCGCCGCAGCTACCGCTTCGAGCAGGGCTTCACCTTCGAGGCGAGTGTCAGCGGGGTCGCCGACCGGGTCCGGGACACCTTCGGCACCCAGGGAAAGGACACGTAGATGGGCGACAAGACGATGACCGCCGACGAGGCCGTCTCCCGCCTGCACAGCGGCATGACCCTGGGCATCGGCGGCTGGGGCTCCCGCCGCAAGCCGATGGCCCTGGTCCGCGCGCTGCTGCGCTCCGACGTCACCGACCTGACGGTCGTCTCGTACGGCGGCCCGGACGTCGGCATGCTCGCCGCCGCCGGCCGGATACGGAAACTGGTCGCCCCGTTCGTCACCCTCGACTCGATCCCCCTCGAGCCGCACTACCGGGCGGCCCGTGAGCGCGGCGCCTTCGAGCTCATGGAGATCGACGAGGCCATGTTCATGTGGGGACTGCGGGCCGCGGCGAACCGGCTGCCGTTCCTGCCGGTGCGGGCGGGCATCGGCTCGGACGTGATGCGGGTCAACCCGGGCCTGCGGACGGTGACTTCGCCGTACGACGACGGGGAGACGTTCGTCGCCGTGCCGGCGCTGCGGCTCGACGCGGCCCTGGTCCACGTCAACCGCGCCGACCGGCTGGGCAACGGCCAGTACCTGGGCCCGGACCCCTACTTCGACGACCTGTTCTGCGAGGCGGCGGACACGGCCTACGTCTCGTGCGAACAGGTCGTCGACACCGCCGAGTTGACGAAGGCGGCGGCCCCGCAGTCGCTGCTGGTCAAGCGGCACTCGGTGACGGGCGTCGTGGAGGCCCCGAACGGCGCCCACTTCACGTCCTGCGCACCGGACTACGGCCGGGACGAGGCCGCGCAGAAGGAGTACGCGACCACGCCCTGGCCGGAGTTCGCCGAGCACTACCTCCAGGGGAGGACACCATGACCGTGACGCGGAGCGAGTACTGCGTGATCGCCTGCGCCGAGGCCTGGCGCGACGCCGGTGAGATCCTCGCCAGCCCGATGGGCCTGATCCCCTCCGTCGGCGCCCGTCTGGCCCGGCGGACGTTCTCCCCCGACCTTCTCCTCACCGACGGCGAGGCGACGCTCGTGCGGGACGACGGCACCGTCGAGGGCTGGCTGCCGTACCGACAGCACCTCGCCCTGGTCAGCGGCGGCCGGCGGCACGTGATGATGGGCGCGAGCCAGATCGACCGGTACGGCAACCAGAACATCTCCTGCATCGGCGACTGGGCGCGGCCGAGGCGGCAGCTGCTCGGGGTGCGGGGAGCGCCGGTCAACACCCTCAACAACCCGACCAGTTACTGGGTGCCGAGGCACTCCCGTCGGGTGTTCGTGGAGAAGGTCGACATGGTGTGCGGGGTGGGGTACGACCGCGCGGACGGGGCCCGTTACCACCGTATCCCGCGGGTCGTGTCCGACCTGGGCGTCTTCGACTTCGCGACGCCGGACCACTTGATGCGGCTGGCATCGCTGCATCCGGGGGTCACCGTGGAACAGGTCAGGGAGGCCACCGGCTTCGATCCGGTGATCGGGGACGAGGTGCCGTACACCCGCGAACCGACGGATCAGGAACTGGAGTTGATCCGTGAGGTGCTCGATCCGCACGACACCCGCTCCCGGGAGGTCGGCAGCTGATGAAGACCGCGTTCACCAGGCTGGTCGGCGTCCGCCATCCGATCGTGCAGACCGGGATGGGCTGGGTCGCCGGCCCCCGTCTGGTCTCCGCCACGGCGAACGCGGGCGCGCTCGGCATCCTGGCCTCCGCGACCATGACGCTCGACCGACTGCGCGACGCGGTACGGGAGGTGAGGTCCCGTACGGACGCGCCCTTCGGTGTCAATCTGCGGGCCGACGCGGGGGACGCCGGGGACAGGGTGCGCCTGGTCATCGACGAGGGCGTGCGGGTGGCGTCCTTCGCGCTCGCGCCCTCGGCCGAGCTGATCGGTGAGCTGAAGGAGGCGGGGGTCGTCGTGATCCCGTCCGTCGGGGCCCGGCGGCATGCCGAGAAGGTCGCGGCCTGGGGCGTGGACGCGGTGATCGTGCAGGGCGGGGAGGGCGGCGGACACACCGGGGACGTGGCGACGACGGTGCTGCTGCCGCAGGTCGTGGACGCGGTGGACATCCCGGTCGTGGCGGCGGGCGGCTTCTTCGACGGGCGGGGCCTGGTCGCCGCGCTGGCCTACGGGGCGGCGGGCGTCGCCATGGGGACCCGGTTCCTGCTCACCTCGGACTCGACGGTGCCCGACGCGGTGAAGGCCCGCTATCTGGCGGCGACCGTCAAGGACGTGACGGTGACCCGGGCGGTCGACGGCCTCCCGCACCGCATGCTCCGCACGGACCTGGTGAGAGCACTGGAGAACTCCGGGCGTGCGAAGTCCCTGTGGCAGGCGGCCCGCCGGGCAGCGGGCTTCCGCGGGCTGTCGGGGCTGACCTGGCGCCAACTGGTCCACGACGGCCTGGCGATGCGGCACGGCAAGGACCTCACGTGGAGCCAGGTCCTGCTCGCCGCCAACACCCCGATGCTCCTCAAGTCGGCGATGGTGGACGGCCGTACCGACCTCGGTGTCATGGCCTCCGGGCAGGTCGCCGGGGTGATCGACGACCTGCCGTCGTGCGCGGAGCTGGTGGAGCGGATCGTGAAGGAGGCGGAGGACGTTCTGCAGGGCCTCAAAGACCTCGGCTGACCGTCACGTTCGCCTGTCCGCCGCCCTCACACATGGGCACCATCCCCAACGGCCCCTCGCACCACTCCGC
The DNA here is from genome assembly GCF_042872225.1 of Streptomyces sp. NPDC005374. NCBI lineage: Bacteria > Bacillati > Actinomycetota > Actinomycetes > Kitasatosporales > Streptomycetaceae > Streptomyces > Streptomyces sp. NPDC005374. Next base: position 94,650 of record NZ_JBIAKA010000027.1, on the reverse strand, counting down.
CCCAGCGGGCCTCACGGACTTCGGAAACCTGCGTCGGCCTCCGCCCGCCGAGCGGAGGCCCCGCAACCCTCACAGCCTCTCGACGACCGTCACGTTCGCCTGCCCCCCGCCCTCGCACATGGGCACCATCCCCAACAGCCCCTCGCACCACTCCGCCCCAGCGGGCCTCACGGACTTCGGAAACCTGCGTCGGCCTCCGCCCGCCGAGCGGAGGCCCCGCAACCCTCACAACCTCTCGATGACCGTCACGTTCGCCTGCCCGCCGCCCTCGCACATGGGCACCATCCCCGACGGCCCCCTCGCGGTCGCTCGGCCCCAGGGGGCCTCACGGGCTTCGGGGGCCTGTGCCGGACTCCGTCCGCCGAAGCGGAGGTCCCACAGCCGTCACAACCTCTCGATGACCGTCACGTTCGCCTGCCCCCCGCCCTCGCACATGGTCTGGAGTCCGAACCGGCCGCCCGTGCGCTCCAGTTCGTGGAGCAGGGTGGTCATGAGCTTCACGCCCGTCGCTCCCAGTGGGTGGCCGAGGGCGATCGCGCCGCCGTTGACGTTGACCCTGTCCGGATCGGCTCCGGTCTCCTTCAGCCAGGCCAGGACGACCGGGGCGAAGGCCTCGTTGATCTCGACGAGGTCGATGTCGTCGATGGTGAGGCCGGTCTTCTTCAGGGCGTGGGCGGTGGCCGGGATGGGCGCGGTGAGCATGCGGATGGGGTCCTCGCCGCGCACCGAGAGATGGTGGACGCGGGCGCGGGGCGTGAGGCCGTGTTCGCGGACCGCCCGTTCCGAAGCGATCAGCATGGCGGCCGCGCCGTCGGAGACCTGTGAGGAGCAGGCGGCCGTGACGGTGCCGCCCTCGATGACGGGCTTCAGCCCGGCCATCTTCTCCAGGGAGGTGTCCCGGCGCGGGCCCTCGTCGACGGCGGCCTCGCCGTAGGCGACCGTCTCGCGCTCGAAGCGCCCCTCGTCGATGGCGCGCAGGGCCCGCCGGTGCGAGCGCAGGGCGAACTCCTCCTGGTCCTGCCTGCTGATGCCCCACTTGGCGGCGATCGTCTCGGCCCCGACGAACTGGTTCACCGGCCGGTCTCCGTACCGTGCCTGCCAGCCCTCGCTGCCCGCGAAGGGCCCCTGGGTCAGTCCGAGGGGTTCGGCGGCCTGCCGGGTCGCGAAGGCGATCGGGATCATCGACATGTTCTGTACCCCGCCGGCGACGACGAGGTCCTGCGTCCCGGACAGCACGCCCTGCGCGGCGAAGTGCACGGCCTGCTGCGAGGACCCGCACTGCCGGTCCACGGTCACCCCGGGCACCTCCTCGGGCAGTCCGGCCGCGAGCCACGAGGTCCGCGCGATGTCCCCGGCCTGCGGCCCGACCGCGTCCAGGCACCCGAAGACGACGTCCTCGACGGCCGCGGGATCCACGCCCGCGCGCGCGACCAGCGCCTTGAGCACATGGGCGCCCAGATCAGCCGGGTGGACCTTGCTCAGTCCTCCCCCGCGCCGCCCGACGGGCGTACGGACCGCTTCGACGATGTAGGCCTCGGCCATGTCAACTCCCTCGCGTAAAAGGGCTATTCACGTACGGCGATCCCGTCCAGCACCATCGACAGGTACTGCCGGGCGATCTCCTCCGGGCTGTGCTGTCCGCCGGGCCGGTACCAGGACGCGGCGACCCACACGGTGTCGCGCACGAACCGGTACGTCAGCCGTACGTCGAGGTCGGCCCGGAACACCTCGGCCGCGACCCCGCGCTCCAGCGTGGACAGCCAGGCCTTCTCGAACCTGCGCTGCGACTCGGCGAGGAACGCGAACCGCTCCTGCGCCACCAGTTGCCTGCTCTCCTTCTGGTAGATCGCGACGGCCGCGCGGTGCCGGTCGATCTCCCGGAACGACTCGGTGACCAGGGCCTCCAGGGTCTCGCGGGGCCCCGACTCGGTGCCCAGGACGGCGTCGTAGCCGTCCCAGAGCTCGTCGAGGAAGGTCCGCAGGATCTCCTCCAGCATCGATTCCTTGGAGTCGAAGTGGTAGTAGAGGCTGCCCGCGAGCATGCCCGCGTGGTCGGCGATCTTGCGTACGGTCGTGGCGTTGTAGCCCTGTTCGGCGAAGACCTCGGCGGCGGTGTCGAGGAGTTCGCGTCGGCGCGCGGGCGCCGCGGCGCTCACCTGGGGCTTCTTCTTGGTCGGCACATCGTCCATTGTCCTAGGCGTGTTGACTGCTGACGGCGACGACCTCGCCCGTCATGTACGAGGAGTAGCCGGACGCGAGGAACACGATCACGTTGGCCACCTCCCAGGGCTCCGCGTACCGCCCGAAGGCCTCGCGCGCGGTCAGTTCCTCCAGCAGCTCCGCCGATGTCACCTTCACCAGGTGCGGGTGCATGGCGAGGCTCGGTGCGACGGCGTTGACGCGTACGCCGTACTCGGCGGCCTCCAGGGCCGCGCACCGGGTCAGCGCCATCACGCCGGCCTTCGCGGCGGCGTAGTGCGCCTGCCCGGCCTGGGCCCGCCAGCCCACGACGGAGGCGTTGTTGACGATGACACCGCCTGTCTCGCGCATACGGCGCAGGGCGGCCCGGGTGCACCGGAAAGTGCCGTTCAGGGTGACGTCGAGGACGCGGGTCCACTGCTCGTCACTCATGTCGACAAGCTCCGAAGTACCGCCCAGACCCGCGTTGTTGACGACTATGTCGAGCCGTCCGTGCTCCCGTACGGCCGCGTCGAACAGGGCGCCGACCTGCGCCTCGTCGGTGACATCGCACGCCATGGAGGTCACCGCGCCCTGGAACTCCCCGGCCAGTCCGGCGCCGTACTCCTTCAGCCGGCGTGCGTGCGCGTCGCTGATCAGGACGCGCGCGCCCTCCTGAAGGAAGCGGCGTGCGGTCGCCCCGCCGATGCCCGCGCCGGCCGCGGCGGTGATGACGGCGGTGCGCCCTTTCAGCAGCCCGTGCCCCGGCTCGTACACCGGACTCTCGACGCCTGTCATGGCGCCACGCTAACCTACCAAACACTTGTTAGGGAAGGACGGGTGGTCATGGATCTGGCGTTCACGCGGGAGGAGCGGACCTTCCGCGCCGAGGCCCGCGCGTGGCTGCGCGCGCATGTGCCCACTGCTCCTCTCCCCTCTCTGGAGACCGAGGAGGGCTTCGCGGCCCATCGCGCCTGGGAGGCCGAACTCGCGGCGGACCGCTGGTCGGTGGTCAACTGGCCGACGGCGTACGGCGGCCGGGACTGCGGACTGATCGGCTGGCTGCTCTTCGAGGAGGAGTACTACGCGGCCGGGGCGCCCGGCCGCGTCAACCAGAACGGCATCAGCCTCCTCGCCCCGACCCTCTTCGACCACGGCACACCGGAGCAACGCGCGCGTGTCCTGCCGTCGATGGCCACCGGGGAGACGGTCTGGGCGCAGGCCTGGTCGGAGCCGGAGGCGGGCTCCGACCTGGCGTCCCTGAAGGCGAGGGCCGTACGCACGGCGGGTGGCTGGCTGCTCAGCGGTCAGAAGACCTGGTCCTCCCGGGCCGCCTTCGCGGACCGCGCGTTCGGTCTGTTCCGCACCGACCCGGACACCCCGAAACCCCACCAGGGCCTGACCTACCTGATGTTCGACCTGCGCGCACCGGGAGTCACCGTCCGCCCGATCCGCCGCCTCGACGGGAAACCGGCCTTCGCCGAGCTCTTCCTGGACGAGGTGTTCGTCCCGGACGCGGACGTCATCGGCGGGCCCGGCCAGGGCTGGCGGATCGCGATGTCGGCGGCGGGCAACGAACGGGGCCTGATGCTCCGCTCCCCGGGCCGGTTCCTGGCGGGCGCCGACCGTCTGCACGCCCTGTGGCAGTCCCAGGCAGGCCCCGCGCCCACCCGCGCGCGCGTGGCGGACGCCCTGATCGGCGCCCGCGCGTACCAGCTCTTCACCTTCGCCGCCGCCTCCCGCTTCCTGTGCGGGGAGTCGATCGGCCCGGAGTCCAGCCTCAACAAGGTCTTCTGGTCCGAGTACGACATCGCGCTCACCGAGACGGCGTTGGATCTCCTCGGCGAGGAAGAGGACCCCGACTGGTCCGAGCGCTATGTCTTCGCCCTCGCCGGCCCCATCTACGCCGGCACGAACGAGATCCAGCGCGACATCATCGCCGAACGCGTACTGGGCCTGCCGAAGGGACGCCGCTGATGCGCTTCCTCCTCGACGCCGGGCAACGCGACTTCGCCGCTTCCCTGAACGCGATGCTCTCGGCCGCCGACACCCCGTCCGTCATACGGGACTGGAGCCGCGGCGACCACGGCAGAGGTCGCGCGCTGTGGGGCCGTATCGCCGAGGCCGGAGTGTTCGCGCTGGCCGTGCCCGAGGCCTACGAGGGCCTGGGTCCACGCCCCGTGGAACTCGCCCTGGCTTTCGTCGAGTTGGGCCGACACGCGGTTCCGGGCCCCTTGGTCGAGACGGTCACGACGGCAGCGCTGCTCACCTCACTGGATGACACGGAACCAGCGAAACGCCTGCTCCCGCCCCTGGCTTCGGGCGAGTCGACGGCCACGCTGACCACAGGTCCGTACGCCCTGGACGCAGACATGGCAAACCTGAGGCTGACAATTTCAGCCCGCCCAGCGGCAATTCCAGCCCCTCCGGCGTTTGAGGAGCGGGGGTCCGGGGGCGGAGCCCCCGGTGTCGGGACGGGAAGGGGCGGCGGGGGCGAAAAAAACCCGCCCCACACCCCCACCGAACTCCGCCTCGCTCCCCCACCAGACCACCCCCCACAGCCGTCCCTGGACCCCGCCCGCCGCCTCTCCCCGACCCCCCACGGCGGTGAACTCCTGGCCACCGACCCACCCCCGGGCCCGGCCCGACGAATGGCTCGCCTCACCACAGCCGCCCAAGCCCTGGGCGTGGGCCTCGCCCTCCTCGACAGGACCGTCGCCCACGTGAAACAGCGCACCCAGTTCGGCGCACCCATAGGTTCCTTCCAGGCCGTCAAACACCAACTCGCCGACGCGAAGATCGCGTTGGAGTTCGCCCGCCCCCTCCTGTTCGGCGCCGCCCTGACGATGACCGAGGAGGACATCGCCGCCGCCAAGGTCACGGCCTGCGAGGCGGCGTACCGGACGGCCCGTACCGCGCTCCAGCTGCATGGCGCGATCGGGTACACCGCGGAGTACGACCTGTCCCTGTGGCTCACCAAGGCCCGCGCCCTGCGCACCGCTTGGGGCACCCCCGACGAGTGCCGCGAAACGGTGATCAGTGGTGGTGGTCGCCGCTGGTGATCTCCCGGTACTCCTGAGCCGTCGGCTTCGCGATCCGGGTGTCGGGCCCGAACATCGCCCGCGCCAGCCCGGCCCGCGCCCGCCGGGTGAGCGTGACGGGGCGCCGCACCCCGTTCGCGTCGACGAGGGGCCCGATCTCGTACGGCGGTTCCTGTTCGTGCTGGGTGAGGGTGTGCAACTGCGCCTGCGCGAGGGGCTCGTGGACCTCGACGTACTCGCCGTGCGGGAGCCGCTTGACGGTGCCGGTCTCGCGGCCGTGCAGCACCTTGTCCCGGTCCCGGCGCTGCAACCCTAGACAGATCCTCTTGGTCACGACGAAGGCCAGCACCGGCGCCGCGAACACGGACACCCGCACGAACCAGGTGATGGCGTTGATGGACAGATGCAGATGCGTGGCCACGATGTCGTTGCCGCCGCCGATCAGCAGCACCACGTACAGGCTGAGCCAGGCGACGCCGAGCCCTGTGCGGACGGGCACGTTGCGTGGGCGGTCCAGGATGTGGTGCTCGCGTTTGTCGCCGGTGATCCACGCCTCGACGAAGGGGTACACGCCGAGCGCGAGCAGGATCAGCGGGAAGAGCGAGAAGGGGATGAAGACGCCCAACTGGAGGGTGTGGCCCCAGGCGTTGATCTCCCATCCCGGCATCACCCGGATCAGTCCCTCGGAGAAGCCGAGATACCAGTCGGGCTGCGCACCGGTGGTCACCAGGTCCGGCCGGTAGGGCCCGAAGGCCCACACGGGGTTGATCTGGGCGAGCCCGCCCATGAACGCCAGTACACCGAAGGTCAGGAAGAAGAAGCCGCCCGCCTTGGCGATGTAGACCGGCAGGAAGGGCATGCCGACCACGGACCTGTTGTCGCGGCCGGGGCCCGGGTACTGGGTGTGCTTGTGGTAGAAGACCAGGATCAGATGGGCGACCACCAGGCCGAGCATGATCCCGGGCAGCACGAGCACATGGATCGGGAAGAGCCTCGAAATGATGTCGTGGCCGGGGAACTCCCCGCCGAACAGGAAGAACGACAGATACGTGCCGACGATCGGTACGGACAGGATCGCGCCCTGTGAGAAGCGGATGCCGGTGCCGGAGAGCAGGTCGTCGGGGAGGCTGTAGCCGGTCAGGCCGGTGATGATGCCGAGGAACAACAGGGTCCAGCCGAACACCCAGTTGAGCTCGCGCGGCTTGCGGAAGGCGCCGGTGAAGAACACCCGCATCATGTGCACGAGCATGCCGGTGACGAAGACGAGGGCCGCCCAGTGGTGGATCTGCCGGATCAGCAGGCCGCCGCGCACGTCGAAGCTGATGTCGAGGGTGGACTCGAACGCCCTGGTCATCACCACGCCGTTGAGGGGCTCGTAGGAGCCGTGGTAGACGACCTCGACCCCGCTGGGCTCGAAGAACAGGGTCAGATAGACGCCGGTGAGGATCAGGATGAGGAAGCTGTAGAGGCAGACCTCGCCCAGCATGAACGACCAGTGGTCCGGAAACACCTTGCGCATGTTGGCCTTGGCCAGCGCGTACAGTCCCAGTCGTCCGTCGGTCCAGTCCGCGAGTCTCTCGCCCTTGCCGGCCTCCTGGCCGCGTGCCTGTGGCTTCACCGATCGCGCGCCGTCCATGAGTCGTCGCCTCCCCGTCGGATCACCCACAGGGTGGCACGGGCGTACGGCGAAGCCAACGGGGCGTACAAGGGCACAAGCGGTGGATCACGACCATGGCCCCTCAGTTCTCTCCCCTCACCGGCGTTCGCTATTTTGTTCGCCGTCGGCCCACCGGCTCGATCATCACCCCTGTCACTCCGAGGAGCCGGCCGTGGAACCCGAATCCACCGTCACCACCTGCTACCGCCACACCAAGGTGGAGTCCCATGTCCGCTGCACCCGCTGCGAGCGGTTCATCTGCCCGGACTGCATGCGCGAGGCGGCCGTCGGCCATCAGTGCCCGGAGTGTGTGAAGGAGGGGGCGCGGTCGGTGCGGCAGGCCCGGACCGCGTTCGGCGGCCGGATCACGGCCGTACCCCTGGTGACGTACGTCCTCATCGGCCTCAATGTGCTCGCCTACATCGGCGAGCTCGTGCGCCCGGCGATCGTGGACCGCTTCGAGATGCTGGGCGCCGGGCTCGTGGGCCCCGACGGCGGCCACTACGTGTGGCAGGACACCTACCCCGCCGACTTCCACACCGAAGGTGTCGTCGACGGCGAGTGGTACCGGCTGCTGACCGGTGCGTTCCTCCATCTGCCGCCGACCGGGGGCACGTTCGGGATCCTGCACATCGTGATGAACATGGTGTCGCTGTGGAACATCGGCCGGGTGGTGGAGGCCCAGCTCGGCCGGGTCCGGTACCTCGCCCTGTACCTGCTGTCGGCGCTCGGGGGCTCGGTCCTCGTCCTGCTGCTCGCGCCCCACCAGCCCACGCTCGGCGCGTCCGGCGCGATCTTCGGGCTCGGTGCCGCGTACTACGTGATGGCCCGCCGTCTCGGCGCCGACATGGCCCAGGTCAACCGTTTCATGGGAGGCCTGCTGCTGTGGCTGGTGATCTCCGCCGCGCTGACCTCCTGGCAGGGCCACCTCGGCGGCCTGCTCTCCGGCGCTGCGGTCACCCTCGCCTACGCGTACGCTCCCCGCAACGGCCGTCGCGCCCTCGTGCAGGCGGGAGCGTGTGCCGTGCTGCTGGTGCTGCTCCTGGTGGGCACCTGGACCAAGGTCGCCGAGCTGACGGGAGCCCAGTGAAACGCGGCGGAGTACTGCTCCTCACGGCCGTGCCCGTGGTCGTGACGGCGTCGGTCTGTCTCCTCTCGTCCCAGGAGTCCGACGCGGGGCGGGCGGTCCCCGGCCCCACCGCCGCCCACCGGTCGCAGCCGGCCGGGGACGGCAAGGACGACGAGGTGCCAGCTCTGGACTCCCCCGCCAAGAAGGAACTCGCGCAGCAGCTCGTGGCCAGTGCCGAGAACTCCACCCTCGAATGGCGCAGTGCCTACCCCTACGTCGAGGACATCGGCGACGGCCAGGGCTACACGGCCGGCCTCATCGGCTTCTGCAGCGGCACCCACGACCTGCTCACCCTCGTCGAGCGCTACACGAAGGACCACCCCGGCAACGGTCTCGCGCCGTACCTCCCGGCGCTGCGCGCGGTCGACGGCACGGACTCCCACGAGGGCCTGGACCCGGGTTTCACGGCCGCCTGGAAGGCGGAGGCGGCGCAGCCGGCCTTTCAGCGGGCCCAGGACGCGGAACGCGACCGGGTCTACTTCGACCCCGCGGTCCGCCTCGCCAAGCTCGACGGCCTGGGCGCGCTCGGCCAGTTCGTCTACTACGACGCCATGGTCTTCCACGGCCCCGGCACCGACGCCACCAGCTTCTACGGCCTGCGCGAACGCACCCTCGAGACCGCCGCCGTGCCGAAGGAGGGCGGATCGGAGAAGGCCTACCTGAACGCCTTCCTGGACATCCGCCGGGCCGCCATGAAGACCCGCAAGGCGGACATCGACACCTCCCGCGTCGACACGGCCCAGCGGCGGTTCCTGAACGAGGGCAACCTGGACCTGACGACACCGCTGGAGTGGCAGGTGTACGGGGAGACGTACAAGGTGCCGTAGGAGTGCACGCGACGGCGCCTGCCTTCCGGTCCGGTCGGGGACGTGGAAGGCAGGCGCCGTCGCTGTTCCGTACGCCTTTGTACGGGACGTTCTTGAGGGACCGTCAGGTCCCTTGTGTCACCGTCAGACCATCAGCGAACGGTCCGTCGGGCGGATCGGCGCGGGCAGTTCGCTCGCGCCGGCCAGGAAGCGGTCGGTGCCGCGGGCAGCCGAGCGGCCCTCCGCGATCGCCCACACGATGAGCGATTGGCCGCGGCCCGCGTCACCGGCGACGAAGACACCGGGCACGTTGGTCTGGAAGTCGGCGTCGCGGGCGATGTTGCCGCGCTCGTCGAGGTCCAGGCCGAACTGCTCGACCAGGCCGTTGTCCCGGTCGGTGCCGGTGAAGCCCATGGCGAGGGTGACCAGCTGGGCGGGGATCTTGCGCTCCGTGCCCGGCTTCGGGGTCAGCTTGCCCTCGATGAACTCGACCTCGGACAGGTGCAGCCACTGAACGTTGCCGTCCTCGTCGCCCTCGAAGTGGGTCGTGGAGACGGAGTAGACCCGCTCGCCGCCCTCCTCGTGCGCGGAGGTGACCTTGTAGAGCATCGGGAAGGTCGGCCAGGGCTGGCCCGGGTTCCGCTCCTCGCCCGGCCGGGGCATGATCTCCAGCTGGGTGACGGAGGCCGCGCCCTGGCGGTGGGCGGTGCCCACGCAGTCGGCGCCGGTGTCGCCACCGCCGATGACGACGACGTGCTTGCCCTCGGCGGAGATCGGGGAGGTGACGTAGTCGCCCTCCTGGACCTTGTTCGCCAGCGGCAGGTACTCCATCGCCTGGTAGACGCCCTTCAACTCCCGCCCGGGGACGGGGAGATCACGGGCCATCGTGGCGCCGGCGGCGATGACGACGGCGTCGTACCGCTTCTTCAGGTCGGTCGCCTTGAGGTCACGGCCGATCTCGATGCCGGTACGGAAGCGCGTGCCCTCCGCGCGCATCTGCTCGATACGGCGGTTGATGTGCCGCTTCTCCATCTTGAACTCGGGGATGCCGTACCGGAGGAGGCCTCCGATGCGGTCCGCGCGCTCGTAGACGGCGACGGTGTGACCGGCCCGGGTGAGCTGCTGGGCGGCGGCGAGACCGGCAGGGCCCGAGCCGATGACGGCGACGGTCTTGCCGGACAGGCGCTCCGGGGCCTGCGGCTCGACATCGCCGCTGTCCCAGGCCTTGTCGATGATCGAGACCTCGACGTTCTTGATGGTCACGGCCGGCTGGTTGATGCCGAGCACACACGCCGACTCGCAGGGCGCGGGGCACAACCGGCCCGTGAACTCGGGGAAGTTGTTCGTCGCGTGCAGACGCTCCGAAGCCGCCGCCCAGTCCTCACGGTAGGCGTAGTCGTTCCACTCGGGGATGAGGTTCCCGAGCGGACAGCCGTTGTGACAGAACGGGATGCCGCAGTCCATGCAGCGGCTGGCCTGCTTGCTGATGATCGGCAGCAGGGAGCCGGGGACGTAGACCTCGTTCCAGTCCTTCAGACGTACGTCGACCGGGCGGGACTTGGCGACCTCGCGCCCGTGGTTCAGGAAGCCCTTCGGGTCAGCCATTGATCGCCGCCTCCATCATCTTCTCGGTGATCTCGGACTCGGAGAGTCCCGCCTGCTCGGCGGCGTCCTTGGCGGCGAGCACTGCCTTGTACGTGCTGGGGATGATCTTGCTGAAGCGCTCGACCGCCGTGTCCCACTCGGCGAGCAGCTTCTCGGCGACCGTGGAGCCGGTCTCCTCCTGGTGGCGGCGCACCACGTCGTGCAGCCACTGCTTGTCCGTGTCGTCCAGAGCCTCGATGGCGTCCACGTTGCCGACGTTGACGTCGTCCCGGTCGAGGTCGATGACGTAGGCGACACCGCCGGACATGCCGGCCGCGAAGTTGCGGCCGGTGCGGCCGAGGACGACCGCGTGACCGCCGGTCATGTACTCGCAGCCGTGGTCGCCCACGCCCTCCGAGACCACCAGCGCGCCGGAGTTGCGGACACAGAACCGCTCGCCGGTACGACCGCGCAGGAACAGCTCACCGCCGGTGGCGCCGTAGGCGATGGTGTTGCCCGCGATCGTCGAGTACTCGGCGAGGTGGTCGGCGCCCCGGTCGGGACGGACGATCACGCGGCCGCCGGAGAGACCCTTGCCGACGTAGTCGTTGGCGTCGCCCTCCAGGCGCAGCGTGACACCGCGCGGGAGGAAGGCGCCGAAGGACTGGCCCGCCGAGCCGGTGAAGGTGATGTCGACGGTGTCCTCGGGCAGGCCCGCACCGCCGAACTTCTTCGTCACCTCGTGGCCGAGCATGGTGCCGACCGTGCGGTTGATGTTGCGGATGGCGACCTGGGCACGCACCGGCTGGGCGTCGGTCGCCGAGTCGGCGGCCAGGGCGTCGGCGGCGAGCTTGATCAGCTCGTTGTCGAGCGCCTTCTCCAGGCCGTGGTCCTGCGCGATCACCTGGTGCAGTGCGGCGCCCTCGGGCAGCTCGGGCACGTGGAAGAGCGGGGACAGGTCCAGGCCCTGCGCCTTCCAGTGGGTGACGGCGCGCTCCACGTCGAGGGTCTCGGCGTGGCCGACGGCCTCCTCGATGGTGCGGAAGCCCAGCTCGGCGAGGATCTCGCGGACCTCTTCGGCGATGAACCGGAAGAAGTTCACGATGTACTCGGCCTTGCCGGCGAACCGGTCGCGCAGCACCGGGTTCTGCGTGGCGATGCCGACCGGGCAGGTGTCCAGGTGGCAGACGCGCATCATGACGCAGCCGGAGACGACGAGCGGCGCGGTCGCGAAACCGAACTCCTCGGCGCCGAGCAGCGCGGCGATGACGACGTCACGGCCGGTCTTGAGCTGTCCGTCGGTCTGGACGACGATCCGGTCGCGCAGGCCGTTGAGCAGCAGGGTCTGCTGGGTCTCGGCGAGGCCCAACTCCCAGGGGCCACCCGCGTGCTTGAGCGAGGTCAGCGGCGAGGCACCGGTGCCACCGTCGTGACCGGAGATGAGCACGACGTCCGCGTGGGCCTTGGACACACCCGCCGCGACCGTGCCGACGCCGACCTCGGAGACCAGCTTCACGTGAATCCGCGCCTGCGGGTTCGCGTTCTTCAGGTCGTGGATCAGCTGGGCCAGGTCCTCGATCGAGTAGATGTCGTGGTGCGGCGGCGGGGAGATCAGACCGACACCCGGGGTCGAGTGCCGGGTCTTGGCGACCCACGGGTACACCTTGTGGCCGGGCAGCTGGCCGCCCTCGCCGGGCTTGGCGCCCTGGGCCATCTTGATCTGGATGTCGTCCGCGTTGACCAGGTACTCCGAGGTCACGCCGAAGCGGCCGGAGGCGACCTGCTTGATGGACGAACGCCGCGCCGGGTCGTACAGCCGGTCCGCGTCCTCGCCGCCCTCACCGGTGTTGGACTTGCCGCCCAGCTGGTTCATGGCGATGGCGAGGGTCTCGTGCGCCTCCTTGGAGATGGAGCCGTACGACATGGCGCCGGTGGAGAAGCGCTTGACGATCTCGGAGACCGGCTCGACCTCGTCGACGGAGATCGAGGGCCGGTCCGACTTGAAGCCGAAGAGCCCGCGCAGCGTCATGAGGCGCTCGGACTGCTCGTTCACGCGGTCCGTGTACTTCTTGAAGATGTCGTAGCGGTTGGCACGCGTCGAGTGCTGGAGGCGGAAGACCGTCTCCGGGTCGAACAGGTGCGGCTCGCCCTCACGGCGCCACTGGTACTCGCCGCCTATCTCCAGGGCGCGGTGCGCCGGGGCGATGCCGGAGGCGGGGTACGCCTTGGCGTGCCGGGCGGCGACCTCCTTGGCGACGACGTCGATACCGATGCCGCCGATCTTGGTGGCCGTGCCGCTGAAGTACTTCTGCACGAAGGCCGAGTCGAGACCGACGGCCTCGAAGACCTGGGCGCCGCGGTAGGAGGCGACGGTCGAGATGCCCATCTTGGACATGACCTTCAGAACACCCTTGCCCAGGGCGTAGATCAGGTTGCGGATGGCCTTCTCGGACTCGATGTCCGACAGGAAGGTGCCGGCGCGGACGAGGTCCTCGACGGACTCCATCGCCAGGTAGGGGTTCACGGCCGCGGCGCCGAAGCCGATCAGCAGGGCGACGTGGTGGACCTCGCGGACGTCACCGGCCTCGACCAGCAGGCCCACCTCGGTGCGCTGCTTGGTGCGGATCAGGTGGTGGTGGACGGCCGCGGTGAGCAGCAGCGACGGGATCGGCGCGTGCTCGGCGTCGGAGTGGCGGTCCGACAGGACGATCAGACGGGCGCCGTTGTCGATGGCGGCGTCGGCCTCGGCGCAGATCTCCTCGATGCGCGCGGCGAGGGCGTCGCCGCCGCCGGAGACCCGGTACAGGCCCGAGAGGGTCGCGGCCTTGAAGCCGGGCATGTCGCCGTCGGCGTTGATGTGGATGAGCTTGGCCAGCTCGTCGTTGTCGATCACCGGGAAGGGCAGGGTGACCGTACGGCAGGACGCGGCGCTCGGCTCGAGCAGGTTGCCCTGCGGGCCCAGCGAGCTGCGCAGCGAGGTGACCAGCTCTTCGCGGATCGCGTCCAGCGGCGGGTTGGTGACCTGCGCGAACAGCTGGGTGAAGTAGTCGAAGAGCAGCCGGGGGCGCGAGGACAGCGCGGCGATCGGCGAGTCGGTGCCCATCGAACCGATGGGCTCGGCACCGGCCTTGGCCATCGGCGCGAGCAGGACGCGCAGCTCTTCCTCGGTGTAGCCGAAGGTCTGCTGGCGGCGGGTGACCGAGGCGTGGGTGTGCACGATGTGCTCGCGCTCGGGCAGGTCGGAGAGCTCGATCTCCCCGGCCTCCAGCCACTCGGCGTACGGCTGCTCGGCGGCGAGGCCGGCCTTGATCTCGTCGTCCTCGATGATGCGGTGCTCGACGGTGTCGACGAGGAACATCCGGCCGGGCTGGAGGCGGCCCTTGCGGACCACCTTCGCGGGGTCGATGTCGAGGACGCCGACCTCGGAGCCGAGGACGACGAGGCCGTCGTCGGTGACCCAGTAGCGGCCGGGGCGGAGGCCGTTGCGGTCGAGGACCGCGCCGACCTGCTTGCCGTCGGTGAAGGTGACACAGGCCGGGCCGTCCCAGGGCTCCATCATCGTGGAGTGGAACTCGTAGAACGCGCGGCGGGCGGGCTCCATGGAGGCGTGGTTCTCCCAGGCCTCCGGGATCATCATCAGCACGGAGTGCGGCAGCGAACGGCCGCCCAGGTGCAGGAGTTCGAGCACCTCGTCGAAGGACGCCGAGTCGGAGGCGTCCGGCGTACAGATCGGGAAGACCCGGTCCAGGCCCTTGCCGTCCGTGCCGAACAGGTCGGAGACGAGCTGGGACTCGCGGGCGACCATCCAGTTGCGGTTGCCCTTGACGGTGTTGATCTCACCGTTGTGCGCGACGAACCGGTACGGGTGCGCGAGCGGCCACGACGGGAAGGTGTTCGTGGAGAACCGGGAGTGCACGAGCGCGATCGCGGAGGCGAAGCGGCGGTCGGACAGGTCCGGGAAGAAGGGCTCCAGCTGGCCGGTGGTCAGCATGCCCTTGTAGACGATCGTCCGCGCGGACAGCGACGGGAAGTACACGCCGACCTCGCGCTCGGCGCGCTTGCGCAGCACGAACGCCGTGCGGTCGAGGTCGATGCCCTCCGAGGTTCCGTCGGTCACGAAGACCTGGCGGAAGGCGGGCATCGTGGAGCGGGCGGTGGCGCCGAGCAGCTGCGGGGCGACCGGGACCTCGCGCCAGCCGAGAACCGTCAGGCCCTCCTGGCGGGCGATCGTCTCGATCTTCGAGACGGCGTCCTCGGTGTCGTCCTCCGGCAGGAAGGCGGTACCTACGGCGTACTTGCCGGCCGCGGGGAGCTCGAAGCCCGCCACCTCACGGAAGAAGGCGTCCGGAACCTGGGACAGGATGCCCGCGCCGTCACCCGAGTCGGGCTCGGAGCCGGTGGCACCACGGTGCTCCAGGTTGCGCAGAACCGTGAGCGCCTGCTCGACCAGCGCGTGGCTCGCCTCGCCGGTGAGGGTGGCCACGAAGCCGACGCCACAGGCGTCGTGCTCGTTGCGGGGGTCGTACATACCCTGCGCAGCAGGGCGAGCATCCATGAAGGACCACTTCTGGCCATTCGCGGAGTGCTGGGACGGCTGGCGCGGCGTACGCATCGGCTCTCCCGTCGTCGTCATTGGCATATTCAGATTGCCGAGGGACGACGTTGGCCCTCTGCGTTGTGCAAAATTTCGTGCAGGTTACATGATGGAGCGGATCTCGGGAACCGGATACTCCGTTCCAACATGCGGACGCCACGGGGCGCGAGGGGGTGTCGCACACCTGGCTTGAAGTATGTGGGGACCGGGCCGGACTGATCGGTCAGATCGGTGTCCGTCGGTCCAGGGGGCGGCGAGGGCGTCTTCGCCCACCCCGCGAGTGCGCCGCACGCGTCATTGCCCGCAGCGCTTACGGCTCATGCCCAGTGGTTAAGCATTCGAAACCAGCGAGTAACGGCTACTTATGCGGCCCAACGCATAAGTAGCAGCCGATCTATCCTACGGCCGTTCCGAACAAACTGCCCAGGGCGTACGTCACACCTGCCGCCGCGCCCCCCAGGGCGAGCTGCCGCAGTCCGCTGTACCACCAGGTCCGCGTGGTCACCCTGGCCACGACGGCACCGCACGCGAACAGCCCGAGAAGGGCCAGCAGCACGGCGGGCCAGAGCACGGTCGCGCCGAGGAGATACGGGAGTACGGGCAGCACGGCGCCCAGGGAGAAGGACCCGAAGCTGGACACGGCGGCGACGAGCGGCGAGGGCAGGTCGCCCGGGTCGATCCCCAGCTCCTCGCGGGCATGGATCTCCAGGGCCTGCTCGGGATCCTTCGACAGCTGCCGGGCGACCTCCCGCGCCAGGGCGGGCTCGACGCCCCGCCCCTCGTACAGGGCCGCGAGCTCGGCCTCCTCGTCCTGCGGGTGCTTGCGCAACTCCCGCCGCTCGACGTCCAGTTCGGCCTCGACGAGTTCGCGCTGCGCGGCGACGGAGGTGTACTCGCCGGCCGCCATGGAGAAGGCACCGGCGGCGAGCCCCGCGAGTCCGGTCAGCACGATGGTGTGCTGACCGACGGCTCCACCGGCGACACCGGTCATCAGGGCGAGGTTGGAGACGAGCCCGTCCATGGCGCCGAAGACGGCGGGGCGCAGCCAGCCGCCGTTCACATCCCGGTGCGTGTGGTTGTCGCGGTGCGCCTCGTGCAGTGGCGCCTCGATGTCGATGATGGCCATTCCGGTCCCCCAGGAAAGCTAAGCCAAAGCTAACTTTGGACACATTCTAATTCTTAACAACCTCACAGTACGTCGGGGCATTCCTGTCCGCCAGCAAGGAAAGGCTGGGCTAACCTGCGGTTTTTCCTTCGAATGCACAGACGATCGCCATATCGCTCATATGTCGACCGGGTGATGCTGACGTGTCGGAGGCTCAGGTCAACCGCCGATGGTGGGACACATGCGCAAACGATTCCGCTCGCGCGCGGAACACCGTCTGTCCTTGTGGAGAGGCCGCGTATGGCATCGATCGCCTGCATTCCCTCGGTCCCGGCGCCCCAGGACGCCGCCGAGCTCCGCGAGCGGGCCCGCGGCGCCCTGCTGGGCCTCGCGGTCGGGGACGCCCTCGGAGCCCCCGCCGAGAACATGAAACCGTCGGAGATCCGGGCCCGCTGGGGCCGTATCGAGGGCTACGTCGTGGACGAGCCGGCCGGCACCGACGACACGGAGTACGCGATCTTCTCCGGCCTGCTCCTGGCCCGCCACGGTTCGGCCCTCACCCCCTCCCATGTGGAGGCGGCCTGGCACGAGTGGATCGCGGACCGCGACGAGGGCCCGTTCCGGGGCGCGGGTTTCAGCGAGCGCGGCACGCTGGAGAACCTCCGCCGTGGCCTCGCCGCCCCCATCTCCGCCCAGCACCGGCACGCCTGGAGCGACGGCCTGGCCATGCGGGCGGCCCCCTTCGGGGTCTTCGCCGCGGGCCGCCCCGCCGAAGCCGCCCGCCTGGTGGCGATCGACGGCTCGGTGAGCCACGCGGGCGAGGGCATCTACGGCGGCCAGGCGGTCGCGGCGGGAGTGGCGGCGGCGATGGCGGGCGCCCCGACGATCGCCGTGGTCGCCTCGGCGCTGGCGGTGATCCCGGACGACAGCTGGACGGCCCGCTCCCTTCGCCGTGCGGTGGCGGTGGCCCACCGGGGCGAACGCGCGGTCCGCTCCTGCGTCGTCATCGGCGGCTACCCGTGGACCGACCTCGCCCCGGAGGCGGTGGCCCTCGCCTTCGGCGCCTACGCGGCGGCGGACGGCGACTTCCGGGAGGCGGTGCTGACGGCGGTGAACATGGGGAGGGACGCCGACACCACGGCCGCGGTGGCGGGCGCACTGGCCGGCGCGACGAGGGGCGCGTCGGCCATCCCGGCCGACTGGGCATCGGCGATCGGCCCGGCGAGAGGCAGCTGCCTCCCCTCCATGGCGGGCCATCACGTGCTGGACGTGGCGGAGTTGCTGGTGGCGGGCGAGGACGGAAAGTGGGACACGAACGGCCTCGCACAGGAGTGGCCCCCACCGGACCCGGACGCCTTCGCCCTGGCGGCGGGCGACGAGTCGGGAGCGGACCGGTGAGGCCGCCGGGACCATGGGGTGAGACGTCAGGCGTGACGCAGCCGCTCGAACCTGCGGCCGCCGACGGTGTTCTCGCCCCACAGGGGCCACCCGCACCCGACCACGAAACCCGCACGGGTGGTGCGGGTGGGAACCCAAGGGCCGAAGGCGAAGCCGAGGACACCACGACATCCCGGCCGCCACAGGACAGGCCCGAAAGAACCGTCGGCCTCCTCCTGGGCCTCGCCGCAGGCGACGCCGCCGGCTGGCCCGCCGCCCGCCACAGAGCCGCCCGCATGCCCGACTGGACCCGCCGCCTCACCCGCGAACTCGACACCTTCGCCGAACAGAACGCCACCACCACCCTCCCCGTCCCCATCGCCCTCAACCAACCCCCTGAGCCCCTGCGCCTCGGCCCCTCCGACGACGCCGAATGGGCGGCCTTCACCGCGGAGGCCCTCCTGCGCGCAGGCGACGACACCGCCCTCGGCGACCTGTCCCGGGAACGCCGTACGAGAGCCGCCATCGACCTCACCTGGAACGCCCTCGCCGCCGAAGTGGCCGCCGCGGCGGACCGCGCCCCCGAGATCGAGTCCGCCGTCCTTCCCCTGCGCGCCCGCATCTCCGTGCGGGCCGGACTGGGCAACCTCGTCGCCGGCCTGCGACCACCCGCCACCGGCCACGACAACCCCCACTACTTCGACGACGCGGCCTGCGTCCGGGCCTGCGTCCTCGCCGTCGCCCACCTCGGCGACCCCCGACTCGCCGCGGATCTCGCCGAGTTCGACGCCCGCTACACCCAGGACGGCGACGGAGTGCACGGAGCGAGAGCGATGGCCGCAGCGCTCTCCCTGGCCCTGACCGGCGCGCCCGTCGGCACCTGTGTGACAGCGGCCCTCGCCGAACTCCCCGAGGACACGGAGATCGGCCGCAACGCCCGCCACGCACTGCATCTCGCCCGGTCCGCCGACAGCGCCTTCGCCCTGATCCCCGCCCTGGAACACGAGATCGTCGACCACGTCTACAGCTACGGCATCGCGGCCGCCGAAACCGTCCCCGTGGCCCTCGCCCTGGCCACCGCCGCACAGGGCCGTATCGCCGAAGCGGTCCCGGCCGCGGCCTGTCTCTCCCGGGTCGCGGACTCGGCCCCCGCCCTGGTGGGCGCCCTGACCGGCGCGCTGGGCGGCGCCGCCGCGATCCCCGCCTCCTGGCGGGCCACCTGCCGCACCCTCTCCGGCTGCGCCCTCCCCCGCCTCACCGGTACGGACCTCGTGGAACTCGCCGGACTCCTGGAAGCCGCACAACCGCCCCTCCCAGGGGGATGATTCGGGGCATGACGCCCAAAAACCCAGAAACCACAACGGAAGCCGAACCAGAAACCACACCGCGAACCGAAGCAGAACCCGAACCTGAGTACAGCCTGGCCGACCGCATCACCGGCGCCCTCGTGGGCGCGGCGGTCGGCGACGCCCTCGGCGGTCCCGTCGAGGGCTACTCCCCCGACCAGATCCTCCAGCGGCACGCCGGCCGTGTCCACGGCATCGTCGGCCCGTGGAACGGCGACTCCTGGCGCACCGCCCGCCCCATCGCCCCGTACCACAAGGGCGACGGCCACGTCACCGACGACACCTTGATGACCCACGCCCTGATCAGGGTCTACGACCGGGTCAAAGACCACCTCGACGCCTATGCGATCGCCGACCACCTGGTCCCCGACCTGATGACCAACCCTCGCTGGATCCCGGAGCTGGAGGCGGAGGCCCTGCCCCTGCACCGCATCTTCCTCGCGGAGAAGTGGCTGGTCACCCGCCTCCACTACGGCCACGTGGACCCCCGGGAAGCAGGCGTGGGCAACATCGTCAACTGCGGCGCGGCGATGTACATGGCCCCGGTGGGCCTGGTCAACGCGGCCGACCCACGGGCCGCCTACACGGAGGCCCTGGACATCGCGGCCGCCCACCAGTCGTCGTACGGCCGGGAGGCGGCGGGTGTCTTCGCGGCGGCGGTCGCGGCGGCGGCGACACCGGGCGCCACCCCGGACTCGGTCGTCGCGGCCTGTCTGTCCCTGGCGAAGGACGGCACCCGTACCGCGATCGAGCAGGTCTGCGAAGTGGCCGCCCGGTACACGGACTTCGAGTCGGCGCTACGGCCGCTGCGCGAGGCCGTGTCCCCCTACGACACCGTGGGCCCCGACTACCGCGCCCCCTCCCTGGGAGCCCGCCGCCCCTCCCGTCTGCACGCGATCGAGGAACTCCCCGTCGCCCTGGCCATGTTGCTGGTGGCCGGCGGCGACTACCGCCAGGCGGTCCTCGGCTCGGTGAACTACGGCAGGGACTGCGACTCGACCGCCACGATGGCCGGCGCCCTGTCGGGAGCCCTGGGTTCCCCGGTCCCGGAGGACTGGTCCAAGGCGGTCGCGGAGGCCAGCCGCCTGGACCTGTGGGAACCGGCGAGGGCCCTGACGGCCGTCACCCGGCAGATCTTCGAACAGGACGTACGCCGCCGCAGAACCCACGAGGCGGCGTTCGCGAGCCTCGAAGGACCGATCGGAGGCCCGGGATGCTCCGACTGACCTGGGTCCAGCCGGAGGACCTCATCGGCCACGAACTCCGCCAGGCCTCCCAGGACGGCCGGGAACCGTCGGCGATCGCGGTGAAGTGGAGGTCGGCGGGAGGAAGGGAAGCCCCCTTGCGAGCGGGGGCCTCCACAGAGCCGGCCTCCAGATACCTGCGGCAACTCGCGGAGGACCTGCTGGACGAACTGGCCGACCTGCCCAGCAGGTCGGCCGAGTGCGAACCGACGGATCTGACGAGAATCCGGAACCTGTGCCCGGACTGGCCCGCCCCCACCCCCGCGGCGCCCCCGCCCGTGCCCGCGCTGGAAGCGGCCTGGCTGGGCCGGGCGGTGGGCTGCCTCCTGGGCAAACCGGTGGAGAAACTCCCTCTGCAGGCCATCCGCCAACTCGCCGAGTCCACCGGCAACCGGCCCCTGGCCACCTACTTCACGGCCAAGGGCGTCCCCGCCGAGCTCCTCACCGCTCACCCCTGGAACCGCCGGTCGGCAACCACCTCCCTCGCCGAGAACATCGACGGCATGCCCGAGGACGACGACCTCAACTACCCCTTGCTGAACCTCCTGTTGCTGCAGCGCCACGGCAGGCACTTCACCACCGCGGACGTGGCGAGGCTCTGGCTCGACGAACTCCCCGCCGGCCGCACCTTCACCGCCGAACGCATCGCCTACCGCAACCTCCTCGAGGGCCTGGAACCCCCGCGAACGGCCCGCCACCGCAACCCCTTCCGCGAATGGATCGGCGCACTCATCCGCGCGGACGTCCACGGCTGGACCAACCCCGGCGACCCGGCCGCCGCAGCCGAACAGGCCCACCGCGACGCCACCCTCACCCACACGGCGAACGGCGTCTACGCGGCGATGTTCACGGCAGCGGTGATCGCCGAGGCCGCCTCCGGCACCACCGACATCCACGGCTGCCTCCGCACCGGACTCACCGTGGTCCCCCCGAACTCCCGCCTCACCAAGGCGATCACCCACGCCGTCCGACTGGCCGGGCAGCACGACGACTTCGACCAGGTCGTCGACGCACTCCACGCCACCCACGCCGACACCCACCACTGGGTCCACGCGATCCCCAACACCGCGTTGATCGCCGCCGCCCTCACCCACGCGGACGGCGACTTCACCGGCTCCATCTGCCGTGCGGTGAGCGGCGGTTGGGACACCGACTCCAACGGCGCCACGGCGGGAAGCATCGCCGCCCTCCTCGCCGGCGCCCCCGAGCACCTCCCCGACCGCTGGACCGCCCCCCTCAAGAACCGCCTCGCCACCTCCGTCGCCGACTTCGACGGCACCGGCTTCGACACCCTGGCCCACCTCACCCACCGGGAGGCTGCCCGCCCATGACCCACATCGCCGTGCTCGGCAGCACGAACATGGACCTGGTCACCTACGTCGACCAGGCACCCCGTCGCGGAGAAACCGTCACCGGCAGAGAGTTCCGTACGATTCCCGGCGGCAAGGGCGCCAACCAGGCGATCGCCGCGGCTCGCGCCGGCGCCACCGTCTCGATGATCGGCGCGGTCGGCAACGACATCTTCGGCGCCCGCCTGCGCTCCACCCTCGAACTGTCCGGCGTGACCACCGACCACCTGCGCACCGTCGAGGCCCCCTCCGGCACCGCCCACATCGTGGTGGACGACGAGGGCGGCAACTCGATCGTCGTCATCCCCGGCGCGAACGGCACCGTCGACCACCTCGCCCCCGGCGACGAAGGCCTGATCGCCTCCGCCGACGCCCTCCTCCTCCAGCTGGAGATCCCCCTGGAAGCGGTCCTTGCAGGCGCCCAAACGGCCCGGGCGCACGGCGTCCGGACGATCCTGACGCCCGCCCCTGCCCGACCCCTGCCGCCCGAACTCCTCGCCGCCACCGACCTGTTGGTCCCCAACGAGCACGAGGCCACCACCCTGACCGGCCGCAGCGACCCGTTCGCCGCGGGCGCCGCCCTGCTCGACCGCGTCCCGCGCGTGGTGATCACCCTGGGTGCGGCGGGCAGCCTCTACCTGACCCGGGACGCCGAACCCCTCGTCGTCCCGGCACCACAGGTCACCGCGCTGGACTCCACCGGAGCGGGCGACACCTACGTGGGCGCCCTCGCCGTCGCCCTCGGCGAGGAACGGCCGATCCGGGAGGCGATGACCTGGGCCGCCGCGGCGGCCGCACTCTCCGTCCAGCGGGAGGGCGCGTCGGCCTCGATGCCGTACCGCTCCGAGATCGAGGCCCGGTACGCCTCATGACCCGGGCACCCCTCACCGGCCTCCGCGTCCTCGACCTGGCCACCCTGTTCGCGGGGCCACTGGCCGCCACCATGCTCGGTGACTTCGGCGCGGAGGTCGTCAAGATCGAGCACCCCACGAAACCGGACCCCTCCCGCGGCCACGGCCCCTCGAAGGACGGCATCGGCCTGTGGTGGAAACTCCTGGGCCGCAACAAGCGCACGATCACGCTCAACCTCTCGACCCCGGGCGGCCGGGCCACCTTCCTGCGCCTGGTCGGGACCGCCGACGTCGTCGTCGAGAACTTCCGCCCCGGCACCCTGGAGAAGTGGGACCTCGGCTGGCCGGAGCTCTCCGCCGCCAACCCCCGCCTGGTGCTCACCCGGGTCACCGGCTTCGGCCAGTTCGGCCCCTACGCCCACCGCCCCGGCTTCGGCACCCTCGCCGAGGCGATGAGCGGCTTCGCGGCGATCACCGGCGAACCGGACGCGCCCCCGGTCCTGCCCCCGTTCGGCCTCGCCGACTCCATCGCGGGCCTGGCCACGGCGTACGCGGTGATGACGGCACTCGCGGCCCGCGACCGCTCCGGCGAGGGGCAGGTCGTCGACATGGCGATCATCGAGCCGATCCTGACGGTCCTCGGCCCCCAGCCGACCTGGTACGACCAGCTCGGCCACGTCCAGGAGCGCACCGGCAACCGCTCCGCCAACAACGCCCCGCGCAACACCTACCGCACGGCCGACGGCAGTTGGGTCGCCGTCTCCACCTCGGCGCAGTCGATCGCGGAACGCGTGATGCGCCTGGTCGGCCGCCCCGAGCTGATCGACGAGCCGTGGTTCGCGACGGGTGCGCAGAGAGCGGAACACACCGACGTGCTCGACGAGGCGGTCGGCTCCTGGATCGCCGAACGCCCCCGCGACGAGGTCCTCGCGGCCTTCGAGAAGGCGGAGGCGGCGGTCGCCCCCATCCAGGACATCCGGGATGTGATGGACGACCCGCAGTACCAGGCCCTCGACACCGTCACCACCGTCGACGACCCCGACCTCGGCCCCCTGCGCATGCAGAACGTCCTCTTCCGCCTCTCCTCGACCCCCGGCGCGATCCGCTGGGCGGGCCGCCCGCACGGCGCGGACACCGAGCAGGTCCTGACAGAACTGGGCCTGACCGGCGCCGAGTTGAGGACCCTGCGCGAGGAGGGCGCCGTATGACGGCACTCACCTGGCTGTACGTCCCCGGCGACCGTCCCGAGACCGTCACCAAGGCCCTGGCCGCCGGCGCCGACGTCGTGGTCATCGACCTGGAGGACGCGGTCGCGGCGGACCGCAAGGAGTACGCCCGCGACGCGACGGCCGAACGCCTCACCGACCCCCAGCCGATCCCGGTCCACGTCCGGGTGAACGCCCTCGACGGCCCCCTGGCCGCGGCGGACCTGGCCGCGATGGCCCCCCTCCCCGGCGTCCGCGGCCTACGCCTCCCCAAGGTCACCGCCCCCGGCCAGATCACCCGCATCGCCCGGGCGACGACCCGGGCCGGAGGAGACGCCCCACCCCTGTACGCCCTGCTGGAATCAGCCCTGGCCATCGAGCGGGCCTACGACATCGCCACCGCGCATCCCGCCCTGCGGGGCATCGCACTCGGCGAGGCGGACCTCCGCGCCGACCTGGGCCTGCGGGACGACACGGCCCTCGACTGGCCGCGCTCCCGGGTCGTGGTCGCCGCGCGAGCCGCGGCCCTCCCGCCCCCGCCCCAGTCGGTCCACCCCGACACCCGGGACCTGGACGGCCTGGCAGCCTCCTGCGCCCACGGCCGCGCCCTGGGCTTCCTGGGCCGAGCGGCGATCCACCCCCGCCAGCTCCCGGTCATCGAGCGCGCCTACCTCCCCACAGCGGAGGAGATCGAGCGGGCGGAAACGATCCTCAAGGCGGCGGAAGCCCACCGGGGAGCCCAGGCCCTCCCGAACGGCACCTTCATCGACGCGGCGGTGGTGGCCCAGGCCCACCGCACCCTGTCCCTGACCCGGCGCCGCCGCTGACATACGGCGAGGGCGCCCCGGGATCATTCCCGGGACGCCCTCGCCGACGTACGACAACCCGTCAGGTCTTCTTCGCGGACTCGGTCTCGGTCTTCTCGGCCTCGGCCTCGTCGTCCTTCGCCTGGGCGTCCTTCACCTCGGCGGAGTCGGCCTCGGAAGCGGATTCTGACTCGGACTCGGCCTTCTCGGCACCATCGGCCTTCTCGGCTTCTCCGTCGGCATCATCGGCACCCGGTTCGACCACGGTTTCGCGACCCGGCCGCTTCTTCGCCGAGATCACGAAGTACGTCACCGCGAGCACGAACACGATGATCGCGGTCCAGACGTTGAGCCGGACCCCGAAGATGTGGTGGGCGTCGTCGATGCGCATGTACTCGATCCAGCCGCGCCCCGTGCAGTACGCGGCGACGTACAGCGCGAACGCCCGTCCGTGCCCCAGCACGAAGCGGCGGTCGGCCCAGATGACGAGGAGCGCGACACCGACGCACCACAGCGACTCGTACAGGAACGTCGGGTGGTAGTAGCCGGGTACCCGGCCGTCCGTGGAGGACGTGATGTGCAGGGCCCAGGGCAGGTCGGTCGGCTTGCCGTACAGCTCCTGGTTGAACCAGTTGCCCCAGCGGCCGATCGCCTGCGCGAGGGCGATACCGGGTGCGAGGGCGTCGGCCCACGCCGGCAGCGGGATGCCCCGGCGGCGGCAGCCGATCCACGCGCCGACCGCGCCGAGCGCGATCGCGCCCCAGATGCCGAGACCGCCCTCCCAGACCTTGAAGGCGTCCACCCAGTCGCGGCCCTCGCTGAAGTACAGCTCGTAGTCCGTGATCACGTGGTAGAGGCGGCCGCCGAGCAGACCGAACGGCACGGCCCAGACCGCGATGTCGGCCACCGTGCCGACCCGTCCGCCGCGGGCGATCCACCGCTTGTTGCCGAGCCAGACGGCAACGAAGACGCCGATGATGATGCAGAACGCGTAGCCACGCAGCGGGATGGGACCGAGGTGGTACACCCCGTGCGACGGGCTGGGAATGTAGGCAAGTTCCATGGCAGGGTCGACGCTACCCTGCCGAGCCGGGCCAACGGCGGGCGGCCCGGCAACGGGTCCATAACAGGAGGGTGTGAAAACCCGCCCGCGTCCTCACCCCCCGCCCCGCCTTCCGTCACCCCTTGTTGGCGGCTTCCACCTGCTGCTTCAGCTTCGCCGGGGTCATCGTCCGGTCCTGGTAGATGTTCTTGCCGTCGAGCAGCACGGTCGGCGTGCCCGAGAAGCCGCCGGTACGGAAAGCCGCCGCGGACTTGTCCACCCAGCTGTTGTGGGTGCCGTTCTCGACACAGGCGCGGAACGTCGCCGTGTCGAGCCCGTCGACCTTCTTCGCCAGTTCGAGAAGCTTCTCGTTCTTGGCGTAGTCGTCGCTCGTCTCCTCAGGCTGATTCTCGTAGAGCACGTCGTGGTAGCCGGGGTACTTCCCGGCGTCCTGGGCGCAGGCCGCGGCGTTGGCCGCGTTGCGCGACCCGGTGCCGCCCATGTTGCCGTCGATGATCGTCGCCAGGTGGTACTCGACCTTGAGCTTGCCGGACCCGGTCAGCTCGTGGATCGCCGGGCGGTACGCCGTCTCGAACCCCTTGCAGGCCGGGCAGCGGAAGTCCTCCCAGACCACGAGCGTCGACTTGGCGCCCTCCTCGCCGACCGGAATGGCGAGACTGTCCTGTCCGTTGGCCCCGGACGGCGCCACGACCGGGCCCGAAGTGTCCTTGCCGTCCTTGTCCTTGCCGGCGTTCGCCGCGACGACACCGATCACCGCCGCGAGACCCAGGACGCACACGACACTCGCGCCCACGACGAGCACCCGGCGCCGCTTCTCCGCGGACCTCTGCTTCTCGCGCTCCTCCGCCAGCCGCTCGCGGGCGGTGCGCTTTCCCTCACGGTTCTTCTCGCTCACACCCGCAGAACGAACCGGGGAGGCGCACCGCGCCTCCCCGGTCCCAGGTCCACCCGTTCGAGTGACCGGATGTTCTGTTATGCCAGGCGCGTCACACCTGTCGGCGCACGCCCTTCGCCAGCTCTCCGGCGAGTTCGCGGACGCCCTCCACCCCGGACTTGTCGTCCGGCGCGTCCAGCATCCGCTTCACGAAGGCCGAGCCGACGATCACGCCGTCGGCGAACCCGGCCACCTCGGCGGCCTGCCGGGCGTCGGAGACCCCGAGCCCGACACAGACGGGCAGATCGGCACCGGCACCGGCGGCCCTGGTCCGCTCGACCAGGTCCTGCGCCTGCGCCCCGACCGACTCGCGGGTACCCGTGACGCCCATCAGCGAGGCGGCGTACACGAACCCGCTGCCCGCCGCGGTGATCTCGGCGAGCCGCGCGTCCCTGCTGCTGGGCGCGACCACGAAGACCGTGGCGAGCCCGTGCTTGTCCGCGTGCTCCCTCCACAGCGCCGACTCCTGCACGGGCAGGTCGGGCAGGATGCAGCCCGCGCCGCCCGCCTCGGCGAGCTCGGCGGTGAAGCGCTCGACGCCGTAGCGGTCGATGGGGTTCCAGTACGTCATCACGAGGACCGGCTTCCGGGTGGCCTCGTAGGCCTCCTTGACCGTCCGCATGACGTCCGCGATCTTGACGCCGCCGCGCAGGGCGATGTCGTCGGCGGTCTGGATGACCGGGCCGTCGAGGACCGGGTCGCTGTGCGGCAGACCGACCTCGACGATGTCCGCGCCGCCGTCGAAGACGGCCTTGATCGCCTCGATGCCGCCGTCGACGGTCGGGAACCCGGCCGGGAGGTAGGCGATGAGCGCGGCGCGGCCCTCCGCCTTGGTGGCGGCGAGGGTGTCGGACAGCAGTTTGATGGTGCCGCTCACTTCGCGTCCCCCTCGATCTCAGCGGTGTCGGCGGCGTTCGCGGCCACCTCGGCGTCGGTGTCGTACAGGCCGAAGTAGCGCGCGGCCGTGTCCATGTCCTTGTCGCCGCGGCCGGACAGGTTGATCACGATCAGCCCGTCCTTGCCGAGTTCCTTGCCGACCTCCAGGGCGCCGGCCAGCGCGTGGGCGCTCTCGATGGCCGGGATGATGCCCTCGGTGCGCGACAGCAGGCGCAGGGCCTGCATCGCCGCGTCGTCGGTGACCGCGCGGTACTCGGCGCGGCCGGTGTCCTTGAGGTAGGAGTGCTCGGGGCCGATGCCCGGGTAGTCCAGACCGGCCGAGATCGAGTACGGCTCGGTGATCTGGCCCTCCTCGTCCTGCAGGACGTAGGACCGGGAGCCGTGCAGGATGCCGGGCTCGCCCGCGGTGAGGGTCGCCGCGTGCTCGCCGGTCTCCACGCCGTGCCCGGCGGGCTCGCAGCCGATGAGGCGTACGTCCGTGTCGGGGATGAAGGCGTGGAACAGGCCGATGGCGTTGGAACCGCCGCCGACGCAGGCGACGGCCGCGTCGGGGAGCCGGCCCGCGCGCTCCAGGAGCTGGCGGCGGGTCTCGACGCCGATGACGCGGTGGAAGTCGCGGACCATGGCCGGGAAGGGGTGCGGACCGGCCACCGTGCCGAACAGGTAGTGGGTGCGGTCGACGTTGGCGACCCAGTCGCGGAAGGCCTCGTTGATGGCGTCCTTCAGCGTGCGGCTGCCGGACTTCACGGCGATGACCTCGGCGCCGAGCATGCGCATCCGGGCCACGTTGAGGGCCTGGCGCTGGGTGTCGATCTCACCCATGTAGATCGTGCACTCGAGGCCGAACAGGGCGCAGGCCGTGGCCGTGGCGACGCCGTGCTGGCCGGCGCCGGTCTCGGCGATCACCCGGGTCTTGCCCATGCGCTTGGTGAGCAGGGCCTGGCCCAGCACGTTGTTGATCTTGTGGGAGCCGGTGTGGTTGAGGTCTTCCCGCTTCAGGAAGATCCGTGCGCCTCCCGCTTCCGCGGCGAAACGGGGGACCTCGGTGAGCGAACTCGGGCGGCCGGTGTAGTTCACCAGCAGGTCGTCGAGCTCCCGGGCGAACTCGGGGTCGTGCTTGGCCTTGTCGTACTCGACGGCGACCTCGTCCACGGCGGCGACGAGGGCCTCCGGGATGAACTTGCCGCCGAACGCGCCGAAGTAGCCCTCGGCGCTGGGGATTTGACCCTCGGGGTCGGGAATGAAGAACTCGCTGGGCATGACTGAACCTCACGGTGAGTTTGGGAAATACCTAGTCGCCGTGGGGGCGGGGTGTGTAAGACGGCTGACGGCCGCCTGTGGCTTGTCGCGCAGTTCCCCGCGCCCCTATAGGGCGCGCTGCCATCGACGGCCGTTCACCTGCCCGGGTTCGTCACCGATGACGTACCTCACCCTGCGGCCGTGCACCCTTCTCGCGGGCGCACGGCAGCCACGGGGACGGCAACCGCGCGCGAGGCGCGCGTGCCGGTCCGCGGTCGTCATGGTGATGGTCATCGGGCCAAGCCTACCGAAAGATCAGCCGCGCCCGTGCCGAAGAGCCGGGTGCTCTCCCGCCGCCACCAGGTCGGAGACCGCCGCCTTCGGGTCCTTGCCCGTCACCAGGGACTCGCCCACCAGGACCGCGTCGGCGCCGGCGTTGGCGTAGGCGATCAGGTCGTGCGGGCCGCGGACACCCGACTCGGCGATCTTGACCAGGCCGGCCGGGATCTCGGGGGCGATCCGCTCGAAGGTGCCGCGGTCGACCTCGAGGGTCTTGAGGTTACGCGCGTTGACGCCGATGATCTTCGCTCCGGCGTCCACCGCGCGCTCGACCTCGTCCTCGTCGTGCACCTCGACGAGCGGAGTGAGCCCGATGGACTCGGCGCGCTCGATGAGGGACTCCAGGGCGGGCTGCTCCAGGGCCGCGACGATGAGCAGCGCGAGGTCGGCGCCGTAGGCCCGGGCCTCCCACAGCTGGTACGAGGTGACGATGAAGTCCTTGCGCAGGACCGGGATGTCCACGCGGGCGCGGACGGCCTCCAGGTCGGCCAGCGAGCCGCCGAAGCGGCGCTGTTCGGTGAGGACGGAGATGACGGCGGCGCCGCCCGCCTCGTAGTCCGCGGCCAGGGCCGCCGGGTCGGCGATCGCGGCCAGCGCGCCCTTGGAGGGGCTGGAGCGTTTGACCTCGCAGATGACCTTGACGCCGTCGCCGCGCAGTGCGGCCACGCCGTCCTTGGCAGCGGGAGCCTTCGCCGCGCGCTCCTTGAGCTCGTCGAGGCTGACGCGCGCCTGCCGTTCCGCGAGGTCGGCACGGACGCCGTCGATGATCTCGTCGAGCACACTCACGCGAGCGGCCCCCTTCCAGACTATTGACAGTTCCAGCGACCGATGAAAACAAGTGGTCACTGCGATGGTATCCGCAGGAGGGCGCAGGCCTCACATCCGGTTGACGCCGGTCCCACTACCTGGACGTTCACCCGTTGATCAAGGATGTAGCCAGCCACCGAACGGCAGGTTCCGGACAACTGTGAAGACCAGCGCCAATGTCCCCAGCGTCCACAGGTGCACCGGCCCCAGAGCGAGCCGCAGCGGCCTGCCGCGGGCCGCACGGACCACCCAGACGGTCCACAGCACGGCGAAGCCCAGATAGCCCACTACGGCCATCGCATTGTCCTGGAGGGCGGCCAGGAAGTCCCCGTGCACGAAGGCGTGTGCGCTGCGCAGTCCGCCGCAGCCGGGACAGTAGAGGCCGGTGAGGCGGTAGAGCGGGCAGACGGGGTAGTGGCCGGGCTGGTTGGGGTCGACCGCCCCCACGTACGCGAAGGCCCCGGCGACGGCCGCGAGGATCCCGCCCGGGACGGCCAGGCGCCCCGAACGGCCGGTCTGAGGTACTACTCGCTGGCTGTCGGCGTCCACGTCCGGCATTCTCCCCCGTGCTTGCCCGAACGCGTGAGGGGCGGCTCCGGCGATTTCGCCGGAGCCGCCCCTCACACGTGACACTCGTCCGCGTGTCAGCTCTTGGCGCTCGCCTGCTCGGGCTGCGAGACGGCGAGCGGCTTGTGGGCGTCCTTGGGCATGCCCATCCCCATCGCGCTCATGATCCAGCCGACGACACCACCGATGACCACGATCGCCATACCGGCCCAGAAGCCCGCCGGCTGGGCCATCACCATGAAGGCGCCCGCGACGCAGAACCCGATGAAGGCGATAGTGACACCGGTCCAGGCGGCCGGGGTGTGACCGTGGCTGCTGCCCGCCATTGCTTGCTCCTAGGTGCTGAAGTACGTGTCTGAGCCAGATGCTCGAAGTCATTGTCCCGCACGCGAGGGGACAAAGTGATCCGGGGTCACGCTTCGCGGACGGCCGCTACGCCCCCGTCGGGTCCTCGCCCCTGTCGAGCGCCTTCCAGATGTCCTCGGGCCGGTCCGGATCCACGACGGCGGGCCTACGACGCGCCCGGGGCGCCCCGTCCCGCTCGTACCGGCCGGACATCGCGGGCCACAGCCGCCCGTAGCGCAGGGCGAGCAGACCGGCCAGCAGGATCAGCGCGCCTCCCACCACGGCGGCGTACGGCCAGGCGGTGTGGCTGAGCGAGGCGACCGTGGCGGAGGTGTCGCCGGACGCCTGGGCCGCCTTCTCGTCCAGGGCCGAGGAATCACTCGCCCCGATCAGCGCGGCGGCCACGGTCCCCGCTCCGGAGAGCGCGAGCAAGGCGGCGACGAGCAGCCGGCCGGCCTTGCGTACGGCGAAGACGGCGACGAGCGCGGCGAGGCCCACTATGGCCAGTGCGGCCGGGACGCCGGTCACGTCGCTGCCCCGGGCGGTCAGGGGGAAGGAGCCGCCGGCCACGGTCGCGGTGCCCTCGGACCACTGCTGGCGGGTGGCCAGCAGCGCCACGGCGGCGCCGAGCGCGCCGGCCAACAGGGCTACGGCAAGACTGAGGCGGCCGGCCCTGGCGGGTCCTGCGGCTTCGGAACGGGGGTGCGGTACAGCAGTCACGTACCCCACTATCACCCGAACCCCGGGCGAACGGGCACCCGGGGCCCCGTGAGAAGCGCCCCATTCCCCGGCGAAGACCCCTACTTGCCGAGCCGGTTCGCCGTGTGCACCGCCCGCAGCACCGCCGCCGCCTTGTTGCGGCACTCCGTGTCCTCGGCGACCGGGTCGGAGTCGGCGACGATGCCGGCGCCGGCCTGGACATAGGCCGTGCCGTCACGCAGGAGGGCGGTGCGGATGGCGATCGCCGTGTCGGAGTCGCCCGCGAAGTCGAGGTAGCCGACGCAGCCGCCGTACAACCCGCGCCGGGACGGCTCCAGTTCGTCGATGATCTGCATCGCGCGGGGCTTCGGCGCCCCGGACAGTGTGCCGGCCGGGAAACAGGCCGTCAGTACGTCGAAGGCGGTACGGCCCTGCGCGACCTTGCCGGTGACGGTCGAGACGATGTGCATCACATGGGAGTACCGCTCGACGGACATGAAGTCGACGACCTCGACGGAGCCGGGCTCGCAGACCCGGCCCAGGTCGTTGCGGCCGAGGTCGACCAGCATCAGGTGCTCGGCGCGCTCCTTGGGGTCGGCCAGCAGCTCGTCGGCGAGGGCCTGGTCCTCCTGCGGGGTCGCCCCGCGCCACCGGGTGCCGGCGATGGGGTGGACCATGGCGTGTCCGTCCTCGACCTTGACCAGGGCCTCGGGGGACGAGCCCACGACGTCGAAGCCGTCGAAGCGGAACAGGTACATGTACGGCGACGGGTTCGTCGCCCTCAGGACCCGGTACACGTCCAACGCGCTTGCCGTGCACGGCGTTTCGAAGCGCTGGGAGGGGACGACCTGGAAGGCCTCGCCGGCCCGGATGCGCTCCTTGATGTCCTCGACGGCCGCCCGGAAGTCGGGGCCGCCCCAGAGCGCGGTGTACTCCGGGAGTTCGGAGGGCGGCAGGACGGCGGGGGGCTGGGCGACCGCCCTGGACAGGTCGGCCTCCATCGCGTCCAGGCGGGCCACCGCGTCCGCGTAGGCCTCGTCGACGCCGGTGTCGAGGTCGTTGTGGTTGATCGCGTTGGCGATCAGCAGGACCGAGCCCTCCCAGTGGTCCATGACGGCGAGGTCGCTGGTCAGGAGCATGGTCAGCTCGGGGAGCTGCAGGTCGTCGCGCTCGCCGGGGCCGATCTTCTCCAGGCGGCGGACGATGTCGTAGCCGAGATAGCCGACCATGCCGCCGGTGAAGGGCGGCAGGCCCTCCTGGTGCGGGGTGTGCAGGGTCTCGATGGTGGCCCGCAGGGCGGCGAGCGGGTCACCGTCGGCCGGGACGCCGACGGGCGGGGTGCCGAGCCAGTGGGCCTGTCCGTCGCGGGACGTCAGGGTCGCCGCCGATCGCACGCCGACGAAGGAGTAACGGGACCACGAGCGGCCGTTCTCCGCGGACTCCAGCAGGAAGGTGCCGGGGCGCTCGGCGGCGAGCTTGCGGTAGAGGGCGACGGGGGTGTCGCCGTCGGCCAGGAGCTTGCGCGTGACCGGGATGACGCGCCGGTCGGTGGCGAGCTTGCGGAAGGTGTCGAGGTCCATGGCGGCTGACCTTACTGATCCGAGGCCGGTACGCCGGAACCGGCGTCCTTGAGCAGCACGTCGGCGTCGAAGCAGGTGCGCGCGCCTGTGTGGCAGGCGGCGCCGACCTGGTCGACCTTGACCAGAACGGTGTCGGCGTCGCAGTCGAGGGCGACGGACCTGACCCACTGGAAGTGGCCGGAGGTGTCGCCCTTGACCCAGTACTCACGGCGGCTGCGCGACCAGTAGGTGCAGCGGCCGGTGGTCAGCGTGCGGTGCAGGGCCTCGTCGTCCATCCAGCCGAGCATGAGCACCTCACCGGTGTCGTACTGCTGGGCGATCGCGGGGACGAGCCCGTCGGCGCTGCGCTTGAGACGCGCGGCGATCTCCGGGTCGAGGCTGCTGGGCTGGGGCGTGCTGGTCATGTGGCCATTGTGCCGCGCCCCACTGACAGCCTTGGCGTGGTGTCCACTGTGCGGACCCTTCTGACAGTCGTAGGCTGACTGCATGTCGACTTTCGCCAAGCGTGAACGACTTCTGCTCGCCGATCTGTTGGAGGCGGAGGGCCCGGAGGCCCCCACTCTCTGCGAGGGCTGGCTCACCCGCGACCTCGCGGCGCACGTGGTGGTGCGCGAGCGCCGTCCCGACGCCGCCGGCGGTCTGCTGATCAAGCAGCTCGCGTCCCGGCTGGACCGGGTGATGGCCGAGTTCTCCGAGAAGCCGTACGAGGAACTGATCCAGCTGATCCGCACCGGTCCGCCGCGCTTCTCGCCGTTCCAGCTCAAGCAGGTCGAGGAGCTGTCGAACACGGTCGAGTTCTACGTCCACACGGAGGACGTCCGCCGGGCCCGTCCCGACTGGACGCCGCGCGAGCTCGACCCGGTCTTCCAGGACACCCTGTGGTCCCGTCTGGAGCGCAGCGCCCGGCTGATGGGCCGCGGCACCCCCACCGGCCTGGTGCTGCGCCGCCCGGACGGCCAGACGGCGGTCGCCCACCGCGGCGCACCGGTCGTGACGGTGACCGGCGAGCCGTCGGAGCTGCTGCTGTTCCTGTACGGCAGGCAGGACGCGGCCGACGTGGCGCTGGACGGCGACAAGGACGCGATCGCGAAGCTGCACGAGGCGAAGGAGCTCGGGATCTGAGGGCGGCCGAGGACGGTCGCCCGGGCGAACCGGGCCGGGCGCGGAGACCGCATGCCGCTTGGCAGCTCGGCCCGGCGCACATCCCGCACACCACCTGAGCTGCTCGGCCCGGCGCGGAAACCGCGCGTCACCTCGGGCGGCCCGACCGAGCGCAAATCCGCACACCACCCGGACAGCTCACCCCGACCCGGGCCCCGTGCACCACTCCGACGCGGAGACCACAGGGCAACTCAGGCAGCCCACCCCGGGCGGAAACCGCTGGCCGCCTCACCCCGGCGCGCACACCGCACACCACCCCGGGCAGCCCACCCCGACGCCGAAACCCCGGCACACCACCCGGGCAGCCCACCCCGGGCGGAAACCGCTGGAGAGTCCGGCCCGGCGCACATCCCGCAGGTCACGCGGGCAGTTCGGCGCGGCGGAGATCCCGTACGCACAGCGCGACCACCCCGCCGAGCCCGCAGACCGCCGCGCTGGCGACGAAGACCGGGCCGGTGCCCCAGGCGCCGATGGCCGCGGCCGACAGGGGCATGCTCAGGGGGGCGAAGCCGAGGCTGACCAGGCCGGACACCGCCGTGACGCGGCCCAGGTAGGCGGGTTCGGCGTGGGTCTGCAGCAGGGCGCCGCACATGGCGCCGCTGAGCCCGGCGAGCAGTCCGATCAGCAGGGCGACCCCGACGGCCGCGAGGACGGCCGGAACGTAGGCGAGGGAGCCGATCGCGACCGATCCGGCGAAGATGGCCCAGGCCGCCACGTGGCCGGCGTGCGGCAGGCGCCCCCGCACGGTCAGCAGCAGGGCGGCCGCACCCGCGCCGACGCCGAAGCCGGACAGCACCCAGCCCATGCCCGAGGCACCCCAGCCGCGCTCGTCGGCGAGCAGGACGAGGCCGACGTTGAGCGGTCCGACGAAGCCGAGGTCGCCGAGGGCGATGGCGACCATCAGGGGGGCCAGCACGCGGTGGCCGCGGATGTAGCGCAGGCCGCCCACCAGGTCACGCCAGGCGGTACCCCCCTGGGCGGCCGCCCTGTCGTCGGCCGGCAGCTCCCGCATGCGGACGGAGACGAGCAGCGGTATGGACACGGCTATCAGCAGCCCCGCGAGCCCGAACGCCGCCGCCGCTCCGCCGACCGCGACCCCGAGCCCGCCGAGCGGGCCGCCGACCACGCTCGCGAACCGGATTCCCAGACCCCTCATGCCCTGCACGCGCGCGAGCTGCCCACGACTCGTCACGCGCGCGGGGAGGGCCCCCACGGCCGGCATGAACACGGCGTCGACGGTGCCGAAGACCAGGGCGAGCGCGGCCAGCGGCCAAAGCCCCAGGCTGGTGAGGAACAGCAGCCCCGCCACCGCGAGGACGGCCGCGCAGCGCACCGCGTCACTGGCGATGACCACCTTGCGCGGCCCGAACCGGTCGGCGATCACCCCGCCGCCCAGCATGAGCAGCGCCCGCGGCACGGCGCTCACCGCCATGACCACGCCGGCCTGCGAGGGTGAGCCGGCCTGGACCGCCGCCCAGGACAGGGCGATGTAGTAGACGTTGTCGCCGATCATCGAGGCGGTGTAGGCGGTGAGCCAGCGCAGGACGTTGCCGTCACGGTGGGCGGGGAGTCCGGGGGCGGCGGGCGGCGCTGTGAGCGGGGTGGTCATGCGAAGGGGGCCTCTCGGGGCGTCAGGCGCGGAACGGGAATCCGTACACGAACAGCGCGACGTCCTCGCGTCCCTCGGTGTCGCCGGCGGCCTCGGCCGAGCGGCCCTTGTCGTTGTACTTGCCGACCAGGGCTTCCAACTCCGAGCGAAGCTCGTGCAGTTCGCTCGTGGTCAGGCGCAGCCACGACTCGTTGTCCGGGGTCGCGGCATTCCACTCGGGACCCCAGGCGGCCCGTTCGTCGAGGTAGTGCCGGTAGAGGTCGGCGCGCTGCTCGTGGAAGAGCCGGGTGGCCGCCATGTGCGCGGCCGCCTTGCCGGGCTCGCCGCGGAAGTCCTCGTCCCGGATGCTCACCCCGTCCGACGCGGGCCGCCACCAACGCTCCCGGCCGTCCCCGCTCTGCGGCTCGGCCTCCTCGACGAGTTCGTGCTCGGCGAGTTTGCGCAGGTGGTAGCTGACCAGCGAGACAGCCTCGTCGACGCTCTCCGCGAGCTGTGAGGCGGTGGCGACGCCCTTGATGAACAACAGCCGGTACAGGTTCGCCCGCAACGGGTGGGCCAGCGCCTTGAGCGTCCCCACGTCCTTGATCCGGCGGTTCTCCTTGCTTGCCATGACCTCGACCGTAGATACGAAAGAGAAGTTGCGCAATATATTTTGCGCAACTTCTCTTTCGTATCTGGCCATTCGTATCCGCTCACAGGTAAGCCCCGGCCACCTGGTGGCCGGGGCTTACCTCAACGCCTCAGAGCGTCACCGCACGGGATGTCCCGCCTCCCGCAGGGCGCCCTTCACCTCGCCGATCCGCAGATCCCCGAAGTGGAAGACGGAGGCCGCGAGCACCGCGTCCGCGCCCGCCCCGATGGCCGGCGGGAAGTGGTCGAGCTTCCCCGCGCCGCCGGAGGCGATCAGCGGCACGGTCACGTGCTTGCGGACGGCCTCGATCATCTCCAGGTCGTAGCCGTCCTTGGTGCCGTCCGCGTCCATCGAGTTGAGCAGGATCTCACCGGCGCCCAGTTCGGCGGCCCGGTGGGCCCACTCGACGGCATCGATACCGGTGCCCTTGCGGCCGCCGTGGGTGGTGACCTCGAAGGAACCCGACTCGGTGCGCCGCGCGTCCACCGACAGCACCAGCACCTGCCGGCCGAACCGCTCGGCGATCTCGCGGATCAGGTCGGGACGGGTGATCGCCGCCGTGTTGACGCCGACCTTGTCGGCGCCCGCCCGCAGCAGCTTGTCCACGTCCTCGGCCGTGCGGACTCCGCCGCCGACCGTCAGCGGGATGAAGACCTGCTCGGCGGTGCGGCGCACGACGTCGTACGTCGTCTCGCGGTTGCCCGACGAGGCGGTGATGTCCAGGAACGTCAGCTCGTCGGCGCCCTCGGTGTCGTACACCTTGGCCATCTCGACGGGGTCGCCCGCGTCCCGCAGGTTCTGGAAGTTGACGCCCTTGACGACCCGGCCGTTGTCCACGTCCAGGCAGGGGATGACGCGTACCGCGAGGGTCATCCGGCGCTCACCCCCCGGTACGCCTCGACCTCGACCTCGACGACCAGACCGGGGTCCACGAAGCCGGAGACGATGATCAGGGATGCGGCGGGCCGGACGGCGTCGAACAGCTCCTTGTGTGCGCGGCCCACATCCTCCACGTCACGGGCGTGGGTGATGTACAAGCGGGTCCGCACCACATCGTTCCGGCCCAGACCCAGCTTCTCCAGCGCCGCGAACGCGACGTTGAAGGCGTTGACCGTCTGCTCGTAGGGACCGCCCCCGGCGATCTGGCCGTCCACGACCGATGTGCAGCCGGAGACCAGGACCAGGCCGTTCGGCAGTTCCACCGCGCGGGAGTACCCGAAGGTCTCCTCCCAGGGCGCACCGGTCGTGACGCGTCGCAGCTCGCTCACTTGGCCACCGCCTCCAAGGCCTCTTCCAGGGTGAACGCCTTCGCGTACAGGGCCTTCCCGACGATGGAGCCCTCGACACCGAGGGGCACCAGCTCGGCGATGGCCCGCAGGTCGTCCAGCGAGGACACCCCGCCCGAGGCCACGACGGGGCGGTCGGTCGCGGCGCAGACGTTGCGCAGCAGCTCCAGGTTCGGGCCCTGGAGGGTGCCGTCCTTGGCGATGTCGGTGACGACGTACCGCGCGCAGCCCTCCTTGTCGAGCCGCTCCAGCGCCTCGTAGAGGTCGCCGCCCTCACTGGTCCAGCCGCGGCCCTTGAGGGTCGTACCGCGGACGTCCAGGCCCACCGCGATCCTGTCGCCGTGCTCGGCGATGACCTTGGCGACCCATTCCGGGCTCTCCAGGGCGGCGGTGCCGAGGTTGACCCGGGTGCAGCCGGTGGCGAGGGCCGCGGCCAGGGAGGCGTCGTCGCGGATGCCGCCGGAGAGCTCGACCTTGATGTCCATCGCCTCGGTGACCTGGCGGACCAGGTCTCGGTTGTCGCCGGTGCCGAACGCCGCGTCGAGGTCGACCAGGTGCAGCCACTCGGCGCCCGCCCGCTGCCAGGACAGCGCGGCCTCCAGAGGGGAGCCGTAGGAGGTCTCCGTGCCGGACTCGCCGTGCACGAGCCGGACCGCCTGGCCGTCGCGGACGTCCACGGCGGGGAGGAGTTCGAGCTTGGAGGGCATCAGAGGGTTCCGATCCAGTTGTTCAGCAGCTGCGCTCCGGCGTCGCCGGACTTCTCGGGGTGGAACTGCGTGGCCCACAGGGCGCCGTTCTCCACGGCGGCCACGAAGGGCTTGCCGTGCGTCGACCAGGTGACCTTGGGCGCGGTCATCGCCTTGTTGAGCGTCTCCAGCGACCAGTCGTGAACGGCGTAGGAGTGCACGAAGTAGAAGCGGGCGTCCGCGTCCAGGCCCGCGAAGAGCTCGGAGCCGGCGGGCGCGTCGACGGTGTTCCAGCCCATGTGGGGCACGATGTCGGCCTTCAGCGGCTCGACCGAGCCGGGCCACTCGTCGAGGCCCTCGGCCTCCACGCCGTGCTCGATGCCGCGCGCGAACAGGATCTGCATGCCGACGCAGATGCCCATCACCGGGCGCCCGCCGGACAGCCTGCGGTCGATGATCCAGTCGCCGCGGGCCTCGCGCAGACCCTGAATGCAGGCGGCGAAGGCGCCGACACCCGGCACCAGCAGCCCGTCCGCGTTCATGGCCCTGTCGTAGTCACGCGTGATCTCGACGTCGGCTCCCGTGCGCGCGAGGGCCCGCTCGGCGGACCTCACGTTGCCGAAGCCGTAGTCGAAGACGACGACCTTCTTCGTGCTCTTCGACGGAGCGCTCAATTCCACACCTCCAGCCTCAGGACGCCGGAGACCAGACACATCGCGGCGCCGATGGAGAGCAGCACGATGAGGCTCTTCGGCATCTGCTGCTTGACGAAGGAGTAGATGCCGCCGGCCAGGAAGAGGCCGACGACGATCAGGAGGGTCGAGAGTCCGGTCATGGCTTACAGCGCGCCCTTCGTGGAGGGGAGGATGCCGGCCGCGCGCGGGTCACGCTCGGAGGCGTAGCGCAGGGCCCGGGCCAGCGCCTTGAACTGGCACTCCACGATGTGGTGCGCGTTGCGTCCGTAGGGCACGTGCACGTGCAGGGCGATCTGCGCCTGGGCGACGAAGGACTCCAGGATGTGCCGGGTCATCGTGGTGTCGTACTCGCCGATCATCGGCGCCATCTTCTCGGGCTCGGTGTGCACGAGGTAGGGGCGGCCGGACAGGTCGACGGTCACCTGGGCGAGGGACTCGTCCAGCGGGACCGTGCAGTTGCCGAAGCGGTAGATGCCCACCTTGTCGCCGAGCGCCTGCTTGAAGGCGGCTCCGAGCGCGAGGGCGCTGTCCTCGATGGTGTGGTGCGAGTCGATGTGCAGGTCGCCCTCGGTCTTCACGGTGAGGTCGAACAGACCGTGCCGGCCGAGCTGGTCGAGCATGTGGTCGTAGAAGCCGACTCCTGTCGACACGTCGACCTTCCCGGACCCGTCGAGGTCGATCTCGACGAGGACCGAGGTCTCCTTGGTGACTCGTTCCACGCGTCCCACGCGGCTCATGTGCTCTGCTCCTTCTTGAGTTCACGTACCGCGTCGAGGAACGCGTCGTTCTCTTCGGGGGTTCCGGCGCTGACCCGCAGCCATCCCGGAATGCCGTTGTCCCGGACCAGGACACCCCGGTCGAGGATCTTCTGCCAGGCGGCGTGCGAGCCCCCCGGGCCGTCGAACCGCCCGAACTGCACGAAGTTCGCGTCCGAATCCACGACCTCGAAGCCGATCGCGCGCAGCTCGCTCACCAGCCGGTCCCGCTCGGCCTTGAGCTGCTCGACGTACTTCAGCAGCGTGTCGGTGTGCTCCAGGGCGGCGAGGGCGGTCGCCTGGGTGACGGCCGACAGGTGGTAGGGCAGCCGTACGAGCTGTACGGCGTCCACGACCGCCGGGTGCGCGGCGAGGTAGCCGAGGCGCAGGCCCGCCGCCCCGAACGCCTTCGACATCGTCCGCGACACGACGAGATTCGGCCGTCCTTCGAGCAGCGGCAGCAGCGAGTCGCCGTGGCTGAACTCGATGTACGCCTCGTCGACGACGACCATGGAGGGCTTCGCCGCCTGCGCGGCCTCGTACAGCGCGAGGACCGTCTCGGGGGGGACCGCGTTGCCCGTCGGGTTGTTCGGGGTCGTGATGAACACGACGTCCGGCTTGTGCGAGGCGATCGCCCGCGCGGCCGCCTCCACGTCGATGGTGAAGTCCTCGCGCCGGGGCCCGGAGATCCAGCCGGTTCCGGTCCCGCGCGCGATGAGCGCGTGCATCGAGTACGACGGCTCGAAGCCGATCGCCGTGCGGCCGGGTCCGCCGAAGGTCTGCAGCAGCTGCTGGATGACCTCGTTGGAGCCGTTCGCCGCCCATACGTTGGCCAGGCCCACCTCGTGCCCCGAGGTGTCCGTCAGGTACTTGGCGAGCTGGGTGCGCAGCTCGACCGCGTCCCGGTCCGGGTAGCGGTTGAGGTCACGGGCGGCCTCGCGGACGCGCTCGGCGATGCGCTCGACCAGCGGCTCGGGCAGCTGATAAGGGTTCTCGTTGGTGTTCAGCCGTACGGGGACGTCCAACTGGGGCGCGCCATAGGGGGACTTGCCGCGCAGCTCGTCCCGTACGGGGAGATCGTCGATTCCGAAGTTCACTTGCCCGCCGGTACCTTCCATTCGAACCGCGCCTTGATCGCCGCCCCGTGGGCGGGCAGGTCCTCCGCCTCCGCCAGCGTGACCACGTGGTGCGCCACGTCGGCCAGCGCGTCCTTCGTGTAGTCGACGATGTGGATGCCGCGGAGGAAGGACTGCACGGACAGCCCGGAGGAGTGGCAGGCGCAGCCACCGGTCGGGAGCACGTGGTTGGACCCGGCGGCGTAGTCGCCGAGGGACACCGGGGCCCAGGGGCCGATGAAGATCGCACCGGCGTTGCGGACCCGGTCGGCGACCGCGGCGGCGTCGGCGGTCTGGATCTCCAGGTGCTCGGCGCCGTAAGCGTCGACGACCCTGAGGCCTTCGTCGATGCCGTCGACGAGGACGATCGCGGACTGCCTGCCCTTCAGGGCGGGCACGATCCGGTCCTCGATGTGCTTGGAGGCCGCGACCTGCGGTTCCAGCTCCTTCTCGACCGCGTCCGCGAGTTCGACGGAGTCGGTGACCAGCACGGCGGCGGCCAGCGGGTCGTGTTCGGCCTGGCTGATCAGGTCGGAGGCCACGTGCACCGGATCGGCGGTGGAGTCCGCGAGGACCGCGATCTCGGTCGGGCCGGCCTCGGCGTCGATGCCGATCCTGCCGGTGAAGTAGCGCTTGGCGGCGGCGACCCAGATGTTGCCGGGGCCCGTGACCATGTTGGCGGGCGGGCAGGACTCGGTGCCGTACGCGAACATCGCGACGGCCGTCGCGCCGCCGGCGGCGTACACCTCGTCGACGCCGAGCAGTGCGCACGCGGCGAGGATCGTGGGGTGCGGGAGGCCGTCGAACTCGGCCTGCGCGGGCGAGGCGAGGGCGATCGACTCGACGCCGGCCTCCTGCGCGGGCACCACGTTCATGATCACGGAGGACGGGTAGACGGACCGGCCGCCGGGCGCGTACAGCCCGACGCGGTCGACCGGCACCCACTTCTCGGTCACGCTGCCGCCCGGCACGACCTGGGTCGTGCGGTTCGTGCGGCGCTGTTCGCGGTGGACGATACGGGCGCGGCGGATGGACTCCTCCAGGGCCGCGCGCACGGCGGGGTCGAGCTCTTCGAGCGCCTGGTCCAGAGCGGCCGCCGGCACCCGCACCTGGTCGAGCCGCACCCCGTCGAACTTCTCGGCGAAGTCGATCAGCGCCGCGTCGCCCCGATGATGCACGGCCTCGCAGATCGGACGCACCTTCTCCAGGGCGGCCGAGACGTCGAAGTCGGCTCGGGGCAGCAGGTCGCGCAGGGCGGGGCCCTCGGGGAGGGCGTCGCCGCGCAGATCGATTCGGGAGATCACGGACCCAATTCTCTCAGACCCGCATGAGGGCACGTTCGCGCATTCCAGTGGCTGATACGCAACCCGGAAGATCCCCTTCACGTCTAGCGTTCGAGGGGTTACTCAGCGGGCATGAACGGTTGTACGAATCCCACGAGCCGCAAGGAGCTGGAAGAACCGTGACCGAGGGGGCCGGCATCCGGAACGGTGACCTGCCGGACGATCTGAACGCCGCCGAGGCCGGCATGTGGCAGGCCTTCCGCAACGGCACCGTGTACGACCTGAGCAGCGGTGACACCGTCGTCGACGATCCGCACGGCGGGCACCCGTGGGGGCCCGAGCGGACAGTACGCGCGCGTATCGTCTGCTGGCTGCTCCTGGACGGCCCGCCCGCGCTCGCCGGCCGGGTGTCGTCCCTGAAGCTCACCGGCGTACAGGTCAGCGGCACCCTGGACCTCGCGGGCGGCACGGTGGTGCCGTACGTGGAGATGAAGGGCTGCCGTTTCGAGCGGGAGATCCTGCTGCCGGAGGCCCGCTTCACCACCGCGCGGTTCGTGGACTGCTCGGTGCCGCGCCTGGAGGCCGCCCGGGTGCACACCGAGGGCGATCTGCATCTCCCCCGCTGCCGGTTCCACAACGGCGTACGGCTGACCGACGCGCACATCGGCACGGACCTGCTGATGAACCAGGCGATCGTCTACCGCGACCGCAGCGGCCGTTCGCTCGCCGCGGACGGCATGACCGTCGGCCAGGACCTGCAGGCCGATCTCCTGGAGTCGCACGGCGAGCTGAGCCTGCGCAGCGCCACCATCGGCGTCTCCCTGAGCCTGCGCGGCGCCCGGCTGGCCAACCCGTACACCCGGCTCGCGCTGAACGCCCCGCAGCTGACCGTGGAGCGCACGCTGTATCTGACCCCGGCGGGCGTCGGCGCCTCCGTGCTGAGCGGGGCCACCCCCGCGCGCGGGACGCGGATCCAGCGCTTCGAGTGCCAGGGCGGCATCCGGCTGGACGACGGGCGGTTCGGGGACGCGGTCGACCTGGAGCGGGCCCGGTTCGTCTTCACCGACGACCAGGAGCTGTCGCTGCGCCGCATCCAGGCACCGGAGCTGCGTTTCCTCGGGGAGAAGCCGCAGCGCGGCAAGGTGGTCCTGTCGGGGGCGCGGGTCGGCAACCTCGTGGACCGGGCGACCGCCTGGCCGGGCCCGGGCAGTCTGCACATGGGCGGCTTCGTCTACGAGAACCTCGTGCCGCACGGTCCCTTCCCGCTGGAGCAGCGGCTGGAGTGGGTGGCCGCGGCGACCGCCGAGTACAACCCGGAGCCGTACGAACGCCTCGCCGCCGTGCTGCGGACCGGCGGTGAGGACGAGGACGCGCGCGAGGTGCTGCTCGCCAAGCAGCGGCGGCGCCGCGAGAGCCTGCCGCTGGCCGCCAAGCTGTGGGGATACGTGCAGGACTGGACGGTCGCCTACGGGTACCGGCCCGGCCGGGCCGCCGTATGGATGGCCGTGCTGTGGGCGGCGGGCTCCGTGGCGTTCGCACACGCGAGCCATCCCCCGCTCAAGGGCGGTGACCATCCGGCCTGGAACCCCGCGCTGTTCGCCCTCGACCTGCTGCTTCCGGTGATCGACCTGGGTCAGGTCGGTTTCTGGCAGTTGCGCGGCGGCTGGCAGTGGCTGGCGGCGGCGATGGTCCTCCTCGGCTGGATCCTGGCGACCACGGTGGCGGCGGGGGCGACAAGGCTGCTGCGGCGGGGTTAGCGGGCTGTGTGAAGAAAACGGAAGGGCACTGAGAGGGACTGGTGACACCGCAGTTCAGAGAGTTGTTCAACGGTCACCTTTTTAAGCTCCCTTGACTCTCCGGCGTACAACTTTCCATGAGTTGCACGTGCGCACTGGCGCAGTGTTCACCTGCGGTCTTTCAATGGTCGACACCATGGCTCTGCTGCCCCCCTTCATCCGTGCGTCACGGATGCCCCCCCACCTCACCGGCGGACTGCCCGCCGACGACGAGGTTCTGCTCGACGCGCCGGACGACCGGCTCGGACCCGCGCTGGTCGCGGCCGGCCAGGGCACGTACGCGCGGGCGGCCGAGCTGCTCGCCGCGACCCGCGCGGGTGCCGCCTGGGAGCTGCGCGACCGGTACGTCCGGCGGCTCTCCGCCTTCGCCCGCTCACGCTCCGAGTGGTACGACGCCTGGCACGC
Organism: Streptomyces sp. NPDC005374; assembly: GCF_042872225.1. NCBI lineage: Bacteria > Bacillati > Actinomycetota > Actinomycetes > Kitasatosporales > Streptomycetaceae > Streptomyces > Streptomyces sp. NPDC005374. The sequence continues at coordinate 50,486 of NZ_JBIAKA010000027.1, read as the reverse complement.
CGACGCCCCGTACGACCCGGACCGGCTGCTGCTGGGCGCCCAGCTCGCCGTGGACCGCGCCTGGGACTCACCTGCCAGGGCGGAGCTGCTGCGCGAGGTGAGCCCGCTGATCACGGCCGCCGCGCGCAGCGACGACCGCGACCCGGTGCCGTGGCGCCTCGCGCTGGACCACGCGCGCGGCTCGCAAGCCGGGCCCACCTACTTCGGCGAACTGTGGGAGGCCGCCCTCAGACGCGCCCCGCTCCACTACGGCTGCCATGTCGCCGCCCTGCGCTATCTGGCGACCTCCTGGCGCGGCTCGTACCGCGAGTGCTTCGACTTCGCCGACCTGGCCGCACAGGACGCCCCGCCCGGCTCCCTCATCCAGGCGCTGCCCGCGCGGGCAGCCCTCGCCTGTCTGACGGACGGCGGCGGCACCGCGGTGCCGCGTGAGCGGCTGGACGCGGCGGCGGACCGGGCGATCGACCTGTCAGCGACCTTCGCGGCGGCCGACCCGTGGCCGGCGGAGATCCGCAACAAGCTGGTGTTCGTCCTGGTGCGCCTCGGCCGCTGGACGGACGCCCTGGAAGAGCTGCGCATGATCGGCCCGTACGCGACCTCGTTCCCGTGGAGCCGGGAGTCGGAGGACCCTCTGAGCCGGTTCCTGGAGGTCCGCGAGGAGGTCCGCCGGCATGCCTTGATCCATCCACGGAGTGAGCACGGGGGACGTGTCCGCTCCGGAGGCCATTAGGCTTTGGCGCCGTGACCACCGTGCGGCTCCCGCTCTTCCCCCTGAACTCAGTGCTGTTCCCGGGGCTCGTGCTTCCTCTCAACGTCTTCGAGGAGCGCTATCGCGCCATGATGCGCGAACTGCTGAAGACGCCCGAGGAGGAGCCGCGCCGCTTCGCCGTCGTGGCGATCCGCGACGGCCACGAGGTGGCGCCCAGCTCTCCCGGCCTGCCAGACCAGACCGCCGTGCCCGAACGCGGCCCCACGGCCGGCTTCGGCGACGACCCGGTCAAGGCGTTCCACGCGGTCGGCTGTGTGGCGGACGCCGCGACGGTACGGGAGCGGCCCGACGGCACCTTCGAGGTCCTGGCGACCGGCACCACCCGGGCCCGTCTCCTGTCCGTCGACACCTCCGGCCCGTTCCTGACGGCCGAACTGGAGGAGCTGCCGGAGGACGCGGGCGACGAGTCGGGGGCGCTGGCGGAAGGGGTTCTGCGGGCCTTCCGTCAGTACCAGAAGCGCCTGGCGGGGGCACGGGAACGCTCCCTGTCGAGCGGCACGGATCTCCCCGACGAGCCGTCGGTGGTCTCCTACCTGGTGGCGGCGGCGATGATGCTGGACACACCCACCAAGCAGCGCCTCCTCCAGGCCCCCGACACCGCGTCCCGCCTCCGCGACGAACTGAAACTGCTGCGCGCGGAGACCGCGATCATCCGTAACCTTCCGTCGGTGCCGGCGTCGGAGCTGACGCGCGGCCCGACGAGTCTGAACTGAGGCCGGAACCGTCCATGGCGAAGAAGCCCAAGAAGCAGCAGCAGTCGGGGGGCACGCCGGCGACGGTGGCCCTGACCGCGGCCGAGGTGCCCTACACGGTCCACGCCTACGACCACGACCCCTCCCACCCCTCCTACGGCGAGGAGGCGGCCGAGGCGATGGGCGTCTCCCCCGACCGCGTCTTCAAGACCCTGGTGGCGGACGTGGACGGCACGCTGACGGTGGCGGTCGTCCCGGTGGCGGGCTCACTGGACCTGAAGGCCCTGGCGACGGCGGCGGGCGGCAAGCGGGCCGCCATGGCCGACCCGACCCTCGCCGAACGCACCACGGGCTACGTCCGGGGCGGTATCTCGCCCCTGGGCCAGCGCAAGAAGCTGCCCACGGTCCTGGACGTTTCGGCCTCCGCCCACGACACGATCTGCGTCTCGGCCGGCCGCCGCGGCCTCGAGGTGGAACTCGCCCCGACCGACCTGGCCCACCTCACGAACGCGGTCCTGGCCCCCATCGCCCGCACGCTTTAGCCCGTCCGGCGTTTGAGGACAAGGCCCTTAGGGCCGGAAGGGGGGCTGGGGGCACAGCCCCCAGGAACGGGACGGGAAGGGGCGGCGGGGGCGAAAAACCTACTGCACAGGCGCCCCGTACCCGTCCTGCGGAACCACCGGCCCGTACACCGGCTCAGGATCCCGCGGCCCGAACATCGCCGTGAGCCCCAGATGCACGACCAGCCCGGCCAGCGACCAGGCCAGCCACGCCCCCTTCGCCCCCAGCCTCAGCGGCGCGGAGAAGACGACCCCCTTGCCCACGGACTTCGCATGCGCGAGCACATCGGACGACGGCCCGAGCCACATCCCCGCCCGCCACGCGAGCAACGACCCCAGGAACGCCCCGACGGCCAGCCCCACCACCAGCGGCACCCCGCCCCGCCGCCGCCACAGGAACACGGCGGCCCCGCTCAGCGCGCCGAGAGCGAGCGCCAGCAGGGTGAACGTCCCGTCCACGCCCACCGCCTGCTCCCCCTCGGTGTCCTGCAGATAGACGGCCCAGTTCCCCTGCTCGTCCACGCTCCCGACCAGCGGCACGTGCGGCGCCAGCCACCACCACAGCACCCCGAGCAGCACACCGGCGAGCGCCACGACCACCGTGATCACCGCGGCCTCGATCAGCTCGGTCTTCATCCCGGGCCCGCCCTGCCCGTACGAGGCTTCGGCAGGAGCCGCGTAGCCGACATGAGGGGCCTGCCACGCGTCGTGCGAGGACGCGGACGGTTCGTGCGGCGGCGGAGGAGGCGTCAACGGTGCGGTCACCCTGACATCGTGCCAGGCCCGCCTGTGCGGCGCGTCACCGGACGGCGGCCCGGCGGTAGGCCCAGGTGGCGACGGCCAGCGAGGCCACCCCGACGCACCCGCACACGGCGAGGTCACCGAGCACGAAGGCCCAGTCGGGATGCGGCCCGAAAGTCCGTGCGAAGGCCTCGACGCCGTAGGTCGAGGGCAGCAGGTCCCGCGCGAACCGGACCGCCTCGGGCATCCGGTCGGCGGGCAGCACCCCGAGCAGCAGTGCGGCGGACATGCCCAGCTGCCCGAGCAGCGTGGCGAGTTCCGGCCGCGGCGCCAGCAGTCCGAGCGCCGCGCCGAGCCCCGCCAGGGCGGCACCCGCGAGCGGAATCACGGCCACCAGCACCCACAGGTGCGCCAGCGGCAGCCCGAACAGCACGCATCCGAAGACGGCGGTCACCACGGTCCCGGGCACGGTGAAGGAGGCGTACGCCCCCGCGGCGCCCAGCACCACGGCGGCCGGCGGCACCGGCAGGGTGGCGTAGTGGTCGAGCCCGCCGCTCGCCCGCAGCTGCCCGAAGTACTGCGCGAGGAGGTTGAGCGCGACGAAGGCGACGACGAGCACGGACGCACCGGCGACCACGGACTGCGCCTCGCCCCCGCCGTCCACGACGCCCCGCATCAGGACCATGATCCCGATCGACTGGAAGGTCGCCACGAACAGCAGCGGGATGCGGGCGACCCGCGCGCGGGACAACTGCGCCCGGTACACGGCCGCCATGGACGGCCACAGCCGCGCGCGCGGACCGAGCTCGGCGGCCGTGCCCCGGCCCGTCTCCTCGACGGCCAGGGCGCCGCCCGGCAGAACCTCGGCGGGTACGACACTCACGTGGCTCTGCTCCTCTTCGCTCCGGCGGTCGCCCTGTGACGTACGGATACGACGGTCCGCGTACTCAACGTGTTCAACGCGCTCAAGCCTTCACCAGCCCCTGCCGCGCGGCCCCGCCCAGCGCCAGGTAGACGTCCTCCAGGCTGGGCGTGGCCAGCGTGAAGTCGTCCAGGGCGGCGAAGGCGGCCCCGCCGGTGACGGTGGCGACGACCGCGCGGGCCTCCTCGGGGGCGAGCCGCAGGGTCCAGCGGCGCCCGGAGGCCACGGCCCGGTCCTGGAGGGCGGCGACCTCGGGCACGTGCAGCGGGGCCGCCTCGCGCCACACCAGGTCGACGCGGACCTCGCCGGCGACCTGTTCCTTGAGCCCGGAAGGCGTGTCGCAGGCGATGACCCGCCCCTGGTCGAGGACGGCGACCCGGTCCAGGACCGTCTCCGCCTCGATGACGTTGTGGGTGACGAGCAGCACGGTCGTACCGTGCTCGGCCCGCCGCCGGTCCACGGCGGACCACACCGCGCGCCGCGCCACGGGGTCCATCGCGGTGGTCGGCTCGTCGAGCACGAGCAGCGGCCGCTCCCCCACCAGCGCCGACGCGAAGCACGCGAGCCGCCGCTGGCCGCCGGAGAGTTTCTTGATCGGCCGTCCGGCGATGGGCGTGAGCCCCAGCTCGTCGAGTACGGCGTCCCGCTCGGCCCGCGCCCGCCGGATCTCCAGACCGCGCAGGCGTCCGGTGGTCTCGGCGGCGAGCGAGACGGTCAGTTCGTCGAGCGCGGTGGACTCCTGGCCGAGATAGGCAAGGATCCGCGAGGCCCGGTCAGGATGGCGCACGATGTCGTGTCCGAGGATCTCGACGCTGCCGCTGTCGGGGCGCATCAGCCCGGTGAGCTGCCGTACGAGGGTGGTCTTGCCGGCCCCGTTGGGTCCGAGCAGCCCGAAGATCTCACCGCGCCGGATGTCGAGGCGTACGTCGTCGGTGGCCCGCACCTCGGGTGTGCCCGGGGCGCCGCGCCGTCCGCGCGCCGCCGGATAGGTCTTGGTCAGCCCGCGCACCGCACACACGACATCACCACCGTGCCGAAGTGCCTGTGTCGCGCGCGTACTCACAAGGAACGAGACTACGGGGTCGGCGGCGCTGCGCCGTTCCCGGGGCGTCTCTCATACCGAAATACGCCGCGATACTCACTCACCGGCGGGCGCGTGTTCCGCGGTCGTCCGCGCGTCGATCTCCCGCCAGAACCCGGCCCGGATCGCGTAGCGGTCGTGCTCGTCGATCTGGTCGTCCTTGTGCGCGAGCAGCCCGAACCGCGCCGCGTACCTGAGGAGCTCGCCGTCGATCCGGTGCGGAACGCGCGGGTACATCCCGGACAGATGCTGCAGCTTGCCCTGGTCCCCGAGCCGCTCCATCCACCGCCGCGCGAAGACCTGTCCCACCTCGAACGGGTCCCCGCCGACCGTGGTGATGTCCTCCTCCCGGTCGGCCCACCGCTGCTCGGCCGTGGTCAGCTGCGCGAGCGTCGGCATGGCGGCGACCTCGGGCGGCTCGGCGGCGCCCGGGGGCCGGTCGACCCAGCCCTTGTCGGAGGACCACCGCAGGGTCGCGCTCGTGGGATGCTGCGCGGCCTGGGCGCCGGGCGCCCGCAGCGCGGCGAGGTCCTTGGGCGTCGGCACGCCCTTCGGCGCCGGTACCCGCTCCTGCGTGCCGTTGTCCGAGGGCTCCGCGGAGGTGTGCTCGCTCTCCTCCGCTGTCCGCGCGGGCGCGGATTCGGGCAGCGGCGCCGAGAGGATCGCGGCGATCTCGGGCCGCGGCACGGGCGGCGGCGCGCAGACCCCGCCTAGCTCCTTCGCACGGACCGCCTTGGTGATCCACGTACGGTCCAGCACCCGACGCTCGTCCGCCTCGGCGACGAGGTCCTCGGACTGGTTGTAGTCCCCGTCGGCGGCCTGCACGGCCCACAGGTGTACGGCGACCCCGTGCTCCTTGGCGGCCATCATGCCCGGCAGCAGGTCCCCGTCGCCGGTCACCAGGACGACGTCGGAGCAGGCGCGGTTGCGGGCCAGCTCGGTGAGCTCGGCGTGCATGGCGGCGTCCACGCCCTTCTGGGCCCAGCGTCCGTCGCTGCGGGTCAGTGCGCCCAGCCGGACGGTGACCCGGGGCATCACGCGCAGCCTGCGGTGCTCGGGCTGCGGGACGCGGTCGGGGGCGCCGTCGAACCAGTAGATGCGCAGCAGGGGTCGTTCCGTGTCGGACTCGGCCCGGTCGCGCAGCCCCTGGACGAGGGCGGCGTGGTCGACGGTGATGCGGGAACGGGAGGGCTCCCCGGCAAGGAGACTGGCGGCGGCCCCCAGCAGATACCCGGCGTCCACCAGGACGATGCAGCGGTCCACGCGATCCACCCTCTTTCCGGGAGGTTTGCTTCGGGCTTGCTTCGAGTCTGCCCGACCGCGCGAGGGTTAACGGCCCGAACTCGATCTTCGGCGTGGCGTTTCGGGGCATCGGGCGGCGACATTCCCTGTCACACACGGTAATTATCCGAAATGCGCCTCTCGTCAGCCTATGTGAATCTGGTCCCGGCCCTGGCCCCTAGATCCCCCTCAGGAGGCAGACCGTCATGGCCAAGAACAAGAAGCAGAACCGTAAGCAGCCGCAGTCCGAGCGTGGCCGCGAGGAGGCGCAGCAGTCCTCGATGGAGGCGCAGACCGAGCAGCGCGCCACCCAGGTGACCCCCGGCGATGTCGCCCGCAAAGGACGGCAGAAGAGCTTCGGGCACAACTGACATCTGCATAAAGGGTTGTTGAGACCCAGGCACACAGAGGGGCGCCCCCCCCCGCGGGGGCGCCCCTCAGGAACTTATCTAAGCCCGCCAGGCAGGACGGGCCGAGCAGCACCTTCAGGTCGCCGAAGAGCGCCGGGTCCGGCTTCACACGGTGCCGGTCCAGCCGTAGCACCGTCGTCCTGCTCGGTCCCTGGAGCCTGATGCGGACCTCGCTCTCGCCCTTGTGGTGACTGAGGATCTCCCCGAGCCTGCTGACCATCGGCGGGGTGACCTTCAGCGCCGGGATGGTGAGGATCACCGGCGCGTTGGTGCCCGCGTTGGACAGGTCCGGGACCTGGAGCTCCATGGCGACCAGGCGGGGTACGTCCTCGCGCTTGTCGAGGCGGCCCTTGACGAACACCACGGCGTCCTCGACGAGTTGGGTCGACACCAGCTGGTAGGTCGCCGGGAAGAACATGCACTCGATGGAACCGGCGAGGTCCTCGACGGTGGCGATCGCCCAGGCGTTGCCCTGCTTGGTCATCTTGCGCTGGAGGCCCGAGATGATGCCGCCGATGGTGACGACCGCGCCGTCGGAGTGCTCGCCGCCGGTGAGCTGGGCGATGCCCGCGTCGGCCTTGTCGGACAGCACGTGCTCCAGGCCGAAGAGTGGGTGGTCGGAGACGTACAGACCGAGCATCTCCCGCTCCTGGGCGAGCAGATAGGTCTTGTCCCACTCGTCCTCGGTGAACTGCACGTCGAGACCGAAGCCGGGTTCGGTGCTCTCCTCCTCACCCATCCCGCCGAAGAGGTCGAACTGGCCCTCGGCCTCCTTGCGCTTGACCTGGACCACGTTGTCGATCATCGGCTCGTACTGGGCGGTGAGGCCCTTGCGGGTGTGGCCCAGGGTGTCGAAGGCGCCCGCCTTGATCAGCGACTCCGTGGTGCGCTTGTTGCAGGCGACCGCCTCGACCTTGTCGAGGTAGTCGGGGAAGGAGCCGTACTTCCCCTTGGCCTTGCGGCTCCTGATGATCGACTCGACCACGTTCGTACCGACGTTGCGCACGGCCTCCAGGCCGAAGAGGATCACGTCGTCGCCCTGCGCGGCGAAGTTGTGCACCGACTCGTTGACGTTCGGCGGGAGCACCTTGATGCCCATGCGCCGGCACTCGTTGAGATAGACGGCCGACTTGTCCTTGTCGTCCTTGACCGAGGTGAGCAGCCCGGCCATGTACTCGGCGGGGTGGTTGGCCTTCAGGTAGGCGGTCCAGTACGAGACCAGGCCGTACGCGGCGGAGTGCGCCTTGTTGAACGCGTATCCGGCGAAGGGGACCAGGACGTCCCACAGGGCCTTGATGGCCTCGTCGCTGTAGCCGTTCTTCTGGGCGCCGGCCTGGAAGATGGTGAAGTTCTTGGCCAGTTCGTCGGGCTTCTTCTTGCCCATCACGCGGCGCAGGATGTCGGCCTCGCCGAGCGAGTAGCCGGCGATGATCTGGGCGGCCTTCTGCACCTGCTCCTGGTAGACGATCAGGCCGTAGGTGACGGCCAGGACCTCCTGGAGGGGCTCCTCCAGCTCCTTGTGGATCGGGGTGATCTCCTGGAGCTTGTTCTTGCGGAGCGCGTAGTTGGTGTGCGAGTCCATGCCCATCGGGCCGGGACGGTAGAGCGCGGAGACGGCGGAGATGTCCTCGAAGTTGTCGGGCTTCATCAGGCGCAGCAGCGAGCGCATGGGGCCGCCGTCGAACTGGAAGACGCCGAGGGTCTCGCCGCGCTGGAGCAGTTCGAAGGTCTTGGGGTCGTCGAGCGGCAGGGCCAGCAGGTCGAGGTCGATGCCCTTGTTGGACTTCACCATCTTGACGGCGTCGTCCATGATCGTCAGGTTGCGCAGGCCGAGGAAGTCCATCTTCAGCAGGCCGAGCGACTCGCACTGCGGGTAGTCCCACTGCGTGATGGTCACGCCGTCGGTGTGCCGCACCCAGATCGGGGCGTGGTCGACGATGGGCTCGCTGGACATGATGACGCCGGCCGCGTGCACACCCATCTGCCGGACCAGGCCCTCGACGCCCTTGGCGGTGTCGATGACCTTCTTGACGTCCGGTTCGTTCTCGTACATCGCGCGGATCTCGCCGGCCTCGCTGTAGCGCGGGTGCGAGGGGTCGGTGATGCCGTTGAGGTCGATGCCCTTGCCGAGGACGTCGGCGGGCATGGCCTTGGTGAGGCGGTCGCCCATCGCGTACGGGTAGCCCAGCACGCGCGCGGAGTCCTTGATGGCGTTCTTCGCCTTGATCTTGCCGTAGGTGCCGATCATGGCGACCTTGTCGGCGCCGTACTTCTCCGTCACGTACCTGATCACCTCGACGCGCCGACGTTCGTCGAAGTCGATGTCGACATCGGGCATGGAGACGCGCTCGGGGTTGAGGAACCGCTCGAAGATCAGGCCGTGCGGGATCGGGTCGAGGTCGGTGATGCCCATGGCGTAGGCGACGATCGAGCCGGCCGCGGAGCCTCGGCCGGGGCCGACCGCGATGCCCTGGTTCTTGGCCCACATGATGAAGTCGGCGACGACGAGGAAGTAGCCCGGGAACCCCATCTGGATGATGACGTCCATCTCGTACTCGACCTGCTTCTGCCGGTCGTCGGGGACGCCGCCGGGGAAGCGGCGGTCCATGCCCCGGCGGACCTCCTCCTTGAACCAGGAGACCTCGGTGTAGCCGTCGGGGATGTCGAACTTCGGCATGAGGTTCTTCGCCTCGAACATGCCGGCCGTGTCGACCATCTCCGCGATCAGGAGGGTGTTGGCACAGCCCTCCTGCCAGGCGTCGGAGGAGTCGACGGCGTACATCTCGTCCGTGGACTTCAGGTAGTACCCGGTGCCGTCGAAGCGGAAGCGGTCCGGGTCGGAGAGGTTCTTGCCGGTCTGGATGCACAGCAGGGCGTCGTGGGCGGTCGCCTCGTGCGCGTACGTGTAGTGCGAGTCGTTGGTGACCAGCGGGGGGATGCCGAGCTTCTTGCCGATCTCCAGGAGGCCGTCACGGACCCGGTGCTCGATCTCGATGCCGTGGTCCATCAGCTCGAGGAAGTAGCGGTCCTTGCCGAAGATGTCCTGGTACTCCGAGGCCGCTTTCAGTGCCTCGTCGTACTGGCCGAGACGCAGCCGGGTCTGGAGCTCGCCGGAGGGGCAGCCGGTGGAGGCGACGATCCCCTCGGACCACTGGGAGATCGTCTCCTTGTCCATCCGGGGCCACTTCTGGAGCCAGCCCTCGGCGTACGCGTCCGAGGAGAGCTTGAAGAGGTTGTGCAGGCCGGTCGAGTTCACGGCCCACATCGTCTTGTGGGTGTAGCCACCGGAACCGGAGACGTCGTCCCGCTTCTGGTGCGGCTGGCCCCACTGGATCTTGCGCTTGTTGCGCCGGGACTCGGGCGCGACGTACGCCTCGATCCCGATGATCGGGGTGACCCCGGCCTTCTTCGCGGTGTGGAAGAAGTCGTACGCCCCGTGCAGGTTGCCGTGGTCGGACATGGCGATATGGGTCATGCCCATCTCGTTGCACGCGTTGAACATGTCCTTGAGCCGCGCGGCACCGTCCAGCAGGGAGTACTGGGTGTGGACGTGCAGGTGCGTGAACGGCGGCTTTGACACGGCGTGGCCTCCATGGAAAACACTCGGCGACAGTGGACGGACACTTCGGGGGACAGCGTCGAAGTGTATGCCTCGGGACTGACACTCAGAGGGTCGCCCCGCGTACCTTCACAGCGAGGGCCGCGGGCACTTTCGCCCGGACCCGCCCGTTGGAGAGACGACAGAAACGCTGTCGTACACATGCACCAGGAGGCACCCCGCGATGTCGGTACCGCAGCTCAACGACGAGCACCGCGGCGAGGAGATCCTTGCCGTCTTCGACACCGCCTTCGGCGAGCTCCTGGCCGCCGACCCGGCCGCGTTCCGCGTGAAGTTCCGCAAGATGGCGGCCTCGGCGTTCGCGTTCTACCGGGGTACCGCCGCGCTCTTCTACCACGACCTCGACGCCGAGAAGAGGGGCGGCCCGTACCTGGACGAGCGCACCTCGCGCGTGTGGATCCACGGCGACCTGCACGCGGAGAACTTCGGCACGTACATGGACTCCAACGGCCGGCTGATCTTCAACGTCAACGACTTCGACGAGGCCTACGTCGGCCCCTTCACGTGGGACCTCAAGCGCTTCGCCGCCTCCGTGGCGCTGATCGGGTACGCCAAGGCCCTCGGCGACGACCAGATCAGCGAGCTGGTGCGGGTGTACGCGGCCGCGTACCGCGAGCGGATCCACGCCCTGGCCACCGGCGCCAAGAGCGACGAGGTGCCGCCCTTCACCCTGGACACCGCCGAGGGCCCCCTCCTGGACGCGCTGCGCGACGCCCGCTCCCTGACCCGCTTCGGGCTGCTGGAGTCGATGACGGAGATCCGTGACTTCGAGCGCCGCTTCGCGGGCGGCGGCGGCTCCATCGAGCTGGACGCGGCCACCCGCTACAAGGTCCTCGCGGCCTTCGACGGCTACCTGGAGACCCTGCCGGAGACCTCCCTGGCCCGTCCGGACTCCTACCGCGTCAAGGACGTCGTGGGCCGCCGGGGCATCGGCATCGGCTCGGCCGGACTGCCGTCGTACAACATCCTCCTGGAGGGCCACAGCGACGCCCTGGAGAACGACGTCGTGATCTACATCAAGCAGGCCCAGACCCCGGCCGTCTCCCGGCACATCACCGACCCGGCGATCCGCGACTACTTCCAGCACGAGGGCCACCGCACGGTGATCTCCCAGCGCGCCCTCCAGCAGCACGCCGACCCGTGGCTGGGCTGGACCGAGCTGAGCGGGGCCGGCCAGCTGGTCGCCGAGATCTCGCCGTACGCCGTGGACCTGGACTGGGGCGACATCGACGACCCCGAGGAGATCGCGGCGGTCGTCGCCGACCTCGGCCGGGCCACGGCCACCATGCACGGGGCGGCGGACGACCAGTCCGGCGAGTCCCTGGTGCCGTTCTCCACGGAGCGGGCCATCGACGCGGCGATCGCGGCCGACGAGGAGGGCTTCGCGGGCCTCCTGGTCGACTTCGCGCACAGCTACGGCGCACGCGCGCGCGGCGACCACCAGACCTTCGTGGACCTGTTCCGCAACGGCCGCATTCCGGGCCTGTGACCGGACCCACACCGCCGCCCATAACGATAGGGCCGCTCACAGGGACCCTTTAGGGGTCCCTTACAGGCCCGCGTGTCAGACTCTCCACGCTATGGACATATCCGGGACCCCGCTACGAGCGCTCCGCGCGGCGCTGTTCACGGCACTCGTCGTGACACTCAGCACCGCGTCGCACGTGCTGCTGTCCCGGGCCCCCCTGCCCTTCAACACGGTGGCGGCCGTCGCCGTCGCCGTGTTCGCGCTCGCCTACGCGCTGGCCGGCCGTGAGCGCGGCTTCGGGCGGATCGCCGCCGTGCTGATCCCGCTGGAGCTGGCCGCCGACACCGTCTTCACCACCGGCCAGCACGTCTGCTACGGCGCCGCGGGCGGCCCGGTCACCGGCCCGCTGCGCTCGGTCGGCTGGGACCTGTTCTGCGGCGACGGCACCGGCGTCGGCTCACCGCTGGCCCGGATGACCGGCACCGACACCCACCGGCTCGGCGGCCTGCTGGCGCACGCCGACCCGCGGACCGCCTGGCTGCTGCTCGGCGCGCACCTCGTCGTCGGCCTCCTCGCGGCCGCCTGGCTGCGCCGCGGCGAGCGGGCCCTGGCCCAGCTGCTGCGGGCCGTGGCCGCCACGACCTTCCGCCCGCTGCTGCTGGCGGCCGCCGCGCTGCGGGTACGGCCGGCCCCCGGGACGAACCGCCCGGTGCGGCCGGGCCGCCGTACAGCGGTCGTTCTCGAAGAGATCCTCGTGCACTCCCTGGGACGGCGTGGACCGCCGTGCTCGGTCGCTTTCGCGTAAAGCCTGAAGCCCGAAGAGCACTGAGCACCACCAGTCCCCCTACGTACCCCGCACACGACGTGTGCGCGTCCCCTTACGGAGAACACCCATGAGCAAGCGGAACAGCCAGCAGGCGAAGACCGCCGCCCGCGAGCGGCTGCGCGCCGAACGCGAGCGCCAGGCCAAGCGCGACAAGGTCAAGCGGCAGGTCATCGTCGCCTGCTCCATAGTCGGCGTCCTGGCGATAGCCGGCGGCATCAGCTACGCGGTCGTCCAGGGCAACAAGCCCAGCTACTGGGAAGAGGCCAAGAACGACAAGCTCGTCAAGCCGGCCAACACCACGGGCACCGACGGCACGACGGTCGTCATGGGCAAGAGCACGGCCAAGAAGACCCTGGTCATGTACGAGGACCCGCGCTGCCCGGTCTGCGCCCAGTTCGAGGAGACCGTCGGCCCGACGGTGAAGAAGGACTTCGACGCGGGCAAGTACAAGATCCAGTACGTCGGCGCGAGCTTCCTCGACGGCAACCTCGGCGGCGAGGGCTCCAAGAACGGCCTCAGCGCCCTCGGCGCCGCCCTGAACGTCAGCCCCGAGGCGTTCCTCGAGTACAAGACCGCGATGTACTCCACGAAGTGGCACCCCGAGGAGAGCGGTCCCGACAAGTTCAAGGACGACTCCTACCTCATCAAGATCGCGCAGACCGTCCCGGCGCTGAAGGACAACAAGGCCTTCCAGAACGCCGTGAAGAAGGGCACCTACGACAAGTGGGCCCTGGACATGTCCGAGAAGTTCAACAAGGACGGCGTGACGGGCACCCCGACCCTGAAGATGGACGGCAAGACGCTGACCGGTTCCGACGGCAAGAGCGCGCCGATGACGGTCGCCGACTTCACCACGGCGCTCGACGCGGCCCTGAAGGCCTGACAGCGCCCTTCGGCCGAGGAGACCTTCGGTAAAAGAGCGGGCGAACTTTTCCCGGTTCGCCCGCTCTCGTTCATACCGATCAGTAACCTGATCGGCCGTGACCAGTCGATACAGATCGTCCGAGCCCGCCAACTCCCTCAACCCGCGCCGCCGTACGGTCGTCAAGGCCGCGGCGGCCACTGCCGTCCTGGCCGCCCCGCTCGCCGCCGCCCTGCCGGCCCGCGCGGCCGACGCCCCCGTCTTCCTGCACGGCGTCGCCTCCGGCGACCCCCTCCCGGACGGCATCCTGCTGTGGACCCGGGTGACCCCGGCCGCCGACGCCGTGCCCGGTTCCGGGCTCGGCCCGGACACCGAGGTCAGCTGGACCGTCGCCAAGGACAAGGCCTTCACAACCGTCGTCGCCAAGGGCTCCCTGACCGCGACCGCCGCCTCTGACCACACCGTCAAGGCGGACATCCGAGGCCTCACGCCCTCGACCGACTACTGGTTCCGCTTCTCGGCCGGCGGCACCGACTCCCCGGCGGCGCGCACCCGCACCGCGCCGGCGGCGGACGCGGCCGTCACGGGCCTCCGCTTCGGCGTGGTCTCCTGCGCCAACTGGGAGGCCGGCTACTTCTCGTCGTACCGCCATCTCGCGGCCCGCGGCGACCTGGACGCCTGGCTGCACCTGGGCGACTACATCTACGAGTACGGCACCGGCGACTACGGCACCCGGGACACCGTCGTACGGCAGCACGCGCCGACCCACGAGATCCTCACCCTCGCCGACTACCGGACACGGCACGGGAAGTACAAGACCGACGCCGACCTCCAGGCCCTGCACGCGGCCGCCCCCGTCATAGCGATCTGGGACGACCACGAGTTCGCCAACGACGCCTGGTCGGGTGGTGCCGAGAACCACACCGAGGGCGCGGAGGGCACCTGGACGGCACGTCAGGCTGCCGCCAAGCAGGCCTACTTCGAGTGGATGCCGGTGCGCCCGGCCATAGCGGGCACCACCTACCGGCGCCTGCGCTTCGGCAAGCTGGTCGACCTCTCCCTGCTCGACCTGCGCTCCTTCCGCTCCCAGCAGGTCGCCGTGGGCAACGGCTCGGTCGACGACCCGAACCGTACGATCACGGGCCGGGCCCAACTGGACTGGCTCAAGGCCGGCCTGAAGTCCTCCGACACGACCTGGCGGCTGGTCGGGAACTCCGTGATGATCTCGCCGTTCGCGATCGGCTCGCTCTCGGCGGACCTGCTGAAGCCGCTGGCCGAGCTCCTCGGCCTGCCCAAGGAGGGGCTCGGCCTCAACACCGACCAGTGGGACGGCTACACGGACGACCGCCGTGAACTCCTGGCCCACCTGCGCTCGAACGCGATCCGCAACACCGTCTTCCTGACCGGCGACATCCACATGGCGTGGGCCAACGACGTGCCCGTGGACGCCGGCACCTACCCGCTGTCGGCCTCGGCCGCCACGGAGTTCGTCGTCACCTCGGTGACCTCCGACAACCTCGACGACCTGGTGAAGGTCCCCGAGGGCACGGTCACCGCGCTCGCCGCGCCGGTCATCCAGCTCGCCAACCGGCACGTCCACTGGGTCGACACCGACCGCCACGGCTACGGCGTCCTGGACATCACCGCCGACCGGGCGCAGATGGACTACTACGTCCTGTCCGACAAGACCAAGCAGAACGCGACCTCGTCCTGGGAGCGTTCGTACCGCACGCGGACCGGCACGCAGAAGGTCGAGCGGACGTACGACCCCGTCTAGAGCGTCTCCAGGAAGCCGAGCGCCACCCGCCAGGTGGCCTCGGCGGCCTCCTCGTCGTAGTCCGGGAGGTCGGGGTCGGTGTAGAGGTGACCGGCCCCGGCGTATCTGTAGACCTCCACGTCGGCCCCGGTGCGGCCGAGTTGGAGATACCAGGCGCTCAGCCAGTCGTCGGTCTCGAAGGGGTCCGGCTCGGCCACGTGCAGCTGGACCGGCAGGTCGTCCGCGGTCGCGTTCGGTGCGATGTCCGAGGTGCCGTGCAGGAGCAGCAGTCCGCGGGCCCGCTCGTCGCCGAGGGCGAGGGTCTGCGCGATCGAGGCGCCGAGCGAGAAGCCGGCGTAGACGAGGCCGCGTTCGGAGTAGGGCGCGGCGGCCAGGACGGCCCGCTTGAGCAGTTCGTCCTTGCCGATGCCCTCGTTGAAGGCCATGCCCTCCTCGACCGTCTCGAACGTGCGCCCCTCGAAGAGGTCCGGCGTCCACACCTCGTGCCCGGCCTCCCGCAGCCGGTCGGCGGCCTGACGGACGGCGGGCCTGAGGCCGTAGGTCGAGTGAAAGAGCATGATGTTCATGAGGCCATGGTGCCAGCCGGTACCGACAGTGCCGTCGGGTGCCCACGCGCGCGTGTACCCGCTCCGCGTTCGAAGTCACATGTTCATGACCGCCCCGGTCCGGTTAGGTTCGGGGACATGGTGAACGTACTCCGCCCGCTGATCGTGTTCGGCGGCTCGGTGCTGCTCACGCTGCTGATCGGCTGGGCCACCGACCGTCTGCTGCGCAAGGCCGACGCACGGCACAGCGAGACCCCGATGTGGGATCTGCTGCGCCGCGGCCGTATCCCCTACCAGCTCGTGCTGTGCGCGGCCATGCTGAGAGGGTCGTACGACGAGGCGCGGGTTCTGGAGGGGCACAGCGCGGGTATCGGCCAGACGCTGACGCTGGTCCTGATCGGGGCGACCGCCTGGCTGTTGATCCGGATCGCCGCCGCGATCGTGGAGACGACGTACACCCGCTACGCGCGCGCCCACCACGACCCCGCGCGGGTCCGCAGGGTGCGCACCCAGGTCACGCTGATCATGCGGGTGGTCGCCGCGACCGTCGGCGTGGTGGCCGTGGCGGCGATGCTGCTGACGTTCCCCGCGATGCGCGCGGCCGGTGCCTCGCTGCTGGCCTCGGCCGGAATCCTCGGCATCGTCGCCGGTGTCGCCGCGCAGTCGACGCTCAGCAACATGTTCGCGGGCCTGCAGATCGCCTTCGGTGACATGGTGCGCATAGGCGACACGGTGGTGGTGGACGGCGAGTGGGGCACGGTCGAGGAGATCACCCTGACCTTCCTGACCGTGCGGACCTGGGACGAGCGCCGGATCACCATGCCGGTGTCGTACTTCACCTCGAAGCCGTTCGAGAACTGGTCCCGCGGCACCCCGCAGATGACCGGCATCGTGTTCTGGCACGTCGACCACACGGCCCCCGTGGAGCTGATGCGCGAGCGGCTGCGGGACATCCTGCGCGAGTGCCCCGCCTGGGACGGCCGCGACTACGGCCTGGCCGTCACCGACACCACCCCGAACACCATGCAGGTACGCGCCCTGGTGACCGCCAAGGACGCCGACGACATCTGGACGGTACGGGTCACGGTCCGCGAGCAGATGATCCGCTGGCTGACCGATCACCATCCGTACGCGTTGCCCCGGGTCAACACGGCGGACGCGACACTGGCTCCGGGATTCCGGGCGCCGGACGGCAACCCGCGCAACGGCGAGGCACCCCGCCGGGCCCACGAAACACCACGAACAGGACGCGGCTGACAGCCCCTCGCGCCGCTGGGTGCCTGCACCCGCCCAGCGGCGCGGACGCCGTCAATGCCCCCTCTCCGCCCCACCGTTGACCTGCACGACCTGCGATGTCACATGCCCGGCCCCCGCCGACGCCAGCCAATGAAGCGTGGCGGCAACGTCCCCAGGCGTCCCAGCCCGCCCGGTGGACGTGTCCCCGATCAGCCGCTCCCGCCGAGCGGGATCAATGGCCGCGCCGAAGAACTCCGTGTCCTCGATGTACCCGGGCGCCACCACGTTCGCGGTGATCCCCCGCGGCCCCAAGTCCCGGGCGAGATCATGGGCGTACGGATGCAGTCCCGCCTTGGCCGCCGCGTACGCCCCGTTCCCGGACCCCCGGTACGCGGCGATGGAACTCACGAACAGCACCCGCCCTCCCGGCGAGGAGAGCCGGTCCTTCAGCCCCTCGGTGAGGAGCGCCGCGGTCAGCAGATTGAGCCGGAAGTTCACGGTCCAGTTGTGCGCGACGGCGTCGAGCGGATCGGCGCTCTCCACGCCCGGTTCGAGCTGCCCCGTCCCGCCGGCACTGTGGATCAGCACGTCCACGGTCCCGAACTCCCGTTCCACGAACCCGACGACCCCGCGCACCGCGTCGACGTCACCCAGGTCGGCGGCATACGTCAGCGCCCCAGGCACCCCGGCGTTCTCCAGCACCTCCGCGCGCCGCCCGAGCAGCAACACCCGATCCCCCTCGGCGGCGAACACCTGCGCCGCCGCAAGACCGATTCCCGTTCCGCCACCGCTGATCACCACATTGCGAGCCATACGGGGACCCTACAAACACACCGCGGACGAGCTCATCGGCTTCACATGATCGTCGCAGTCATGTCATCGCATGCTGCGAACGTCGAGATGCCTCAGCACCCGGTCCACGATCTCGGGGTCGGCCCCCGGCTCACTGCGCGCCGCCAGCACCTCGTGCCGCGCCGCGCTCAGCATCTCCGCCTGGATCCGCCGCATCCGCTTGAGCCGGCGCCGGGCCTCGCGCCGCTCCTCGTCGCCCATCTCGGGGGAGATCCGTACGCCGATCTCGAACGCCCGCCGCAGCATCTGTTCGGACAGTTCCTCCGGCAGTTCCTCCACGCTCTCGATCTCCCGCAGCCGCTTCTTGGCCGCCTTCGCCGCGCGGACCGCGAGGGTCTTCTCGAACTCCATCTCCCGCTCGTTGTCCGCCCGCACCCCCAGCCGCTTCACCAGCCACGGCAGCGTGAGCCCCTGCAGCACGAGCGTCGCCATGATCACCCCGAACGCGATGAACACGATCTCGTCTCGGTCGGGGAACCCCGCCCCGGAGTCGGTCTCCAGCGGAATGGCCAGCGCCAGCGCCACGGACGCCACGCCGCGCATCCCGGACCACCACATGACGACGGTCTCCCGCCATCCCATCGGGATCTCCTCGTCGATGTCCCGCTTGGCGTGCATCCGCTTGGTGAGCCAGGTGGCCGGCAGCAGCCACAGCAGCCGTACGAGCACGACCACGCCCACGATCGCCGCGGCCCAGCCGAGCATCTCGCCCCAGCGCCCGGAGGCGGTGCGGATCGCGTTGTGCAGTTCGAGTCCGATGAGCCCGAACGCCACGCCGGTCACCAGCGTGTCGACGATGGACCAGAAGGTGTGCCCGGCGAGCCGGGTCATCACGTCGTCGGCGTCGGTGGCGTACTCGGCGATGAACAGGGCGGTGGTCAGCACCGCGAGCACACCGGACCCGTGGAGCTCCTCGGCGAGCACGTAGGAGGCGTACGGCACGAGTACGGTCAGCCCGATCTGCAGGGTGGCGTCGCCCAGCAGGTCCATCAGCTTGTTGGCGCCCCAGCCCAGCGCGAGCCCCACCGCGACGGCGACCACCGCGGAGAGCACCAGCTCGAACACGGCCTCTCCCGGCGTGAATGAGCCGCTCACGGCGGCGGCGACGGCCACGTGGTAGAGCACGATCGCCGTCACGTCGTTGAAGAGCCCCTCGCCCTCCAGGATGGACACCAGCCTGCGCGGCAGCCCGAGTTGACCTGCGACCGCGGTCGCGGCGACCGGGTCGGGCGGTGCGACCAGCGCGCCGAGCGCGACGGCGGCGGCGATCGGCAGCCCGGGCACGATGGAGTGGGCGACGACCGCCACGCACAGGGTCGTGACGAACACGAGCGCGACGGCGAGCAGGAAGATCGGCCGCTTGTTGGCCGCGAACTGGCGCCATGAGGTCCGCCGCACCGCCGCGTACAGCAACGGCGGCAACAGGATGGGCAGGATCAGCTCGGGCGGGATCTCGACGTTGGGCACGAAGTCCAGCACCGCGAGCACTATGCCGAGCAACGTCATCAGAACCGGCGCCGGCAATCCGAACCGGTCCCCCACCGGGACACTGATCAGAGCCCCCAGCAACAACACGAACAACAGGGCCAACTGATCCACGGTCAGTACTCCGGGCAGCTCGACGAACCAACGGTCCCTTCAGTCTGCCCCTGTACGCGCGGACCATCTCGACCGCCGCTCCTGGCGGCCGTCAGAGAACGCGCCGCATGGCCCTGTGCGGGATCCCCGCCTCCGGATACTCCGGTCCGTACGCCACGTATCCCAGCCGCTCGTAGAACCCCAGTGCGTGCGTCTGCGCGTGCAGGTCCACGGCAGCCAGCCCACGCGCGCGTGCCGCGTCCTCGACGGCCCGCACCAGCGCCGCGCCCACCCCGAGTCCGCGCGCCGCCTGCGTCACCGCGAGCCGCCCCAGCGACCCCACCGTCAGGTCACCGCCGGTCTTCCCGGCCGCCGCCTCGCCGTACAGCAGCCGCCCGGCCCCGATCGGCTCACCGTCCTCCCGCACGGCCAGCACATGGACCGCCACGGCGTCGTAGGCGTCGTACTCGAGATCCTCGGGCACGCCCTGCTCGCCGACGAAGACCTCCTTGCGCACGGCGAAGCAGGCCTCACGGTCGGCGGGGTCCTCGGCGACCCGGACCGTGTACGCGCGCGTGCTCACCCGTAGGTCTCCTCGCGCACCAGGTCCAGAGCCTGCTGCAGGTCCTGCGGGTACTCGCTCGCGAACTCCACCCACTCCCCGTCCCCGGGGTGCTCGAAGCCGAGCCGCACGGCGTGCAGCCACTGCCGGGTCAGCCGCAGCCGCTTGGCGAGCGTCGGGTCGGCGCCGTACGTCAGGTCGCCGACGCAGGGGTGGCGGTGGGCCGCCATGTGCACGCGGATCTGGTGGGTGCGCCCGGTCTCCAGCTTCACGTCGAGCAGGGAGGCCGCACGGAACGCCTCGATGAGGTCGTAGTGCGTCACGGAGGGCTTGCCCTCGGCGGTGACCGCCCACTTGTAGTCGTGGTTGGGGTGGCGGCCGATGGGCGCGTCGATGGTGCCGCTGGTCGGGTCCGGGTGGCCCTGGACGAGCGTGTGGTACCGCTTGTCGACCGTGCGCTCCTTGAACTGCCGCTTGAGCGAGGTGTACGCCCGCTCCGACTTGGCCACGACCATCAGACCCGAGGTGCCCACGTCGAGCCGGTGGACGATGCCCTGGCGCTCGGCGGCACCGGAGGTCGAGATGCGGTACCCGGCGGCGGCGAGCCCGCCGATCACGGTGGTCCCGGTCCAGCCCGGCGAGGGGTGCGCGGCCACGCCGACCGGCTTGGCGATCACGACCACGTCGTCGTCGTCGTGCACGATCTCCATGCCCTCGACCGGCTCGGCGACGATCTGCACGGGCGCGGGCGCCTGCGGCATCTCGACCTCCATCCAGGCCCCGCCGTGCACCCGCTCGGACTTCCCGACCACCGACCCGTCGACCGTGACCTTCCCCGAGGCGGCGAGCTCGGCCGCCTTGGTACGGGAGAAGCCGAACATGCGGGAGATGGCGGCGTCGACGCGCTCGCCCTCCAGGCCGTCGGGCACGGGCAGGGTACGGATCTCGGGAATGGTGCTCACCCGTCGAGTATGCAGGACCGCACCGACAGCCCCGACCGGCGCCTGTGGATCAGTCCTTGTGGACGGTCCCGTCCGGGTCGAGCCCCTTGAAGGACAGCAGCACGATCAGGATGCCGCCGCACACGATCGCCGAGTCGGCGAGGTTGAAGACGGCGAAGTGCTTGGGCGCGATGAAGTCGACGACATGTCCCTTGAAGACACCCGGCGAGCGGAAGATCCGGTCGGTGAGGTTGCCCAGGGCGCCGCCCAGCAGCAGGCCGAGCGCGATCGCCCAGGGCAGGCTGTAGAGCTTGCGGGCGAGGCGCATGATCACCACGATCACGGCCACCGCGATCAGCGTGAAGATGACCGTGAAGGCCTGCCCGAAACCGAACGCCGCGCCCGGGTTGCGGATCGCGCTGAGCTCCAGCCAGTCCCCGACGATGTGGATCGCTTCCCGGTGCTCCAGCTTGGCGACCACGATCATCTTGCTGACCAGGTCGAGGGCGTACGCGAAGGCGGCCACCGTGAACAGCACGGCGATACGGCGCCCGCCCTTGGGCCGCGCCGTCTGGTCCTGCTCCGGCTCGGCCCCCGCCGCCTCTGGGGTGTCCGGCGTACCGATGATGCGCTCCGCCTCTGTCACGTGAGTCCCTCGACCTAGGTACCTGACTGAGGACGAGGGTACGACACGCCTCCAAGGACCCTCAGTACCGGCGTTCCTGCTTCTGCTTGCACTCCACGCACAGGGTGGCCCGCGGGAAGGCCTGCATCCGTGCCTTGCCGATGGCGTTGCCGCAGTTCTCGCACAGACCGTAGGTGCCGGCGTCGAGCCGTCCCAGGGCGCGCTCGGCCTGCAGGAGCATCTCGCGCGCGTTGGCCGCGAGGGCCATCTCGCTCTCCCGCGTGATGTTCTTGGTCCCGGTGTCGGCCTGGTCGTCGCCCGCGCCGTCCCCGGAGTCCCGCATGAGACCCACCAGGGACTCCTCGGAGGTGGCGATCTCGGTGCGCAGGCGCAGGACCTCGGCCGTGAGTTCCGCGTGGGCCTCCTCGACCTCCTCCGGCGTCCACGGATCCTCACCGGGGCGCACCGCGAGCTCGCCGGGCTCCACCGCGACGGCACGCGCGTTGGGTACGGCGGTCTTGGCCGCCGTGGCCGTGCCAGAAGTCTTCTTCGCAACCACCGTCGTGGCTCCCGTCTTGTTCGCGGCCTCGGCCGCGCCCGCCTTCTTGGCCGTGCTCTTCCTGGCCGCCCGTTTCGTGGGCGTGCTCTTCCCGGAGGTGCCCTGCCCGGCGGCCCCCTGGGGGGCACCGGCCTGCGTGGCGACCGTCTTCCCGACCGCGGTGTCCTTCGCGGCCGTCTTCTTCGCCGCGCTCTTCGTCGCGACCGTGCTCTTGGCGACCGCCTTCTTCGCGACAGCCTTCTTCTTGGTGTCCGAAGCCTTCTTCGCGACCGGGGCCTTCTTGGTGACCGAGGCCTTCTTGGTGACCGAGGCCTTGCCGACGCCCTTGGTGGTGTCCGAAGCCCCGCCGACCGGTGCCTCGGGCTCCGGTCTTCCGGACGCGTCCCCCTCCTCGGTCAGGGCCTTCCCGGCACCCGCGCGCGTGCTCTTCACGGCCGCCTTCCTGACAGCGCTGTCCGGCGCCGCCCTCGTACTCTTCTTCGCGCCCGCGTCCTTGGCCGCACCACCGGAGGCATGCGTGGACCGGCCCGACGCCGACTTCTGTACGGCGGTCTTCTTCGCCACCATGCCGCGGCCCCTTCACATATTGTGATCTTGCTCGCGAATCGTGCTGGGACGATAAATCGACTTGAGTCCCGCGGCAACGGGGCACGCCGCCCGATCCGCCCGTCCCAGACGTGCCGGGCAGGAGGCATGCATGCGTTGTGCCCAGCTCCCCGCCAGGTAATCCGCCGGACCGCCCGTCCCAGAATCCGAACAGCCGTGCCGCGCCATTCGGGTCACTCCGAGCGCTACGGCGGTCTCCCCGCCCGGCCCCTAAAAACCGGTCGGCCACTGTCCCCGGGGCGCCGTACACTGGGCGGAGCGAGAAGCGTGGATGGGGACGAGTAGCGGCGTACGCAGCCCAGAGCGACCCGGGGACGGTGGAAGCCCGGGGGCGAGCGCGACGTGAAGATCACCCCGGAGCCGCCGGAAGAAAGCCTGCAGGGGCTGGTAGACCCGGCATCGCGACCCCAATGAGGGGGCTCACCGACGCACACCAGGTGTCGGCGGGCCAAGGAGGGTGGTACCGCGGGAGCGCGCCGAAACCGGCGCACGGACTCTCGTCCCTCCGGACGGAAGGCAGCAAGTCCGCCGGAGGAAGCTCGCTGATGACAACGCCGACGTACCGCCAGGTGCCCGCCCAGGTCGACCTGCCCGCCCTCGAGCACGCCGTGCTCGACTTCTGGCACGAGCAGAAGATCTTCGCCAAGACCCTGGAGCAGTCCGAGGGCCGCCCCGAGTGGGTGTTCTACGAGGGCCCGCCCACCGCCAACGGCATGCCGGGCGCCCACCACATCGAGGCGCGCGTCTTCAAGGACGTCTTCCCCCGCTTCCGCACCATGCGCGGCTACCACGTGGCCCGCAAGGCCGGCTGGGACTGCCACGGCCTCCCGGTCGAGCTCGCCGTGGAGAAGGAGCTCGGCTTCTCCGGCAAGCAGGACATCGAGACGTACGGCATCGCGGAGTTCAACGACAGGTGCCGCGAGTCCGTGACCCGGCACACCGACGCCTTCGAGGCGCTCACGACCCGCATGGGCTACTGGACCGACCTCCAGGACCCCTACCGCACGATGGACCCGGAGTACATCGAGTCCGTCTGGTGGTCGCTGAAGACGATCTTCGACAAGGGCCTGCTGGTCCAGGACCACCGCGTCGCCCCCTGGTGTCCGCGCTGCGGCACCGGCCTCTCCGACCACGAACTGGCGCAGGGCTACGAGACGGTCGTGGACCCGTCCGTGTACGTCCGTTTCCCGCTCACCTCCGGTCCGCTCGCCGGTGACGCCGCGCTCCTGGTGTGGACGACGACCCCCTGGACGCTGGTGTCCAACACGGCGGTCGCCGCGCACCCGGAAGTCACCTACGTCGTCGTGACCGACGGCGCGGAGAAGCTCGTCGTCGCCGAGCCGCTCGTCGCCAAGTCGCTCGGCGAGGGCTGGGAGACCACCGGCCAGTCCTTCACCGGTGCCGAAATGGAGCGCTGGACCTATCAACGTCCGTTCGAGCTCGTGGAGTTCCCAGCAGAGGCCCATTACGTGGTCAACGCCGAGTACGTCACGACCGAGGACGGCACGGGTCTGGTCCACCAGTCCCCCGCCTTCGGTGAGGACGACCTCAAGGTCTGCCGCGCGTACGGCCTGCCGGTGGTGAACCCGGTCCGCCCCGACGGCACCTTCGAGGAGGACGTCCCGCTGGTCGGCGGCGTCTTCTTCAAGAAGGCGGACGAACAGCTCACCGAGGACCTCCAGCAGCGCGGCCTCCTCTTCAAGCACATCCCGTACGAGCACAGCTACCCGCACTGCTGGCGCTGCCACACCGCGCTCCTCTACTACGCGCAGCCGTCCTGGTACATCCGCACCACCGCCGTCAAGGACCGCCTCCTCCAGGAGAACGAGAACACCAACTGGTTCCCGGAGACGGTCAAGCACGGCCGCTTCGGCGACTGGCTGCAGAACAACATCGACTGGGCGCTGTCCCGCAACCGCTACTGGGGCACCCCGCTGCCCATCTGGCGCTGCGAGGACGACCACCTCACCGTCGTCGGCTCCCGCGCGGAGCTCACCGAGCTGACCGGCACGGACCACTCCGAGCTGGACCCGCACCGCCCGTACATCGACGCGGTCACCTTCGCGTGCCCCCAGTGCGAGAAGACGGCCACGCGCGTGCCGGAGGTCATCGACGCCTGGTACGACTCGGGTTCGATGCCGTTCGCACAGTGGGGCTACCCGTACCGGAACAAGGAACTGTTCGAGTCCCGTTACCCCGCTCAGTTCATCAGCGAGGCCATCGACCAGACCCGCGGCTGGTTCTACACGCTGATGGCCATCGGCACCCTGGTCTTCGACAAGTCCTCGTACGAGAACGTCGTCTGCCTCGGCCACATCCTCGCCGAGGACGGCCGCAAGATGTCCAAGCACCTGGGCAACACCCTGGAGCCGATCCCGCTGATGGACCGGCACGGCGCCGACGCGGTCCGCTGGTTCATGGCGGCCGGCGGCTCCCCCTGGGCGGCTCGCCGCGTCGGTCACGGCACGATCCAGGAAGTGGTGCGCAAGACCCTCCTCACCTACTGGAACACGGTCGCCTTCCAGGCCCTGTACGCCCGTACGTCCGGCTGGGCGCCGAGTGCGGCCGACCCGGCCCCGGCCGACCGCCCGGTCCTGGACCGCTGGCTGCTGTCCGAACTGCACGCGCTGACCGACCAGGTGACCCAGTCCCTGGAGTCCTACGACACCCAGCGCGCCGGAAAGCTCCTCTCGGCGTTCGTCGACGACCTGTCCAACTGGTACGTACGCCGGTCCCGGCGCCGCTTCTGGCAGGGCGACAAGGCCGCGCTGCGCACCCTTCACGAGGTCGTCGAGACGGTCACCAAGCTGATGGCTCCGCTGACCCCGTTCATCACCGAGCGGGTCTGGCAGGACCTGGTCGTGCCGGTCACCCCGGACGCCCCGGAGTCCGTGCACCTGACCACCTGGCCGGAGGCGGACCTCACGGCGATCGACCCTGAGCTGTCGAAGCAGATGGTCCTGGTCCGCCGGCTCGTCGAGCTGGGCCGGGCCACGCGCGCGGAGTCGGGCGTGAAGACCCGTCAGCCGCTGTCCCGGGCCCTCATCGCCGCGACCGGCTTCGGTTCCCTCGACCGTGAGCTGCACGCGCAGATCACGGAGGAGCTGAACGTGAGCTCGCTCGCATCCCTGAGCGAGGTCGGCGGCAGCCTCGTCGACACCACCGCGAAGGCCAACTTCCGCGCCCTGGGCAAGCGTTTCGGCAAGCGCGTCCAGGACGTGGCCAAGGCCGTCGCCAACGCCGACGCGGCCGCCCTCTCCCTGGCCCTGCGCGAGGGCACGGCGTCGGTAGAGGTCGACGGCGAGACGGTCACGCTGGCCCCCGACGAGGTGATCATCACGGAGACCCCCCGCGAGGGCTGGTCGGTGGCGTCCGACTCGGGTGCGACGGTCGCCCTGGACCTGGAGATCACCGAGGAGCTCCGCCAGGCGGGCCTGGCCCGTGACGCGATCCGCCTGATCCAGGAGGCCCGCAAGAACAGCGGCCTCGACGTGGCCGACCGCATCGCCCTGCGCTGGACGGCGACGGACCCGGCGGTGATCGCGGCCCTGTCCGAGCACAGCTCCCTGATCGCCGACGAGGTCCTGGCGACGGACTTCGCCCAGGCCGAGGCGGACGACACCTACGGCACCCCGTTCACCGACGAGGGCCTGTCCCTGACGTTCCGCCTGCGCAAGGCATAAGCACATGGCTGCGGGCCGGTGGGGGCTGGTCCTTGGGGGCGCGGGGAACTGCGCAAAACGCCCGCCCCCACCGCACCCGCTCCCGCTCCCTGCTCAAGCCAAGCGCAGCAAAAGGGCGGGGCCCCGGATCAAAATCCGGGGCCCCGCCCTGAACGCCGCCGACGCCTAAGGCGTACTAGAGGCCGTCAGTTGTCGTCCTCATCGATGAGGAACCCACGCATCGGCGAGGGAGCCTGGCCCATCGGGCCCGGACCCTGCGGCCGTACCGGCGCCATCGGCTGGGTCATCGCGGGCGACATCTGCTGCTGACCGCCGTAGGACGGAGCGGCCGGCGAAGGGCCGCCACCCATGCCCTGGTTGCCGTAGGACGGAGCGCTCGCGCCGGCCGGAGCCATGGACGGCGCCGGGGACGGCGGCAGCGACGCGGTCGCCGGGGTCCGCGGCGGGGCCAGCGAGTCGTCGGCCTGGGTCTCCAGCTGACGCAGCTGCGACTCGAGGTACGACTTCAGACGCGTGCGGTACTCGCGCTCGAAGCCGCGCAGGTCCTCGACCTTGCGCTCCAGCGTGGCGCGAGCGGACTCCAGGGAGCCCATCGCGACGCGGTGCTTCTCCTGCGCGTCCCGCTCCAGGGCGTCGGCCTTGGCACGGGCGTCCCGCTCAAGACCCTCGGCACGCGAACGCGCCTCGCCGACAATCTTGTTGGCCTCGGAACGGGCCTCGGCGATCGCCTGGTCGGCGGTCTGCTGGGCCAGCGAGAGGACTCGGGCGGCGCTGTCGCCACCGGGACCCTGACCGGGGCCACCCATCGGACCACCCATGGGGCCGCCCATCGGGCCACCCATCTGCTGCTGCATGGGCTGACCGCCCATCGTGCCCTGACCCATGGGGCCCTGGCCCATCGGACCCTGGCCCATGGGGTTCTGACCCATCGGACCCTGACCCATCGGACCCTGGCCCATGGGGCCCTGACCCTGCGGGCCACCCTGCCCGCCGGGACCGGCGGGCAGCTGCGGCGCACCACTCGGCAGCTGGGGCGGGCCGCCCATGGGGCCGCCCATCTGCTGCGGCGGACCGGATATGCCGGCCGGCACGGGGGCACCGGGACCGGGCCCACGCATGCCCTGCTGCGGCATTCCCTGCCCGGGCATACCGCCCTGCTGCATGCCGCCCTGCTGCATACCACCTTGTTGCATGCCGCCCTGCTGCATGCCGCCCTGCTGGTCCTGCTCCGGGGGCTTGCGCATGTTCTGCTGGTTCTGGGCGGCAGCGCGCGTGGCCGCGGCCAGCTTGGCGCGCAGGTCCTCGTTCTCGCGGAGCAGTCGCGTCAGTTCGGCTTCGACCTCATCGAGGAAGGCATCGACCTCGTCCTCGTCATAGCCTTCTCGGAGGCGGACGGTCGTGAACTGCTTGTTCCGCACGTCCTCGGGGGTCAACGGCATCTCTTCACCTCAACGTAGTCGTCGGCATTCGGCAAGACCGTATCGTTCACAGCCGGCTCACGACGGAGATCAGGATGTAGACGATGATCATCAGTACGAAGAAGGACAGGTCGAGCGCCACGCCCCCGAGACGCAACGGCGGGATGACCCGCCGCAGAAGCTTGAGCGGTGGATCAGTGACAGTGTAAGTGGCCTCCAGAACGACCACCATCGCCTTGCCTGGTTGCCATGAGCGGGCGAACTGGAAGACGTAATCCATGACCAACCGGAAGATGAGCACGATGAGGAAACACATCAGCGCGATGTAGACGATCTGAACAACCACGCTCATTGCTGGTGCTTCCCTCTCCCCTGTTTCCGTGCTGCTGGGTACTGCTTGTCCTGCGATTCCGGTCCTGCGTCTCAGCTCTGGTTGAAGAACCCGCCCTCTGCGATGCGGGCCTTGTCCTCCGCCGTGACATCGACGTTAGCAGGCGACAACAGGAACACCTTCTGCGTCACCCGCTCGATGCTGCCGTGAAGACCAAACACCAAACCGGCCGCAAAGTCGACAAGTCGCTTGGCGTCTGTGTCATCCATCTCAGTCAGATTCATGATCACCGGGGTGCCCTCACGGAAGTGTTCCCCGATGGTACGGGCCTCGTTGTAGGTCCGGGGGTGAAGTGTGGTGATCCGGTAAGGCTCTCGTTCCGACACGACCTTGGGCATGATCACCGGTGCGTTCTTCTCCAGGCTTGCGCGCTCTTGTGTGATGGATGCCACGGGCGCGATACGCGCGGGGCGCACCGATTCCGCGAGCGGCGAAGAGGATCGGGGCATCGGGTCGCGCGGCACCGAGGACTGCACGACTCTGACCGATTCGTCCCTTTCGGGCTGAAGTGCCTGATGGGACTGGTGTGACGGCTCGTGCCGTCGGCGGTCCCGCTCGGGCTCCGGGTCGAGTTCGGGCTCGAAGTCGTCGTCGGGGTCAAACCCGCGGCCGTCGTACCCGTCGTCCTCCACGAGGCCGAGGTAGACCGCCATCTTGCGCATCGCGCCGGCCATTCTCTGAGTCCTCCGCTCTGTGGTGGATCGGCTGACGACTGCCAAGTGCCCGCGATCCACGAGGTCGTTACGACCGCCCTCCGGCGGTAATGACCATATTTTCTGCTGTGGTCCGACTTCTTGGCGACGTTACCCGAGCCTGGGGCGGACTCCGAGTACCGCGGTGCCGACGCGTACATGTGTCGCCCCTGCAGCCACGGCCTGTTCGAGGTCCGCACTCATCCCTGCCGAGACCATGGTGGCAGCCGGATGGGATCGGCGCAGGTCGGTCGACAAATCCATCAACCGCTCGAACGCCGCCTGTTCGCGTCCCGCGTACTCGCCGGTGAGCGGAGCGACGGTCATCAGCCCGTCGAGACGCAGTCCCGGAGCACGGGCCACGAGTCCGGCCAACTCCTCGATTCCACCCGGCGCCACCCCACCCCGCTCCCCTCGCTCGCTCGCTCCGGCGTCCAGCGCGACCTGGATGAGACATCCCACTTCGCGCCCGACCTTCACGGCCTCCTTCGAGAGGGCCGTCACCAACTTCGAACGATCGACGGACTGCACAAGATCCGCGTAACCGACCACAGATCGCACCTTGTTGGTCTGCAACTGACCGACAAAGTGCCAAGTAAGCGGCAGATCCGTACATTCGGCCGCCTTGGGGGCAGCGTCCTGGTCCTTGTTCTCGGCGACGTGCCGCACGCCGAGCTCCGACAGGATGCGCACGTCGCTCGCGGGGTAGGTCTTGGTGACCACGATGAGGGTCACCTCCTCCCGCTTGCGCTCGGAGGCCGCGCACGCGGCGGCGATGCGCTCCTCCACTTTCGCCAGGTTCACGGCGAGTTCGTCTTTACGGTCCGTCATGTCCCGTCAGCCCAGCCAGACATATCCCGCGAGTCGCCCCGTGGTGCGATCGCGGCGGTACGAGAAGTGGTCGCCCGACTCGCGCGTGCAGACCGGCGACTGCTGCCGGTCGCGCACCCCGAGCCGGTCGAGTTGCGCGTCCACTCCGGCGGTCACGTCGACCGCGGGGGTGCCCCAACTCGTCTCGGCGTGCGCCGCGGGTTCGACGGCGGCGACGTCGGCGCGCATCTCCTCGGGCACTTCGTAGCACCTGCCGCAGACCGCGGGTCCGGTGCGGGCGACGATCCGGGCGGGGTCGGCGCCGAGTTCCGTCATCGCGCGCAGCGCCGCGGGGACGACTTCGGCGACCATGCCGGGTCGGCCCGCGTGGGCCGCCGCCGCGATACCGGCGACCGGGTCGGCGAGCAGGACGGGAACGCAGTCGGCGGTGAGGACGGCGAGGGCGAGACCGCGTTCAGCGGTCACGATCGCGTCGACCGCCGGCACCGGCCCCTCCCCCCACGGCGCGGAGACCTCCACGACGTCCGCCCCGTGCACCTGGTTCATCCAGACCACCCGGGCGGGATCGAGTCCCAGCGACTTGGCGGCGAGTTCACGATTGGTCCCCACGGCGACGGGGTCGTCGCCGACCGCCCCGCCGAGGTTGAGCTCCTCATACGGAGCGGCGCTCACCCCGCCCCACCTGTCGGTGAAGGCGAAGTGCGCGCCGCTCACGCTTTCGCGCTGTCCTATCACTTCAGGAAGTCCGGGACGTCCAGCTCCTCGGCCGCGCTGTCGGAGTAGGTCCGCGACGGCGGGACCGGCGGGGCGACCGGGAGGTCGGCGACCGGCTCGGGCGCGGGCTCCGAGTCCTCCTTCGGCGTGACGCTGCCGAGCGAACCGAAGGACGGGCGGCTCTCGGTCTGCCGTACCGGAGTGGGCTCCTCGCGGCGGGCCGACGTCGACGACGAGCCCATGACGGTCTCCCGGCGGGTCGGCGGCTGCCCCCCGTCGAAGCCGGCGGCGATCACCGTGACGCGGACCTCGTCGCCGAGGGCGTCGTCGATGACCGCGCCGAAGATGATGTTGGCCTCGGGGTGGGCGGCCTCGCTCACCAGCTGGGCCGCTTCGTTGATCTCGAACAGGCCGAGGTCGGAGCCGCCGGAGATGGAGAGCAGCACACCGCGGGCGCCGTCGATGGACGCCTCGAGGAGCGGCGAGGAGATCGCCATCTCGGCCGCGGCAACCGCGCGGTCGTCGCCGCGGGCCGAGCCGATGCCCATGAGAGCCGAACCGGCCTCGGACATGACCGACTTGACGTCGGCGAAGTCGAGGTTGATCAGACCGGGGGTGGTGATCAGGTCTGTGATGCCCTGGACGCCGGACAGGAGGACCTGGTCGGCCGACTTGAAGGCGTCGAGCACCGAGACCTGGCGGTCCGAGATGGACAGCAGCCGGTCGTTGGGGATGACGATGAGGGTGTCGACCTCTTCGCGGAGTTCCGCGATGCCGTCCTCGGCCTGGTTGGCCCGTCGCCGTCCCTCGAAGGTGAACGGGCGGGTGACCACGCCGATGGTGAGGGCGCCGAGGGTGCGGGCGATGTTGGCCACGACGGGTGCGCCGCCGGTGCCGGTGCCGCCGCCCTCGCCGGCCGTCACGAAGACCATGTCGGCCCCCTTGAGGACCTCCTCGATCTCCTCGCGGTGGTCCTCGGCGGCCTTGCGGCCGACGGCCGGGTTGGCTCCGGCGCCGAGTCCGCGGGTGAGTTCACGGCCGACGTCGAGCTTGACGTCGGCGTCGCTCATCAACAGCGCCTGCGCGTCGGTGTTGATGGCGATGAACTCGACGCCCTTGAGACCGACCTCGATCATCCGGTTGATGGCATTGACACCACCGCCGCCGACACCGATGACTTTGATGACTGCGAGGTAGTTCTGCGGTGCTGCCACGTCGAAGGCCTCTCGCCTCGAGTTACGTGTCGTCGCTTCGCGGGTGAGTGCGATCCGACGACTGATGCCGAATGGGACGGTCCGTAGCGCCGACCCGAACCCTAACGCTGAAGTTTAGGGTTACCAGTGTGTCTGTTCTCTGGAGTCTTCTGAACAGGACACTAAGTCGACAAGTGGCGCACGTTCAACGAACACGCCGAACCTCCCGTTTTTCTTTTCACCCTATGTGATCAGGCGTAGCGGTGCCCAACCAGGGTGCTGGCCTGCGCTGATGCGCGTCAACTCCCTGATGACACAGGGGCGGTGGGAACGCCGACGTCGAAGTGCCGCGCATCCGGGGTGGCTTTCATGAGAGCGGTGAGGGTGCGGGCCTTGGCGGCACCCTTCTCGCTGCTGCCCCAGGCGACGGTCCGGCCGTCGTTCAACTCCAGCGAGATGTCGTCGTACGAACGCACCTTGACGGAACGGGTCGCGCGGGCGACGGCGGCCGGAATGTCACCCGCCACGCGCACCGCTTCACGCACGAGCCGGCTCTCGCCGAAGCGTCGCAGGCTCGCGGCGCGGGAACCCGGCTGAGAGAGCGTCAATTGCAGCGCGGGGACGCCTTTCGGGGCTCGGGAAACCGTGGCGAATCGGACACCTTCATCGTCCACTTCGACAAAGTTTCCGCCCTTTTGGACAAGCAGAACCGGAGTACGCTCAGTCACTTTCAGCCCGATTCCGTGGGGCCAGGAACGGGTCACATCAACCGCGTCAATTCGGGGCAATTTCCGGCGCAGCCGTGCCGCAATCGCGTCGGTGTCGACGGAAATCAACGGCGATCCGACCGGCACATCGGCGGCCTCGCGCACCTGCTCCGGGGTCAGTACATCGGTTCCCGAGACCGACACCCGTTCGACGCGAAGCCACTGGGAGCCGTACAACAGCCAGACGGAGCCCGCGGAGAGAAGCACGAGCACCCCGGCGAGGATGATGATCGTACGAAGTCGACGCGCCCTCAACCCGCGGACGGGAGGCGGGCCGGACGACTCCTGCTGGCGTTCACCGCGCTCGGCGGTGGTCGATCCGGCCACGCTTCCTGCCCTTCGTACACGGGTCCTAGCGGCGCTGTGAGGCGATCGCCTCGTACACCATGCCGACGAGCAGGTCGTCGGCGTCCCGGCGGCCGAACTCGGCGGCGGCGCGGGACATCTCGTACAGCCGGTGCGGGTCGGCGAGCACGGGCAGGACGTTGGCCCGGACCCAGTCCGGCGTCAGTTCCGCGTCGTCCACCAGCAGTCCGCCGCCGGCCTTGACCACCGGCTGGGCGTTCAGCCGCTGTTCGCCGTTGCCGATGGGCAACGGGACGTAGGCGGCCGGGAGCCCGACGGCGGAGAGTTCGGCGACGGTCATCGCGCCCGCGCGGCAGAGCATCAGGTCGGCCGCGGCGTACGCGAGGTCCATCCGGTCCAGGTAACTTACCGGGATATAGGGGGGCATCCCCGGCATCTGCTGCACATGCGGCAGTTCGTTCTTCGGGCCGACCGCGTGCAGGATCTGGATCCCGGCCTGCTGGAGCCAGGGCGCTACCTGCTGGACGACCTCGTTCAGGCGCCGGGCGCCCTGCGAGCCGCCGGAGACCAGCAGGGTCGGCAGGTTGGGATCCAGGCCGAACATGTGCCGGGCCTCGGGGCGAGCGGCGGCCCGGTCCAGGGTGGCGATGGTGTGGCGCAGCGGGATCCCGATGTAGCGGGAGTTGCGCAGCTTGCTGTCCGGCGTGGCGACGGCGACCTGGGCGGCGTACCGGGAGCCGATCTTGTTCGCCAGACCGGGGCGGGCGTTGGCCTCGTGGACGACGATCGGCACCCCGAGGCGCTTGGCGGCGAGATAGCCGGGCAGCGCCACGTAGCCGCCGAAGCCGACGACCGCGTCGGCCTTGGTGCGCTCCAGGATCTGCTCGGTGGCCTTGATCGTGCCGCGCAGCCGACCAGGGACGGTGATCAGCTCGGGAGTGGGCCTACGGGGCAGCGGGACGGCCGGGATGAGCGCGAGCTCGTAGCCCCGCTGTGGGACGAGCTTGGTCTCCAGCCCCCGTTCCGTGCCCAGAGCCGTGATCCCCACGCTCGGGTCCTGCCTGCGCAGGGCGTCCGCGAGGGCGAGCGCCGGCTCGATGTGGCCGGCGGTCCCCCCACCGGCGAGTACGACATGCACCGAAATTCACCGCTCTCCGGACGAACGCGCCACCGGGGCACGCCGTCTCATCGTGTTCCATCTCCGAGGCCCCCGTGCCGGCACGGCGCCTCCCGCCCGCTTTCTGCCGAAGCGGGGTTGCCGCATCGAAAGCGCCGCCCGCGCGGCGGGGTCGTCACGCGCGAACGCGATCAGCAGCCCGACGGCGAACATGGTCGGCAGCAGGGCGGAACCTCCGTAGGAGAACAGCGGGAGCGGGACACCGGCGATCGGCAGCAGGCCGAGCACCGCACCGATGTTGATCACCGCCTGAGCGGTGATCCAGGTGGTCACGCCACCCGCGGCATACCTGACGAAGGGGTCCTCCGTGCGTCCGGCCACGCGGATACCCGCATAGCCTAGAGCCGCGAAGAGGGCGAGCACCGACAGCGTCCCCGCGAGGCCCAGTTCCTCACCGGTGACGGCGAAGATGAAGTCGGTGTGGGCTTCGGGTAGTTGGCCCCATTTCTCCACACTCGCCCCGAGCCCGGAACCGAAGATTCCGCCGGAGGCGAGGGCATAGATGCCGTGCACGGCCTGCCAGCAGTCGGCGCCGCCGGACCTGGGCTCGGTGGCACCGATGCAGGCGAGCCGGGCCATGCGGTTCGGGCTGGTCTTGATGAGGATCACACCGATGAGGGCGGCGACCGACAGCACCCCGACGAACAGCCGGGTCGGCGCCCCCGCCAGCCACAGCAGGCCGAACAGGATCGCCGTCAGGATGATCGCGGTGCCCATGTCGCCGCCGAGCATGATCAGACCGAGCAGCAGGAAGGCGACCGGCACGAGCGGCACCAGCATGTGCTTCCACTGGGTCAGCAGCTTCTTGTCCTGCTTGCGGGCGAGCAGGTCGGCCGCCCACAGCACGAGGGCGAGCTTGCCGAACTCGCTGGGCTGGATCTGGAAGGAGCCGCCGAGCGAGATCCAGTTCTGGTTGCCGTTGACCGACATCCCTATCCCCGGCACCTGCACGAGGGCCATCAGGAAGACCGCGCCCGCGAGGATCGGATAGGCGAGCGCCCGGTGCAGCTTGACCGGCATCCGCGAGGCCGCCAGCAGCAGGACGGCGCCGATCACGGCGGCCAGGAACTGTTTGCGGAAGAAGAAGGATCCCGGCAACGACAGCTGCAGGGCCGTGATCTGGGAGGCCGAGTAGACCATCACCAGGCCGAGCACGGTGATCAGCAGACTGCCGCCGAGGATCAGGTAGTAGGCGGTCAGCGGCCGGTCCCAGGCGAGCCTGGCATCGCCGTACAGCCGTCGTACGGGGTTGTCGCGGGCCGGCCGGGAGACGGCGGGGCGGCGGGGCGCCCGCTGTACGGGCGGCCGGCCGGTACGGCTGGTTGGCATCAACGCCTCCGCTACGTCGGTCAGGAGCCGAGTTCGCGAACCGCCTCCGCGAACGCGTCACCGCGCTTGTTGTAGTTGGCGAACATGTCCATCGAGGCGCAGGCCGGGGCCAGCAGCACCGTGTCCCCTGCGACGGCGAGGCGCGAAGCCTCCTGGACAGCCGCGAGCATCGCCCCAGTGTCGGTCCGGTCGAGGTCGACCACGGGGAGTTCCGGGGCGTGTCGCGCGAGGGCTTCACGGATCAGGGCGCGGTCCTGGCCGATGAGCACGACACCGCGAAGTCGCTTTGCCGACTTGGTGACCAGCTCGTCGAAGGTCGCCCCCTTGGCGAGTCCGCCCGCGATCCACACGATCGACTCGTACGCCGCCAACGAGGCTTCCGCCGCGTGGGTGTTGGTGGCCTTGGAGTCGTCCACGTACGCGACCTGGGCCACATCGGCCACGTGGGCGATGCGGTGGGGGTCCGGGGTGAAGTTGCGCAGCCCGTCCCGTACGGCGCCCGCGGGCACCCCGAAAGCGCGTGCGAGGGCCGCCGCCGCGAGGGCGTTGGCGATGTTGTGCGGGGCCGGCGGGTCGACGTCGGAGACCTCGGCGAGCTCCTGGGCGTTCTGCTGCCGGTTCTCGACGAAGGCGCGGTCGACCAGGATGCCTTCCACGACGCCGAGTTGGGACGGCCCGGGGGTGCCGAGGGTGAAACCGACGGCCCGGCAGCCCTCTTCGACGTCCGCCTCGCGCACCAGGTCCTCGGTGGCCTTGTCGGCGGCGTTGTAGACGCAGGCGACCCGATTGCCCTCGTAGATGCGGCCCTTGTCGGCGGCGTACGCCTCCATGGAGCCGTGCCAGTCGAGGTGGTCGGGGGCGAGGTTGAGCACGGCGGCGGAGTGGGCGCGCAGCGAGGGTGCCCAGTGGAGCTGATAGCTCGACAACTCCACGGCCAGCACGTCGTACTGCTCGTCGCCGAGCACCGCGTCCAGCACGGAGACACCGATGTTGCCGACGGCCGCGGTGCGCAGGCCTGCGGCCTTCAGGATCGACGCCAGCATCTGGGTGGTGGTCGTCTTGCCGTTGGTGCCGGTGATCGCGAGCCAGGGGGCCGCATCGGGACCCCTGAGCCGCCAGGCGAGTTCGACGTCGCCCCAGATCTCGACACCGGCTTCACGGGCCGCCGTGAAGAGCGGCTTGTCCGGCTTCCAGCCGGGTGCTGTGACGACGAGTTCGGTGCCTTCCGGCAGGGTCGCGCCGTCACCGAGGCGCACGGTGACGCCCAGCGCCTCCAACTCGGCGGCCTGCTCACGCGCGCGTGCGTCGTCGCCGTCGTTGACGACCGTGACGTTCGCTCCGCGCGCGTGCAGCGCCTTGGCCGCCGGGATGCCGGAGACTCCGAGCCCGGCGACGGTGACGTGCTTGCCCTGCCAGTCGACGGGCTCCGAGGAGGTCACTTTTCTGCTGCCCATCCCGCGTAGAAGAGACCCAGGCCGACGATCACACAGATGCCCTGGATGATCCAGAAACGGACCACGATGAGGACTTCGGACCAGCCCTTGAGTTCGAAGTGGTGCTGGAGCGGAGCCATTCGGAAGACGCGCTTCCCGGTGAGCTTGAAGGAGCCGACCTGGATGACCACCGACATGGTGATGAGGACGAAGAGGCCGCCCATGATGGCGACGAGCAGCTCGGTGCGGGAGAGGATCGCCAGGCCCGTGAGGACACCGCCGAGGGCGAGCGAACCCGTGTCGCCCATGAAGATCTTGGCCGGCGAGGTGTTCCACCACAGGAAGCCCAGGCAGGCACCCATCAGCGCGGAGGCGATGACCGCCAGGTCGAGGGGATCTCGTACCTCGTAGCAGGCGTTCGGGTTGGTCAGGGTCGTCGCGTTGGCGCAGGACTCCTGGAACTGCCAGACACCGATGAACGTGTAGGCGCCGAAGACGAGGACCGAGGCGCCGGTGGCGAGGCCGTCCAGACCGTCGGTGAGGTTCACCCCGTTCGACATCGCGAGGATCATGAACAGCGCCCAGACCACGAACAGGATCGGGCCGATCTTCCAGCCGAAGTCCGTGATGAACGACAGCTTCGTCGAGGCCGGGGTGTTGCCGCGGACGTCCGGGAACATCAGCGCGAGCACCGCGAAACTGATGCCGACGATCAGCTGGCCGGCCATCTTCGCCTTGGCCCGCAGGCCCAGCGAACGCCGCTTGACGATCTTGATGTAGTCGTCGAGGAAACCGACCAGGCCCATGCCGCACATCAGGCCGAGCACCAGCATGCCCGAGTAGGTCGGGGGGAAACCGGTGATGACCTTGGACAGGAAGTAGGCGGCGACCGTCGCGAAGATGAAGGCGATACCACCCATCGTCGGCGTACCGCGCTTGCTGCCGTGCGAGCGCGGGCCGTCGTCCCGGATGTACTGGCCGTAACCCTTGCGCGCGAGCAGCTTGATCAGCAGCGGAGTGCCGACCAGGGTCAGAAACAGGCCGATGACTCCTGAGAACAGGATCTGCTTCATCATCGGGCGGAAACCTCACCCTCGGCGTCGAGCAGCGCCTGGGCGACGCTCTCCAGGCCTACCGATCGGGACGCCTTCACGAGGACGACGTCTCCCGGGCGCAACTCACTGCGCAGCAGGTCGACCGCCGCCTGTGCGTCGGACACGTGCACCGACTCCTCACCCCACGAACCCTCGTTATATGCGCCCAGTTGCAGCCAGGACGCTTCCCTGCCCCCGACCGCGACGAGCTTGCCGACATTGAGCCGGACGGCGAGCCGTCCGACCGCGTCGTGCTCGGCGAGCGCCTCGTCCCCGAGCTCGGCCATCTTGCCGAGCACCGCCCAGGTCCGCCGCCCCCTGCCCATCGCCGCGAGCGCGCGCAAGGCCGCTCGCATGGACTCGGGGTTCGCGTTGTAGGCGTCGTTGACGATGGTCACGCCGTCCGGGCGCTCGGTGACCTCCATACGCCAGCGGGAGAGGGAGCCCGCCTCGGAGAGCGCGGTGGCGATCTCACTTGCGGACATGCCCAGCTCATGGGCGACGGCGGCCGCGGCGAGCGCGTTCGACACGTGGTGCTCACCGTACAGGCGCATGGTCACTTCGCTTGCACCGGAGGGTGTGCGAAGGCTGAAGGCGGGCTGTCCGCTGTCCGTGAGTCGTACGTTCTCGGCGCGTACGTCCGCTTCGCCGGACTCTCCGAAAAGGATCACCTTCGCCTTCGTACGGGACGCCATGGCCCGTACGAGGGGATCGTCGGCGTTGAGGATCGCGGTGCCGTCCTCCGGAAGCGCCTCCACGAGTTCGCCCTTGGCCTGCGCGATCTGCTCGCGGCCGCCGAACTCGCCGATGTGGGCGGTGCCGACGTTGAGGACGAGGCCGACCTTGGGGGGCGTCAGATCCGTGAGGTAGCTGATGTGGCCGATGCCGCGGGCGCCCATCTCCAGGACGAGGAACCTCGTCTCCTCGGTGGCGGTGAGCGCCGTGAGCGGCAGCCCGATCTCGTTGTTGAGCGAGCCGGGCGTGAACACCGTCGGCGCCTTGGTCCGCAGCACCTGGGCGATCAGGTCCTTGGTGCTGGTCTTGCCCGCGGAGCCGGTGAGGGCCACCAGGGTCGCGCCGAGCCGTCGTACGACATGACGCGCGAGGGCGCCGAGAGCCGACTGGACGTCCTCGACGACGATCGCGGGCACACCGACGGGGCGCTGGGCGAGCACGGCCACCGCGCCCGCCCGGACGGCCTGTTCCGCGTAGTCGTGGCCGTCGACGCGCTCCCCCACGAAGGCGGCGAACAGAGTGCCGTCCTTCACCTGCCGGGAGTCGATGACGACGGGCCCGTGCACCTGCACCGACGGATCCGGTATGTCGTGCGTCTGCCCGCCGACGACTGAGGCGATCTCGGCGAGAGAGAGGGCGATCACAAGTTCATCCCTGGGTCTTATGGATGGCTTCTCGAAGCACTTGGCGGTCGTCGAAGGGACGGACCACCCCGGCGATGTCCTGGCCCTGCTCGTGGCCCTTGCCCGCGACGAGCACGGTGTCCCCGGGCTGCGCGCGGGCGACGGCTGCGGCGATCGCGGCCGCCCGGTCCTCGAAGACCTGGACCTCGCCGCGCTCGTGTACTGGCACGGACGCGGCACCTTCGAGCATGGTTGCGAGGATCGCGAGGGGATCCTCGGAGCGGGGGTTGTCGGAGGTCAGTACGGCGGTGTCGGCGAGGCGGGCCACGGCGGCGCCCATGGGGCCGCGCTTGGTCCTGTCCCGGTCGCCTCCGCAGCCCAGCACGACGTGCACCCTGCCCTCGGTGACCTTGCGGAGCGCTTTGAGCACCGATTCGACGGCATCCGTCTTGTGGGCGTAGTCCACCACCGCGAGGTAGGGCTGTCCGGCGTCCACGCGCTCCAGCCGGCCGGGCACACCCGGCACCGCCGCGACACCGTCGGCGGCGGTCTGCGGGTCGAGGCCGGCCGCGGCCAGGGCGACGATCGCGGCGAGGGTGTTCGCCACGTTGAAGGGGCCCGGCAGCGGTGACCTGGCGGTGATCCGCTCGTCCTTGGGGCCGAGCACGGTGAACGTCGAGTCCATGGGCCCGACATGGACGTCCACGGCGCGCCAGTCGGCGTCGGGGTGGCCCTCGGCGGAGAAGGTGACGACCGGGACCGTGGCTTCCTCGACCAGCCGACGACCGTACTCGTCGTCGAGGTTGACGACGCCGAGACGGCTGCGTTTCGGCGTGAAGAGCTGTGCCTTGGCCTGGAAGTAGTCCTCCATGCCGGAGTGGAACTCCATGTGTTCCGGGCTGAGGTTGGTGAAGACGCCGATGTCGAAGACACAGCCGTCGACCCGGCCGAGGACCAGCGCGTGGCTGGAGACCTCCATGGCGACCGCCTCCACCCCGCGCTCCCGCATGACCGCGAACAGGGCCTGGAGATCAGTGGCTTCGGGCGTGGTGCGCTCGGACTTGATGCGCTCGTCGCCGATGCGCGTCTCGACGGTGCCGATGAGCCCGGTGCTGCGGGAGGTCTTCAGGCCGCCCTCGACGAGGTACGCCGTCGTGGTCTTGCCTGAGGTACCGGTGATGCCGATCTGAAGCAGATCGGCGCCGGGGCGGCCGTAGATGGTGGTCGCCAGTTCGCCCATCCGCGCGCGCGGGTCGTCGACGACCAGCACCGCGAGCCCGCTCGCGGCGGCACGCTCGGCACCCGTCGGGTCGGTCAGCACCGCGACCGCGCCGAGGCCGACGGCCTGGGTGACGAAGTCGGCTCCGTGCAGCCGGGCACCGGGGAGGGCGGCGTACAGGTCGCCGGGGCGCACGGCACGCGAGTCATGGGTGATGCCCGTGACCTCCGCGGCGCTTTCCGGCGTGGCGGTACCCAGCTGATCGGCGAGCTCCGCGAGGGGTGTTGCGGAGACCCGGACCGGCCGGGGCGGTCCCGGATATGTCACGGGTGCGCCCTTCTGGGTGGTTTGGGACTGATCAGGGTGTGGCACGGCGGTGAGCGTACCGGGCGCACCCGCCTCGGAGCGAAGTGAGGGGCGGGGCGTGCCCTGGTTCCCGGAATCGGAGGTGATCGTCGTCACGAGGTGGTTCCTGGTGGCCTTTCCGAGGTGCTGATGAGGTGCTGGTCAGGTGCCGGTGAGCGGCTGATCAGGGTGTGTAGGTGACGGGCAGGTTCGCGGCCTTCGCCCCCGTGGGCGGGACCTGGAGCGTCTTCAGGGCGAACTCCATGACCTGCTTGTAGACGGATCCGCAGATCTGGCCGCCGAAGTAGCTGCCCTTGGTGGCGTTCTGGATGGCGCAGTAGACGGTGATGCGGGGCTTGTCGGCGGGCGCGAAACCGGCGAACGACGAGGTGTAGCCCTTGTACTTGCCGGTGGCCGGATCCACGCGGTTGGCCGTACCCGTCTTGCCCGCGACCCGGTAGCCGGGAATGCGCGCCTTGCCGCCGGTGCCTTCCTGGTCGTCCACGACCGACTCCAGCATCTTGGCGAGCGTCCTGGCCGTCTTGGCGCTGACGACCCTTGTCTGCTTGGGGGTCGCGGCGGGGGTGAAGCGTCCGTCGGGCCCCTTCGTGCCGCGTACGAGCGTGGGTTCGACGCGGACACCGCCGTTGGCGATCGTCGAGTAGACAGAGGCGGCCTGCATGGCGTTGAGGGACACGCCCTGGCCGAAAGGAATCGTGAACTGCTGCGAGGTCGACCAGTCGGCGGGCTTGGCGAGGATGCCCGGGGTCTCGCCGGGGAAGTCCAGCCCGCTGTAGCTGCCGAGGCCGAACTTGCGCAGGTAGGAGTAGAGGACCTGGTTGGCCTGCGCCTGGGTCCTGCCCAGCTGGCCGGTCGCCAGGATGGTGCCGATGTTGCTGGACTTGGCGAGCACGCCGTTGAGCGTGAGGTACCAGGTCTCGTGGTCGATGTCGTCCTTGAACAGCCGGTCGCCGCGGTGCAGCCGGTTGGGCACGATCACATGCGTCAGCGGGGTGGCGACGCCCTGTTCCAGTACGGCGGCCATCGACATGACCTTCGCGGTGGAACCGGGCTCGTAGGCGTCCTGGAGGGCCGCGTTGCCCATGTTCACCGAGCTGGCCTTGGACAGGTCGTTGGGGTCGAAGCCGGGCGAGTTGGCCATGGCGAGGACCTGGCCGGTCTGCGTGTCCTGCACTATCACGTACCCGCGGTCCGCCTTGGACTCCTTCACCTGGTCGGTGATGGCCTGCTGGGCGGCCCACTGGATGTCGCGGTCGATGGTGAGTTCGACGTCGCTGCCGGGTACCGCGGGGGTCTCGGTGGAGCCCACGGTGGGCACCTGACGGCCGCCGGACTGGGCGTAGCGGATCTTGCCGTCCTTGCCGGCCAGCAGGGTGTTCAGCTGCTGCTCGACCCCGCCGCCGCCCTTGCCGTCGGCGTTGACCCAGCCCAGTATCCCGGCGGCGAGGTCGCCGTTCGGGTACACGCGCTTGGTCGTCGGCACGGACAGGACGCCCGCGAGGACGTTGGCCGTGTCCGGGTCGGTCTCCGCCTTGGTCGCCAGCGCGGACCTGAGGTCCTTGATCTGCTTCCAGACCTGCGGGGTCTGGCGGTGCGCGAGCAGGACGTAGCGGAGCTTCTTGTCCGCGGGCCGCAGCTTGTTCACGATCGTCTCCTGCTCCTCGCCCAGGATCGGGGCGAGCAGGGCGGCGGCCTGTTCGGGACCGTCGTCGACCTTCAGCTGCTTGCGGGTGAACAGCGTGGGGTCGGCGGTGATGTCGTACGCGTCCTCGCTGGTCGCGAGGGTCACGCCGTCGCGGTCGGTGATCCCGCCGCGCTCGGCGGCCAGCGTGTAGCCGACGTACCGGTTCTGCTCGGCCTTGGCGGCATAGGTGCTGGCATCGACGGCCTGCACCTGGAGCAGTCGTACGACGAAGGCGCTCAGCACGAGGGTCAGCGCGAGGCCGACCAGGCGCAGCCGGGGGCGGGGGCTGCCCAGGCGGATGGTCTTGGGGGCGCCGGAGCGGGGCGCCGCCGGGCGGCGGGCCGGACGGGCCCCGGGACCCGGGCGCGGTCGGCCGACGGGGCGGGCGGAGCGCTCGGGGCGCGCGGGTCCGGGCACGCGGCGGCGCGGCGGTTGCCTGCCGAAATCGTCGGACACTTCCGTCACCTGCCGGGGGTCGGGGTCGGGTTGGTGGAGGGCGGTGCTTCGGAGGGAGCGGTGTCCGAGGCCGGTACGGCGGCCTCGGGGGCCTCGGCGACCTCGGGGGTCTGCGACAGGGCGTCCGTAGGGGTGGGGCTCGCCGTCGGCGTCGGGACGGCCGCGTTGCCCATCGCTTCGGGTGCGAGGACGAGCGGCATCCGCGCGGAGGCCGGTTCGGCGCCGGAGGCGGGGGACGGGACGCCCTTGACGGTGCCGTCGGGGTCGAGGAAAACCGGGTCGCCGCCGGGCACCATGCCGAGTTCCTGGGCGCGGCGCACCAGGGCCTCGGGCGCGGAGTAGGCGTCGATGTCCCGCTGGAGACCCTGCTGCTCGTCGGTGAGGCTCTTCGTGTCCTTCTGGAGGTCGCTGAGCTTGAACGACCCCTCGCTGAGCGCGGAGTTCAGCACCAGCAGCCCGATGAGGCCACCACCCAGGAGAAGGACCACGAGCAGCACGAAGGGAGTGCGGGCCGCCTGTCCTCGGCTCGCCGTGCCGGGGAAGAGGCGCGCGAGCCGGGCCGCCCTCCCTCTCAGTTCGGGTTTCCTACTCACACGTCCTCCAGTGAGTCCGGTCTACCGACTCACGCATGCCCGTCACGCGCCTCATGCACTTCACTCGATGGACTCCCTGATTCGCTCCGCGCCCCTGCAGCGCGCCGGCGCGGCCCGCCGGTTCTCGGCGACCTCTTCCTCGGTGGGAAGTTCGGCACCGCGCGTGAGCAGCTTGAGCCTCGGCTGGTAACGCTCGGGGACGACGGGCAGCCCGGGCGGGGCGGTGTTGGCCGCGCCGGCCGCGAACACCTGCTTGACCAGCCGGTCCTCCAGCGAGTGGTACGACAGCACGGCGATCCGGCCGCCGACGGCCAGCGACTCCACCGCGGCCGGGATCGCCCGCTCCAGAACGGAGAGTTCGCCGTTGACCTCGATGCGCAGTGCCTGGAAGGTGCGCTTGGCCGGGTTGCCCCCGGTGCGCTTGGCGGCCTGCGGCAGGGAGTCACGGATCAGTTCGACGAGTCGCGCGCTGTGGGAGAACGGCTCCTTGGCGCGCTCGCGCACGATCGCGGACACGATCCGCTTGGCCTGCTTCTCCTCGCCGTACGCCCTGAGGATCCGCACGAGTTCGCCCGGCGGGTAGGTGTTGAGGACCTCGGCGGCGCTCATGCCGGTCGTCTGGTCCATGCGCATGTCCAGCGGCGCGTCCTGGGCGTAGGCGAAGCCTCGGTCGGCCTCGTCGAGCTGCATGGAGGAG
Source organism: Streptomyces sp. NPDC005374 (assembly GCF_042872225.1). Classification (NCBI taxonomy): domain Bacteria; kingdom Bacillati; phylum Actinomycetota; class Actinomycetes; order Kitasatosporales; family Streptomycetaceae; genus Streptomyces; species Streptomyces sp. NPDC005374. Next base: position 6,573 of record NZ_JBIAKA010000027.1, on the reverse strand, counting down.
ACGCCGAGGTCGAAGAGGACGCCCTGCACGCGCGCGATGCCGAGCCGGTCGAGGACGTCCGGGAGTTCGTCGTAGACCGCGTGGACGAGGGTGGCGCGCTCACCGAAGGGCGCGAGCCGCTCGCCGGACAGGCGCAGGGCCTCCTTGTCCCGGTCCAGGGCGACGAGCCGGGCCTCGGGGAACCGCTGGAGCAGGGCCTCGCTGTGGCCGCCGAGGCCGAGCGTGCAGTCGACGACCACCGCTCCGGGCCGCTCCAGGGCGGGGGCCAACAGGTCCAGGCACCGCTGGAGCATCACCGGGACGTGTCGACTCTGGCTCAAGGGGCCCTCTCAGGTTCGGCGGGCCTTACGCACCGCCGGTTCCTCGCTCTCCCCCAGCACGCTGGGGGACCCCGGTGAAGGGGAGGCCTGCCGGCGCCGGAAGCGTCAGCCGACCGGGAGCGGGAGGAGGCCGAGCCGTACGTACGCGCCGCGCACGTGGGGAGACCATCCGTGCGTGAGCCGGGGGCCTCCGGGGAATGTCAGCAAGGAGGCCTCGCCTCCCGCTTCGCGTCACTTTAGTCCACGGGGTCTCGCGGTCAATCAACTGGCCTGCGCGTCGCGCACCGGGCCGGACTCGAAGCGACGGGAGCTCGGAAACCACCCGTTCGGGTGCACCCGACACTCTTGTGGGTTACCTCACACCGAGGACGTGATGACGCTCTTTTTCCCTTCTCACGGCAGGACCGGAACCGCAGTGACCAGTAACGTCATGGCTATGACGACTTCCGCACCCGTTCCCACCGAAGGCGCCATATCCCGCGGCACCGTGACCGACCGCCTGGTCGACGCCAACGAGCGATACGCCGCCGCCTTCTCCGACCCCGGTATGGACGCCCGCCCGGTCCTGCACGTGGCCGTCGTGGCCTGCATGGACGCCCGTCTCGACCTGCACGCCGCGCTCGGCCTGGAGCTCGGCGACTGCCACACCATCCGCAACGCGGGCGGCGTGGTCACCGACGACGTGATCCGCTCGCTCACCATCAGCCAGCGCAAGCTCGGCACCAGCAGCATCGTCCTGATCCACCACACCGGCTGCGGTCTGGAGGCGATCACCGAGGACTTCCGCACCGATCTGGAGATGGAGGTCGGCCAGCGGCCCGCCTGGGCGGTGGAGGCCTTCCGGGACGTGGACCAGGACGTGCGGCAGTCCATGCAGCGGGTGCGCACCTCGCCGTTCCTGCTCCACACCGACGACGTACGTGGCTTCGTTTTCGATGTGAAGACGGGGCTGCTGCGCGAGATCGACCCCGCCTGACCGGCTGTCGTAGCTGTCGTTCGGCTGTTGATTTCGGCTCTGGTGACGCCCAAAACACCGCAGGACCAGACATAGCGCAGCCAGTTGTCCACAGTCGAGTGACACGAATCGGTAACGGCAGCAAGAATGCGGGTGTGGCATCACGCGGAACGTTTCACGCGTGGTGTCCGTAATTCGGGGTGGGCCGGTTACGCGTCACAGAGCGTCGGCCCGGAAAGTACGGGCCGAGGAGGGCCGGGTGACCACCTATGACGATCGATCGAGCCTCACTGATCTGACCGCCGTCGTGGAGCGGGTACGCAGTTCGGTGGAGGGCGTGATCGAGGGGAAGCCCGAGGTCGTACGGCTCTCTCTGACCGTGTTGCTCGCCGAGGGACATCTTCTGATCGAGGATGTCCCCGGCGTCGGCAAGACCATGCTGGCCAAGGCCCTGGCGCGGTCCATCGACTGCTCGGTGCGCCGTATCCAGTTCACGCCCGACCTGCTGCCCTCGGACATCACGGGTGTGTCCATCTGGGATCAGCAGCGCCGGGACTTCGAGTTCAAACCGGGTGCGATCTTCGCGCAGATCGTGATCGGCGACGAGATCAACCGCGCCTCGCCGAAGACCCAGTCGGCGCTCCTGGAGTCGATGGAGGAACGCCAGGTCACCATCGACGGGCAGACCTACGAGCTGCCCCATCCGTTCATGGTGGTGGCCACCCAGAACCCGGTCGAGATGGAGGGCACCTACCCGCTGCCGGAGGCCCAGCGCGACCGCTTCATGGCGCGCGTCTCGGTCGGCTACCCGAGCGTGGAGGCCGAGCTGCAGATGCTCGACATCCACGGCGGGGTGAGCCCGCTGGAGGACCTTCAGCCGGTGGCCCACGCGCACGACATCGTGAAGCTCATCGAGGCCGTCCGCGGCGTCCACGTCGCCGAAACGGTCCGGCGGTACGCCGTCGACCTGGTCTCCGCCACGCGCACCCACCCCGATCTCAGACTCGGCGCCTCCCCGCGCGCGACGCTGCACCTGCTGCGCGCCGCCAAGGCCTCCGCCGCGCTCAGCGGCCGGGAGTTCGCACTGCCGGACGACGTCCAGGCGCTCGCCGTGGCCGTCCTCGCCCACCGGCTGCTGCCCACCGCCCAGGCCCAGCTGAACCGGCGCACCTCGGAACAGGTCGTGCAGGAGATCCTCCAGCGCACCCCGGTGCCCGCCGCGCCCCAGCAGGGCGGCCTCGGGATCGGCCGGGTCGCGCCCGCGTACCCGCAGCAGCCGCCGCGGAGTCTGTGATGAGCTCCGGGGGCCCCGGCCCCGCCGGTCATGCCGAGGCCGACCGGGGCGACAAGGGCGGGATCCGCACGGCGCTGGCCGGTCTGACCACCCGGGGCCGTTCCTTCTTCGCCGCCGGCATCGCCGCGGCCATCTGCTCCTACGTTCTGGGCCAGAGCGACCTGCTGCGCGTCGGCCTGCTGCTGGCCGTGCTGCCCCTGGTGTGCGCCGGCGTGCTCTACCGCACCCGCTACCGGGTCGCGGGCAGCCGCCGGCTCTCCCCCGCGCGCGTGCCCGCCGGCAGCGAGGCCCGCGTCCATCTGCGGATGGACAACGTCTCCCGGCTGCCCACCGGCCTGCTGATGCTCCAGGACCGGGTGCCCTACGTCCTCGGCCCGCGCCCCCGCTTCGTACTCGACCGCGTCGAACCGGGCGGCCGCCGCGAGGTCTCCTACCGGGTCCGCTCCGACCTGCGCGGCCGCTACCCGCTGGGCCCGCTCCAGCTGCGCCTGACCGACCCCTTCGGGATGTGCGAACTGACCCGCTCCTTCTCGACGTACGACACCCTGACCGTGATCCCGCGCGTGGAGGCGCTGCCGCCGGTGCGGCTGACCGGCGAGGCCAGAGGGTACGGCGACGGGCGGCAGCGCTCGCTCGCCCTGGCCGGCGAGGACGACGTGATCCCGCGCGGCTACCGCTACGGCGACGACCTGCGCCGCGTGCACTGGCGCTCCACCGCCCGCTACGGCGAGCTGATGGTCCGCCGCGAGGAGCAGCCCCAGCGCGCCCGCTGCACGGTGCTCCTGGACACCCGGGGCCTCGCCTACGCGGGCGCGGGCCCGGACTCGGCCTTCGAGTGGGCCGTCTCCGGCGCCGCCTCCGTCCTGGTCCACATGCTCGAACGGGGCTTCTCCGTGCGGCTGTTGACGGACACCGGCAACTCCGTGCCCGGCGAGGGCGCCGACGGCTTCGCGGGCGCCAGCCAGGGGACGGCGGACGCGGCCGGGCTGATGATGGACACCCTCGCGGTGATCGACCACTCCGACGGCACCGGCCTGTCGCACGCGTACGACGTGCTGCGCAGGGGGAACGAAGGCCTTCTGGTGGCGTTCTTCGGTGACCTCGACGAGGAGCAGGCCACGGTGGCCGCCAAGATGCGGCAGCGCAGCGGGGGCGCGCTCGCCTTCGTGCTGGACAGCGAGAGCTGGGTGCGGGAACCGACCGATATGGCCGGGCCGGCCGAGGAGCGCGAGGAACGGCTGCGGATGCTGCGCGAGGCGGGCTGGACGGCACTGGGCGTACCGCGGGGGACCGCGCTGGAAGAGCTGTGGCGCCTCGCGGACCGCGAGCGCATGGGCGTCGGCGCGGCCGACGCCGGGGAGGCGTCGTGATGAGCGGGCGGGCACGACTGGCGCTGTGCGCGTGGGCTGCCACGCTGATGGCCGCGTGCGCCCTGCTGCCGCTGGTCGAGCCGGCCAGCTGGATCGTCCAGGCGGCCTTCCTGCTCGGGGTGCAGACGGTCGTGGGCGTGGGTGCTCGGCGGATACCGCTGGCCCGTCCACTGACGGTGGGGGCCCAGACGCTCGTCACGCTGGTCATGCTGACCCTGCTTTTCGCCCGTGACCAGGCCTTCCTCGGACTCGTCCCCGGCCCGAGCGCGTTCCTGCACTTCGGTGACCTGCTCCAGCAGGGCGGCGACGACATCGCTCGGTACGCGATCCCGGCGCCACTGGATTCCGACGGCATCAGGCTGATGGTGCTCGGCGGTGTCCTGATCATCGGGCTCGCGGTCGACGCCCTCGCGGTGACCTTCCGCAGCGCGGCCCCGGCGGGCCTGCCCCTGCTCGCGCTGTACTCCGTCGCCGCGGGACTGTCCGACGGGGGCAGCGACTGGGTGTGGTTCCTGGTCGCGGCGGCCGGCTATCTGCTGCTGCTCCTGGCCGAGGGCCGCGACCGGCTCTCGCAGTGGGGCCGTGTCTTCGGCGGGACGACGCGCGTGCCGGGCGCCGACACCGGCCCGACGGCACCGGTCCGTACCGGCCGGCGCATCGGCGCGGTCGCCCTGGGCGTCGCCCTCGTGGTGCCGCTCGCCCTGCCCGCGATGAACGGCGGCCTCCTGGACGCCGCCGGCACCGGAGGGGGCCTGGGCAACGGGAACGGCGGCACCATCTCCGCGGTGAACCCCCTGCTGTCCCTGCGCGACAGTCTGAACGTGGACGAGGACCGTCAGGCCCTCTCCCTGCGGACCGGGAGCGACACCGACATCTCCAACCTGTACCTGCGGATCGTCTCCCTGGACGACTTCGACGGCCGGACCTGGAAGCCGTCCAAGCGGTCCATCACCTCCGTGCCGGACGACTTCCCCACCCCGGTCGGCCTCGGCTCGGACGTCAAGCGCACCGAGATCGAGACCACCGTCTCGGCGGCGAGCTGGTACCAGCAGAACTACCTGCCGATGCCGTACCCGCCCAGTGGCGTCAAGACCCGGGGCAGTTGGCGGTACGAGCCCCAGGGCATGGCGCTCGTCGGCGACCACGGGCAGAACACGGGTGGGCTCACATACGAGGTGAAGAGCCTGGAGGTGGCGCCGACGGCCGAGCAGCTCGCCACGGCACCCGCCGCGCCCCCCGCCATCGAGCGCGAGTACACCGAGCTGCCGGACTCGCTGCCCTCGGTGGTCGCCAGGACCGCCCGCGAGGTCACCGAGGGTTCGAAGAACCCGTATGAGCAGGCGGTCGCGCTCCAGGACTACTTCGCGGTGAACGGCGGCTTCGAGTACGACACCCACGTGGAGGTCGGCGACGGGCCCAATGCGATCGCCAACTTCCTGCGGGACAAACAGGGGTTCTGCGTCCACTTCTCCTTCGCCATGGCGGCGATGGCCCGCTCCCTGGGCATTCCCGCCCGGGTCGCGGTGGGCTTCGCACCCGGCGTTCCGCAGGCGGACGGCTCGGTGTCGGTGGGGCTCAAGGACGCCCACGCCTGGCCCGAGCTGTACTTCGAGGGCGTGGGCTGGACCCGTTTCGAGCCCACTCCGACCCGGGGCACGGTGCCCTCGTACACCGTCCCGGACGCCACCGGCAACCTGACGCCGGACATTCCGCGGTCGTCCGCGGGGGCGTCCGCGGCACCGTCGGCCTCGGCTTCGGCGAGCGCGAGCTGCTCGGCCCAGCTGCGAAGGCTGGAGGCGTGCGACAGCGCGTCCCCCGCGGCGGCTGCGGCCCCGGACGGCGGGGGCCCCTGGTGGGCCGTACGCGGCCAGTGGTGGTATCTGAAGCTGCTGTTCTGGGTGTTCGTCGGGCTGGCCGGACTCTCGATCCCGATGTCGCCGATGCTGTGGCGGCTGCGGACCCGTTCGGTACGGCTGGGCGGGCACGGCCGCAGCGAGGCGGACGCCGCCGCGCACACCCTGGCGGCCTGGCAGGAACTGACCGACACGGCGTGGGACTTCGGGATCCTGCCGGACGACTCGCAGACACCGCGCAAGGCGGCGGCGCGGATCGTACGGCTGGGGCATCTCGATCCGACGGCCGCGGCCTCGGTGCACCGGGTGGCGGACGCCGTGGAGCAGGTGCTCTACGCCCCGCGGCCCCTGCCGACGGCCGGTCTCACCCAGGACGTGCTCCGGGTGATCGGCGGGCTGCGCGGCTCGGCCGACCGGGGCACGCAGGCGCGCGCGCTGATCGCGCCGCGTTCGACCGCACGGGTGGTGTGGGCGGCGTCGGAGTGGTGGGCCGGGGTCAGCGCACGCGCGGCGGCGGCCCGGCCGACCCTGCGCAAGCCGTCCGGTCAGGAAGGCTGAAAACGTCGCCCACGGGCGACGGAACAGCGGTGGCCCGGGCCTCTCGAAGGCCCGGGCCACCGTGCTGCCGGGTACGCGCGCCACGACCTGAGGGCATACGTGAGGGGTGGCCCCCCCCCCCCGGGGGGGGACCCCACACGAGGTGTGTTGGGGGGGCACGGGCGGCAACTGGCCCCCCAGCGCGTCGCGGCGCCGCGGCCCGCGCGGGTCGAAGCCGGGCAAC
>NZ_JBIAKA010000026.1:0-125235 GCF_042872225.1 Streptomyces sp. NPDC005374 | reverse complement strand
GGGCCCCCCCCCCCCCCGCCCCCCCGCCCCCCCCCCCCCCCCGCCGCCCCCCCCCCCCCCCCCCCCCCCCCCCGGCCCCGACCCACCCACCCACCTCAGGGGCGCGGGGAACTGCGCAAAAACCCCCGCCCCCACCGACCCGCAGACACCCGACAACCCCACCCACCTACGATGAACCGCAAAGATCAGCCGATCACCGCGCCGCACCCACCACCGTGCCAGGCGCCCAGCAAGGGGAGGCCCCATGACGACGCCCGACCACCTGCACGCATTCATCGCCGGCCTGCCCAAGGCCGAACTCCACGTCCACCACGTCGGCTCCGCCTCCCCCCGCATCGTCTCCGAACTGGCCGCCCGCCACCCCGACTCCAAGGTCCCCACCGACCCCGAAGCCCTGGTCGACTACTTCACCTTCACGGACTTCGCCCACTTCATCGACGTGTACCTCAGCGTCGTGGACCTGATCCGCACCCCCGAGGACGTACGGCTCCTGACCTACGAGGTCGCCAGGGACCTCGCCCGCCAGCAGGTCCGCTACGCCGAGCTCACCATCACTCCGTTCTCCTCGACCCGCCGCGGCATCGAGGAGCGCGCGTTCATGGACGCGATCGAGGACGCCCGCAAGGCGGCCGAGAAGGAGTTCGGCACCGTACTGCGCTGGTGCTTCGACATCCCCGGCGAGGCAGGCCTGGAGGCGGCCGAGGAGACGGCACGGCTCGCCACAGACGACCGCCTCCGCCCGGAGGGCCTCGTGAGCTTCGGCCTCGGCGGCCCCGAAGTCGGCGTCCCCCGGCCCCAGTTCAAGCCGTACTTCGACCAGGCGATCGCGGCGGGCCTGCACTCGGTCCCGCACGCCGGCGAGACGACGGGCCCGGAGACGGTGTGGGACGCCCTCACCCACCTCCGCGCCGAACGCATCGGCCACGGCACGCACTCCTTCCAGGACCCGAAGCTCCTCGCCCACCTCGCCGAGCACCGCATCCCGCTGGAGGTGTGCCCCACCTCCAACATCGCCACCCGGGCCGTCCGCACCCTCGACGAGCACCCGGTCAAGGAGTTCGTGAAGGCCGGGATCATCGTCACGATCAACTCCGACGACCCGCCGATGTTCGGTACGGACCTGAACGGCGAGTACGCGGTGGCGGCAAGGCTCCTGGACCTCGACGAGCGGGGCCTGGCCGACCTGGCGAAGAACGCGGTCGACGCGTCCTTCCTGGACGAACAGGGCAAGTCCAGGATCAAGGACGAGATCGACACCTACACCACTGCCTGGTCCGCCCCCTGAGCCCACCACAATGGGCGCATGCAGAAGCTGACGGCCGTGGCACACCGCGGCGACCCCTACCGCGTCCGTGAGAACACGATCGGCTCCCTGCGTTCCGCGCTCGACCGGGGCGCGGACGCGGTGGAGATCGACGTACGGCTCACCAGGGACGGCGTGCCGGTCCTGCTGCACGATCGGACGCTGAAGCGGCTGTGGGAGCACGACCGGCCCCTGCGGTCCCTGTCCGCGGACGAGGTGCGAGGGCTGACGGACGGCGGGGTGCCCACCCTCGGGGAGGCGCTGCGGGCCACGGACGGCCACCGCCTGATGCTGGACCTGCCCGGCACCTCCGAGGTCCGCGTGGCCCGCCGCATCGTCGACGTGGTCCGTGAGTGCGGAGCCGAGGACCGCGTCTACTACTGCGCCGACGCCACCGCCATGCTCGCCGTACGCGGAGCCGACCCGGCCGCCGAGATCGCGCTCACTTGGACGACCCTCGCACCCCCACGCCCCACTCTCCTGGACGCGGTGAAGCCCCGCTGGCTCAACTACCGCTTCGGCCTGGTCGACAAGGGCCTCACCGACCGCACCCACGCCGACGGCTACCTGATCTCCGTCTGGACCCCCGACACCCGCCGTTCGATGCGCCGCCTGGCCGCGCTCGGCGTCGACTCGATCACGACGAACCGCGTGGATGTGCTCTGCGCGCTGCGGGCGGACGAGCGTCAGCCCCCGGAGTGAGCCCACGCGCTACACGCGGGACTCCTGAGCCACGGTCGCCGGGTCGGCCGGCGTCGAGCGTGTCAGGTACTGCGGCACAGGGGTGTCGTCCTTGCCGGTGTCGCGGACCAGGCCGTAGCGTTTCGCGCCCTGGTCGGGGCCGGTGGTGATGTCCTTCTCGGCCGCGTCCCAGGTGGAGGGGAAGACGCTGAGGCCGTAGTCGGCGCCGCGTTCGTTCACGGTGAGGGTGACGGCGCCGTCGAGGTAGAAGTACTCGTTCTGCCACATCTGCTGGGTGCCGGAGGGCGGGACGGCGTAGCCGGTGGTCGAGTCGCCCATGCCGGTCGCGGTGGGGTCGGTGGCGCTGACGGGGTCGTCCATGCGGCGGCCGCCGCCCGAGGCCACGTGGAAGAGCTCACCCTTGAGGCCGGTCCAGGACGGCATGACCAGGCTGCCTGCCCGGTACTGCGGTGAGATCTGCCAGCGGACCAGGACATAGCCCTTGCCGGTGAGCGTGACGCCGTCCCCGCGGTGGTTCATGACAGCGTGCGCCCCGCCGGTACTGGTGACGCCGGTCTCGGCCCGGTGCGGCAGGGCGGCGGGCGGGGTGCGTGGGTCCGGTGCCCGGTCGACGGCGTCGACGACGCTGCCGTAGCGGACCGCCCTGCTCGGTGTCGCCGAGGGCGAGGGGGACGAGGACGGTGAGGGTGAGGTTGACGCCGACGGCGTCGGGGCCGCGGACGGTGCCCGGTACGTGCTCGCCGCCGTGGGGGCGACCACGGCGCGCGGCGGCGGGGCGTCGGGCGTCCGGGCGACGACGTACGCGCCGCCCGCGACGATCGTCGCCCCCGCGGTGACCGCGAGGACGGGCTGAGTGAGCGCGCCCATCACCTTCGCGGACCAGCTCACGGAGGCGACCGTGGCGGCCGCGGCCGTCTTGCCGCCGAGGGCCAGGGAGAGCGTGAACCCGACCGGGACCGGGACCAGCGCGATCCCCACGAGGAGCCGCTCCGCCGGTACGACGGACTCGCGGGTGTCGCCGCAGTAGCCGCAGCCGCGGAGGTGCCGGGCGAGCCGCTTGCGCCAGACCGAGTCGGGGCGGCCGTTCCAGCGGCCGGTCAGTTCGCGCAGGTCGGGGCAGGCGCCGTCGAGAGCGCGGACGATGCCGCGGGAGGTCTCCAGTCGCTCCTTCATCCGCTGGACGCGGACGGCGGCGTGCTGCCTGCTGATGCCGACGGCGGCGGCCAGTTCACGCCGGGTGAGCTCGCCGGCGACCTCCAGCCACCACAGGGAGAGCAGTTGCCGGTCCTCGTCGTCGAGCCAGCGCGCCGCCTCCGCGACCTCGCGCCGCTGCCCCTCCAACTGCAGCCTCAGTACGGTGAGTTCGGCGAAGTCGGCGGCCCCGCGTGCGGCCGACTCGTCCAGCGGGGCGGGGGTTCTGCGGCGGGCCCGGTCCCGTATCTGGCGCATGGCGATGGCGACCAGCCAGGACCGGAAACTGTCCGGGTCGCGCAGGCTGCCGAGGTGGTCGACGGCCCGCAGCATGGTCTCCTGGACGACGTCGTCGACATCGGCGTGTCCGTTCAGGGCCCGGCCGACGATGTTGTACACCAGCGGCAGCCAGCCCTCGACGAGCTCGTCCAACGCCCTCCGGTCGCCGTCCTGCGCCGCCGCGATGGTGTCGCGCCACTGCCGCGTGTCCACGTCGTCCTTCCGGGCCGCTGTCACTTCGTTTCCGCAGGCACACTCTCGGGCGAGCCGGTGAAGTTGGCTATGTCGGGGATCACAGAGTGGAGACGGAGTGAAGGACTCCGCGATAACACTTTTTTGCACCCCTAGGGGGTTTCCCCCACAACTCCCCTTGCTGCGGCGGCAGTTGCTCGGGGTACGGCCAGGGTCCGGCGCCCTCCTCCTCGACGATCCGTGGCCCGTCGCAGCACCACAGGATGAACACGGACACCCCACTACCCCTGGAGCCGCCGCATGCCCGCCCTCCGCCGCAGGACGGTCCTCGCCACCTCCCTCACCCTTGCCCTCGCCCTGGGCGCCGGCCCTCTGACCGCGTCCGCGTCCGCCGCCCCCTCCGCCTCCACCTCCAGGTGCAGCTCCTCCGCACCGGATGCCGAGGCGCTGTCCACGGCGATCACGGGGCTTCCGAACGCGGACGCCACCGCGGCCCTGGTGCGGATCGGGGGTTGCGGCGGCACATGGCGCGGCAGTTCGGGTGTGCACGACCTGGGCAGCAGGCGGCCCGCCGACCCGGACGCGCGGTTCCGGGCCGGGTCGACAACGAAGGTGGTGACCGCGACGGCCGTACTGCGGCTGGCGGCCACGGGCCGGATCGACCTGGACACCCCGGTCCAGCACTACCTTCCCGGCCTCCTCGGCAGGCAGTTCCGGCCGATCACCGTGCGGCAGTTACTCAATCACACCAGCGGTATCCCGGCGGGCGACGGCCTCGGCACCACCTTCGAGGAGGTGTACGCCCATCGCTTCGACACGCTCACCCCGCAGCGGGTCGCCGCGTCCGCGGGTGCGAAGGAGCCCGAGTTCCGGCCGGGGAAGCAGCAGCACTACCTCAACATCAACTACACGTTCCTCGGCCTGCTGATCGAGAAGGTGGCCGGGCGGTCGTACGCCTCCGAGGTCACGCGGCTGGTGCTGGCACCGGCCGGCATGCGGGACACCTACTTCCCGGGCACCGACCCGCGCATCCTCGGCCCGCACAACCGGGGCTACCAGGCGGTGAAGAAGGCCGACGGGACGACGGAGTTCGTGGACGTCACGGAGTGGAACCAGGCGGACCGGTTCGCGGCCGGGGACATGATCTCCACGACCGCGGACCTGGAGCGCCTGCTCACCGCCCTCTTCCGGGGCCGGATCGTCCCGCGGCCGCAGCTGAAGGAGATGTTCACCGTCCCGGCCGGCATCCCCGGCGCGAGCTACAGCGCGGGGCTCCAGCGCTACGAGTCGGGCGGGAAGGTCTACTGGGTCAAGACCGGTGGCCGGTACGGCTACAACTCGGTGATCGCCGCCACCCGCGACCTGAGCCGCACGGTCGTCTACTCGGTCAACGCCACCGACGCGAAGAGCGAGAACGCGAACCCGGTCATCGGCCGGATCATCACGGCCGCGCTCAAGTAGCGGGCACCGCCGACGAGTTCGGTGCGGTGAACGCCTCGAGCCGCTTGATCCTCTTCCGTACGACGTACAGCGGAACGACTCCGAGCACCCCGAACGCCATGTCGATCACGCTCCACCACAAGGGGATGCCCCGGATCGGTCCGCAGATCAGGGCGAGCGGCACGATCCCCGCGCAGGCGATCATCGCGAACTCGACGACCCAGATGTTGCGGACCGGGTCGCGGTAGGGGCCGTAGAAGGCGACCGCGATGACCAGGTGCGCGAAGGCCAGCCAGTCCGTGCCGTAGAGGAGGAAGGGGTAGTCGGAGTCGGCGGTGTCGAGCCCGCGCCGGACGCGGGTGATCCAGCCCGTCAGGGCGTCCGGCGCGGGAAGGTGCCGCAACAACTCCTCGGTCCAGCGCAGTTCGTGGACCAGGGGGAAGGCCGTGGCACCGCTGAGTACCAGGCAGACGACGAAGAAGGCCAGCCATGCGCGGATGCCCCTGAGTTGGGCGGCTCTGTCGCTCATGGCAGCAGCGTACGCCTGAAACTGAACACGTTCAAAAACCAGATCGCCATTGGCTCAGGAAGCCGCCGTCTCCGCCAGCTTCTGGAACTCGCCGAGGTCATAGTTGGCGAGTGCCGAGTCCAGGTTGGTCAGCGCGCCGAGGTGCTCGACGAAGCCCTTCGGGTCGTACTCGATCTGCAGGGTCACCCGGCTCATCGTGTCGCCGAGCCGGTGGAAGGTGACCACTCCCGCGTGATGCACCCCCTCCACGGTGCGCCAGGCGATGCGGTCCTCCGGGACGACCTCGGTGAGTTCGGCGACGAAGTTCTTGTCGGCGCCCGGCAGTTGCAGCTGCCAGGCGAAGCGGCGCTCGTCCAGCTGCTCCACCAGGCGTACATGGCTCAGAAACGACGGCCACCGGTTCACATCGCTCCACAACGCCCACGCGACACTGACCGGAGCCTCGATATCGACCGTTTCCACGAGCGACGCGGACATGCGGTACCTCTCCTTCTGATGGGCCGGGGATCGGCCCCACGGGTGCGGTGCGCAGCGGATACCCCCGTAGGGCCGGCTCATCTCTCTTCTTCGCGGATCCGGCCGATCTGCTCCTCGTCACCTCTTCCTGCGGGATATCCCGTACACGGCAAGCGCCAGTAAGGCGATCACGATGACGATCCACAGCCAGCCGGGGAGAGCCCGTCCGGAAGCGCCGCGGGCCATGAGTCCGGCGGTCGGGTCATGCATGGGTGCCGTCCTTCCACAGAGCGTCTTCTGCCTGGCCTTGTGCGAGGTTGCCCACCCCGTAGCAGGCGCCGAGACACACCCTCTGGCCGGCGAATCCGGCGACGCCGGCCGTCGGCACGGACAGTGCGGCGAGGTTGCGGACGGGTTTCCGCGGTCGGCGTGACCGGAGCGGAAGGAACCATTCCAGCGCGGTGGGACCTCTGGCCCTGCACGCGCTGCGCACGACGGCATGGTGGAGCTTCGGCACGACCGTCCTGTCGCGCTGCTGGATCACGGCCGGGGTACAGCTGTGCTTCCTGCCGTCGGCGGCCTGGTGGATCGGGTCGTTCGACACCTACTACCGCTGACCGCGCTCAGAGCCCCACGATCGCGTTCCACCGCTTCGCGTACTCCACCCGCTCCACCGACGTGATGTCGCGCGCGATCACCAGCCGCTTGCGCATCTCCGCGTCCGGGAAGATCAACGGGTTCTCGGCGAGGGCGGCGGTGTCCTCGTCCTTCGAGGAGGCCAGGACGTCCTGGGCGGCGGGGACGGGGCAGACGTAGTTGACCCAGGCGGCGAGTTCGGCGGCGACCCCGGGGTCGTAGTAGTAGTCGACGAGCCGCTCGGCGTTGGTCTTGTGGAGGGCGCGGTCGGGGATCATCAGGGAGTCCGACCAGAGCTCCGCGCCCTCCTCGGGGACGACGAAGCGGATGTCGGGGTTGTCGGCCTGGAGCTGGATCACGTCGCCCGAGTAGGCCTGGCAGGCCAGGACGTCGCCGGTGACGAGGTCCTTGGTGTAGTCGTTGCCGGTGAAGCGGCGGATCTGGCCGTTCCTGACGTATTTCTCGACCTGGTCGCACACCTCGTCGAAGTCGTCCGCGGTCCACCGGGTGATGTCGACGCCGTTGCCCTGCATGAGCAGCGCGAAGGCCTCGTCGAGGCCGGACAGCAGGGTGATCCGGCCCTTGAGGTCGCTCGCCCAGAGGTCCTTCACGTGCCGGATCTCGCGGCCCAGCTTCTTGCGGTCGTACGCGATTCCGGTGATGCCCGACTGCCACGGCACGGTGTGCTTGCGGCCGGGGTCGAAGACGGGTGAACGCAGCAGCGGGTCAAGGTACTTCGTGACGTTCGGCTGGTTCGCCCGGTCCATCTCCTGGACCCAGCCGAGCCGCACGAAGCGCGCGCACATCCAGTCGCTCATGACGATCAGATCGCGGCCGGTCTGCTGGTGGTTCATCAACGCCGGGCTGATCTTGCCGAAGAACTCGTCGTTGTCGTTGATCTCCTCGACGTAGTCCACGGAGATCCCGGTCCGCTTCTCGAAGGCGTCGAGCGTCGGCCGCTTCGTCGAGTCGTCGTCGGCCGTGTCGATGTAGAGCGGCCAGTTCGCCCACGTCAACCGCTTGTCGGTGGCGGAGCGATCGGAAACGGCCCGGTCGCTCGCGGCCACGTACGCGGCGGGCACGCCACAACCGGCGAGGCCGCCCAGCACCACCCCGCCGCCGAGGGCGCGCAGCAGAGACCTACGGGAGAGCGGGGGTGTCCTCGGTACGAGTGGCATTGCCGCAGCATGCCGCCCGGGACCGCACACCGACAATCGACGCAGCGTCAAGCGGACCGGCGCACGACGGACACCCTGTCGAGCAACCGGCCCATCCCAACCCCAGAGCCGCAGCCCACCGAAGGGGCGCGGGGAACTGCGCGACCAGCCCCCACGAACCCGCGGCCGAAAAACCACGCAGCCCCGGCCGGAGGAAACCGCACGCACCCCCGGCCGAAAGACCTACGCGTCCAACGAAGTCATCACATGCTTGATCCGCGTGTAGTCGTCGAAGCCGTACCCGGACAAGTCCTTGCCGTAGCCGGACTTCTTGAACCCGCCGTGCGGCATCTCCGCGACCAGCGGAATGTGCGTGTTGATCCACACGCACCCGAAGTCCAGCCGCTTGGACATCCGCATGGCACGGCCGTGGTCCTTGGTCCACACGGAGGAGGCGAGCGCGTAGTCGACGCCGTTGGCCCACTCCACGGCCTGCTCCTCGTCGGAGAAGGACTGCACGGTGATGACGGGCCCGAACACCTCGTTCTGGATGATCTCGTCGTCCTGCTTCAGCCCCGACACCACGGTCGGCGCGTAGAAGTACCCCTTCTCGCCCACCTGGTGACCGCCGGCCTCGACCTTGGCGTGCGCGGGCAGCCGCTCGATGAACCCGGAGACCTGCTTCAGCTGGTTCGGGTTGTTGAGGGGACCGAAGAGCACGTCCTCGTCGTCCGGCTGCCCGGTCTTCGTCTCGGCGGCGGCCTTCGCCAGCGCCGACACGAACTCGTCGTGGATGGACGACTGCACCAGCACCCGCGTGGCCGCCGTACAGTCCTGCCCGGCGTTGAAGAATCCGGCCACCGAGATGTCCTCGACGGCCTTGGCGATGTCGGTGTCCTCGAAGACGACGACCGGGGCCTTACCGCCCAACTCCAGATGCACCCGCTTCAGGTCCTTGGACGCGGACTCGGCGACCGACATCCCGGCCCGCACCGAACCGGTGATGGACGCCATCGCCGGCGTCGGGTGCTCGACCATCAGCCGCCCGGTGTCCCGGTCGCCGGTGATGACGTTGAAGACGCCCTTGGGCAGGATCGAGCCGATGATCTCGGCGATCAGGACGGTCGACGCCGGCGTGGTGTCCGACGGCTTCAGCACCACCGTGTTGCCGGCCGCGATCGCCGGCGCGAACTTCCACACGGCCATCATCATCGGGTAGTTCCAGGGCGCGACCTGCGCGCACACCCCGACCGGCTCGCGCCGCACGATGGAGGTCAGGCCCTCCATGTACTCACCGGCGGAGCGCCCCTCCAGCATCCGCGCCGCACCGGCGAAGAAGCGGATCTGGTCGACCATCGGCGGGATCTCCTCGGACCGCGTGAGCCCGATCGGCTTACCGGTGTTCTCCACCTCGGCCGCGATGAGCTCCTCGGCCCGCTCCTCGAACGCGTCGGCGATCTTCAGGAGCGCCTTCTGCCGCTCGGCGGGGGTGACGTCCCGCCAGCCCGGGAAGGCGGCGGCTGCGGCGGCCATCGCCGCGTCCACGTCCGCCTGGCCCGACAGCGGCGCGGTCGCGTACGCCTCACCCGTCGCGGGGTTGACCACCTCGGTGGTCCGTCCGTCGGCGGCGTCCCGGAACTCACCGTCGATGTAGTTGCGCAGACGACGCAGTTCGGTGCTCACTGCCGGCCTCCTGAAGGGGTTGGAACTGTCCACTGACTGAGACACCCACCCTAATCGGCAGGCCCACGTTTTCAACACCCCTGATCGCGCCAACGCTGCGAAATCCGCAGGTCCCAGTCACGTAAACAACGGATTTCATCGCCTCGACCTTGCGGAAGTGTCGAGACGTCGTGCACAGTGACGTCGTGGCCAGTCGAAGCGCAGACCCCAGGGACTCCCGCGAGTCCAGGAGTGAGCACAGGAGCGAGTCCAGGAACGGCAGCAGCCCCAACCTGGACGCCGTCTCCCTCGCCATCATCGAGCAGCTCCAGGAGGACGGCCGCCGTCCGTACGCCGCGATCGGCAAGGCCGTGGGCCTGTCCGAGGCCGCCGTGCGTCAGCGCGTCCAGAAGCTCCTCGACCAGGGCGTGATGCAGATCGTCGCCGTCACGGACCCGCTCACCGTGGGTTTCCGACGCCAGGCGATGGTCGGCATTCATGTCGAGGGCGATGTCGAGTCCGTGGCCGAGGCGCTCAGCGACATGTCCGAGTGCGAGTACGTGGTGATGACCGCCGGGTCCTTCGACCTGATGGTGGAGATCGTCTGCGAGGACGACGACCATCTTCTCGAGGTCATCAACCGGCGCATGCGGGCCATTCCCGGAGTGCGCTCCACCGAGAGCTTCGTCTACCTGAAGCTCAAGAAGCAGACCTACATGTGGGGAACCCGATGACCGTGAGGACCCGATAACCGTGAGCACCAAGGACCTCAGCCAGACCGCGTACGACCACCTGTGGATGCACTTCACCCGCATGTCCTCGTACGAGAACTCCCCCGTCCCCACCATCGTCCGGGGCGAGGGCACCTACATCTACGACGACAAGGGCAAGCGCTACCTGGACGGTCTCGCGGGCCTGTTCGTGGTCCAGGCCGGCCACGGGCGCGTCGAGCTCGCCGAGGCGGCGTTCAAGCAGGCGCAGGAACTGGCGTTCTTCCCGGTGTGGTCCTACGCCCACCCGAAGGCCGTGGAGCTGGCCGAGCGGCTCGCGCACCACGCGCCGGGCGACCTCAACAAGGTCTTCTTCACCACCGGCGGCGGCGAGGCGGTCGAGACCGCCTGGAAGCTCGCCAAGCAGTACTTCAAGCTGGTCGGCAAGCCCACCAAGTACAAGGTGATCTCCCGCGCGGTCGCCTATCACGGCACCCCGCAGGGCGCCCTGTCGATCACCGGACTCCCGGGCCTGAAGGCGCCGTTCGAGCCGCTGGTCCCCGGCGCGCACAAGGTCCCGAACACCAACATCTACCGTGCCGCACTCTTCGGTGACGACCCGGAGGCCTTCGGCCGCTGGGCCGCCGACCAGATCGAGCAGGAGATCCTCTTCGAGGGCGCCGACACGGTCGCCGCGGTCTTCCTGGAGCCCGTGCAGAACGCGGGCGGCTGCTTCCCGCCCCCGCCCGGCTACTTCCAGCGGGTCCGCGAGATCTGCGACAAGTACGACGTGCTGCTCGTCTCGGACGAGGTCATCTGCGCGTTCGGCCGCCTCGGCACCATGTTCGCCTGCGACAAGTTCGACTACGTCCCGGACATGATCACCTGCGCCAAGGGCATGACCTCGGGCTACTCCCCGATCGGCGCCTGCATCATCTCGGACCGCCTGGCCGAGCCGTTCTACAAGGGCGACAACACCTTCCTGCACGGCTACACCTTCGGCGGCCACCCGGTCTCCGCGGCCGTGGGCCTCGCCAACCTCGACCTGTTCGAGCGGGAGAACCTCAACCAGCACGTCCTCGACAACGAGGGCGCCTTCCGCGCCACCCTGGAGAAGCTGAACGACCTGCCGATCGTCGGCGACGTCCGCGGCAACGGCTTCTTCTACGGCATCGAACTGGTCAAGGACAAGACGACCAAGGAGTCCTTCAACGACGAGGAGACCGAGCGCGTCCTGTACGGCTTCCTCTCCAAGGCGCTCTACGACAACGGCCTGTACTGCCGTGCCGACGACCGCGGCGACCCGGTCGTCCAGCTCGCCCCGCCGCTGATCTCGAACCAGGAGACCTTCGACGAGATCGAGCAGATCCTGCGCGCGACACTGACCGAGGCCTGGACGAAGCTCTAGCGTCAGGCGGTTCAGCCGATAGTACGGCCCGGAGTACGCCCGTCCGAGTGACAGGCACGCACCCCGGGCCGTGTGCTGTACGGCGTCCCGCCCCCGTCTCCTTAGCGTGCCTGGTAACCGATCGGCCCTGCTTTCGTTCCCCCGCACGGGGGATTGCAAGGCACAACGGACCAGAACGAGGTGTACGCCCATGGAGGCCCCGCCGGACAACGATGTGCTCTGGGCACGGTCCCTGCACTTCACCCACCGCGACGGCTCACCCGGGATCGCCGGTGTCTCGCTCGGCATCCGGGAGGGCGAGATCCTCGCCGTGAGCGGCCCTCGCGGCAGCGGCAAGACGAGCCTGCTGCGCTGTCTTTCCGGCCTGGCGCCGGCCCAGCGCGGCGAGGTCTGGTTCAACAGCGTGCCCGTGCACACGATGGGCCCGATGACCCGGGAACGTCTGCGCCGTGACCGCTTCGGCTGGATCGACCCCAGCCCGGTGCTCGTCCCGGAGCTCAACGCCTGGGAGAACGCCGCCCTCCCCCTCATGTTGCGCGGCACCAGTCGCCGCCGGGCCAAGGTCGCCGCCCTGGAGTGGCTGGAGCGCCTCGACATCGGGGACCGGACCCGCAGCCGCCCGCACGAACTGACCCAGTCCGAACGCCAGCGCGTCTGCGTCGCCCGCGCCCTGGCCCCGGCCCCGTCGGTCCTGTTCGCGGACGAACCGACGGCTCCCCTGCACCGCGCGGACCGGGCGCACGTCCTGCGCACGCTCACCACGGCCGCCCGCTCCCACGGCATCACGGTGGTCCTGGCGACGCACGACGCCGACACTGCAGCCCTGGCGGACCGCACGGTCACCCTCCTGGACGGACGCCGGGTCAACACCGTGCACCTGCCCCCGATGGCCGACTCGGAAGGCCGTACCGCGTGCTCGCTCTCCGTCTGACCCGGGGCGCCCATCCCGCCGTACAACTGCGCCGCCTCCTGGTGGCCATGGCCTCGGCGGGCACGGGCTTCCTCCTGCTGTGCGCTCTCGGTTACGCCATCAGCCACCCCGACGATCCACGGGCCGCCGCCCTCCGTCTGGCCTGGTGCCTCACCCCGCTGGCGGCGACGGTCCACTTCGCCCTTGCGGTGGCCCGCACCGACCCGGGCAACCGCCCCCGCCCGGGCCTGTCGGCGATCGGTCTGGGCCCGGCCCGTCTGATGGCCGTCTCCGCCACGACGACGGTCCTGTCCTGCCTCCTCGGCTCGATGCTGGCCCTGCTCTTCTTCCTCCATCTGCGCGGCGACCTGACCGGCATGCCCTTCGACGGAGCCGCGGCGGAGTTCCTGGCGGCGGGCACCCCCCTCCCGCTGCCGGCGGCGCTGACCCTGCTGGGCCTGGTACCGGCGATCGCGTCGGTGACGGTGGCGCTGGTACTGCGCCCACGCGACGACAGACCGGAGTCGGTGCGGAGGGCGGCGAGGTCGTACGGCCGTTTCGGCGCGTACGGCAGGACCGCGGCGAGAGAGACCTTCGGCGCCTACGGCCGTTTCCGCGGGCAGTCGGCCACGGGCGGGCGGACCAACGGGGCGGCTCCCGAACCGGGCGAAGACACCCCCACCACGACCTTGACCGAGGAGAACCCGGCCCCGGACGGCACGCCGGACGGCGTCCCCCCGATCCCCCGAGAAGCCCCCGGAGGTCTCCCCTGGGGCATCGCCGTCCTCGCCGCGGGCCTGGCGGTGGAGGCCTATGCCAACCGCCCCGGAACCTCCGCCGCCACCCCCCTCCCCGGCGGCCTCGCGGGCACCCCGTCGGTTCTGGTCGGCTGGCTCCTCACCGCCGTCGGCCTGGCCGTGGCGGGCCCCGGCCTGACCCACCTCTGCGGCCGTGTCCTCCAGTCCACCCGCCCCGGCGCCCTGCGCCTGCTCGCGGGCCGCGTCCTCATGACGGAAGCCACCCGTATCGGCCGCCCGCTCGGCGTCGTCTGCGCCGTGGCGTCCGGCACCTACGCCATGACCACGCTGTACGACCCCACAGGGCCCGAAGTCGGCCCGCTGACCACCCTCGGCCTGCTCCTGGTCACCGGCTGCACCCTCGCCACGCTCCTCACCGCCGCCGTGGAGGCCAAGCAGGCGAGGTCGGACACCACGGCCGCGCTGATCCGCCTGGGCGCCCCGGCGACCATGCTCCGCAGCGCGGCGGCCCTGCGCGCCGGCGCACTGCTGGCCCTCTTCGGCCCGCTGACGCTGGTCGTCGCGGAGCTCGCGGCCCTGCCGCTGACCGGCTGAAGAAAGTTTCCCCCAGGCCGATGACTTCCGCCGGGCCCCCCGGTCTACCCACCGAACAGCACGCACCCCGATGGGAGAGCCTCAGATGACCTCGCCGACGTACCAGCAGATGATCTTCGTGAACCTGCCCGTGAACGACCTCGACGCCTCCAAGAAGTTCTTCACGGAGCTCGGCTACTCGATCAACCCCCAGTTCAGCAACGACGACGCGGCCTCGGTCGTGATCAGCGACACGATCGTCGCGATGCTCCTCACCAAGCCGTTCTACGCGACCTTCACCAAGAAGGAGATCGCGGACGCCACCAAGAGCAGTGAGGTCATGGTCGCGCTGAGCGCGGAAAGCCGCGCGAAGGTCGACGAGTTGGTGGACAAGGCGCTCGCGGCAGGCGGCACGCCGGCGGGCGAGACCCAGGACCACGGCTTCATGTACGGCCGTTCCTTCGACGACCCCGACGGTCACACCTGGGAGGTCGTGTGGATGGACCCGGCCGTGATCCAGGACTGATCCACGGGCCGGAACGCAGCGTGCGAGCATGGGCGGGTGCAGACGAGCCCCGCCCATGCGGCACACCACGACGACCGTGAGATCGAGACGCTGGAGGAGTTCGACGCGGTGGTCCAGGCCCGCGGCACCCTCTGCGGATTCCGCGTCCAGGCCGTCGATCTGACGGACCGGACAAGGGAGTTGCTGGCCGCCGACACAGCGGGCGCGGTCTTCCTCGGCTGCCCGATGCGGGAGAACGCGGCCGGGAAGATCCGCGCGGACGGCGCCCTGGTCTTCCCACCCGTCCCGGACCTGCCCTTCAACCCGTACCGGGGCCTTCTCTACTCCCCCGACGAGCTGTTCGACGGGCTGGAGAAGGGATACGAGCAGACCCCCGACGCCCTCGCCTATGCCTGGTTCCAGCGCACCAAGGCCGACGGCGACATATACGCGTCGATGCTGCGCTCCGTCCACGACGACGCCGTCTCGGACGCCCTCGACGAACTCCTGCGCGGCACACGGATCGTGGGGGTCATGGGCGGTCACGCGATGGCCCGCGGCACGAAGGAGTACGCCGGCGCCGCGCGCCTCGGCCGCGAACTGACGCGCGCCGGACTGACCGTGGCGACCGGCGGCGGTCCCGGCGCGATGGAGGCGGCCAACCTCGGCGCCCACGCGGCGCCCTTCGAGGATTCCATGCTCGACGAGGCGTGCGAACTCCTCGCCGGGGCACCGTCGTTCACGCCCTCGATCTCCGACTGGGCGCGCGCCGCCTTCGAGGTCCGTGCCCGCTGGCCCCGGGGCGGCCGTTCCGTCGGCATCCCCACCTGGTTCTACGGCCACGAGCCGCCGAACGCCTTCGCCTCGCACATCGCCAAGTACTTCGCCAACGCCACCCGCGAGGACGGCCTGTTGGCCCGCTCCAACGCGGGCGTGGTCTTCCTGCCGGGTGCCGCCGGGACCGTGCAGGAGATCTTCGACAACGCGACGCCCAACTACTACGAGTCGCGTGGCGAGCCCACGCCGATGGTGCTCGTCGACCGGGAGCACTGGACGCAGAAGCTGCCCACCTGGCCGCTGCTCCAGGCGCTCGCGCGGGAGCGTTCGATGGAGGCCCGAATCGCCCTGGTTGACCGGATCGAGGAGGCTCCGGCGGCACTGAAACGTCTCACACCTTAATAAGCAGGCAAAGTCAACACTTGTAGGGCGCCTACACGTTGACACTTCTTATGCAGCGCTTATAGACCTGTGTGACTAGTGGGGACGGTGATGTCACATCACCACCCCCTCAGCCCCCCGCATTTGCGCAACTCGTGAAGGACGAACGTGGCATTCACGCCCATATCCCGTCGCACCGCCCGCGTCTCGCGCTTCCTCGGCGTCGCCGCCGCATCGACCGCGATCGTGCTCGGTGCTTCCAGCAACGCGCTTGCCTGCACCATCAGTGAGTTCTCCGCCGAAGCCGCGTGCGACGGCACCCAGGGCGTCATCACCGTCACCGACGTCGACAAGTCCGGCGTCGAGGCGACCGTCTCCGTGTACCTGCAGAGCAACGGTGCCGACGCGAAGAAGGTCGGCGAGCAGACGGTGAAGGGCTCCAAGAAGGGCACCACCATCACCTTCAAGGAGGACTGGGCGCCCAACGCCGAGTACCGCATCCACGTCGAGGCCCTGCCCTACATCAAGGGCGAGGACATCAAGCCCAACCTGACCACCCCGGCGACCGCCTGCAAGACCGAGGACACGCCGACCCCGACGCCCACGCCCACGCCCACCCCGTCGGACTCCGCCAGCACCCCGGCCGAGGAGTCCCCGACCCCGACCCCGTCGGCTTCGGAGGGCACCACCGCTCCGGCCACCGTCGAGAGCAACGCCCCGTCGCCCGCGGCCGGTGACTCCAACCTCGCCGAGACCGGTGCGAACTCCAACACCGGCATGATCGCCGGGATCGCGATCGCCCTGGTCGCCATCGGTGGCGGCGCCGTCTTCTTCGGCCTGCGCCGTCGTGGGGCGAGCAGCACCCGCTGACGCTCTTCCCGTACGCCGGCCACGGCCCGTCCCCGTTGCGGGGGCGGGCCGTCGCTGTGTCAGCCGAAGCTCGCCCGATCCAGCCAGAACTCCAGCAGCTCCCGCTCCCCCAGCACCTCCAACTCGGGGCTGTCCAAGGGCAGTCGACGGTAGAAGGCGAGCAGTACGGCGGTCAGCGGCCCCCGCAGCGCGACGGTCGCCTTCTCGTGCCCGCGCCGCCACACGATGACGTCCTCGGTGAACTCGATCACCCACTCGGCGTCGAGCTCCGCGGTGCCGTCGGTGGCGTGCAGATGGATGCTGCGCCCCGTGCCGCGCAGTTCCCGCATCTTGCCGTCCGGCACGGTGCGCTGGGCGAGTTGGGTGATCTGGAGCCACTCGTCGATCGCGTCGGCGGCGATGTCCGGGGCGACCTCGTAGGGCTGCCCGGCGGCGAGCGTGGCATCGGCGCGGTGGATCGTCAGCTCGTGGGCCATCCGGCGGGCCCAGAAGCCCGAGGTGGGAATCCCGGCCCAGGACCACACCGCGGTGTCCGGCCCGGCCTCCCTGAGCGCGGCGACGAGCAGGTCACCGGTCTCGGCGAGCCACGCGTCGAGCTCACCGGCGTCTTCGGGACCCTCCCCCAACGGCACCTGGTCGTCGGGAAGTTCCTGTTCGGCCCGGGTGCGCACCAACACCTCCACCCAGCGCAGGGCACCCCCGGTGTGCCGCACCAACCGCTCCAGCGACCAGTCGGGGCAGGTCGGCACAGTCGTGGACAGGTCGGCCCCGGAGGCCAGCACGGCCCTCAACAGGTCTACTTGGTGGGCGATCGCATCGCAGTAGCGCTCGTGCGCGAGCAGTGGCATGCCCGCACTGTAGGCCCGCCCCCGTCAGCCCAGCACCACGATTTCGTCCGGGTCGAACTCCACCCCGACCACGTCCCGGACCTCAGGCGCCGCCCGCAGCGCGCACGCGGCCTCCAACCGCGGCCCGTCGTCGGTGGGTTGCAGGTGCACGGCGACATGGGTGCCCCTGAAGGTGCGCGCGGCGACCGTGCAGCGCAGGCCCTCGTCGGCGGGGACGAGCCGGACACCGGCGGGGCGCACGAGGAGGGTGTGGAGGCCCTGAGGGATGTCCTCGGGCACCGGGATCTTGCCCCATGCCGTGTCTGCGGCATCGCCCGACACCGTCCCCTCGACCACGTTCTCGAAGCCGAGGAAGCGGGCCACGAATTCGTCCGCCGGCCGCTGCCAGACCTCCAGGGGCGTACCGGACTGGGCGATCCGCCCGTCCCGCATCACCACGACCCGGTCGGCGAGCGCGAAGGCCTCGCCCTGATCGTGGGTGACCGCGAGCACGGTGGTGCCCAACCGCCCGAACAGCTCCCGCAGTTCGACGACGAGCCGCTCCCGCAGCGACCGGTCCAGCTGCCCGAGCGGCTCGTCGAGCATCAGCAGCCGGGGCCGGGGCGCGAGCGCACGGGCCAGCGCGACCCGCTGCTGCTCACCACCGGAGAGCGCGCCGACGGCCCGGCGGGCGGCGCCCGGAAGGCCGACCAGGTCGAGCAACTCCCGCACCCGCTCGTCCTGTTGGGCCTTCGCGGCCCCGTGCATCCGCAGTCCGAAGGCCACGTTGGCGCCGACGTCCCGCTGCGGGAACAGCTGATGGTCCTGGAACATCAGCCCGACCCCGCGCTTGTGCGCGGGCACTCCGGCCTGGTCGCGGCCGTCGAGCGACACCCGCCCCTGGTCGAGCGGCTGGAGCCCGGCCACCGCCCGCAGCAACGTCGACTTGCCGCTCCCGCTGGGCCCTAGCACACACACGATCTCGTGCTCGGCGACATCGAGGCCGATCTCGTCCAGCACGGCCCGCCCACCGAACCGTACGGTCGCGTCCTGAAGGCTCAGCAGCATCTAGAACTCCCCGGTCCGGTCGGTGCGCAGCCGTTCAAGGACCAGCAGGGCCACCGCGCACACCACCATCAGGACGGTCGAAAGGGCCATCGCCTGGCCGTAGTTGAGGTCCCCGGCGCGTCCGAGCAGCCGGGCCACGGCGACCGGCAGCGTCGGGTTGTCGGGCCGTGCGATGAACACGGTCGCCCCGAACTCCCCGAGTGACACGGCGAAGGCGAAGCCCGCCGCGATCGGCAGCGCCCGCCGCACCATCGGCAGGTCGACCTCGCGCCACACCCGCCAGGGCGAGGCCCCGAGCACGGCCGCGGCCTCCCGCAGCCGGTGGTCCACGGCCCGCAGCACGGGCAGCATGGTCCGCACGACGAACGGCACCCCGACCAGCGCCTGCGCGAGCGGCACCAGGATCCAGGACTGCCTGAGGTCCAGGGGCGGTTCGTCGAGGGAGATCAGGAACCCGAAGCCGACGGTCACCGCGGACACCCCGAGCGGCAGCATCAGCAGCGCGTCGAAGCCCCGTACGAACCGGCCCGCGTCCCGTCGGGTCAGCGCGGCCGCCGCGAGGCCCCCGACCACCACGGCGATGGCGGTGGCGGCGAGGGCGTACTCCAGCGAGTTCCCGACCGCCTCGATCGGCGCGACGAGGAAGACCCCGCCGTCGCTGTGGGTCAGCGCCCGGTAGTAGCCGAAGTCGGGGGCGTCGAGCGAGCGCTGCACCAGCACGGCGAGCGGCAGGACGAGGAGCACGGCGATGGTCGCGAGGACCCCGGCCAGCAGCCCCCACTCCCCCGTCCCGCGCGGCCGCCGGGCGGTGCCGGACGCGTCCACCAGCCGGAGCGCGGTCTCCCGGCGCCGTACGGTCCACGCGTGCAGGGCGAGGACCGCGCCCACCGCGACGAACTGGATCAGGGTGAGCACGGCGGCCGTGGCGAGGTCGAAGATGTCGGTGGTCTGCCGGTAGATCTCCACTTCGAGGGTCGAGAAGGCGGGCCCGCCGAGGATCTGCACCACGCCGAAGGAGGTGAAGGTGAACAGGAAGACCATGAGCGCGGCGGCGGCCACGGCGGGCGCGAGCGCGGGGAGCGTGACCGTGCGCCAGGCCGTGAGCCGGGACGCGCCGAGCATCCGCGCCGCCTCCTCCTGCCGCGGGTCCAGCTGCGCCCACAGCCCGCCGACGGTCCGTACGACCACGGCGTAGTTGAAGAAGACGTGCGCGAGCAGGATCGCCCACACGGTGGTGTCCAGCCGTACGCCCCACAGTTCGTCGAGAAGACCGCCCCGTCCCACGAGCGCCAGGAAGGCCGTACCGACCACGACCGTCGGCAGTACGAAGGGGACGGTGACCACGGCCCGCAGGACCTGCTTGCCGGGGAAGTCGAAACGGGCGAAGACATACGCGCCGGGGAGCGCGACCAGCAGCGTGAGCGCGGTGGAGGCGAGCGCCTGCCAGGTGGTGAACCACAGGACGTGGCGGATGTCCGGCTGGGTGAAGACGTCGGTGATCCGGCCGAACTGCCAGGCGCCGTCGGTCTTCAGCCCGCGCGCGACGATCGCGGCGACGGGCCAGGCGAAGAAGACGGCGAAGAACGCGACGGGCACGGCCATGAGACCGAGCCGCGCCGCGTTGCCGCTGCGGCGGGGCCCTACTTCAGTACGAGCGAGGTCCACGACTTGACCCAGTCGTCACGGTGGTCGGCGATCTTCGCGGGGTCCATGGTCTCGGGGTCCTTGGCCTGCGGTCCGTACTCGGTGAACTCGGCGGGCACCGACGCCCCCTGCACCACCGGGTAGACGAACATGTTGAGCGGCATGTCCTGCTGGAACTCCTTGGTGAGCAGGAAGTCCAGAAACGCCTTGCCGCCCTTGGTGTTCTTGGCGTTGCTCAGCAGCCCCGCGTACTCGATCTGCCGGAAGCAGGTCCCGTCGGCGACCCCGGTGGGCGCGGTGCTGGGCTTCGGGTCGGCGTAGATCACCTCGGCGGGCGGCGAGGAGGCGTACGACACGACGAGCGGCCGGTCGGCCTTCGCCTTCTTGCCCCCCGCGGAACCGGAGAACTCCTCGTTGTAGGCCTGCTCCCAGCCGTCGACGACCTTGACGCCGTTGGCCTTGAGCTTCTTCCAGTACGCCTGCCACCCGTCGTCGCCGTACTTCGCGGCGCTCCCGAGCAGGAACCCGAGACCCGGCGAGGATGTGGAGGCGTTCTCGGTGACGAGGAGGTTCTTGTAGGCGGGCTTGATGAGATCGTCGTACGACGTCGGCGGCTGGACCTTGTGCTCGGTGAACCAGGCCTTGTCGTAGTTGACGCAGATGTCACCGGTGTCGATGGGCGTGACCTTGTCCCCGTCGACCCGGTACCCGGCCTTGATCCGGTCGGCGCCCTTGGCCTCGTACGACTGGAAGAGCCCGTTGTCGAGCGCGCGAGACAGCAGGGTGTTGTCGACGCCGAAGAAGACGTCGCCCTGCGGGTTGTCCTTGGTGAGGATGGCCTTGTTGACGGCCTGCCCGGCGTCGCCGTCCTCCAGGACCTTCACCTTGTACCCGGACTTCTTCTCGAAGTCGGCGAGGACGCTCTTGGAGACGGCCCACGAGTCGTGGCTGACGAGGGTGACGGTCTTGGAGTCGCCGCCGCTGCTGCCGTCGGACGAGGACCCGCACGCGGACAGCGTGACCAGGCCGAGGCCGACGACGGCAGCAAGAAACTTCTTGTTGTTCACGGTGATGACCGAACTTCCTACCCAGAATGACCTGGGCGAGGTTCAGAGGGTCTGCGGCCCGATCGCCGCACTCTCAGCGCTGTCGCGCTCCCCTGTCGGATATGAAGATGTACGTCCTTCAGACTACCGTTCGGTGGCCGCGAGCTGGCCACAGGCCCCGTCGATCTCCTGCCCACGGGTGTCCCGGACGGTCACCGGCACCCCGTGCGCGGCGATCGCCTCGACGAAGGCCTTCTCGTCCTCGGGCCGGGAGGCGGTCCACTTGGACCCGGGCGTCGGGTTCAGCGGAATCAGGTTCACATGCACGGGCTTGCCCCTGAGCAGCCGCCCGAGCCGGTCCCCCCGCCAGGCCTGGTCGTTGATGTCCCGGATGAGCGCGTACTCGATGGACAGCCGACGCCCGCTCTTCTCCACGTAGTCGAACCCGGCGTCGAGGACCTCGCGCACCTTCCACCGCGTGTTCACGGGGACCAGGGTGTCGCGCAGCTCGTCGTCGGGGGCGTGCAGGGAGATCGCGAGCCGGCACTTGAAGCCTTCGTCGGCGAACCGGTGGATGGCGGGCACGAGCCCGACGGTCGACACGGTGATGCCGCGCTGCGAGAGCCCGAGCCCGTCGGGAGCGGGATCGGTGAGCGCGCGGATGGAGCCGACGACCCGCTTGTAGTTGGCGAGCGGCTCGCCCATCCCCATGAAGACGATGTTGGAGAGCCGCGCGGGTCCGCCCGGCACCTCCCCGTCCCGCAGCGCCCGCATCCCGTCCACGATCTGGTGGACGATCTCGGCGGTGGACAGATTCCGGTCAAGACCCGCCTGCCCCGTGGCGCAGAAGGGACAGTTCATCCCACAGCCCGCCTGCGAACTGATGCACATGGTCACCCGGTCCGGGTACCGCATCAGCACCGACTCCACGAGCGTCCCGTCGAACAGCCGCCACAGCGTCTTGCGCGTGGTGCCCTGGTCGGTCGACAGATGCCGTACGACGGTCATCAGCTCGGGAAGCAGCGCCTCCTGGAGCTTGCCGCGCGAGCCGGCCGGGATGTCGGTCCACTCCGCCGGATCGTGCGCGTACCGCGCGAAGTAGTGCTGCGAGAGCTGCTTGGCACGAAACGGCTTCTCCCCGATCCCGGCCACGACCTCTTTACGTTCGGCGGGCGTGAGGTCGGCGAGATGCCGCGGCGGCTTCTTGGCTCCGCGGGGGGCGACGAAAGTGAGTTCTCCGGGTGCAGGCATAACCCTTCCAGTGTGGCAGATCATCGCCGGGAGCCCAGGCCGGAGCGGGGTGGGGGTGGTCACCTGCGGGTGCCGACTGTCGACGTTGGTCGGCTTCGGACGGCCCGGGGACGGCCCGGGGGGCGTGCCCTACGGATGGGATGATCACTCCGGAGGGGTGCGAGTGGACATGCTTGAACTGATGGAGTGGCTGGCCGAGCGCGGCGTCACGACCGTTTTCAAGATCGACGGTGACCGCATGGTTGAGCGACGGGCGGCATGGATGGTCATCGTCAGCGGTGGGCCCCTTGGCGAGGACTCATTCTTCCGTGCTGACCTGTCCACAGCAGACGCATGCCTTGACTCGCTGCTCGCTCACCTGGAGGGCAAGGGCCTGTCCCCGTTCGCATGATCAGCATGTCCCGCGTGGTCGTTGCTGCCGCTCGATGCGAACTACAGGCGGGGCGGTCGCTGAGGCCTGCTCGGCAGGTCAGTCGGTCGTCGGAGGCTGGTGGCGGACGGCCACGGTCGCCGTGGTTGCTGTACTTCCTTGCTGTACAGCGCGCTTCGCAGCCGGGTTCTGGACATCAGCCTCACGCCGTAGCCGACGCTCATAGTCTGCGATCTGGCGAGGTACGGGCCTGCTGGTTGCAGCTCGCATAAGCCGCTCGTTCTCCCGATCCACCAAGAACGGGCCATTTCCACCGAGCGTTGGACGCTGGCCGATGGGGCGACCGACGTCCTGTCGAGCGCACCAGTAGAAAACCCAACCGAACGAAACGGGTTCAACCTTGGTGATCGCAAGCTCCAGGTGTATCGCTCTTTCGGTCCCTGCGAGCTCCGCCAGAACGAGCCCTCGTGCTTCGTCTTCAGTGAGCATCTGCCAAGCGTCTCAGAGGGGATGGTGCGTGTATGTCGGCGTCCCGAAGAAGGTGCCGCCGCGCTCAGATCCTGGAGCACCAGTTTGGAAGATCGCGTAACCCGCTCTGGCTTGACCAGGTAAGACGCTGGCCTGCGCGTTCTCGGGCGGCTCGCCGATGTTCCCCGTTGCTTCCCGCCCGGATCCGCTCGATCGGGCACGCAGAGGGCACGTATGGCTCTCTGCCGCATCCCCCCGCCTGCCGAAGCCCGGTGCCGCCCCTGGGTGCCGGTCGGTCGCTGAGGCGGCCCCTGGAGGCCTACTGCTGGGCTCTCGCTAGACGTGATCGTCAACGCCTCATGATGTCTGTCATGTCACTGACCTTTGGCCCGGACCGGCAGACTCGCGAGTTTCAGTGTGACTGCTGCCAAGCACCGATCGAGAGGGCGTGGAACTTCGTCCACGCTGGCGGCGCCCCGTACGCCCTGTACTACGCAAACTGCTACCACCACCGGGACCAGGATCACGACGTATGGACAGATGTGATCTTCGGAACCTGGGGGGCTGGGTCCGGCCAGTGGGACGATCACGTCGCGTTCGCCTGTCGGACCGGCCCCGTTGCTGGGCAAGACGAGCCCGCATCCACCTTGGTGACGGCAGGCTCCATATACCCGGACGGGCCCCTGTTCGGCCGCAAGCTCGACCGGGAAGCGGCCCTGCAGCATCCACGCCTGTCAGAGTTCTGGCAGGTCTCTGACTTCATCCTGGAGAACGACCCGCTGGTTCGTCGCCACCTCTACGGAGGCTAAGACGCAGAGGTCGGCGGGGCCTTGACGGAGTCAAACGTGAGGGGCGCCGGCCGCCAGGGGGAAGGCGCCCCTACGAAACCAACGCTTCGTCGTCTGGCCTCACCCTTATCAGGTCGGTCATGGGAGTCGGCGAAGTCCGTCAACCGGCCGGTGTTCTCAGTCGATCGTTCGCTGAGCTTCGCCGTGGAGCGCTGCTGTCCGCTCCTGTTGGTGTCAGCCACTGGTGTCAGCCGCTACACGCGGGCTTGACAAGTGCGCCTCCAGCGCATTGCGCCCAGTTTGGAAGACCGCCCTGTGATCTTGTGCACCGCCCAAGTGTTCGGTACAACCGTCACGTGACGAACGATTCCGAGCCGAAGGCCCGGCGGAACAAGGACGAGGCCGGAGCCTTCTTTGCCGCTACATCCGCCTTTCTCTTCTTTTCTGAGCCGGTTCAGGATGCGGCGGATCAGCTGAACTGGGAGTACGCCCACACGGCCGCCGCTCTCGTCAGCCTGGCGGTGGCATTCCTCGCATACCGGGTTGGGCTGCGCGCGATGAGGAAGCTTCCCTGACGGTTCCAGTCCGTTGCGAGCTGGGAATTCATAGCCTCATGCGGGTGGTCCGCTCCTCCTCGAAATTCCCCGCCGCGCCTTCGCTACCGTCCTTACCCACCACTCTCCCTAGCTCCCATCCCGTCCGCCGTCGACCCACACACCGTGGAGCGGGCGTGGTTCATGGCGTCCAGGTGGAGCGCGCCACTGTACGAACGACCTGGACGCCATGGGCCGCGTCTGCTCGGCTCTGCCTGGGTCGATGGTGGTCGGGATGGGAGCACCCCGCGCACGCCACTTCGGACCCGCGGCCGCGTACGGCGCCCCCTCCACCCCGGTGCCGGCCGATCCCCCGCCGGAGGCATCGTTCTGACCGTGATCTGCCCGTCTAGGGCTCTACCGTCCGGGCCGTAACATGCTTGCGGCCCCAGGGGCCAGGGGGCCAGCCCGCGCTTTGCGGGCCCTTGATGAAGTAGGGAAAGTCTTATCCCGCTGGGATGGGGATCTTCGGTCTCGGCTACGCCGCTACGTCACTCGGCGCCTGGCCATGCTCGAGGTACACCGGGGCGCTCGCTGCTCGGGCCTCGATCGCCGCAAGGATTCGTCGGCCCAACCGAGGGATCGTCCGGTCCGGGATCTCGCTCGGGGCAACGAACGTGACGCTCTTCAGTTCCTCGGCCTGCGGGCGGATGTCCTCCACGGTCTCCGGGGCAAGCTCACCGCCGTCGAACAGGTACAACACCTTGTCACCCTCGGTAGTGCTGGGCGCCCAGTCGACGGCCAGGAGGCGGCCAAGCGTCGGCGTGATGCCGAGTTCTTCCCGTAGCTCGCGGCTGGCAGCCTGAAGCGGAGACTCACCGGGACTCGCCGGTCTCGACGTACCCCCCCGGGGATGTCCCAGTAGTCCTTGTACGTGGGCACCACCAGCGGCAGGCTCCACGGCCGACCTCTGCAGACCGCCTCAGCTCCTTCGTGCCGCAGTTGTGCCACCAACGTGCCGAAACGGCGGGGGCTCAACCCGGTGAACGGGGCTATCCAGACACCTCAGGGCCCTGACGCGTCAAGTCCTCTTCGGTGAGTGAATGGTTTCCCCAGCGGTTCCAGAGCGTGTGATGCCATTCGCCGGAATCGGTGCCGGGAGGCGTCACCGGCGGCACCGGCCCTGGGCTGGTCTCGATCAGGTGCAGAAGTGACCAGGCGACGCCGTAGCAGTCGTCAGGGCCGAAGCAGGCAGCCAGAGCATGCGCCTCGTCGGGTGTGACAGGCGCGGAGATGGCTTCGAGTTGTTTGACTCGCCGGTCGATCTCCTCCTCGTCGGCATCCCAGTCGGGCAGAGGTCCGTCGGCGACGAAGGTCTGAACTTCGGGTCTCATCCGTGAATGATCGACTGCGTGGGCGACCTGGAGCAAGGCGCGTTTGCCGCAGGTCAGGCAGCAGCCCTCTCCGTCACCGAGGGCGGTGTGGGGAAGGCGGCCAGCTCGTCGAACCGTTCGCCGTGCTGGAGGCAGTGGTAGAGCTGGCCGATCATGCGATTGAAAAGGTTGCGCTGGGCGTCGGCGTGCCACTCTGCGTGGTTGTCGCGTCGTCGTCGGTAGTGGGCTTTGGCGCCAGGTGAGGCGGTGATCGCGGAGAACGCCCAGAGGTAGCCGGCGTGGTTGAGGCGGTCGTTCTTCACCCAGCGTCGCGTGATGCTGGACTTCTTGCCGGACGCCCGGGTGATGGGCGATGCGCCGGCGTATGCCTTCAGGCCGCGGGCGTCGGCGAACCGTCGCCGGTCGTCCCCGATCTCGGCAAGCACTCGGGCGCCGAGCTGGATGCCGAGGCCGGGGAAGCTGAGGATGATCTCAGCGTCCGGGTGCTGAGGGAAAGCCTCCTCGACCGCCTCGGCGGGGTTATCGGCAGCGGTGCAGGCGGCCTCCAGATGAATCAGGAGTGCGAGCATCTGCTTGCCGAGCGCGTCCTCGACCAGCTGCGGCTGGCGGGCCCAGTCAGCGCGGAAGATCTCGCGGAGCCGCTCGGCCTCGGCTGCGATGCCCCGCTGCCGACCGGACCGCTTCAGGGCTGCCTGCAGCTGCGTGCGGGTAAGTCGAGCGGCCGTGGCTGGTGTCGGGGCCGCCTTCAGGAGCTCGTGGGCCTCGCGCCGGCAGAGGCCGTTCTTCCAGGACTCGACGGCTGCGAGAGCGGCTGGGTAGTACTCGCGCAGCAGGGAGCGGAGCTGGTTGGCGATCTGCTGGCGGTTCCAGGTTGCGTCCTGCTGAGCGCGGGCGAGGACGGCGACGGCGCGGGCAAGGTCACTGTCCTGGGGAAGCGGCCGGTGGGCGTACATGTCAGTCCGCAGCACATTGGCGAGGACCAAGGCGTCGCCAGGATCGGACTTCTTGCAGGAGACGCTGTGCCGGTCGCGGTAGCGAGCGGCGGCCATCGGATTGATCGCGAACACCTGCCGCTCGCCGGTCCTCAGTACCGCGACGAGCAGACCGCGGGAGGTCTCGATCGCGACCGGGATCGGGGATTCCTCAGTGTCGCCGTACTCGGCCAGCAGATCGAGCAGGATCTTGTAGCCAGCAGCGTCATCGGTGATGTGCCGCTTGGCCAGTAACTGGCCGCTGTCGTCGACCAGGGCGACGTCGTGTGTGCGTTCCGCCCAGTCGATGCCGCAGTAGATCAAGGTCTTTTCCCTCCAGCGTTCGGGTGTTTGTACTGGTCACGAGCTCATGCGGGACCACGCAGCGACCTAATCCCAGGACTCGACGCGAGGGTCAGTCCGCCACCTCAGTAGCTGTTCGTGGCACCAGCTCACCGCACGGGCCCCGGTCTGCGCTGGAGCTGAAGGCTCGGGCATCACGAGGGGCACCATGCGGCGGGCTCGCACCACGTTCACCAACGAGTGATCAAGTGGGCAGTATTGACGACGATGGCGGTCACGAGAGCATCGGGCACCACCACTCTGGATATAGGGATCAAGTCCCCAGACGGCTCAAGGCGTCGGCCCGACACCCACGTGACCGCCATCGCGACCAACGCGTCTACTGCTCGAACAGGCCAGCGGGTGTATGTCCCTCAGGACCGTCGCTATCACCGGATTAGGACGGCTGCGACGCCGTGATTACACCAGTCACGGCGGGAGCCTCACATGGATCCCCTAGGCGTCAGCGTTCTGACGAGAACCTATCCTGCCCAGATTTCAGGTCCTTGCTTGACGATGACAAGTCCATGAGTCCGGTCGGATGGCCAGAGATCTACCTGATATAGGAAGTGGTCACCGGGGCCGCCATTGGTGTCGGACGGCGGCGGTGGTCCGGCTGGAACGTAGGAGACCCGAACGCGTAGCAATCCAGCGGGAACAGTCAGGCTCGGCCCGTCGCAGGGATCGGTCCCAGGGCTGGACATGGTGAGCTGACCTGTTGGCGCGTCAAGGTCGGTCTCCACGATGTGCTCGGCCGTCGGGTCCGTCGTCGGCGCGGAGGTGTGAACGGTGATCAGCGACTCGACCATGTCGTCCCGAGCTGTGCCGACGGAGATCGAGTGCGGTTCAACGCCGATGCGATGGACGTAGACCGCTTCTTTCGTCCAGCCGGCGGGTGCCAGGTCCGGGTCCGTCGCGTGTTCGGCGATCCACGCGTCGTAGGGGTCAAGGTCCTGGACGTAGAACTGTCCGTGATCGGCATCGATCACAAATCTCAGTGAAGCATCAGACACTAGCGCAGACTATCGAAGCCGATGGCGGCTGCTGAGGCGAGTGCTTTCAACTGGTCATCCCGAGGGAGCCCAAGAAGCAGGGGCAGCCTCCTGCAGAATCACCACCTCGATCGCCCAGCCGATCACGAGTCACAGGAGCGATACCAGACGTATTTGCGGGACAGTCCTTAGTAGTGCTTCGTTAGGTTCTGGTTCTGCTGGTTGCGAGGGGGCGGCCGCAGGTGCTGCAGGTGCCGGTCCAGCACCTCAGCAGGTCTTGGAGTGCGTCGAGGGTCTGGTAGAGGCCGCGCCGGTTGCGCACCCATGTGAGCACGGGTTCGCGGGCCAGGTAGTGACTTCGCACCTGCTCCGGCGCCCACGACTCGGCTTCAAGGATCATCCCCGGGGCGTCGTCGACGCGGTTGTGTGCGCTCAGCGCTCGGGCTACCTCGATGTTGTGCCGCGCCCGCCCGCCCAGTGTCGCGGATCGATTCCCGTGACCTCGTCCGTCAGTCGCTGACGCCTCTGTCCGCCAGGAGGTCCCTGATGCGTGCGTCGACCTGTTGGCGGTCATAGCCCCGCCATCTGATCCGGAATGGGGGTGGGCCGACCGGGGAGCCGGCTTCGGTCAGGGACTTGAGATGGTCGTCGACCTGCTGGCGGTCATAGCCCCGCCGCACCACATCGAAGCCACGGAACTCGGACGGTGTAGACACTGCGAGTAGCACCTCAGCCCTGTAGGAAAGCCTTGTAGGAAAGCCCTGTAGGAAGTCGAGAGACGCTCCTAGACGAGCCGGGTCCCGCCGTACCCGATCAGGAGGCCGATTGCGAGGATCACCGGTCCGATCACGTAGGAACCCCACTTCCGCTCGCCGGGGCCGCGCAGCAGCGTGACGGTCGCGATCGCGCCGGTGACCGTGATCGCGCCGCCGAACACCAGCATGATGAACCCGAGGAACATGGCCCAGGTGTAGGGATGGTCCGGGTTCGGAGTCCACACCGCGGCAAGCGTCACGTCGCTGAAAGTCCTCACTGGTCGTTCTCGTCCTTCGCCAACTGCTGAAGATCCGCTTCGATACCGGAGCCGGCCGCGTAGACAGCGGTGTTCAAAGTGGTGCCCACCGTGTTCGTGAAGGCACTGTCGGCGAGCTTCCCCCGGTCACTGAGGTGTTCGCCGCCGAGACTGCCGTGCTGCTCCAGAGCATGGTTGACCCCGTGGTTCTGGGCGTTGCCCAGGGCACCCGTGGCCGCGTTCGTGACCGCGTCCTGGGCGGTCGTCGAACCGTTCGCGCCGCCGATGACATCGGCCGTGAAACCGCCCGCCACATTGCCGGCCGCGCCGTTGAGGGTGGTGCCGAGGAGGCCCTCACCTCGCAGGAGGTCACCCGCCGTTCCGGTGAGACGCGCTCCCGCGGCACCGGCGATCCCGCCGAACGCGGCTGTGCCGACCGCGGCCCGGCTGCCGTAGGTGAGATCGTCCCCGACCGTCACCGGCTGCCCGTGGACGGCCTGGTTCACCATCATGCTTCCGGAGTCGGCGACGAAGTTGGTGGCGAAGGTGCTCGTGAACTTGGCGGTGAACCGCCCGAGCCCGGAGAGCAGCTTGGCCAGCTTCGCCGCCTTTTCGGCGCTCATCGCGTCGCAGCGCTCCAACAGCCCGGCGACCCGCTCCGCCGCCGACGTGAACAGCCCGACCAGGTCCACGACCTTGGCCACCCGCTCCGCCACCGCCGCGTTCGCGACGAGGTCGGAGAGGAACCCGGTGAAGAACGACAGCGCGACCCCGGCGATCTCCATCTCGGCGATCTCGACGCAGATGTCGATGATCTCCTTGTTGATGCCGTCGATCTCGTCGGCGTACGCGCGCAGCCCGTCGGCGACGTGATGGAAGTTGTCCGCGATCTCCTGGACGACCTTCTTCTGCTCACCCCAGTGCTTCTCGAAGGCCTCGCGCGCGGCACCGTGCCAGCCCTGGTGGTCGACCCCCGCGATCGAGGAGTCCACGGCCCGTACGACATCCGTCAGCTCGGTGCCCATGGCGTCCCAGCGCCGGGCGATGTCGCGCAGGGTGTCGCCGTCGCCACCCGGGAGTTCCACACCGGCTGCCTGGAGGATCTCCAGGACCTTGCCGTCGATCCAGTCGTTGACGCTCACGAACGGCCACCCGGGGTCCGGGCCGCGGCGTCCAGATAGCCGAGCGCGGTCCGGTCCGAGTCCGCGTAGTGGGTCACGTTGAGGCGCAGTCGGTCGCCGTCGCTGTTCAGCGCATCCGGAAGGTGCCCGAGCGCCTTCACCGTGCTGTCCAGCAACTGCCGGTATTTGTCCACCGCGCCGTCGCAGACACCGAGCAGACCGAACGCCTCCCCTATCTCGGCCGCGCTCGCCGCGAACCCGTCGATCGGCCCGGCTAGTCCTTTCGCCTCCCGGTCGAACCTGCCCGCCAACTCCGTCAGCGTCTCGGGGTCCACCCCGAACTGCCCGCTCATCCCGACTCCCCGTTCGACTGCTCGCTCCACGGCCAGCATGTCCCGGACAGAGATCCCGCAGAAAGGATCTTTT
This sequence comes from Streptomyces sp. NPDC005374, assembly GCF_042872225.1. Classification (NCBI taxonomy): domain Bacteria; kingdom Bacillati; phylum Actinomycetota; class Actinomycetes; order Kitasatosporales; family Streptomycetaceae; genus Streptomyces; species Streptomyces sp. NPDC005374. Next base: position 94,543 of record NZ_JBIAKA010000026.1, on the reverse strand, counting down.
ACGGATGCGAAGCAGTGCCTGACGCACAATTTGCGCCACGCCGACCAAGCCAATGCCTGCGACGTCCCAGAGCGCCATCGCGGTACGCGCCGCGCCGGAAGGGCGGATGGCCGGACCCAACGACTCGGCCCCCGCCCTGGACAGGACGGGGGCCGAGACAGCCGTACGGGAACAGCCCTGCAAGGGGCCGTCAGCCGGATCCCACGAACAGCACCAGCAGCAGCCACACCACCGGAGCCGTCGGCAGGAGGGAGTCCAGGCGGTCCATGATGCCGCCGTGGCCCGGCAGCAGGGTGCCCATGTCCTTGATGCCGAGGTCCCGCTTGATCATCGACTCGCCGAGGTCACCCAGCGTCGCGCTGGCGGCGACCGCGAGGCCGAGGAGCAGGCCCTGCCACCACTCGCCGTCGTCGATCAGGAACTCCATGCACAGCGCGCCCGCCACCATCGCGAACGTCACCGCGCCGACCAGGCCCTCGCGCGTCTTGCCGGGACTGATGCGCGGCGCGAGCTTGTGGGTGCCGAAGCGCCAGCCGACGGCGTACGCGCCGGTGTCGCTGACGACTGTCAGGAGCAGGAACATCAGGACCCGGGCCGCCCCGTCCTCGGCCGTCAGCATCATGGCGACGAAGGTGGCCAGGAACGGGACGTAGAACGCCGCGAAGACGCCCGCCGTGACGTCCTTGAGGTAGCCCTCCGGCGGTTCCGTCATCCGCCAGACGAGGACGGCGAGTGCCGTGAGCGCCATGGCGACCCAGGCACCCTCGGCTCCCCGGACGTACCCGGCGACGACCATCGCGGCCCCGCCGAGCGCCAGTGGCACCAGGGGTGCCTTGATGCCCTTGCGCTCCTGGAGCCTGCTGGTCAGCTCCCACAGGCCCACGACGACGGCGACCACGATCACGCCGACGAACGCGGCCTTGACGAAGAACAGCGACGCGATGATCACCGCGCCGAGCCCGACGCCGACCCCTATGGCCGCACCCAGGTCCCGTCCCGCGCTCTTCTTCTGCGGCGCGGGCGCCGGCTGCGAGGCGTCGGGCATGGGCTCCGGATTCTGCGTCAGCGGCGCCGCCTGGTAGGGCTGGGCCGAAGTGGTCTGGTCGCGGAACGACGACGTCCCGTCGCGAAACGTTCCGTCCTGGAACGTCTGGTCCTGGAACGTCTGGTCCTGGAACGTCGGGTCCTGGAACAAGGGACCGCTCAGCCGAGCGGCCCCCCGGTCGTCATCCTGGTCGTCGCCGTGTCGGGATACGGCGGGTCCGTCGGGCACGATGGGCATGGGGCGAGTGTGCTGCGCGTCATGCGCATCGTACGCGGGACCCGCCGGGGCAGCCCCCTGGACAGGCCCCTGGTCGGACGGCCCCCAGTACCCGGCGTGTGGCGGCGTTCCCCAGGAAGAGTCGTTCATCAGACCTCGAGAAGCTCCGCTTCCTTGTGCTTCAGGAGTTCGTCCACCTGAGCGACGTACTTGTGCGTCGCGTCGTCGAGCTCCTTCTCCGCACGGCGGCCCTCGTCCTCGCCGACCTCGCCGTCCTTGACGAGCTTGTCGATCGAGTCCTTGGCCTTGCGGCGGACCGCGCGAATGGAGACGCGCGAGTCCTCGGCCTTGCTCTTGGCGACCTTGATGTAGTCGCGGCGGCGCTCCTCGGTGAGCTCGGGGAACACCACTCGGATGATGTTGCCGTCGTTGCTCGGGTTGACGCCCAGGTCGGAGTCACGGATGGCCTGCTCGATGTTGCGCAGGGCCGTCTTGTCGAACGGGGTCACCACCGCCATGCGCGGCTCCGGCACGGAGAACGAAGCCAGCTGGTTGATCGGCGTCGGCGCGCCGTAGTAGTCGGCCACGATCTTGTTGAACATCGCCGGGTGCGCACGACCGGTGCGGATCGCGGCGAAGTCCTCCTTGGCGACCACGACGGCCTTCTCCATCTTCTCCTCGGCCTCGAGGAGGGTCTCTTCGATCACCACTTGCTCCTGCGTGTCTTGAAGTAGGCCCGGCTGCTGTTCCATGTACGTGGGGGCGGCGGCCGGCTGCGTCGCGTCTTCTTCCTGCACGGTTCCCGACCGGCAGGACATTGTCCATCCCCCGGTCGGGGACCGGGTGCAACTGAGGTCAGTCCCGGCTGCCCTGGTCACCCACAAGCGTGCCGATCTTCTCACCCTTGACGGCGCGCGCGATATTGCCCTCCGCCAGGAGCTCGAACACCAGGATCGGGAGCTTGTTGTCGCGGCACAGTGTGACGGCCGTGGCGTCGGCGACCTTCAGGTCGCGGGTGATGACCTCGCCGTACCCGAGGGCGTCGAACTTGACCGCGTCGGGGTTGGTCTTCGGGTCGGAGTCGTAGACCCCGTCCACGCCGTTCTTGCCCATCAGCAGCGCCTCGGCGTCGATCTCCAGGGCGCGCTGCGCGGCGGTGGTGTCGGTGGAGAAGTACGGCATGCCCATGCCTGCGCCGAAGATGACCACTCGGCCCTTCTCCAGGTGGCGCACGGCACGCAGCGGGATGTACGGCTCGGCGACCTGGCCCATGGTGATGGCGGTCTGCACCCGGCTGTCGATGCCCTCCTTCTCCAGGAAGTCCTGGAGGGCGAGGCAGTTCATCACGGTGCCGAGCATGCCCATGTAGTCCGAGCGGGCCCGGTCCATGCCGCGCTGCTGGAGTTCGGCACCGCGAAAGAAGTTGCCGCCGCCGATGACGACGGCGATCTCGGCGCCGTCCCGGACGACGGCGGCGATCTCACGGGCCATCTTGTGCACCACGTTGGGGTCCACACCCAGGCCCCCGCCGCCGGCGAACGCCTCTCCGGACAGCTTCAGCAGAAACCGGCCGCGTACCTTGCCGTCGTCGCTCTTCTGAGCCTTGGTGGTCATGGGGATCCCGCCTCTTTCACCTGGTGCACATACGAAGAAGGCCATTGCCGGTGGGAACTGGTTCGCATCCCATGCGCGGCAATGGCCTCCTCGTCAGATCTGCTGTCGTCCGCCACGCGCGTGTGTGGCGGCGTACCGGACGACTGCTGACGACCCTATCGGGCCCGCGCGTCGCTCGCGGTACGGACTCAGATGCCGACCTTGATACGCGTGAAGCGCTTCAGGGTGACACCGGCCTCGTCCAGAACCTTCTGGACCGACTTCTTGTTGTCGAGCGCGTACGGCTGGCCCAGCAGCGTGGCGTCCTTGAAGAAGCCGTTGAGGCGACCCTCGACGATCTTCGGCAGAGCGGCCTCGGGCTTGCCCTCGGCGCGGGTGGTCTCCTCGGCGACGCGACGCTCGGTCTCGACGACCTCGGCCGGCACGTCCTCCTTGGAGAGGTACTTCGGCGCGAAGGCGGCGATGTGCTGGGCGACACCGCGGGCGACCTCGGCGTTCGGCTTGTCCAGCTCGACGAGGACACCGATCTGCGGGGGCAGGTCGGGCATCGTGCGGTGCATGTACGCGGTCACGAAGCCGTCACCGAACTGCGCGAAGCGGTCCAGGACGATCTTCTCGCCGAGGTTGGCGTTGGCCTCGTCGACGTACGCCTGAACGGTCTTGCCGGCCTCGATCTCGGAGGCGAGCAGGGCCTCGAGGTCGGCCGGGGAGGTCTTCGCGACGTGCTCGGCGATCGCGCCCGCGACGGCCTGGAACTTCTCGCCCTTGGCGACGAAGTCCGTCTCGCACTTCAGCTCGACGAGGACGCCGGAGGAGTTGTCGTCGGCGATGATCGAGACCACGGCGCCGTTCTCGGCGGAGCGGCCCTCGCGCTTGGCGACACCCTTCTGGCCCTTGATCCGGAGCGCCTCTACGGCCTTGTCGACGTCGCCCTCGGCCTCGTCCAGCGCCTTCTTGCAGTCCATCATTCCGGCGCCCGTGAGCTCACGGAGCTTCTTGACGTCGCCGGCGGTGTAGTTCGCCATGAGTCTGTGAATCTTTCTCGAAGTCTGGAAGATCGAAGATCTACGGGGTCTGCGGCCCCCCATACAGCCAGGGACCGCCGACTCTCCGCTGACCTACGGGTGAACGGCGGGAACGGAGTTCATGCCTCCGCTCCCGCCGTCACCCCTGACGCTGACGGATCAGGCCTGCTCGGCGTCCGCGGCCGGAGCAGCCTCGGCGGCGGGGGCCTCGGCCTCAGCCGCGGGGGCCTCCTCGGCAGCCGGAGCCTCGGCCGCGGGGGCCTCCTCGGCGACCGGAGCCTCAGCGGCCGGGGCCTCGGCGGCGTCCGCGGCGGGAGCCTCCTCGGCCTTCTTCTCGCCACCCTCGAGCAGGTCGCGCTCCCACTCGGCGAGCGGCTCGCCCGCGGCCTTCTCGCCCTTGTCACCGGTGGCGACGCGCGAGCGGCTGATGAGGCCCTCGGCGACGGCGTCGGCGATCACACGGGTGAGCAGGGTGACGGAGCGGATCGCGTCGTCGTTGCCCGGGATCTTGTAGTCGACCTCGTCGGGGTCGCAGTTGGTGTCGAGGATGGCGACGACCGGGATGTTGAGCTTCCGGGCCTCACCGACCGCGATGTGCTCCTTCTTGGTGTCCACGATCCAGACGGCGCTGGGCACCTTGGACATCTCGCGGATACCACCGAGGGTCTTCTCCAGCTTGGCCTTCTCGCGCGAGAGCACGAGGAGCTCCTTCTTGGTGAGACCCGACGCGGCGACGTCGTCGAAGTCGATCTGCTCGAGCTCCTTGAGGCGCTGCAGACGCTTGTAGACGGTCGAGAAGTTGGTGAGCATGCCGCCCAGCCAGCGCTGGTTGACGAAGGGCATGCCGACGCGGGTGGCCTGCTCGGCGATGGCCTCCTGCGCCTGCTTCTTCGTGCCGACGAACATGACCGTGCCGCCGTGGGCGACGGTCTCCTTGACGAACTCGTAGGCGCGGTCGATGTACGACAGCGACTGGAGCAGGTCGATGATGTAGATGCCGTTGCGCTCCGTGAAGATGAAGCGCTTCATCTTCGGGTTCCAACGACGGGTCTGGTGACCGAAGTGGACGCCGCTTTCCAGCAGCTCCCGCATCGTGACGACGGCCATGGCCGTTCTCCTTGAGTTTCTCGGTTGTGCCGCGGGTGCCGGACGGCTCCCGCGCCTGACGCCCACATGCGCCGTGCCACGAAGGACCGAGGGGCGCTGACAGGGACCGTTGCCGGCCGCGTGTCGGGGCGTGCGAAGTCGACCCGGTGACCCGGATCGCCAGAAGAAGTGTACGGGACCCGCGGGGTACCGGGTGACGCCGTTGTCCACAACCGGGCGGTGGTCCACAGGTCGCGGCCCGGACCGGGGCGGGTGCGGGACGGTTCCGTCATGCAAGCGAAGCGATGCGGTACGCGGCCGGCCCTGGGATTCCTGTTGATCCTGCTGATCCTGACGCTGTCGACACCCACGCCCCGCCCCCTCCCCCTGGCCCCGGCGGCCACGGACACCTCGGTGCCTGCGGTCGCCCGCGCCTGGCCGGTGGGCACCCGTCCGGCGGTCCTCCGCGGCTGGGAACCTCCGGCGACGGTGTACGGCCCCGGTCACCGCGGTGTGGACCTGGCGGCCCCTTCCGGGGCCCCCGTCCGCGCGGTGGCGCCCGGCCGGGTGTCCTTCGCGGGCCGGGTGGCGGGCAAGGGGGTGGTGTCCGTGGAACTGACGGGAACAGACCTGCGGACGACGTACGAACCGGTGCAGCCGTCGGTCAGGAAGGGCGACGAGGTGGAGACGGGCGAGGTGGTCGCAACGGTGGAACCGACGGGCTCCCACTGCACGACCACATGCGTGCACTGGGGCCTGCGACGGGGCGAGACATACCTGGACCCGCTGTCCTTGCTCCCGCCATGGCTGCTGCACGGAGGTCCCTCGAGGCTCCTGCCCGTGCTCGACGTCCCGCTGCCCTGACTCCGAGCAGCCGCGCCACAGGAGCGGCACACGGGTTCCACGGGTTCCAGGGGTTCCAGAGTCAGCCCACCCCCGGACCGCGAACAGCCACGCCACAGAGAGGGACCCCGCCCCCGGAGCCGACCCACGCCTGACAGCGAGCAGCCGCGCCGCAGGAGCGAACCCCGTTCCCCGGAACCGACCCACGCCTGACAGTGAGCAGCCATGCCTCAGAAGTGGTCCCGCGCTGCACGGAAACAGCCCTGCGCCGACCGCGAGCAGCCGCACATCGGAAGCGACACCCCGCGAAGCGACACCCGGCCCGTGGCGGGCGGATCCCGTCCTGGCGGGCGAATCCCCGCCCGGACCTCAGCCCCGGACGCCCCTGAGCGCCATGGAGACCGCGGCCTCGGTGATCACCGACGGGTCCTCCGCGGCTCCCAGCTCGATCCTCCGTACAGCCGCGTCAACGACTCCCTGCACCAGCATCGCCGCCAGCCTGGGCTGCTCGTGTCCCATCTCCCCGAGCGCCTCGACGATCATCGCCACCAGCCCGCCGTGCGCCGCCCGGATCTTCTCCCGCGCTCCCGCGTCCAGTTCACTCGCAGAGATCGCGACGACAGCCCGGTGCCGCCGGTCCCCGACCAGCGCGAGCTGCCGCCGCACATACGCCTCGACCTTGGCCTCCGCATCCTCCGACGCGGCCATCGCCGCCGAGACCTCCGCGGCCCACAACGGGAAGTCGACCTCGCACAGCTCCTCGACCACGGCGGCCCGCGAGCGGAAGTACTCGTACACGGACGACCGCGCGAGCCCCGTCCGCTCGGCGAGGGCGGGGAAGGTCAGCGCCTCCGTCCCGCCCTCGGACAGCAACGACCGAGCCGCGTCCAGCAGGGCGGCTCGCTGCATGGTCCGGTGCTCGGCCACGGAGGCCGCTCGAATCCTTGGCACGTCAACCACTTTACGGACGTGCCACTCCCGACGGGAGTCACTGCACCGGGCCGGCCCTCGCCGAGGAGACGTCAGGCCGGGTCAGCGGCCGAAACTGGCGAGCTTCGCCCGCAACTGCAGCACGGACTTGGTGTGGATCTGGCTCACCCGGCTCTCGGTCACCCCCAGCACGTTCCCGATCTCCGCGAGGGTGAGTCCCTCGTAGTAGTACAGGGTCACGACGGTCTTCTCCCGCTCGGGCAGCGTGTTGATGGCCCGCGCCAGGAACCGTCTGAGCTCCCGGTCCTCCGCGACCTCCACGGGGTTGTCCGCGGCGGTGTCCTCCAGCGTGTCCATGAGGCTGAGCCGGTCGCCGCCCTCGCCCCCGACATGCAGCAGCTCCTCCAGCGCCACCACGTTGGCCAGCGACAACTGACTGAACACCGCGTGGAGATCGTCCACCGCGATGCCGAGTTCCCCGGCGACCTCGGCCTCCGAGGGCGTCCGCCGCAGTCTCGCCTCCAGGGTGGCGTAAGCCCGCTCGACGTTGCGCGCCTTCTGCCGGACGGACCGCGGGATCCAGTCCAGCGCCCGCAGTTCGTCGATCATCGCGCCCCGGATCCGGGTGATCGCGTACGTCTCGAACTTGATCTCGCGGTCGATGTCGAACTTCTCGATCGCGTCGATGAGCCCGAAGACCCCCGAGGACACGAAGTCCGCCTGCTCGACGTTGGGCGGCAGTCCGACACTCACCCGCCCGGCGACGTACTTGACGAGCGGTGAGTAGTGCAGGATCAACTGCTCGCGCAGCCGCTCCTGCCCCGTCGCCTTGTACGACCGCCACAACTCGTCGAGCGTCGAGGGAGCGGGCGGTCGCACGCTGCCACCGTCACGGGCGGCTGGCGGGATCGCCGCCCGGTCGGACCCGGAAGTGTGCTGGGGCATTCGTCGCCTTGTGCCGTTCTGCCGTGAAGTACGCGATGTATGTGAAGTGCGTCGGAATCCCCGTGAGCGTAGCGTGACTGAGGTGTCGCAGTGCGCAAAGGGTGTGGCCGCCGCCATGGGCCGCCGTGTTGCGCCGACCGTCCCTCAGAGGTGCGACCGTCGCCCTGCGTGATCACCGGGACACCTCAACTGCGGGAATTCCCAAGGGCTTCGGGGTTCCCCCGGACGGCCGAACACGCTCGGTCAGCACGGGCTCCCACCACCCCGGACGGAGATCATCGCCTGGCGTGTCAACTTCCAGCCGTCGCCGTGTCGTTCGAGGTAACCAAGTGAACGGAGTTCGTACAGTCTGGCGATCGCGTCGTCCTGCGTCGTCTGCGCTCCGCGGGCGATCTCGTCCACGCCCGCCTCCCGGTTTCCGGGCAGCGCGGCCAGTACCCTGCGCGCGGCCGGGTCCAGCAGATCGCGCGGCAGTACCGGTCCGCGCCGGTCCGGGGCCAGCTCCCCCATGTCGCCGACCAGTTCGACGACTTCCGCGGCGTCCGTGACGAGCGTGGCGTTCTCACGCAGCAGCTCGTGCACTCCGCCGGAGAGGCTGCTGGTGGCCGGCCCGGGTACCCCCATCGTGTGACGGCCCAACCGCTGTGCCGCCCGAGCGGTAACCAGCGAGCCGCTGCGGTGTGCGGCCTCGACGACCACTGTTCCCCGGGTGAGGGCGGCGATCACCCTGTTCCGCAGCACGAATCTGCTGGGCGTCGGATGATCACCGGGCGGCAACTCCCCGATCACCAGGCCCTGTTCCGCGATCCTGGTGATCAACTGGGTGTGTCCGCGCGGGTAGGGCCGGTCGACCCCGCAGGCCAGGACGGCGACGGTGGCACCACCCGCACCGAGGGCACCGCGGTGAGCGGCGCCGTCGACCCCGTAGGCGCCGCCGGACACGACGACCCACCCGCGCTCGGCGAGCCCGGTGCCGAGCGTGGCCGCCATGTGGGCTCCGTACTCGGTACAGGCGCGGGCTCCCACGACAGCCACCGACCTGAGCGCCCACATCCGCAGGTTGGGCCGCCCGCGCACCCAGAGCCCGAGCGGGCGTGCGTCCCCGAGATCGTCGAGCTGCCCCGGCCACTCGGCGGCTCCGGGCACGACGAACCGCGCACCGGCCTCGTACGCCGCCTCGAGATCACGGTCCGGCTCGGCCACCCGCGCCCGGGCCCGCAGTCCTTCCCAGCGCTTCTCCCCCACCCCCGGCAACGGCTCTCCACCGTCCCGCAACCGCGAGGCCACCTCGCTCACCCCCCGCTCCCGAACCCACCGTCCACCGGTCTCGTCCCCGGGTTCGATGATCCGGGCGAGGAACACCCGCTGGCGCGTCTCCTCGTCGGGTCCGCCGCCGGTCACGTCAGCGCCCCGAGGGCCATGGGTACGCCACGCGGCACCCCGGTGCGCAGTTGCAGCGCCAGGGCGACGTCCGCCGCGTCCGGACGGTCGTGTCCGACGAGGTCCGCGACGGTCCAGGCAACCCGCAGGACGCGGTCGAGTCCACGCGCGGTCAGAACGCCTCGTTCCAGACTGCGCTCGGCGTCGTCCATCGCCCCGGACACGGCGTGCCAGCGGCTTCGCAGCTCACGACCGGGCACATCGCTGTTGGTCCGCCACGGGGTGCCGGCCAAGCGCGTCGCCGCCCGTTCCCTGGCGGCCCGCACCCGGTCGGCGACCACCTGGGTCGACTCGCCCCGGGCGCCTCGCTGGGCAAGCTGGTCGCGCGTGACGCGGTCCACCTGCACCCGCAGGTCGACCCGGTCGAGCAGCGGACCCGAGAGCCTCGCCTGGTAGCGGCGGATCGCCGAGGGCGGACACTCGCAGAAGTCGTCGGTCTGCGAGAAGCGACCGCAGGGACACGGATTGGCTGCGAGGACCATCAGGAACTTCGCCGGGAACCGCACGACGCCCGCGCTGCGCGCGATCACCACGTGTCCCGCCTCCAGCGGCTGCCGCAGCGCGTCCAGGGCCCGAGTGGTGAACTCGGGTGTCTCGTCCAGAAAAAGCACCCCCCGATGCGAGAGCGAGACCGCGCCGGGACGGGCGATCCCCTGTCCGCCGCCGACAAGTGCCTGCATGGTGGCCGAGTGGTGCGGGGCGCAGTAGGGGGCGGCGTCGATCAGGGGCTTGCCCGGCGGCAGCAGGCCCGCCACCGAGTGCACGGCCGTCACCTCGAGCGACTCCTCCCGGACCAGCCGGGGCAGGACCGCGGGCAGCCGCTCGGCGAGCATCGTCTTGCCCGCACCGGGCGGCCCCTCCAGAAACAGGTGGTGGCCACCGGCCGCCGCGACCTCCACCGCCGTGCGCGCCGAGAGCTGACCGACGACGTCCGCCAGGTCGTGCCCGTGGTCCTGGTGTACGGCTCCGGCACCGTGCATGCCGGTGGCGGCGCCCGTGCCCGGCACGCGCAGGCCGGCCAGCAGGGGATCGGGGCGGCCCGGCTCGTGCGGTTCCTCGTCGGGCACCGGCTCGTCCGTGAGGACCGCGATCAGCTGCCGGAGGCTGCGCACGCCCAGCACGGAGACCCCGGGCACCAGCGAGGCCTCGGCGGCGGCGCACTCCGGCACGACGACCTGCACATAGCCGGAGTCGGCGGCGGCCAGCACCGCGGGCAGGATGCCCCGGACAGGACGCACCCGGCCGTCCAGGCCCAGTTCTCCGATCATCACGATGTCGGCGAGCACGCGCGGGTCGATCCGCTCGGAGGCCCCCAGCACGGCACACGCGACGGCGAGGTCGAACCCCGAACCCGCTTTCGGGACCGAGGCCGGGCTGAGCCCCACCGTGAGCTTCTTCTGGGGCCACTCGCCACCCGAGTTCACGACGGCCGCCCGGACCCGGTCCCGGCTCTCCGTCAGGCTCTTGTCCGGCAGCCCCACCAGCGTGAACGCCGCGACTCCGGGCTCCAGGTCCGCCTGGACCTCGACCACGACTCCTTCGACGCCCACCAGCGCCACCGAGCACGTACGAGCGAACCCCATGTCAGGCCACCCCCCGCGCGTGCTCGACCACAGGCGCGCCGCGCTGCGGCAGGACCACACCCACGAGGTCGATGCGAACGCCTCCCGGCGGTGCCCCTCCGTGGGCGTGGATCCAGCATTCGGCGAGGCCCCGCAGGCGCTCCGCCTTCTCGGGGGTCACCGCTGCCATGGGGTGCTCGAAGGCACCCACCCGCCGCGTCTTGACCTCGCAGACGACCAGGACCTCTCCGTCCCGCGCCACGATGTCGATCTCACCGGTCCTGCCACAGCGCCAGTTGCGCTCCAGGACCGTCATCCCGGCCTCGGTCAGCCGCCTCGCGGCCAGACTCTCGCCGTACTTGCCGAGTGCACTGCGTGCGTTCATGTCGGCACCACCTCCGGCGCCAACGATCACGCAACCCCGCCCACCGCGTTGATCTTGGTGGACTACTCACCGGTTGTGGAAAACCCCGTCACCCACAAGAGCAAGCACACGAGCACGCGTCACCACGTCACCCGGCACGCATCACCACGTCGCCCGCCACCCGTCACCCGCCCGGCAGCTCCAGATCGCTCTTGTTCAGCTCCTCGATGTTCACGTCCTTGAACGTCAACACCCGGACCTGTTTCACGAAGCGAGCCGGCCGGTACATGTCCCACACCCAGGCATCCGCCATGGACACCTCGAAGAACACCTCACCCTGGACCGAGTGCACCTGCATCTCGTAGTCGTTGGTCAGGTAGAAGCGCCGTTCGGTCTCGATCACGTATTTGAACAGACCGACGACATCGCGGTACTCCCGGTAGAGCTTGAGCTCCATCTCGGTCTCGTACTTCTCGAGGTCCTCGGCGCTCATGGCATGTTCCCCTTCACCCGTGCGATCCCACCATTGTGCGTCAGCCCCGTCAGCCCCTAGACGATTTCGGTGTCGAGGGTCACGGGTCCGTCCGGGGGACCTTCGTCGAGCAGCCTGCGCAGCAGCTCGGCGAGTCTGGTCGGATACACCGTCTCATGTGCCCGGGTCAGTTCCTGACACGTCCACCAGCGCGCTCCGGCGACACTTCGCCGCTCCAGCTCGGTGAAGCCCGTCGCCTCGGTGGCCGTCTGCGTCGTACGGGCCAGGAAGTACCACTCGTCCTGGTCCCAGCGACGGCCCGCGAACGGGAAGGAGCACGTCCGCCGCCACAGCACCGGCCCGAGCTCCACCTCGGCGATGCCGGTCTCCTCAAGGAGTTCCCTCAGGGCGGCCTCTTCACGGGTCTCGTCGCCCTCCAGTCCGCCGCCGGGTGTGAACCACCAGTCGTCGGCCGGATCGTCCGGTTCGTGCCCGTGCAGGAGCAGGATGCGGTCCGCGGGATCGAGCAGTACCACCCGGGACACCTTGCGCAGCTCGCCGTCGAACGCGCGCTCGGACGAGGCCGCCGCCTCAGCGGGCACCGGCGGGCTCCGTCCGGACGGCCGGGCGCCGCCTGCTGAAGAGCTTGGCGACCGGCCCGTACGCCCCGCCGCCCAGCACCAGCACCGCGCCCGCGACGATCGCCGCGACGATGATCCGCAGTGGACCCTGCGAGGAGAGCGCGCCGAGCGGCTCGAAACCGGTGGGGCGCTCCAGCATGCCCCTCATGGGCCAGACGACAGCGTCCACGCGAGCGGTCACGGCCGAGCGGGCGACGGTCCCCTGTGCGGCGTCGGTGAGGTGGGCGGAGGAGTCCAGCGAACCCTGGCGCTCGTCACCGAGCAGGAAGAGGCGGTCCTTGGGCACCTTCACGGTCGGGATGGTCTTGTCCTCGACCACGCTGCCCTTGAGATAGGTCTCGTCGATTTTCTTACCGTTGACGGTCAGCTTCCCGTCCGTGCAGCAGGAGACGGTGTCCCCGCCGACCGCGACCACCCGCTTGACCACCGAGGCGCCGGTCACCCAGCTCTTGTCGGTGAAGACGACGACATCGCCCCGGCGTATCTCGTCGCCGTCGACGCGCTGCGCCAGCACCCGGTCACCCGCGTCGATCGTGGGCGTCATCGATCCGGTGGGCACGGTGTACGGCCGGTACAGCACCGCGCCCCAGGCGAATCCCCCGAGGAACAGCACAATGCCCAGTGCGACGGCCAGGCCGGACAGTCGCTGTCCGGTCCGGCTGCCCACCGGGCCCGTGCTGGTGCCGCCGCGGTGCGGGGCCGTACGTGTAGTGCTCTCGCCACCCATGGACCCGCACACTACCGGGCGGTACCGGAGCGGGTCAGCCCCTCCCGCCCGGCCGTGGTGACAAGCTCCGCAAAGCTTTCACCAGGTCGCACGGCATCCCACAGGACCGGGCTGCGATCAGCGGGTGCGCTCCGCCGCGGCCTTCCTGCGACGCCACAGCGCGACCGGCAGCACACCGACGAGGGCGATCCCCTGCGGCGCGACCGTCAGGGCGGCGGACGCCGACGCCTTGTCGTTGATGCCGGCCTGGTCGAAGGTGTCCGGCTTAGGCAGGGTGTCCCAGCGGTTGATCGGCCAGGCCTTCACGACGGCACGACCGACGACGTCCTTGACCGGGACCATGCCGTGGTGCGCGTCCGACTGGTTGTACCGGGAGTCACGGGAGTTCTGCCGGTGGTCGCCCATCACCCAGATGTAGCCCTTGGGGACCTTGACGGTGAACTGGCCGCCCTGGTCGTCCTGGCTGCACGGGGTGTTGCCCGCGTAGACGTACGACGACTCGCTCAGCGCATGGCCGTTGACCTTCAGCGGGCCGGTGCCCTCACAGGAGACCGTGTCACCGCCGACGCCGATGACGCGCTTGATGAGGTCCTTCTCCTCGGCGGAGGGCATCAGGCCGATCCAGGAGAGGAACGTCTGGACGGCGTTCGGGTCCGCCGTGGGCTCGCCAGCCAGCCAGTTGTCGGGGTCGTGGAAGACCACGACCTCACCGCGCTCGGGCTTGGAGCCGAACCACGGGGTCAGCTTGTCGACCAGAACGCGGTCGCCCTGCTGGAGGGTGTTCTGCATCGAGTCCGACGGGATCGAGAAGGCCTGCACCAGGAACGTCTTGATCAGCAGCGCCAGCACGAGCGCGATGCCGATCAGAATGGGCAGCTCCTTCCAGAAGGAGCGGGGCTTCTTCGGCCGGGGTGCCGCGCCGCCCGGTCCCTGTCCGTCCGTCCTGGGCGCCTCTCCCGCCGCCGTACCGTCCTCGGTCGCCCCGGAGTCACTCCCGGAGGTCACGGCGCTGTCCGCGGCCGGGTCGGCTGCTTCCACGGGGCGTCCGCGGTGCTCCTCGCCGTCGTGCCCGGACCGTGCGCCAACCGCCACATCCCCCACGCCAACTCCTTACTCTGTGCCGCCGCCTGCTCCAGGTACGGCGCAGGCCCACCACTCCCATAACGAGCGGGAGTTCCGCAGGGCTCGGGAGTTGGATCGCTTCGTTCGGATCGTCGGGAGCAACCCTAAGCGACGCCTGGGAGGCTGCGGTCGTCGCGGCTGTCGAGTCGGCAACGGAAGAGTAAGTTTTCGGTTCCTTCAACATGGTCCAGTGCCCGAAGGGCCAGGCAATGATCATGGCCCGCCCCACCACGGAGTCCAGGGAGACGGTTCCGCCGTAGTCGGTGTTCTGGTGGAAGCGGGAGTCCGCCGAGTTGGCGCGGTGGTCGCCCATCACCCACAGCCGCCCCTGGGGGACGGTGATGTCGAACGGCTGGATGGAGGGGGCGTTTCCGGGATACAGGTAGTCGGTCTCGCTCAGGGGAACGCCGTTGACGGTCACCCTGCCCTGCGCGTCACAGCACTTGACGTGGTCGCCACCGACTCCGACGACCCGCTTGATCAGGTCCTTCTCGTTGTCGGACGGCAGCAGGCCGATGAAGGTGAGCCCTTCCTTGACCTGCTTGACGACGACGGGGTCGTCCTTCTTCGTCGTGGTCTGCTCGTCCTGGAGCCAGCCGCCGGGGTCTTTGAAGACGACGACGTCCCCGCGCTGCGGCTCGGAGCCGAACCACGGGGTGAACTTGTCGACCAGGACACGGTCGCCGATCCGGATCGTCTGCTCCATGGAGCCGGACGGGATCACGAACGCCTGGACGAGGAACGTCTTGAGGACCAGGGCTATGAGGACGGCCACGCCGACGAGGAGGGGTATCTCCTTGACGGCACCGCGCCTTCGGCGCCGTTTGACCTTGCGCTGGAGTCTGCGCCGCTCCGCGCGCGAGCGCCCGCCGGCGGCGGGGCTCGAGGAGCGCCGGACACCGGTGGGCAGCGGATTGTCGGCGGCGTCACTCGTCACGCCGCGCGGTCGGCCGCGGTTACCCATGCGCGCCCTCCGCTCCGGGCACGCGCGCGTACGCGGCGGAACGGTGCAGGCGGGTGGCATGGCCGGCGGGCCAGACGATCCAGTCGGCCCGTCCGAGGACCTCCTCGACGGGGATCATGCCGCCGCCCGGGGAACCCAGATGGTCACGGGAGTCGCTGGAGACGCTGCGGTGGTCACCGAGGACGAACAGGGTGCCGTCGGGCACCTCCACGTCGAAGGGCACCGAGGACGGACTGTCGTCCGGGTACAGGAAGCCCGACTCGTCGACCGACCGGCCGTTCACCTCGATCCTCCCTGTCCTGTCGCAGCAGACCACATGGTCTCCCCCCACACCCACAACGCGTTTGACGTAGTCCCCGTCCCCGAAATACCCGGTTCCGTCGAACACCACCACATCACCGCGCTGCGGATCGGCACCGAAACGGTACGCCAACCTATTTACGAGAACCCGGTCCCCGATCCTCAATCCGTTTTCCATGGATCCGCTAGGAATCTGGAAAGGTCTGACCACGAACGTACTGATCACCAAAAGAAAGACCAGGCAGAGCAGCAGGGTCAGGGAGATCCGACCGCCGGGCAGCCACTCGGTGATCCGCGACACCCACCTGGGTACCAACGCGAAACGCGACCGTTCCTCCACGGCCCCTGGTTCAGGGCGGGAGGAGCGGTCGCGCTCCGTCGGCTGTGCTTCGGTGTCCATCGGAGCCAGATGCTATCCGGCCCCGCTGTGACGCCCGAGAGGCGCTCAGTTGTCGCGCTTCTCCTTGATCTTCGCGGCCTTGCCGCGGAGCTCGCGCAGGTAGTACAGCTTGGCGCGACGCACGTCACCGCGGGTGACCAGCTCGATCTTCTCGACGATCGGGGTGTGCACCGGGAAGGTGCGCTCGACGCCGACGGAGAACGAGACCTTGCGGACCGTGAAGGTCTCGCGGACACCGGCGCCCTGGCGACGGATGACTACGCCCTTGAACTGCTGCACACGGGAGCGGTTGCCCTCGATGACGCGGACGTGGACGTTGACGGTGTCACCCGGGCGGAACGCGGGGACGTCGCTGCGCAGCGACGCGGCGTCGACGGAGTCGAGCAGGTGGGACATTTCGTCTGCTTTCTTCACCCATGCCACAGGTCATAGGCGGTATATAGGCGTTTCGTGAGGATGCTGTCGGTGTCGGGGCGGGCGTCGTGTCCCCCTGTGGCAGGGGCGCACGCCGGACGACGCACGACAGCGTTCTATTGTTCCACGCCTTCTGGCCTGCGCCAAAATCGGCCGTAGGGCTCCCCTGCCGGGTCCGGCGCCCAGCCCAGGATGGAGAGCATCTCGCGGTCCTTCTTGTCGAAGGACTTGGGGTCGCAGCGCTCGATCAGGTCGGGCCGGTTGGCCGCCGTACGTCTGAGGGCCTCGTCGCGGCGCCAGCGGGCGATCCTGCCGTGGTGCCCGCTGAGCAGCACGTCCGGGATGCCGCGGCCGCGCCACTCGGGCGGCTTGGTGTAGACGGGCCCCTCCAGGAGGTTGGCCATGGCGCCGGGCGCGAAGGAGTCGTCCTGGTGCGACTCGGCGTTGCCGAGGACTCCGGGCAGCAGCCGGGCCACCGCCTCGGTGATCACCAGTACGGCCGCCTCACCGCCTGCGAGGACGTAGTCGCCGATGGACACCTCGTGCACGGGCATCCTGGTGGCGTACTCGTCGATGACCCGGCGGTCGATGCCCTCGTAACGCGCGGGCGCGAAGATCAGCCAGGGGCGCTCGGAGAGCTCGACGGCGAGTTCCTGGGTGAAGGGGCGGCCGCTCGGGGTCGGGACGACGAGGGCCGGCGCCTGGGAGCCCGACTCGTATCCGTCAGCGAGCGCCGAGTCCAGCGCCTCGCCCCAGGGACCGGTCTTCATGACCATGCCGGGGCCGCCGCCGTACGGGGTGTCGTCGACGGTGTTGTGGCGGTCGTACGTCCACTCGCGCAGATCGTGGACATGCACGTTCAGCTGCCCACGCGCGCGTGCCTTGCCGACGAGGGAGACGTTCAGGGGGTCGAGGTACTCGGGGAAGATCGTGACGACGTCGAGCCTCATGCGCCGTCTTCCTTGGTCGACGCGATCTCCGCCTGGTCGTCGATCAACCCGGGCGGCGGCGTGATGACGGCCCGCTGCTCCTCCAGGTCGATCTCGGTGACGATCTCCTCCACGAAGGGGATCAGCACCTCGCTGCCATCGGGCCGCTCGACGATGAACAGGTCCTGGGAGGGCAGGTGCGAGATCTCGGTGATCCGGCCGACCTCGACGCCGTCCGCGGTGACCACGTCCAGGTCCATCAGCTGGTGGTCGTAGTACTCGTCCTCCTCCTCGGGGAGCGCCTCCGGGTCCACCTCGGCGATCAGGAGGGTGTTGCGCAGCGCCTCGGCGCCGGTGCGGTCCTTCACACCCTCGAAGCGCAGGAGGAGGCGGCCACTGTGGACGCGGCCGGTCTCGATGGTGAGGGGGCCCGTGGCGGCGGGGTCCGTGAGCAGGACGGCGCCGGGCCCGAGCCGCAGCTCCGGCTCGTCGGTGCGGACCTCCACGGTGACCTCGCCCTTGATGCCGTGGGCGCGGCCGATGCGAGCGACTACCAGCTGCACTGTGCTTGATCTCCTGTAGGTACGACTACGGGCCGGGGACGGCCCATCGGCCTTCCCCGGCCCGAGCCGGTGCTGCGGTGCGTCAGCGGACGTGGTCGACGTCGACGAGGTCGACGCGGACACCACGGCCGCCGATGGCGCCCACGACGGTGCGCAGGGCGCGTGCGGTGCGGCCGTTGCGGCCGATCACCTTGCCGAGGTCGTCGGGGTGGACCCGGACCTCCAGCACTCGCCCGCGGCGCAGGTCGCGCGAGGCGACCTGCACATCGTCAGGGTTGTCGACGATGCCCTTCACGAGGTGCTCGAGAGCCTCCTCGAGCATGCTCAGGCCTCGGTCGACTCGGACTCGGCGGCAGCCTCGTCCTTCTTCTCAGCCTTCTTCTTCTGGGTGATGGCCTCACCCTTGCCCTCGTCCTCGCCACCGAGGGCGTCGAACACGGGGCGCGCGGCCTTCGGAGCGGCCACGAGCAGCGGAGCCGGGGCGGGCAGGCCCTTGAACTTCTGCCAGTCGCCGGTCAGCTTGAGGATGGCGAGAACCGGCTCGGTCGGCTGCGCGCCGACACCCAGCCAGTACTGCGCACGCTCAGTGTCGACCTCGATGCGCGAGGGGTTCTGCACCGGGTGGTACAGGCCGATCTCCTCGATCGCACGGCCGTCACGACGGGTGCGGGAGTCGGCGACGACGATGCGGTAGTGAGGCGAACGGATCTTGCCCAGACGCTTCAGCTTGATCTTGACTGCCACGGGAGTGGGTTCTCCTGGTTTTGACGTGGTTGGGCACGGCGAGACTGCCGCGTGGGGTTGCGGTACCCGAGTGCCCGATGGACGCGTCAGCCGGAGGCGAGAGGGTTCCTGTGCGGCTGTCGAGTACAGCTAGCCATTGTGCCACACCCCGCGGCCCGCTCGGACCGGGCCCGGGCAGGAGCATGCCTGAGGGACACCCGGCACTCCGGGTGCCCCGGGCAGGGACCGCGACTGCCACGAGCAGCCGCGGTCTCAGCTCGCCGCCGCCACGATCTCGGGGATCCGGAACGGTTTCCCGCAGCCCCCGCAGACGATCGGCGCCTGAGCCAGGACGGAGGGGACGACTCGGACATTGCGGCCGCAGTCGCAGACCGCCTTGACCCGGACTCCGCCTCCGGAGGAGCCGTGACGTGCCGCCGGACCCCGGAAGGAGCGGGCGGTGTCGGCGGAGGTCGCCGCCGTGTGGGCCTTGAGGGCGCGCTGCAGCCGCTCGATGGTCGGGCGGTAGCGGCGCTTCGCCTCGGGGGTGAGCGAGACCAGCGAGAAGCCACTGCTGGGGTGTGGCTCCTCGGGGTGGTCCAGGCCCATCTCCTCGGCGATCGCGAGGAATCTGCGGTTGTGGTAGCGACCGGCGCGGGAGGTGTCGCGGATGCCTCGCGCGGCGGCGATGCCGTGGACTGCCTCATGAAGCAGTCGCTCGAAGGAGAGCTCGTGACCGCACGCGGACGACGACTCCCCGATCAGGGACTCTGGCGCGGCAAGGTCCGGCAGCTCGGGGTGGTACCGCTGAATGTCGGCCCACGCCTCTGCCAGCTCTGCGGCGAGAACAGGTGGTGTCTGTGTCGTGCTCACGTAATGACAACGAGCCAGAGTGCCCCTGTGTTCCTATTCCGGGCCATCCCAAATAATTTGCACGTACCCGTCAGTTGCCGCTGATGCGTGGAGACGAGGGCGGGTGCGCTGATCTGCGGAGAAGCCTCACAGCTCATACCAAGCCGGTGCGTAGTGTGAAGTACGCCCCGGCGCGTAGATCGCGTCCACACGCCGGGGCCGGTGGGATCGGCGGGTGCGCAAGGGGCGTTTCGGTCGCTCTCGCGCCGGAGGGCGCCGCGTCAGTAAGAGCGTGCAACCACTGCGACGTTACCGGGGGCGTCGTCGGTTCCCGGCACCGACCCGTCCTCAGCGACCAGACACCGTACGGTCACCGCGTGCTCGGCCAGCCTGGCCTCGCCTTCTTCGCCGAGGGTGGCCCACGGGATCCGCGCCCAGCCGCCGGCGACGGCGACCGCGACGGCCTCGTCGAACGTCGACACCTCGGCCGTACGGGATTCGCGACGCTCGCGGGACTGGGCCAGCAGCAGCGCCTGGCCCTCCTCGATGGCGGCGGGCAGCAGTCGTACGAGATCATCGAGGGCGACCGCCTCCTTGCCGCCCGGAATCCGGCGCACCACCATCGCGGTGCCGTTCTCCAGGTCACGGGGCCCGACCTCGACGCGGACCGGTACGCCCTTGAGCTCCCAGTCGACCGCGCGGCGGCCGAAGGGGGTGTCGGTGCGGTCGTCGACGTGGACGCGCAGGCCCGCCGCCTTGAGCCGGTCGCCGATCTCGCGGACCTTGGCCAGAACCGGCTCGTCGCCCTTGATGGCCAGAACCACCACCTGGATCTGCGCCAGGCGCGGCGGCACCCGGAGGCCGTTGTCGTCGCCGTGCATCATCACGAGGGCGCCGATCATGCGGGTGGTGGAACCCCAGGAGGTCTGCCAGACGAGTTCCTGGGTGCCCTCCTTCGACAGGTACGAGGTGTTGAAGGCCTTGGCGAAGTTCTGGCCCAACTCGTGGCTGGTGGCCATCTGGAGGGCCTTGCCGTCGCCCATCATGCCTTCGAGCGTGAGGGTGTTGACGGCACCGGCGAAGCGCTCCTTGACGGTCTTGCGACCGGCGACGACGTCCATGGCGAGGACGTTCGTCATGAAGTCCTCGTAGACCTGCCGGTGAATGCGCGAGGCGAACGCGCGGGCGTCCTCCTGGGTGGCGTGCGCGGTGTGGCCCTCCTGCCACAGGAACTCCGACGTCCGCAGGAAGAGCCGGGGTCGCAGCTCCCAACGCACCACGTTCGCCCACTGGTTGATCAGCAGGGGCAGGTCGCGGTAGCTCTGCACCCACTTCGAGAAGTAGTCGTTGACGATCATCTCGGAGGTGGGGCGGACCACGGCGGGCTCTTCGAGTTCCTTGCCACCGCCGTGGGTGACCACGGCGAGTTCGGGCGCGAAGCCCTCGACGTGGTCGGCCTCGCGGGCGAGGTACGACTGGGGGATCAGCAGCGGGAAGTACGCGTTCTGGGTGCCCGTCTCCTTGATGCGGGCGTCCATCTCGGCCTGCATCCGCTCCCACAGCCCGTACCCGTACGGTCGGATGACCATGGTGCCGCGCACCGGACCGTTGTCGGCCAGTTCGGCCTTGGCGATCAGATCCTGGTACCAGCGCGGAAAGTCGTCCGCCCGGGGCGTGAGAACAGGTGCCTTTGCCATGGCGCGATGCTACGGGCCCACGTTGCCGCCATGTGAATTCTTTTCGCTCGCACAGCCAACCCACAAGCCGGGCCCTTCAGCCTCTGGACGAGCGGTCGGGTGCGGAGTTACCTGGCATACGGGGGAAGTACGAGCGCATGCCACGGGGGCTACGTAATCGGGCACAGAGGCAACTCTCGGATTGGGGCGCTTATCCATGACACCCACGCTCGTGCGGCAGCACCTGTCCCGGACGGCAGAGGCGTCCCGTGCGGACCTCGGTGCACGCGCGCGTGACTGGTCGGAGATCCAGGAGCGGATGCTGGTTCCGCTGTACGAGGCCGCCTACGAGCGACTGGAAGTGGGCCCGGCGACCCGGCTGTTGGGCCTCGGATGCGGCAGCGGGCTCGCCCTGCTGATGGCCGCTTCCCGGGGCGCCACGGTCGCCGGCGTCGAGACCTCCTGCCCCGAACGGCTGACCCTCGCGCGCGAGCGGCTGCTGCCGGAGGCGTGGGCCACGCGCGCGCGTGCCGGCACCCGGCTCGTCGACGGGCCGGTCGACAGCGCCGTCTCAGAGGCTCCCCCGTACACCCTCGTGACCGCCTTCGAGCCGATCGGATGTCTCGCGGGCGACTCGGAGGGGCTCGGGGAACTGCTCGCCTCGGCGACACCGCTCGCCGCGCGAGGGGCGCCCGTGGTGCTCGCCGGCTGGGGTCCGCCGGAGCGGTGCGCCACGTCGGCCGTGCTGCGGGTGGCCACCAAGCTGGCGGATCCGCTGCGCAGCGCGGGCAGTTGGCGCCCGGCCCGGCGCGACGACCTGGAGGAGGTCGCCCAGCGGGCCGGTCTCAGGCCCGACGGCTCGGGACGGGTGGCGTGTCCCTTCGGGTACGCCGATCTCGGCAGCGCCCTCAGGGGGCTCCTGTCGACGGGGTTGTTCGACGCGGCGATCGCGGCGACCGACCAGGCCCAGGTGGACAAGGAGGTGGCGGAGGCTCTGCATCCGTATCGGCGCCGGGACGGCACGGTGTGGATGCCGAACATGTTCCGGTACCTGATCGCCCGGGTTCCCTGAGCCTCTGTCTCCTTCGTCAGCCGCGTGACCCCGGCGATCACGTCGTCCTCGAAAGTGGCGCGTTTCCTGCCCTCCTCCAGTTCGACCGGATTGGGCGGCGCCTTCCGGCCGAGCATGCCGCCCGCGCCGCCGAGGCCGGCGCTCAGCCGCCGTGCGATGTAGATCCACAGCACGTGCGATCCGGGACGCCGGGCATGGGCCCATCCGGCGCCGGGGGCGCCCCGGCGCCGTATGCGATGACCCGTCAGCCCATGAACTTCTTGAACTCGTCCGGCAGTTCGAAGTCCTGCGGCGCCTGCTGGCCGGGTACCCCGAAGGTGCCCCCGCCCTGGGCGCCGGCGGCCTTGCGGGCGGCCTCCTCCTGCTCCTGCTGCTTGCGCTTCATCGGGTTGCCGGAGCGCTGCTTGCCCTTGGCCTGCTTGGGCTGCTTCTTGGAGCGGCCGGGGCCGCCACCCATGCCCGGCATCCCCGGCATGCCGGGCATACCGGGCATACCGCCGCCCTGGGCCATGCGGGACATCATCTTGCGGGCCTCGAAGAACCGCTCGACCAGGTTCTTGACGGCGCTGACCTCGACACCGGAGCCCTTGGCGATACGGGCGCGGCGGGAGCCGTTGATGATCGTCGCGTCCTGGCGCTCGGCCGGGGTCATCGACTTGATGATCGCGGCCGTGCGGTCGACGTCACGCTCGTCGAGGTTGGCGATCTGGTCCTTGATCTGGCCCATGCCCGGGAGCATGCCGAGCAGCTTGGAGATGCTGCCCATCTTCCTGACCTGCTCCATCTGGGCCAGGAAGTCGTCCAGGGTGAAGTCCTGGCCCTTCTTGGACGCCAGCTTGGAGGCCATCTTCTCGGCCTCTTCCTGACTGAACGTCTTCTCCGCCTGCTCGATCAGGGTGAGCAGGTCACCCATGTCGAGGATGCGGGAAGCCATCCGGTCAGGGTGGAAGGCGTCGAAGTCCTCGAGCTTCTCGCCGTTCGACGCGAACATGATCGGCTTGCCGGTGATCTGGCGGATCGACAGGGCCGCGCCACCGCGGGCGTCGCCGTCGAGCTTGGAGAGCACCACGCCGTCGAAGCCGACGCCGTCGCGGAAGGACTCGGCGGTGTTGACCGCGTCCTGGCCGATCATCGCGTCGACGACGAAGAGGATCTCGTCGGGCGAGACGGCGTCGCGGATGTCCGCGGCCTGCTGCATCAGTTCGGCGTCGATGCCGAGGCGGCCGGCGGTGTCCACGATGACGATGTCGTGGACCTTGGTCTTCGCGAACTCGATGGAGTCCTTGGCGACCTTGACCGGGTCGCCCACGCCGTTGCCCGGCTCGGGCGCGTAGACCGCGACACCGGCGCGCTCGGCGACGACGCTCAGCTGGTTCACGGCGTTCGGCCGCTGGAGGTCGGCGGCGACCAGGAGCGGCGAGTGGCCCTGCTCCTTCAGCCAGTGGCCGAGCTTGCCGGCGAGGGTCGTCTTACCGGCACCCTGAAGGCCGGCCAGCATGATCACGGTGGGCGGGTTCTTGGCGAACCGCAGTCGCCGGGTCTCGCCACCGAGGATCGTGACGAGCTCCTCGTTCACGATCTTCAGGACCTGCTGGGCCGGGTTCAGCGCCTTGGAGACGTCGGCGCCGAGGGCACGCTCCTTGACGTTCTTGATGAACGTCCGGACGACCGGCAGAGCCACGTCGGCCTCGAGGAGCGCGATCCGGATGTCGCGCGCGGTGGCGTCGATATCCGCCTCGGAGAGCCGTCCCTTGCCGCGCAGGTTCTTGAAAGTCGCTGAGAGGCGATCGGAAAGAGTATCGAACACGGCGCTCGCGGTCCTCGGGGTCGGTGGCAGCTGGGAATCGCCCTCCAGGGTATCCCGGCGACCCACGTCGCCGGGATCCCCCGGTTCAGCCGCGCAACGTCTCTTCCAGCTTGCGGGCCACGGAGGCCGCTTCACCGGCCGCCAGCGGTACGCCCTTGCCGTCGGTGACGTAGAAGGCGTCCACCGCGTTGGCGCCCAGCGTCGACACATGCGCGCTGCGCATCCGCAGCCCGGCGTCCTCCAGCGCGCTCCCGATGTGGAACAGCAGCCCGGGGGCGTCCTGGGCGCGGACCTCGATCACGGTGGCGTGCCGGGAGGCCGCCGAGGCGACCGTCACGCGCGCGGCGGGCGCGACCACACCCCGGCGCCTCGGATAGGCGGCATCGCGCTCGGCGAGGCGCCCGGCGATGTCCAGCGACCCGTCCAGGGCCCGTACGAGATCGGCGCGCAGCCGGGCGGCCTGGGGCAGTGAGCCGTACTGGGCGGCGACCCGCCAGTTCAGCAGGAGCACCGAGCCCTCGACGCCGTCGGGCAGGTTCAGGGCGCTCAGTTCCGCGGTGCGGACGGTCAGGCGGTGCACGGCCAGCACTCCCGCGACCGCGGGCAGCACGCCCGGCTGGTCCGGTACGGCGATCACGAGCTCGACGCCGAGGGGTTCAGGGTCGCCCGAGGGCTGGTCGTCCACGGGCGGCTCGGTCTGGGCGCGCAGGGACAGCACCGGGCCGCCGGTCGCGATCGCCTCGATGGCGAGCCGTTCCTGTTCGGCGGTGGGCGCGGCGGCCTCGGGCTCGTCGAGGTCGTCCCCGGCGAGTACCGCGGCCACCCTCTTCACCAGGTCGGCGACGAGCGAGCCCCGCCAGGACGACCAGGCGGCGGGCCCGGTGGCAAGGGCGTCCGCCTCGGTCAGGGCGTGCAGCAGCTCCAGCGTGCCCTGCGACCCGACGGCCTCGGCGACCGAGCGCACGGTGGCCGGGTCCTCCAGGTCACGCCGGGTGGCGGTGTCCACGAGCAGCAGGTGGTGCCGTACGAGAGCGGCGAGCACGGCGACGTCGTCGCGGTCGAAGCCGATGCGCGCGGCGACGTCCTTCGCGATGATCTCGCCGGCCACCGAGTGGTCGCCGGGCCAGCCCTTGCCGATGTCGTGCAGCAGCGCGGCGACGAGCAGCAGGTCGGGACGGTGGACGCGGCGCGTGAACTCGGAGGCGCGGACGGCCGTCTCGATCAGGTGCCGGTCGACGGTCCAGATGTGCACGGCGTTGCGCTGGGGGCGGCAGCGCACCCGCTCCCAGTCGGGAAGCATTTGGGTGATCAGCCCCTCGGCCTCCAGGGCCTCCCACACCTCGATGGTGGGCTGGCCGGAGCCGAGCAGGGTCACGAGCTGTTCGCGGGCCTCGGCGGGCCAGGGCGTGGGCAACGGACGCACTCCGGCCGCCATGCGCCGCACGGCGTGCAGGGAGAGCGGGAGTCCGGCCTGCGCGGCGGCTGCCGCGGCACGCAGTGGAAGCACCGGGTCGCGGTCGGGGCGGGCGGCGCGGGCGAGCACCACCTCGCCGTCCTGTTCGACGACACCCTCCGCCAGCGGGGAGCGTTCGACGACCGGCTTGCCGCCGCCGAGCATGGCCCGCAGCCGCGGCCGTACGGCACGCGACCTGAGCACGCGTCCCACCTCGCGCCAGGTGACGTCACTGGCGTACGAGATGACCCGCGCGGCCTCGTAGACCTGCCGCAGCAGGGTGTCGGCGTCGAGCAGGCCGAGTTCGGCGGCGACCTGGTCCTGTTCCTGGAGGGCGAGCCGGTCGGTGGCCCGGCCCGTCGCCAGGTGCAGGGCGTCGCGGACGTCGAGCAGCCGGCGCCGGGCGTCGTCGAGGCCCTCGCGCGGGGCGTCGGCGAGCCAGGAGGCGGCGACGGCGCGCAGGGCGGTGGCGTCCCGGAGTCCGCCGCGGGCCTCTTTCAGGTCGGGTTCGAGCAGGTACTGCAGTTCGCCCTGGCGCTCGGCGCGCTCGGCGCACAGCTCCTGGAGCTCGGGCAGGCGCTTGGGTGCCTGGTTGCGCCAGTCGGCGAGGACGGCCGTACGCAATCCCGCGGTCAGTCCGAGGTCACCGGCGATGTGGCGGGCGTCCAGGAGGCCGAGTTGGACTTTCAGATCCTCCGTGGCCGTCTTGCGGGCCTCCGCCGGCGTGCGCACGGAGTGGTCGAGGGCGAGGCCGAGGTCCCACACGGGGTACCAGATGCGGTCGGCCAGGGCGGCGACCGCGCCCGAGTCGCTGCCGTCGTGCAGCAGGACCAGGTCCAGGTCGCTGCGCGGGGACAGCTCTCCGCGGCCGTAGCCGCCGACGGCGATCAGGGAGGCGCCGCGCAGTTGCTCGGCGCCCGCGGTGAACAGGCCGGAGAGCCAGTCGTCGGTCAGTTCGGCGAGGGCGGAACGGCGCGGCGGCCCGGACCGCGCCTCCTCTTGGAGGAGGCGCAGCCGGGCCGCCGCGTAGCCGCTGGGTCCCGAGTCCTCTGCATCCTTGCGCACATCCGTGCTCGTCACCCAGCAGCTCCTGTTCTGTTCTTCGGTCAGAGCGCGTCCGGGCCGCGCTCGCCCGTCCGGACCCGTACGGCGGTCTCGACCGGCAGGGACCAGACCTTGCCGTCACCGATCTTGCCGGTGCGGGCCGCCTTGACGATGACGTCGATCAGCTGCTCGGCGTCGTCGTCCTCGGCGAGGACCTCGATACGGATCTTCGGTACGAGGTCGACGGTGTACTCGGCACCGCGGTAGACCTCGGTGTGGCCCCGCTGACGACCGTAGCCGCTCGCCTCGGTGACCGTCAGACCGTGGACCCCGAAGGCCTGGAGGGCCTCCTTGATCTCGTCGAGCCGGTGGGGCTTGACGACGGCGGTGATGAGCTTCATGCGTCCACCTTCTTGGACTCGGCAGCGGCCGCGACGGAGGGCTTGGCGGAACCGCCACCGGCCCCGCTGAAGTCGTATGCGGTCTCGGCGTGCTCGGCCTGGTCGATGCCCGAGATCTCCTCGTCCTCGTCGACCCGCATGCCGATCGTCTTGTCGAGCAGGAAGGCGAGGATGGCGGAGGCGATCAGGGAGTAGGCGAGGACCGCGAAGACACCGGCGCACTGCTTCCACAGCTGGGTCCACGAGTGGTCGCCGTAGAAGACACCGGTCGCGGTCGACTGGCCCGCGCCGCTGGCGAAGAAGCCGATCAGCAGGGAGCCGATGACACCGCCGACCATGTGGACACCGACGACGTCGAGCGAGTCGTCGTAGCCGAACTTGTACTTCAGGCCGACGGCCATGGCGCACAGGACACCGGCGATGGCGCCGACGCAGATCGCGCCGATCGGGGTGACCGCACCACCGGACGGGGTGATGGCGACCAGACCGGCGACCGCGCCAGAGGCGGCACCGAGGGTGGTGAACGCGCCGTGGCGGATCTTCTCGTAGACGAGCCAGGCGAGCATGGCGGCCGCGGTGGCGATCTGCGTGTTGACGAACATCAGGGAGCCGACGCCGTCGTCGTTGCCGAGCCACGAGCCGGCGTTGAAGCCGAACCAGCCGAACCACAGCAGACCGGCGCCGAGCATGACCAGCGGGAGGCTGTGCGGGCGCATCGGGTCACGCTTGAAGCCGACGCGCTTGCCGATGACCAGGATCACGCCGAGTGCCGCGGCACCCGCGTTGATGTGGACGGCCGTACCACCGGCGAAGTCGATCACACCGAGCTCGAAGGCCCAGCCTCCGGTGCCCCAGACCCAGTGGGCGACCGGGAAGTAGACGACCGTCGCCCACAGGACGACGAACAGCGACCAGGCGCTGAACTTCACGCGGTCGGCGAGGGCACCGCTGATCAGGGCGGGCGTGATGATGGCGAACATCATCTGGAAGACCGCGAAGGCGAAGACCGGGATCGTGTACCCGGACCAGATGTCGGCCTTGTCGATGCCGGTCCAGCCGAAGAAGTCGTTCTCCCAGCCGATGAGCGAGCCGTGGTCCGTACCGAACGCCATGGAGAAGCCGTAGAGCACCCACAGGATGGTGACGATACCCATGCTGATGAAGCTCATCATCAGCATGTTCAGGGTGCTCTTGACGCGGACCATGCCTCCGTAGAAGAAGGCGAGGCCCGGGGTCATGACAAGCACCAGGGCGGAACAGATCAACATGAAGCCTGTGTTCGCCACAGACAGCTTGTCTGCGGCGAGCGTGATGGCTGGTGCCATCGGCGTCTCCTCGTCGTAGGTACGGCCCCGTGCGGGAAGCCAGAGCGGATTGAGGGGTGGGCCGGTTATGCGCCATGAGATTCGCGCAGCGCGGTTTCGGTGGACGCCCCTCGTTGTTTCGCCGCCATGACGAAGACGCCGTGAGTGTTACGCCTTGATGAACTGCGAGATGTTCGGCCAGGTGATCGTTATCGTGGCGCAACCTTCGCAGGGGACGGTGGACCGCCCGGCGAAGGTGCCCTCCATCGCATACAGCGGGACGGGAACGTGGTTCAGCAACTGCCGTACGACGTGCACCAGAGCTTCACGCCCATGTTGTGCGAGAAGTCCTGCCACGCGTCGTAGGCGAACCGCTTGTTGAGCGAGTCCGGAACCGCCGGGTGCGTGACGTACGCCCGGACATGGAGCATGAGGTAGTGGGTGTCCTTCTCTGAGTAGTACTGGAAGTAGACCCTGGATCCCTTCCCGTCGAAGTGCCCCTGCTCCGCGGTGAAGTACCAGCCGTTCGCGATGCCGCCCTTGTGATACCGCACCGGCGCGTTCTTGCAGACGAAGTAGGAGGCGCACGCCTTCAGGTCGAGCCTCTGGTTCTCCGCGGGATACCTCTTCGGCGCCCCCTTCACCGGAAAGGTGCAGTTGAAGCATCGCTTCAGCTCACTGATCGCCAGGCTGGGCTTCCAGGCCACGCCGACCACGCGGGCGTTGTTGGGCTTCACATGGAAGCGATAGTCGTACAGCTTGCGCCCGTCCGTGGCCGAAGCCTTTTCCTGGACCTGCGCCGCGGCGGTAGAGGTACGAGTGGCGCTCCTGCTCTGGGCGGCAGCCTCCGCATCGGCCGCCGGACCGAGTACGAGCAGCATGGAGGCCACGCCTGCCGCGAGTGCGGACAGGACGGGCTTGATTCCGGTGTTCATCTGTCCCCGTTGTTCCTTGTTGGCTCGTTAAGCGCGTATTGCGCATCGGGGATCACGCTACCGAGTGATCAACGGGCGATCGCCGAGACGGCACACGGGACCGGCCGCGGCCGGCCTTCCGATGACCTGGCATGGGGGAGCCGAGTCGGACAGTTCGGGAGGGCCGGCCGCGGCCGGGGTTCAGGGGTTTTCAGACCGCTTCGGCGGTCTCCGGGAGCTCCACGGCGAGCTTGTCGGTGAGATCCACGACCTCCGCGAGATCACCGAAATCGCGTACGGCCGTGTAGACCGTCTTTCGGATACGAGTGTTGACGCGCTCGGAGCGGACCTTCTTGGCGATGTGCATGGCTTGTTCCACCAGCACCGTGCTCTGCTCGGGCTCGCGCCGCAGCAGGTGCACGGTGGCCATGCCGACGAGATTGAGTGCGTACGACCGCTGGTGCTCGCCGTCATCGGAGAAGAGCTCCACGGCCCGCTGCATGAGGGGCTCGGCCAGCGAGGCGTAGGTCGGGCTGCGGCCGGCGACGTAGGCCAGGTCGCGGTAGGAGTGGGAGTTCTCGCCGTACAGCTCGGCCTCCGAGAAGAAGCGGATCCAGTCGGGGTCCGGCTCGTCCCAGTCGTCGGCGTCGGCGAAGGTGTCCTCGGCCATCCGGACCGCCCGCTTGCACTTGCCGGGCTGGCCCATGTTGGCGTAGGCGCGGGCCTCCATCGCATACAGCATCGACTGGGTGCGCGGGCTCGCGCAGTCCCGGCTGCCGTACTGCGCGAGGTGGATCAGCTCCAGGGCGTCCTCGGGCCGCCCGAGGTGGATCATCTGGCGGCTCATGCTGGACAGGACGTAGGAGCCGAGCGGCTTGTCGCCGGCCTCCTTGGCCGCGTGCAGGGCCAGGACGAAGTACTTCTGCGCGGTGGGCTGCAGCCCCACGTCGTACGACATCCAGCCCGCGAGCTCGGCCAGCTCGGAGGCGACCTTGAACAGCTTGCGGGTGGTGGTCTCGGGCTGGGGCTCCTGGAGGAGGTCGGTCACCTCGTGCAGCTGGCCGACGACCGCCTTGCGGCGCAGGCCGCCACCGCACTGGGCGTCCCACTGGCGGAACATCACGGTCGTCGTCTCGAGGAGGTCGAGTTCGGGCTTGGACAGCCGGCCGATGCGACGGGACGAGGCCGGCTCGGGCTCCCGGTGCGGGGTGACGGACCCGGGGACGAGCCAGCGCTGCATGGGCTCGATGAGGGACGGGCCCGCGGACAGGGCCAGCGAAGTCCCGAGGAAGCCGCGCCGCGCCAGCATCAGGTCGCTGCGCGAGAACTCGCTGAGCAGTGCCACGGTCTGCGGACCCGTCCAGGGCAGGTCGACCCCGGTCGCGGACGGTGCCTGGCGGGCGGTGCGCAGCCCGAGGTCCTCGACGGAGACGACACATCCGAACCGCTCGGAGAACAGCTCGGACAGGATCCTGGGGATGGGTTCGCGGGGATTCTCGCCGTCCAGCCAGCGGCGTACCCGCGAGGTGTCGGTGGAGATGTGGTTGGCCCCCAACTGGCGGGCCCTGCGGTTGACCTGGCGGGCGAGCTCGCCCTTCGACCAGCCGCTGCGCACGAACCAGGAGGTGAGCAGCTCGTTGGGGCGTTTCTCGGCCTGAGAGGAACCCTGCGCACCTGTACCGGCGCCCGTCCCGCTTCCGCTGTTGCCGCCCACTGGAACGCCCCCATCCCTGAGACCACTTGTCGCCGAGTGCGCCAAGCCTTATCAGAATGCCGGTAAATAGGGCCGTCCGTCCGGCAGTTGTCAGCCTTCGAACGGGGAACCGACTTGCCTCCGGCATACCCACAAGCGCATGTGCCCCCACGACTCGTGCACTCAAAGTAATCCTACGATCACGCGTCCAGCCATGGCGATCCCGGAAACGCCACCATTCGCCACCCCTTCGAATGAACTCACGCTCGCCTCCACACGATTCACTTGACATAGACCGAGCGAAGGTGGGCGGAGCGGTGCATTCAGGGGCGCGCATGACCCGGCGCACCACCCGGGGCACCTCTTGGCGCCGACGTCGCCCGGAAGAGGAAACGGAGAGTCACCGGCCGCGTCCGTCTCGTAACCACCGACGCGGTGGACCCGTTGGAGGGGGCATGGGCTTCACGATCGGCGGCATTCGGGAGATTCGTTCCGGCACGCGCAGGCGCGGCCGCTCCTCGGAGTGCACCACCGTCGCCGAGTTCACCGGACTCTGGGGCTGGGACGTGGTCCCGGGCGCGCGGGCCGCGGCAGGTGCCTGCTCCTGCGGCCGCGCGGACTGCCGCCGGCCCGGCGCCCACCCGCTCGACTTCGCGCCCCCGGTACCGGCCGGGGCCACGCTCGACGAAGTGACCAAGGCCTGGGCGGAGTTCCCCGGCGCCTCGGCGATGCTGCCGGTCGGCCGCGCCTTCGACGTCATCGAGGTCGCCGAGCCCGCCGGCCGTCGCGCCCTGGTCCGTCTGGAGCGCATGGGCCTCCCCCTCGGCCCCGTGACGGCGACCCCCGAGGGCCGCGCCCAGTTCTTCGTCGCCCCCGGCGCCGCGGCCGACCTGACCGAACTCCTCTACCGCATGGGCTGGGACGACGCGGCCTCCCTGGACCTTCGCGGCCTGGGCCCCGGCACCCACATCACGGCTCCGCCGTCGGACCGGGGCGGCCTCGGCCCGGTGCAGTGGCTGCGGCCACCGTCCCTGGACACGGCGACGAAGCCACCGGCGGCCCGCCTGCTGCTGGGGACGCTCGCCTATGTGGCACACCGGTCACGCGCATAGACGTACACAGCGAAGCGCCCGCTCCCGACTGCACCTCGGGGGCGGGCGCTTCTTCGCTTGTACGGCGTTCCTGTCGCCTCTTCGCTGGTACGGCGGCTCAGTCGCCGAGGAGCGCGTCCACGAACGCCTCGGGCTCGAACGGTGCCAGATCGTCGGCACCCTCGCCGAGCCCGATCAGCTTGACCGGCACCCCCAGCTCCCGCTGGACCGCGACCACGATGCCGCCCTTGGCCGTGCCGTCCAGCTTGGTGAGGACGATGCCGGTGATGTCGACGACCTCGGCGAAGACGCGTGCCTGCACCAGGCCGTTCTGCCCGGTCGTGGCGTCGAGGACCAGCAGGATCTCGTCGAGCGGCGCGTGCTTCTCCACGACCCGCTTGACCTTGCCGAGCTCGTCCATGAGACCGGTCTTGGTGTGCAGACGGCCGGCGGTGTCGATGAGGACCACGTCGACCCCCATCTCCTTGCCCTCCTTGACCGCGTCGAAGGCCACGGAGGCGGGGTCCCCGCCCTCGGGCCCGCGCACGGTGTGGGCGCCGACGCGCTCGCCCCAGGTCTGGAGCTGGTCGGCGGCGGCGGCACGGAAGGTGTCGGCGGCACCGAGGACGACGGTCCGGCCGTCGGCGACGAGCACGCGCGCGAGCTTGCCGGTGGTGGTGGTCTTGCCGGTGCCGTTGACGCCGACGACCATCACGATGCCCGGCTTGCGCTCCTCGGGCTCGGTCCGCACCGCGCGGTCGACATCGGTGCCGACCAGTTTCAGCAGCTCCTCGCGCAGCAGCCCCCGCAGTTCGTCGGGGGTGCGGGTGCCGAGCACCTTCACCCGCGCGCGCAGGCCGTCGACCAGCTCCTGGGTGGGGGTCACGCCGACGTCGGCGGTGATGAGGATGTCCTCGATCTCCTCCCAGGTGTCGTCGTCGAGATGCTCGCGCGACAGGAGCGTGAGCAGCCCCTTGCCGAGCGCGTTCTGGGAGCGGGAGAGCCGGGAGCGCAGCCGGACCAGGCGTCCGGCGGTGGGCTCCGGGACCTCGATCCCGGCGGGCGGGAACTCTTCGGTGACGGGCGGCGCCGAGCCGTCCGGGAGGTCCACCTCCTCTATGGTCCGGCGCGGTTCGTCGCGCGGCGTCTCGGCCTCGTCGCCGACGTGCGGCTCGGCCGGAGGGGCGGTGATGTCGGGCGCGGCGGGAGGCGGCGGGGGCAGCGACTTCTTGCGCCGGCTGCCGACGACGAGACCGCCGAGCACACCGAGCACGACCACGGCGATGACTACAGCAAGGATGACGGTTTCCATAACGCACCCAGTATCCATCCCTGCCCCACGAGGTGTGCGGACAGCGGTGCGACCTGCCGCGCGGGCCCGGCGGGGATCGTACGCAACACGGCGGAGTGATCCCCCTGGTCATCCGCGGCGCCCTGGCTCAGACCGGCCCACCGGCCCGCCCAGCCGGCCGCACCGGCGCGATGACGCGCGGCCATGGCGATCTGACGTGCCGTCAGCTACCGTCCTCCTCCACCGTCACCGTCAGCGTGTGAAGGGGGACCTCCCATGCCCGTCACGGTCGTCCGTTTCAACCTCGTCGAGCCCGACGCGACGCCCGCCTCCCTCAGTGCCCGCTACCGGGCCGCCCTGGACATGGCCGCGTACGCCGACGAGCACGGGATCACCACCGTGCAGACCGAGGAGCACCACGGCGTCGACAACAACTGGCTGCCCTCGCCGTTCGCCTTCGCGGGCGCGGTGTTCGGAGCGACGCGGCGGATCGCGGTCACCGTCTCCGCCGTCATCGGCCCGCTGCACGACCCGCTCCGCCTGGCCGAGGAGATCGCCGTACTGGACCTGCTGAGCGGCGGCCGGCTCGTGACGGTCGCCGGGATCGGGTACCGGCCCGAGGAGTACGCGCTGTTCGACGTGGAGTGGAGGCGGCGGGGCCGGATCCAGGACGAGGTCCTGGAGACCCTGCTGAAGGCGTGGACCGGCGAGGAGTTCGAGTACCGGGGCCGTACGGTACGGGTCACCCCGCGCCCCTTCACCGACCCGCACCCCCTCCTCCTGGTCGGCGGCTCGTCCAAGGCCGCCGCCCGCCGGGCCGCACGCCTGGGCCTGCCGTTCTTCCCCAGCGCGCATCTGCCGGAGCTGGAGGCGTACTACAAGGAGCGGCTCGTCGAGTACGGCACCGAGGGCTGGACCATGATGCCGACCGCGGAGACGCCGTTGCTGCACATCGCCGAGGACCCGGACGAGGCGTGGGCCCGGCACGGACAGCACTTCCTGCACGAGGCCCGGACGTACGCCTCCTGGCAGTCCGGCGACATCACGTCGGCGGTGCGGTCGGCCGCGACGAACGTGGAGGAACTGCGCGCGGAGGGCGTGTACCGGATCCTGACGCCGCAGGAGTGTGTGGAGCAGGGGCTCGACAACCTCGTCCTGCATCCACTGGCGGGCGGGATGCCGGTGGCGGAGGGCTGGCGGAGTCTGCGGTTGTTCGCGGAGCAGGTGGTTCCGGCGCTGGCGGACTGATCCGACCCGGACGAGTCCGACGGTGTGTGCGAGCGGGACACCGTACGAGTCCGCCGCCCCCGGTCCAGGCGGTTGCCGGGCCGGGGGCGGCGGACTGTACGGGGAGAGGGCAGCGGGGTCTTGGCCCGTCTCCCCGGGACTGCGGGGAGGGGCGGTCAGCCCATCTCCTCCAGGGTCTTGCCCTTCGTCTCCTTGACGTACTTGAGGACGAACGGGATGGAGAGGGCCGCGAAGACCGTGTAGATCACGTAGGTGAAGGACAGGTTCCAGTCGGCCAGCGACGGGAAGCTCGCGGTGATGGCCCAGTTGGCGATCCACTGCGCGGAGGCGGCCACACCGAGCGCGGCGGCGCGGAGCCGGTTCGGGAACATCTCGCCGAGGAAGACCCAGACGACCACACCCCAGGACAGGGCGAAGAAGAGCACGAACACATGGGCGGCGATCAGGGCGGTCCAGCCCTGCGCGGCCGGCAGCTTGCCGTCGACCAGGTCGAAGGAGAACGCCCAGGCCTCCAGCGCGAGACCGATCACCATGCCGACCGAACCGATCAGGGCGAGCGGGCGGCGGCCGACGCGGTCCACGAAGATCATCGCGATCACGGTGCCGACGATGTTGATGATCGACGTCGTGAAGGAGTAGAAGAACGAGTCCGTCGGGTCGACACCGACCGACTGCCACAGCGTCGAGGAGTAGTAGAACGCGACGTTGATGCCGACGAACTGCTGGAAGACCGACAGGCCGATACCGACCCAGACGATCGGCTTGAAGAAGAAGGAGCCGCCGAGCAGGTCCTTGAAGGTCGACTTGTGCTCGCTCTTCATGGCGTTCTCGATCTCGGCCACGCGCGCGTCGAGGTCGATGCTGTCGCCCTCGACCTCCGCGAGGATCTCCTTGGCACGCTCGTGCTTGCCGACGGAGATGAGGAACCGCGGGGACTCGGGGATGGCGAAGGAGAGCAGGCCGTACAGAACGGCCGGGATCACCATGACGCCGAGCATGACCTGCCAGGCCTCCAGGCCCATCAGCTTGCCTCGCTGGTCACCGCCGGCGGCATTCAGCAGGCCCCAGTTGACCAGCTGCGAGATCGCGATGCCGATGACGATGGCGGCCTGCTGGAAGGAGCCGAGCCGGCCGCGGTAGGCCGGCGGGGCGACCTCGGCGATGTAGGCGGGGCCGATGACCGAGGCCATGCCGATGGCGAAGCCGCCGACGACCCGCCAGAACGCGAGGTCGTACAGCGCGAAGGGCAGTGCCGAGCCGACGGCGCTGACCGTGAAGAGGACCGCCGAGATCTGCATGCAGCGGATACGGCCGATGCGGTCGGCGATGCGTCCGGCGGTCGCCGCGCCGATGGCACAGCCGATCAGGGCGATGGCGATGACCTGCGCCAGAGCCGCGGAGCCGACGTCGTAGCGGCCCCGGATGGCCTCGACGGCACCGTTGATCACGGAGCTGTCGTAGCCGAAGAGGAAACCGCCCATCGCGGCCGCCGCCGCGATGAAGATGACGTGCCCGAGATGATCGGGATGAGCCGTCCGGGCTCCTGGTGCGGATGCCTTCGCTGTGCTGGTCACGTTTACTCCTCGGGCCACCGGCAACGCTGTCGGTGTGGTCAGCCCCCAGGTAGGTGGTACCTGAAGGTAAATCCAACGCTCCTGACCTTATGCCTTCAAGTCTCCAATTCAAACGCAGCGAATTGTGAGAACTTAGACAGGTGAGCGCTCCAAACGTTCACTTCTTGAAGTCATGGGGGATCAACGCAGCCGTTGGCTGATGACCTTCGAAACCCCGTCGCCCTGCATGGAGACCCCGTACAGCGCGTCGGCGACCTCCATGGTCCGCTTCTGGTGCGTGATCACGATGAGCTGCGAGGCCTCCTGCAGCTCCTGCATGATGCGGATCAGCCGCTGCAGGTTGGTGTCGTCGAGGGCCGCCTCGACCTCGTCCATGACGTAGAACGGGCTGGGCCGCGCCTTGAAGATGGACACCAGCAGCGCCACGGCCGTCAGCGACCGCTCGCCGCCGGACAGCAGGGAGAGCCGCTTGACCTTCTTGCCGGGCGGACGCGCCTCGACGTCCACACCCGTGGTGAGCATGTTGTCGGGGTCGGTCAGGATCAACCGCCCCTCGCCGCCCGGGAAGAGCCGGCTGAAGACGCCCTCGAACTGAAGCGCCGTGTCCCGGTAGGCCTCCGTGAAGACCTGCTCCACGCGCTCGTCGACCTCCTTCACCACCTGAAGCAGGTCGGTGCGGGTCTTCTTCAGGTCCTCCAGCTGCTCGCTGAGGAACTTGTGCCGCTCCTCCAGCGCCGCGAACTCCTCCAGGGCGAGCGGGTTGACCTTGCCGAGCTGCTGGTACGCCCGCTCGGTGGCCTTGAGCCGCCTCTCCTGCTCCGCCCGGTGGAACGGCTTGGGCTGATTGCGCGGGTGCTCCGGATCCTCCGGCAGCTCCTCGCCCTCGGCGGGCGGGGAGGGCGGGACGAGCTGGTGCGGGCCGTACTCGTCGACGAGTCCCGCCGGTTCGACGCCCAGCTCTTCCAGGGCCTTGGTCTCCAGCTGCTCGATCCGCATCCGCTTCTCGGCGCCGAGCACCTCACCGCGGTGGACGGAGTCGGTCAGCTTGTCGAGTTCGGCCTTGAGATCGCGGCCGGTGGTCCGGGCGGCGGTCAACTCCCGTTCCCGCAGGGCCTTGGCGGTGTCGGCGGCGGTGCGCTCCTCGTCCGCACGCGCGAGCGACACCTCGACGTGGGCGAGCAACTGCCGCGTCCCTGAGGCGACGGCTTCGGCCACGGCGGCCTCGTGCCGCAGCCGCGCCCGCCGCTGTTCGGCACGCGCGCGTGCGTCCCGCTCGGCGCGGGCGGCGCGGTCGAGGGAGTCCGCGCGGCCGGCGAGCCCCTTGACCCGCTCTTCGTGCGTACGGACCTGGAGGCGGGCCTCCATCTCGGTCTGCCGCGCGTTGGCCCCGTCGGCGGCGAGACGGTCCCGTACCGACGTGTCGGGCTCCTCCTCGACCGGCATCTCCTCGGCCACGGCGAGCCGTTCGGCCAGTTCCTCGACCTCTTCGAGGGCCTTCTCCAACGCGTCCTGCGCCCGCGCGGCCGCGGCGGTGGACCGCTCGGCCTCACCGGCGGCGCCCCTCGCCTGCCCGGACAGCCGGCCGAGCTGCTGGGCCACGGCCGACTTCTCCCGGTCCGCGGCCCGGCGCCGCTCCCCCAGCTCCTCGACCCGGGCGGCGCATTCCTTGCGGCGCTCGACGGCGGTGTGCTGGGTCCCGGTG
Source organism: Streptomyces sp. NPDC005374 (assembly GCF_042872225.1). NCBI lineage: Bacteria > Bacillati > Actinomycetota > Actinomycetes > Kitasatosporales > Streptomycetaceae > Streptomyces > Streptomyces sp. NPDC005374. The sequence goes on along the minus strand of NZ_JBIAKA010000026.1, from coordinate 57,096 downwards.
AGTTCCTCGCACCGGACGGCCAGCTCTTCCAGCTCGGAGGCGGCCTCGTCCACGGACGCCTGTACTTCGAGGAGGCTGGGGGCTCCCGCGGAGCCGCCGTGCGCGAAGTGGGCGCCGAGGAGATCGCCTTCGGCGGTGACGGCGGTGAGGTGGGGGTGGCCGTAGACGAGGTCCTCGGCGTCTTCGAGAGTGCCGACCACGACGATGCCGTGGAGGAGGCGACCGACGGCCGCCATGAGGTCGGACGGGCCGCGGACCAGGTCCGCCGCGAGTCGGTGTCCGGTGGGAGCGGGTGCGCCGTGGCCGCTCCCGCCGTTACCCGGTGTCTCGGGGCTCCCCGCCAACAGCAGTGACGCCCGGCCCGCGTCCTGCTTGCGCAGCAGCCGGATCGCCTCCGCCGCCGCCGAAGGAGACGTCACCGCCAGGGCGTCCGCCGCCGCTCCGAACGCCGCCGCCAGTGCCACCTCGTGGCCCGGGGTCACGGTGAGCAGTTCCGCTGCCGGGCCCAGCAGCCCGGTGAGGCGATCCTTCGCGCCGAGCAGCGCCCCGGTGCCGTCCTTGCGCCGCAGCCCCAGCGCCAGTGCCTCGTGCCGCGCCTGCGTCGCGGCCCGCTTGCGCTCGGCCGCCGTGGTCGCCTCCCGGGCCGAGGTCAGCGTGGACTCCGCCTCCGCCAGCTGTCGTTTCGCCGCCTCATGCTGTTCCGCCAGCTCCGCGTCCCCCGCGTCCAGGCCGTCGACCTCGGCCTTGAGCTCCTCGTACTCCCCCTGCGCGGCGAACGCCCGCTCCTGGGCCTCGTCGCGCGCCGCGGCGAGGCGGTCGATCTCGGCCTGGGCGGAGGCGGCACGGGAACGGGCCGCGTTGACCTGGCCGCCCAGTCGGGCGAGGCCCTCGCGGCGGTCGGCGATGGCCCGGGCGACGTCCTTCAGGCGCCGTTCCTCCTGCGTGAGTTCACGCTCCAGCTGGGCGCGGTGGGCGACCGTGTCCTCCAGGGCGTGCTCGGCCGCCTCCAGGGCCGCTTCGAGCTCGGCCTCCTGCTCGCGGATGCGGGCGGCCTCGCGCTCCATGTCCTCGGGGTCCCGCCCCCGGCGTTCCTCCGGCGGGGCCGACGTGGCGCTCTTCACGCGCGCGTCGGCCAGCGAGATCGTGCCGCGGACCCGCTCGGCCAGCTGGGAGAGTTCGTACCAGGTCTGCTGGGCCCGCTGGAGCCGGGGCGTGAGCCGGCGTACCTCGTCCTCCAGCAGCGCCTCGCGTTGGAGGGCCTTCTTCAGCTCCTGCTCGGCCGATTCCTTGCGCTCCTTCAGCGCGGCCTCGTCCGCGACCTCGGTCTGCAGCGCCTGCCGCAGTCGTACGAGATCGTCGGCGAGCAGTCGCAGGCGGGCGTCGCGGAGGTCGGCCTGGATGACGGCGGCCCGGCGGGCGACCGCGGCCTGCCGGCCGAGTGGCTTGAGCTGGCGCCGGAGTTCGTCGGTCAGGTCCTGCACGCGCGCGAGGTTGGCCTGCATCGCGTCCAGCTTGCGGAGCGCCTTCTCCTTGCGCTTGCGGTGCTTGAGGACACCTGCGGCTTCCTCGATGAAGGCGCGGCGGCCCATCGGATCGGCGTGCAGGACGGAGTCGAGCTGGCCCTGGCCGACGATGACGTGCATCTCGCGGCCGATGCCGGAGTCGGACAGCAGGTCCTGGATGTCGAGGAGACGGCAGGTGTCACCGTTGATCTGGTACTCGCTGCCGCCGTTGCGGAACATGATCCGCGTGATGGTGACCTCGGCGTACTCGATGGGCAGCGCCCCGTCCGAGTTGTCGATGGTCAAGGACACCTCGGCGCGGCCCAGCGGCGGGCGGCCGGTGGTGCCGGCGAAGATGACGTCCTCCATCTTGCCGCCGCGCAGCGACTTGGCGCCCTGCTCGCCCATCACCCAGCTGAGGGCGTCGACGACGTTGGACTTGCCCGAGCCGTTCGGACCGACGACACACGTGATCCCCGGTTCGAACCGGAGCGTGGTCGCCGAGGCGAACGACTTGAACCCCCGGAGGGTCAGGGCCTTGAGGTGCACGCCGCTGGACTCTACCTTCCGGGGGTGTCTCGCTCCATGAACGCGCTGTTGCCCGCGGTTTCACATTTGAACGTGCAGGGCACACCAAACGTTAAGAGAGTGAAAGGGTGCACGGGGGAAAGAAAGAAGGGACGCCGAAGCGTCCCTTGCAAACTCTGACAACTTAGCGGTTGATACAGGCTGCCCAACCACTGCGTGAGCTGTCGTGGAGCGATGCAGTGATCAGGTGAGCGCGGGCTCCGCCTGGTGTGCGTCGATGCTCTCCATGATCCTGTCGTGAGAAGCGGCAGCCGCGAGCTCGTCGTTCTCGGCCTGGATCCGGTTGAGCTCGGATTCCAGGTCCTGGACGCGCTGCTGGAGCCGTCGCATCTCGGCGAGGAGTCGAGGGTCGGAGCCGCCGACGTAACCGAGAAGCGCCTTTGCCATGATGGATGGTCCTCCACAATGAGTGACCGACCGAAGCGGTGTGGGTCGTGAGGGATTCGCACCCGCGGTGCTTGACACTCTTGAGTTCTTGCTGCCGTTCATCCATGCCAAACAGCTAAGGTGCGCGGGGTGCTTTCAGCGTCTCACCAAAAAGTTTGACGGTCAACACGATCACGCCCCGTATTGGCGGGCAACCCTGGCCGGCGCGGCTCGGAACGGCGGCGCTGCGGTTCTCGCGGGGCCCTCGAGGGGTGACGATCATCCGTAGGGGCGGAGCTTGCCACGGCGTGCCCTTCTTGGCAACCACCAGCGCCTTTCTGCTCCGGGCAGGTACCGGTGGCATGTCCCTCCGCTTCCGCCTGGGCCGTTTTACAGAAACGCCTCATCGGATGGCGAAGCCGTCGTAACCCCCGCGGGGTGTGTCCCACATCTCGGTGACGCCGTCCACGCGGCCGGGCGTGTCGTTGCCCAGGAGCCAGTCCAGGAGTCCCTGGCATCCCGTTCTCGGTCCCTCCGCGACCACTTGGACGCGTCCGTCGTCCAAATTGAGAGCAAAACCACTCAGGCCGCCGATCTCGAGGGCCTTGGCCCGGGTGAACCAGCGGAAACCCACACCTTGGACGCGTCCTCGCACCCAGGCGACCAGTCGTACATCCTCGCTCATGGGTGCAACCTAACCGGCCAAAGTCTCTCTGGGCTCTCCTTCCTCTGGCGCCATGCGGTACTGTCCGCTGCCAATGAATCTCATACGAAACTCACTCGATCGTGTGGGTTTTGTGACTTCGGTTGACCGGGGGGACGCGTCGACCTCAAGAACAGACGAGGAAGGCAAGGACATGGGACGCCACCGACGCTCCGCCGCCGGCCGCGCCGCCACGGGCCGCGCCACGGGGGTCACTGATACGCACGGCTCCCACGGGAGCGCGTTCGACCCACAGGACTCGTACAACTTCGCCTCGGCGGTCACCACCCCCCGCCCGGGCCACGCCGGCTCCGACCCCTACGCGCGCAGTGATGCCTACCTGTTCGCGTCGGAGGAGGAGTACGCGCTCTTCCGGGGCGACGGCTACACGCCGGCCGACGGCTCCCGGCGCAGTGGCTCGCACCGCAGGCGCAAGCGGAACCTCGTGACGCCGGTCAAGACCGGTCTGCTCGGGGTCTCGGCGGCCGTCGCGATCGGCACGGTAGCGGTGGCCACGGGCGTGGTGCCCGGCCTGGACAGCTACAAGCTGGGCGGCGGCAACAGCAGCAGCACCGGCGGCGACGTGCAGGCGGCGGGCTCGCCGACCAACACCCCGGCCGAGCAGGGCGGCACCTCCGGCAGCGCCGACAGGCGCGAGGACGGCAGCTCGACGAGCCGCGACGCCGACCGCTCCGCCTCGCCCGCGCCGTCCCCCTCGACCTCCACGGCCGCGCCGGCCGAGAAGCCGACGAAGAAGCCGGCGGCCACGCCGAGCAAGAAGCCCGAGGCGACTCCTTCGCAGCAGGAGCGGGAGCCGGCGAAGCAGGAGACCACCGCGCCGGTGGAGGTCTCCACGGAGGCAGCCGCCGAGGCCGAGGTGCTCCGGCTCGTCAACGTCGAGCGCGCGAAGGTCGGCTGCAGCCCGGTCGCCGCCAACAGCGCGCTGGCCGACCTGGCCACCGCCTTCAGCAAGGCCATGGCCGACCAGGGCTTCTTCGACCACACCGACCCGAGCGGCGCGACGCCGTGGGACCGCGCCGCGCAGGCCGGGATCACCAGCCTCGGCGGCGAGAACATCGCCCGGGGCCAGGCCGACCCGGCGACGGTCATGGAAGCCTGGATGAACAGCCCCGGCCACAAGGCCAACATCCTGAACTGCGATTTCAAGACGCTGGGCGTGGGCGTGCAGTTCGGGACCGACGGCCCCTGGTGGACGCAGGACTTCGGCTACTAGCAGATACCGACGACGGTTGCACTAACTTCTGGTTAGTGCAACCTGTCGGTTAGTGCCCTCTTCCAGTACGCTCGTGCTATGGACACCACGCAGCAGCCCTTGGAGGCACCGGACTTCTCGTTCGATGTGTTCGCCAAGGCATGCCCCTCGCGCGGCACGCTGGAACACGTGACGGGCCGCTGGGGCGCGCTCACGCTCGGCGCCCTGTACGAGGGCTCGCTGCGCTTCAACGAGCTGCGCCGCCGGGTCGACGGCGTGAGCGAGAAGATGCTCTCCCAGACGCTCCAGGGGCTCGAGCGCGACGGCCTGGTGCACCGCGAGGCCCAGCCCACCAACCCACCCCGGGTCGACTACGAGCTGACCCCGCTCGGCCGCGGGATCGCCGAGCGGCTGCTGGACCTCATCCACTTCCTGGAGGGCAACATGATCGACGTCATGGCCGCCCGCGAGCGCTACGACGTGACGCGCGGCGCCCGCTGACACCTCGGGCAGAAGTAGCTGGACCGGTTCATCCAGGGCCGTCGGCGCATCGGCGTACCGCACCGCTTGCACGGCAGCCCCTCACGGCCGTACGCGTCCAGGGACCGGTCGAAGTACCCGGACTCCCCGTTCACGTTGACGTACAGGCTGTCGAAGCTGGTGCCGCCCACATCGAGGGCCGCGTTCATCACGTCCCGGACATGGCCCAGGAGTTCGGCCGTGCGCGGGCGGGTGAAGCCCGCGGTGGGGCGCTCGTAGTGGATGCGGGAACGCCAAAGGGCCTCGTCCGCGTAGATGTTGCCGACTCCGCTGATCAACGACTGGTCCAGCAGGGCCCGTTTGACGGTACTGCGCTTGCGGCGCAGGGCCTGGTGGAAGGCCTCGTCGTCGAAGAGCGGGTCGAGGGGGTCGCGCGCGATGTGCGCGATGACGTCGGGCAGTCCGTCGGGGGTGTTGTCGTGCAACGACAGCCCGCCGAAGGTGCGTTGGTCGACGAAGCGGAGTTCGGTGTCGACCTCGTCCGCGAACCTCACCCGGATCCTGAGGTGCTTCTCGTCGGGCGCCGCGTGCGGCTGGACCAGCAGCTGGCCGCTCATGCCGAGGTGCGCCAGGACCGACTGGTCGGTGTCCTCCAGGGGCAGCCAGAGGTACTTTCCGCGACGGCTCGGGGTGCCGACGCGATGGCCCCTGAGCCGGTGCGCGAAGTCGTCCGCGCCGGCGAGGTGACGCCGTACCGCACGCGGATGCAGTACCTCGGCGTCGGCGACCGTACGGTGGGCGACCCACCGCTCAAGACCGCGCCGTACGACCTCGACCTCGGGCAACTCGGGCATGGGGCTCCCCCGTCACGGACCGGTGTATGAACCGAGCGCCCGCCCCGGTGTTCAGGGACAGGCGCTCGGCTGCGCTGCTCTTCGGACGCCCCGTGCTTCAGGACGTCAGGCGGAGACGGACGACGGACCTTCTTCGTCGTCCCCGGCGGCTTCGACGACTTCAACAGTCTTCTCCGCCGCCGCCTTGGCGCGCTCGTCCGCGGCGGCCCGGATGGACCTCCAGGCGGACTCCGCGGCCTGCTGCTCCGCCTCCTTCTTGCTGCGGCCGGTGCCGGTGCCGTACGAGACGCCTCCGACGCGGGCGGCAGCAGTGAAGGTCTTCTCGTGGTCGGGGCCGGTCTCCGTGACCAGGTACTCGGGCACGCCGAGACTTTCGGTCGCGGTGAGCTCCTGGAGACTGGTCTTCCAGTCCAGGCCGGCACCGAGGTTGGAGGACTTCTCGATCAGCGGATCGAACAGGCGGTGCACCAGTTCGGAGGCCGCTTCGAGGCCCTGATCGAGATAGACCGCGCCGATCACCGCTTCCAGGGTGTCGGCGAGGATGGACGCCTTGTCCCGGCCGCCCGTGCCCTCTTCACCACGGCCGAGCCGGATGAAGGAGCCCAGGTCGAGCCCACGGCTGACCTCCGCCAGTGCGCGTGAGTTGACCACCGCGGCCCGCAACTTGGCCAGTTGGCCTTCGGGCAGGTCGGGGTGGGTGGTGTACAGCGTGTCCGTGACCACGAGGCCGAGCACGGAGTCCCCGAGGAACTCCAGTCGCTCGTTGGTCGGCAGACCGCCGTTCTCATACGCGTACGAACGGTGGGTCAGCGCACGCACCAGAAGGGCGGACTCGAGTGTGTACCCGAGCCGCCCTTCCAACAGCGTGTGGGACGAGGCCTGATTGTCGCCCGAGTTCTTCTTCGGCGTGGACACAGTGCCTCTCACCAGCCGCTCAGACCTCGAGGACCTGGCGCTTGTTATAGGTGCCGCAAGCAGGGCACGCGATGTGCTGCAGCTTGGGCTCGTGGCAGCGCTCGCACGCAACCAGGGTGGGGACCGCAGCCTTCCACTGCGACCGGCGGTGGCGCGTGTTGCTGCGCGACATCTTCCGCTTCGGAACAGCCACGGCTACTTCTCCTGCTTCTCGTCGGCGCCTGCTTCAGCGCCGCTGATCTCGTCCTTCTCGCCATCTTCGAGTGAACCGGCGAGTCCCTGCAGTGCCGCCCAACGGATGTCGACGGCATCGTGGTGGTGGTCCGGGTCGTCCGCCAGCCGGGCTCCGCACTGGGAGCACAGGCCGGGACAGTCGTCCTGGCACACCGGCTGCATCGGCAGTGCGAGCACCACCGCATCACGCAGCACGGGTTCGAGGTCGAAAAGACCGTCCTCGATGAAGAGCCTGTCCTCGTCTTCTGCGGAATCCTCGGCGTCGCCGACCGGTTCCGCTTTCACACGGCCACGGTCGTCGGCGTCAGGGTACGAGAACATCTCCTGGAAGTCCGCTTCGAGCTCCAGCTCCAGCGGCTCCAGACACCTTACGCACTCCCCCTTGGCCAGTGCACGGGCGGTGCCTGTGACAAGCACCCCTTCCATGACCGACTCCAGGCGGAGTTCGAGCCCGACCGGAGCGCCTTCCGGCACCCCGATGACCCCTTGGATCCCGAAATCCTTGGGGGCGTCGATCTCACGGGTCAGGCGCTGGAGCGCGCCAGGACGCCGACCCAGCTCGTGTGTGTCGAACACGAGAGGGTTGCGGTGGTCGAGGCGGGCGTTCAGGGCCATTCCTGCTTTCGATCTTCGAGCTCAGAGGGACGCCGCCCCTCGGTGCTTCCCGGGGCAGCGTTGATCGCGGACGTACACGCGACCGAGGAGCCAGGATACTGGACCTTTCGCTCACGGCCCAATCCGGTGGTCTCTTACTGGCCGCGACCCTGCTCGTACGCCCTCAGCTGCTCCGGCGTGATCATGCCGGTGTCGAAGAGGCTGGTCTCGTCCAGGGCGTAGCTCTGCTGGGCGTGCTGGGGCTGCTGGGCCTGGTGCGGGTCGTAGGCGGCCTGCTGCTGTTCGTAGCCCTGGTAGGCGTACGGATCGGCCTGCTGGTAGCCGTACTGGTCCTGCTGGGCGTAGGGGTCGTGCTGCTGCTGATAGCCGGCGTAGGCGTCGGTCTGCTGCTGGTAGCCGTACGCCGGCTGCTGGGCGTACTCCTGCTGCTCGGCCGGTACCCGGGCCGCGGCCCGGTTGTCCTGCTCGGCGAGGGCGGTAAGGTCGGCCAGGTAGTCGGCGTCGCTGGAGTGCTGGACGGTGGAGGTGTCGTCGGCGAGGGCGCCGAGGTCGTCCGAGGCGATACGGCCGTGCAGCTTCTGTCGGCCACGGCCGACGGCCTCCAGGGTCTTGGCGAGGACCGCCTCGAAGGCGCCGAGCTTGGCGTCGACGTAGGAGTCGGCGTCCTTGCGCAGGGTCTCGGGGTCGTGGCTGCGCTCGGGGGCGTCCTCGTCCTCGTAGCCGTTCTCGTCGGTGCCGGGGCCGGTGCCGAGGAGCTTCTCGCGGCCGCGGCCGACCGAGCCGAGGGTCTTGGTGAGGACGACCTCGAAGTTGGCGAGCTTGGAGTCGACGTAGTCGTCGGCCTCGGCGCGGACCTCCTCGGCCTCCTGGCGGGCCTCGTTCACGATCCGGTCGGCCTCGGCCTGGGAGCGACGGGCGATCTCGGTGTCGGAGATGAGGGAGCCGCGCTCGGCGTGGGCCCCGGAGATGATGCGGTCCGCCTCCTGACGGGCCTGCTCGACCATCTGCTCACGGCCGCCGATCAGCTCCTGGGCCTGCGCGAGGGAACCGGGCAGGGCCGCGCGCACGTCCTCCAGCAGCGCGAGCAGTTCGGCGCGGTTGACCACGCACGAGGCCGACATCGGCATCGACCGTGCGCCGGAGACCGAGGCCACGATCTCGTCGAGCTTCTTCTGCACGTCCACCTGTGCTCGCCACTCTCTACAGCTGTGTTGGAGACGGACGGGACGACTGTAGCCCCATCAGCCCTTGCGGAGGCGTTCGTTCAGGGCTTCGAGGACCAGCGGCGGCACCAGGTGGGAGACGTCGCCGCCCCAGGTCGCGACCTCCTTGACGAGCGAGGAGGACAGGAAGCTGTAGGTGGGGTTGGTCGGGACGAAGAGGGTCTCGACGCCCGAGAGGCCGTTGTTCATCTGGGCCATCTGGAGCTCGTAGTCGAAGTCGCTGACCGCGCGCAGCCCCTTGACGATGGCGGGGATGTCGCGCTCCTTGCAGTAGTCGACGAGGAGGCCGTGGAAGGCCTCCACGATCACGTTGCCGTACTCGGCGGTGACCTCGCGGATCATCTCGATCCGCTCGTCGATCTCGAAGAGGCCCTTCTTGGACTTGTTGATCATCACCGCGACATAGACCTCGTCGTACAGTCTGGAGGCGCGGGAGATGATGTCGAGGTGTCCATTGGTGATCGGGTCGAACGACCCGGGACAGACGGCGCGGCGCACTTGAGATCCCTCGCTCTCCGGTCCGGTCATCGTGCGTCTTCGCACGTAGAGGCGGCGCGACCGTACCAAAACGTTCCCTCGCCGTAGCGACGGGCCTTGACCGCGTCGAAGCCGGGCGGCCAGGCGAACTCACCGCCTCTGGTGCTGCGCTCCACGGTGACCAGTGCCTCCGGCGCGAGCCAGTGTTCGGTGCGGAGTGTGAGGAGAATCTCCCGAAGATCGTCGTCGGTGACGGCGTACGGGGGGTCGAGGAAGACGAGGTCGTACGGCTCTGCCGGCGCCGGCGCCTGGATGATCTGTGCCGCCTTGCCGGCGCGGACCTCGGCGCCGGGGAGGCCCAGGCTTTTGACGTTCTCCCGGATCGTGCGGGCCGCTCTGGCGTCGGCCTCGACGAGGAGGGTGTGGCTCGCGCCCCGGGAGAGCGCTTCCAGGCCGACAGCTCCTGAACCCGCGTACAGGTCGAGGACGCGTTCGCCCTGGAGCGGGCCGCCGAGCAGGGACTGCCAGGTGGAGAAGAGGCCTTCGCGCGCGCGGTCGGAGGTGGGGCGGGTGCCGTTGCCCGGCGGGACTGCCAGGCGGCGTCCGCCGGCTTTGCCGGCGATCACGCGGGTCATCTTCGGTCCTTGTCGTGGGCGGCTTCAGGTTCATTGTGGCTGGTCGCGCTCGCGCGGCGGTACCCGCGTGGTCGATGCGGCGCCGCGCCCCCGGGGAGCTGTTCCTCAGCCCTTGTCCAGGTACTGCTCTCTCTCCTCGTCCAGGAGTGCGTCCAGGGCTGTACGCAGGCCGGGGAGCTGTGTCAGCTCCGGATCCGCCTCGACCACCGCCGTCGCCTCCTCCCTCGCCTCCGCGATGATCTCCTCGTCCTCGATCACGGCGAGGACCCTCAGTGAGGTCCTGGCTCCCGACTGGGCCTGGCCGAGGACGTCGCCTTCCCGGCGCTGCTCCAGGTCGATCCGGGACAGCTCGAAGCCGTCCAGGGTCGACGCGACCGCGTTCAGGCGCTGGCGGGCCGGGCTCGCCTCCGGCATCTCCGAGACCAGGAGGCACAGGCCCGCGGCCGAACCCCGGCCGACCCGGCCGCGCAGCTGGTGCAGCTGCGAGGCGCCGAAACGGTCGGCGTCCATGATGACCATCGCCGTGGCGTTCGGGACGTTGACGCCGACCTCGATGACCGTGGTGGCGACCAGGACGTGGGTCTCGCCGGCGGCGAAGCGGCGCATGACCGCGTCCTTGTCGTCGGGGTGCATGCGGCCGTGCAGGACCTCGACGCGGAGGCCGCTCAGGGGGCCCTTGGTGAGCTGCTCGGCGATGTCCAGGACGGCGAGCGGCGGGCGCTTCTCGGCCTCGTCCTCAGCGGACTTCTTCTTGGCGGACTTCTTGGGGTCGGCGCCTTCGTCGATGTCGTCGCCGATGCGCGGGCAGACGACGTAGGCCTGGTGGCCGTTCTCCACCTCCTCGCGGACCCGCTCCCAGGCGCGGGCGAGGAAGTGGGGCTTGTCGGCGGCGGGGACCACATGGCTGGCGATCGGGGAGCGGCCGGCCGGGAGCTGGTCCAGGACGGAGGTCTCCAGGTCGCCGAAGACCGTCATGGCGACCGTGCGTGGGATGGGGGTGGCCGTCATGACGAGGAGGTGGGGCGGTTGCTTTCCCTTGCCGCGCAGGGCGTCCCGCTGCTCCACGCCGAAGCGGTGCTGTTCGTCGACCACGACCAGGCCCAGGTCGTGGAACTGCACCTTGTCCTCGATCAGCGCGTGCGTGCCGATCACGATCCCTGCCTCGCCGGTGACCAGGTCCAGCATGGCCTGCCGGCGCGCGGCCGTCCCCATCGAGCCGGTGAGCAGGACGACCTTGGTGGCGTGCTCGGTACCGCCGAGCACGCCGCCCTCGGCCAGGTCGCCCATCATCTCCACGATCGAACGGTGGTGCTGCTGGGCGAGCACCTCGGTGGGCGCCAGCATGGCGGCCTGCCCGCCCGCGTCGACGACGGCGAGCATGGCGCGCAGGGCCACCATGGTTTTTCCCGATCCGACCTCTCCCTGGAGCAGCCGGTGCATAGGGTGGTCGGTCGCCAGGTCGTCGAAGATCTCCTTGGAGACCTTCTGCTGGCCTTCCGTGAGGGTGAAGGGGAGACGGTCGTCGAAGGCGCTCAGGAGGCCGTCGGGGGCCGGTACGCGGGGGATTGCCGGGAGTTGGGCGTCCGCGTGACGGCGGCGGGCGAGGGCGACCTGGAGGACGAAGGCCTCGTCCCACTTGAGGCGGGCGTGGGCGTCGGCGATGTCGGCCTTGGTGTGCGGGCGGTGGATCTTGAGAAGGGCTTCGGGGAGGGCGACCAGGCCGCGGCCCTCGCGAAGGGACTCCGGGAGGGGGTCGATCGCGTCCTGGGCGCTCGGCAGCACCGTCTGGATCGCCTTGCCGATCTTCCAGGACTCCAGCTTGGCGGTGGCGGGGTAGAGGGGGATGAGGGCGCCCGCCCAGGTCTCGACCGTCTCCTCCGCGTCCGCGCGCAGCAACTCGTACGCCGGGTGCGCCAGTTGGAGGCGGCGGTTGAAGAGGGAGACCTTGCCCGAGAACATCGCGCGGGTGCCCGGCAGGAGATCCTTGTGGGGCTTGTGGACACCGCTGCCGAAGAAGACCAGTTGGAGGCGGCCGCTGCCGTCCGTGATGGTGACCTCCAGTCGCTGGCCCTTGCCTCGCGGCGCCTTGGCGGAGGCGAAGCTGTGCAGGCGGGCGTCGGCGACCTGGGCGACCACGGTGACGTGCTCGTCCATGGGCAGGTCGGCGAGGTGGGTCAGCTGCCCCCGCTCCTCGTATCTGCGGGGGTAGTGGTGCAGAAGGTCACCGACGGTGTGCAGGCCGAGGTGCTCGGCCATCACCTTCGCGGTGGCGGGGCCGAGCACTGACTTCAGTGGCTGTTTCAGCGGTTCTTCCAGTGCGGGCACGAGATCCATTGCACACCACGCCACTGACATTGCCGTATACGTACTGGGAAACCCCTGGTCAGACGGCTGGTTGGGGACTTAGGATGACGCGCTCCGGCCATCCCCCGCGGTCACCGCCCCACCCGGGACCGCCCGACCCGCGCTGTACGCATGTTCCCCCCACCGGCGCTGCGACGATGGATTCCCAGACCTCACAGTCATCACAGACACCCCAGGTACCTCAGCAACCTCATACGTTCCAGGTCGACCTGCGCGGTCTGGTGGACCTCCTCTCCCATCACCTCTACTCCAGCCCCAAGGTCTATCTGCGCGAGCTGCTCCAGAACGCGGTGGACGCGATCACGGCCCGGCGAGCGGAGCAGCCCGACGCCCCGGCCAGAGTGCGGTTGTACGCCGAGCAGGGCGCGCTCCGGGTCGAGGACTCCGGGGTGGGCCTCACCGAGGCGGACGTGCACAACCTGCTGGCCACCATCGGACGCAGCTCCAAGCGGGCCGAGGGACTTCAGGAGGCCCGCTCCGACTTCCTCGGGCAGTTCGGCATCGGTCTGCTCGCGTGCTTCGTGGTGGCCGAGCGGATCCGGGTGGTCAGCCGCAGTGCCCGTACGCCGGACGCGCCGCCGGTGGAGTGGACGGCGAGCGACGACGGTTCGTACCGCGTGCGGACGCTGCCCCACGACGCCCGTCCGGAGCCGGGGACCACCGTGCATCTGATCGCGCGGGCGGGCGCCGCCGAGTGGCTGACACCGGCGCGGGTCCTCCAGCTCGCGCGGGACTTCGGCTCGCTGCTGCCGTACGACGTGCGGGTCGGCGACGAGGCGGTCACCGATCTGCCCGCGCCCTGGGACCGGCCGTACCCCTCCCCCGCCACCCGCAGGGTGGCCCTGGCCCGGCACTGCCACGACCTGTTCGGCTTCACACCGCTGGACTCGATCGAGCTGAACGTGCCGCTGGCCGGGATCCGGGGCGTGGCCTACGTCCTTCCCTCGGCGGTCAGTCCCGCCCAGCGGGCGACGCATCGCGTGCACCTCAAGGGCATGCTGCTGACCGAACGGGCCGAACAGCTGCTGCCGGACTGGGCGTTCTTCGTGCGGTGCGTCCTGGACACGGACAGTCTGCGGCCCACGGCCTCGCGCGAGTCGCTGTACGAGGACGAGACGCTGGCGGCCGTACGGGAAGCGCTGGGGGAACGGATCCGGTCCTGGCTGACGGGGCTCGCGGCCGGTGATCCCGATCGGCTCGCGGCCTTCCTGTCCGTGCACCACCTGGGCGTGAAGTCGCTCGCGCGGCACGACCGGGAGATGCTGCGCACGATGCTGCCGTGGCTGCCGTTCGAGACGACCGACGGGCGGCTGTCCCTGGAGGAGTTCGCGCAGCGGCACGCGGTGGTGCACTTCACCCGGACCGTCGAGGAGTACCGGCAGGTCGCTCCGATCGCGTCGGCGCAGGGCGTCGGGGTGGTCAACGGCGGTTACACCTACGACAGTGACCTGGTCGAGGCGCTGCCCTCGGTGCGGCCGGGGACGGTGGTCGCCGAGCTGGACGCGGAGACCGTGACCGCCCATCTGAACCTGGTCGATCCGGCCGAGGAACTGGCGCTGTCCGGCTTCCTGGCGGCCGCGCGGGCCAGGCTCGACCCGCTGGGCTGTGACGTCGTCCTGCGTGCCTTCCGGCCGCTGTCCGTGCCCGCGCTGCACCTGGACGACCGGGACGCCCGCCACGAGCAGGCGCGCGCGGAGGCCGAGGGGGAGGCCGACGACCTGTGGGCCGGCATCCTCGGCTCGCTGCGCGGCAGCGCTCCACGCGCGCGTCTGGTGCTGAACCAGCTCAACCCGCTCGTACGGCGGATCGGTTCGCTCGGTGATCCGGAACTGATGGGCACCGCCACCGAGTCCCTGTACGGGCAGGCGCTGCTGATGGCCCAGCGCCCGCTCAGGCCCGCGGACTCGGCGCTGCTCAACAGGGCCTTCATAGGCCTCCTGGAGTGGGCCACGAACGGCGAGGAGGCCCCCTGATGAGCGCCACCGACGGGTTCGAGGGCAACCACGGGAGCCCGGGCTTCGACGCCCTGCGCCGGGCGATGGCGGAGAACTCCGAGGAGCCGGAGGGCCCCGCCCGCAACGCGCGCGCGGAGCAGTTGCTCGCCGAGGCCGAGAAGCTGAACATCCCGCTCGCGGTGATCGAGGCGCTCGGACACCAGCTGAAGGTCTACAACTACAGCTCCGAGAAGGCCAAGATGTTCGTCCCCTTCGCGCGTCTGCTGCGCATGTGGGACGAACACCCCGAGGACTTCGACGAGTACGAGACGCACTCGCTGCACTGGGTCTTCAAGTGGATGACGACCGGCATGCTCGACCAGCCGCACATCCCGCTCGCCGCCATGGAGAAGTGGCTCGGCGAGATGGAGCACCGCTACCGGCTGGCCGGGCACTCCGAACGGGCCGTGCGCAGCGCCGAGTACAGTGTGGCCGCGCACGTCGGGGACCTGGCGCGGGCCGAGCGGGCGTACGCCGCCTGGCTGGCCGCCGACCGGGACAGCATGGCCGACTGCCACGCCTGCGAGCTGCACGAACAGGGCTGGTGGCAGGCGCAGCGCGGGCGGGACGGCGAGGCGCTCGACCTGTGGGCGCCCGTCCTGGCGGGCGAGTTCACGTGCGCCCACGAGCCGCACGCGGCCCTGGCGTCCTCCCTGACGCCGTTGCTGCGGCTGGGGCGGCTCGACGAGGCACGTGCCAACCATCTGCGGGGCTTCAGGCTCGTGCGGTCCATGGAGAGCATGCGCGGCGCCTACGCGGACCATGTCGAGTTCTGCGCCCTCAGCGGCAACGAGGCGCGCGGCCTGGAGCTGCTCGCGGAGCGTCCCGCGTACTTCACGGACGACGGACATCCGCGCAGCAGGCTGGACTTCATGGCGGTGTCGGCCCTCCTGATGGACAGGCTCAGCGAACTGGGTCTGGGCGACAGGCCGGTGCCGGGCCCCTCGGGCCGCTCCTGGACCGCGGCCGAACTCGCCGTCCACGCGCGCGAGGAGGCCCTCGCGCTGGCCGCCCGCTTCGACGAGCGCAACGGCACGGCCCATGTCAGCGAGCGGGCACGCGCGCGTATGGCACAGGAGCCACTGGTGGAACGGCTGCCGCTGGGAGTGCGGGCGGTCCGGACGGCCGCCGCTCCCCTGGTCGTGCCGCCGGTCCCGGTGACCGCTCGGGAGACCGCTCTGCCCGCGCTGATCGCCGAGGCACGGCGGCTGTCGGACACCCTCCGGCCGAACGCCGTGGAGGCGTGGGCGGCGGTCGAGAGGGCCGCACAGGGCAGGGAGGCGGAGCTGGACCCGCGCGACCGGGCGGAGATCGCCGACCACGAGGCGATGGACCTGGGGCCCGAGGGTGCCGAACTGTTCGAGCGGGCCGCCGAGTTGTACACGCAGGCGGGCGACCCGGGCGAAGCGCTGGCGGCACGCGCGCGTGCCGCGTACGTACGCGCGCTGGCCGGTGAGGTGGACGAGGCGCTCGCGGCGATCGCCGGACCCTGCGACGAGGTCCTCGCGCTCTATGCCGCGGACGGCACGGGCGTGCCGCAGACGGCGTCGGTGCTGATGTCCCGGGCGCGGATCCTGCTGCGGCGGGTGCACGAGACGGAGGACGACGGGGTCCTGCCCGAGGCGGAGCAGGCCGTGCGGGAGGTGCTCGCCCTCGTCGAAGGGCGCACCGAGGACGACGTCAGGCTCGCCGCACGGGTCGCGGAGGCGCAGGCGATGCTGGCGGAGCTGGCCGCGCGGGCCGGGGACGTGGAGGCGGCGGCGGAGCTGTTCACGGGGGCGGCGGCACGGTTCGTGGCCGCGGGCCTGCCGTGGTTCGCGGTGGAGTACGAGGCGCGGCTGGCCGGGCTGATGCACCACCTGGGCGACCCGGCCGGGACCGAGCGGGCACTGCGGGCGGCCCTGGAGCACGGCGGTCCGCACCTGGAGGCGATCGGGCGGGCCCAGCTGCACCTCCAGCTCGCGGAGGTCGTCGGCGGCCGGGGACTCGCCGAGGAGGCCGCCGAGCACGCCCTGGAGGCCGCTCACTGGGCCGACGAGGCCGGTGAGGGCCCGACGCTGGGTGCCTGGGCCCGGCACCAGCTGGGCGGGTTCCTGCTGCGGCTGGGCCGGTGGGCCGAGTCCGCGGAGGTGCTGGAGTCGGCGCTGCCCGACCTGAGCGCCGAGACGCACGGCGACGGGGTGGTCGTACAGACGCTGTGGTGGCTCGGCGACTGTCTGGGCGAGCTGGGCGAGCACCGGGAGTCCGCCGAGCGGCGTCTTCAGGCCGCCGAGATCGCCCGGCACTGGCCCGAGCAGCACGACCACGCGACGCTCGCCCACCTCGCCGCCGAGTCCCTGGGGGCCGCGGGTCTGCCCGCCGAGGCGGACCGGGCGTACGCGCGCGCGGGTGATCTGTGGCGCGGGCTCGGCAACGTCCACGGCCTCGTCCGTTCGCTGCGTGCACGCGCGTGGCTCGCGTTGCGCGCGGAGGACGACGGGGCGGACGCGGCGCGGGAGCGGATGACGGACGCGGTCCGGGAATGCGAGGCCGCGCTGGCCGACGGCCGGGCCGACGAGGAGGCGCGGCAGCGGCTGGTCACCGAACTCGCGCACACCCACCGGCAGTTCGGCGATCTGCTGGCCCGTTCCGTGGCCGAGGACGCCGAGGACGACTCGATCCGGGCGGTGCTGGAGGAGGCGCTGGCGCAGGTGGTGGAGGCCGTCGTGGTGTTCGCCTCGGTCGGTGACGACGCCCTGGACGCCCGTACCGGCGCCGAACTAGCGGCGGGCTGGCTGGCGGCCGACCTGAGCCGTCCGGCGGAGGCGGCGGCACGCGCGCGTGCGGTGCTCGACGCCTACGGTGAGGCTCGCGACACTCGCGATGACGAGACGGCACGGGCCCGGCGGGCCGAGGCGGGGCAGTTGCTGGAGCTCATGGAGGCCCAGGAGGGCTGATCCCCTGTTCCCCTGTTCCCCTGTTCCCCTGTTCCCCTGTTCCCCTGTTCCCCTGGGCCGGCCTATTCGACCCCGATGAGCAGGACGGCCCCTTGCCGTCCGCCCCGGTAGACCACCGTGTCCACGGCGAGGTACGACTCCCGTACGCGTGCCTCCAGGTGGTCGGCGACGGCCTCGGGGGCGTCGTCGCCCAGGACGAGGGTGACCAGCTCGCCGCCCGCCGAGAGCATCCGGTCCAGGACGGTCTCGGCGGCGGCGGTGACGTCGGAGCCGATGACGGCCACGTCCCCGTCGATGAGGCCGAGGACGTCACCGGCCTGGCAGATGCCGGCCATGGTCCAGGACTGGCGTTCCGCCACGGCGACCTCGGCGTAGCGGGTCGCGCCGGCCGCCGAGGTCATCTGGACGACGTCCTCGTCGAACCGGCGTTCCGGTTCGTGCACGGCGAGCGCCGCGATGCCCTGGACCGCGGAGCGCGTCGGGATCAGCGCGACCCGGATGCCCTCCGTGCGGGCCTGCTCGGCCGCGGCGGCCGCGGTGTGGCGCAGGTCGGCGTCGTTGGGCAGCAGCACGACCTCGCGCGCGTGGGCCCGCCGCAGGGCTGCCACGAGCTCCCCGCTCGCGGGCGGCTCCCCGGGGCGCGCGAGCACAGTGGTCGCGCCGGCCTCGGTGTACAGGCCGGCCAGGCCCTCGCCGGGCACGACGGCGACGACGGCCCGCTGGGCGCGCTCGCGGGGCGGTCGTTCGGCGCCGGTGGTGTGGACGTCCTCGAGGCCGAAGTGCGTGATCCTGATCCGGTACGGCCGCCCCGCCTCGACGCCCGCCTCCACGGCGGCGCCCGCGTCGTCGACGTGCACATGGACGTTCCACAGGCCGTCGCCGCCGACCACCACGAGCGAGTCCCCGAGCCCGTCGAGCCGCTCCCGCAGTCGCGCCACGGCCGTGTCGTCGGCCTCCAGGAGGTAGATCACCTCGAAGGCGGGACCATCGGCGTCCAGAGCCTCCGCGCACTCCTCAGGGGAGGCCGGGGAGGCTTCCAGGGGCGTCCCGGAGATCACGGACATCACGGGGACCGCACGGGGCGTCTCCCCCGTGAACGTCTCCACCAGCGCCCCCAGCACCGCCACCAGCCCCCGTCCGCCGGCGTCCACCACTCCCGCCCGTTCCAGGACGGCCAGCTGGCCGGGTGTCGCGGCGAGGGCGGCACGCGCCCCGTCATAGGCGGCCCGTGCGACCGTCCCACAGTCCCCCTCCGCGCTGTCGGCCGCGTCGGCGGCGGCCGCGGCGACCGTGAGGACCGTGCCCTCGACAGGGTGGGCGACGGCCTGGCGGGCGGAGTCGGCGGCGTGCCGCAGGGCGAGCCGGAGCCCCTGGCCGTCCGTGTGAGCCGCCCCACTGTCGGCGGCCAGTACCTGGGCCATGCCGCGCAGCAGCTGGGCGAGGATCGTGCCCGAGTTGCCGCGGGCGCCTATGAGGGCTCCGTGGGCCATCGCGCGCGCGGCGTCGGCGAGAGTCGGTTTCCCCTGTCCATGGGCGTCGTGCGCCTCGAACACGGCTTCCACGGCCCCGGCCGCCGACTCCGCCGTCAGGTACAGGTTGGTGCCGGTGTCCCCGTCGGCGACGGGGTAGACGTTGATCGCGTCGATCTCCTCGCGCGCCAGCCCCAGGGCCCGCAGCGAGAGGCCGCACCAGGTGCGTACCGCGAGAGCATCGAAGAATGTCTGCGGCACCTGCGCCACCTGCGCCTCCTCGGGCTGCTGGACTGGACGCAGCGTAGACCCCGGGCGGGTGTCCGCCGGAAGAGGGCCGGGAGTGAGTGCCTGATCAGCCATGGTAGTTTCGTTCTACTGGCGCGGTCGTTGTATGCTGCTCCGGTTGCCCGATGCAGATCGGGCCAATCCCCCTGGCAGCGCCACTCAGATCTCTGATCCTACGATCTCGATCCCGGCCCGCCGGGATCCACCGTAAGTGCATCTGAAGTCTTTGGAGTGACCCGTGGCTGCCAACTGCGACGTCTGTGGCAAGGGGCCGGGCTTCGGCAACAGCATCTCGTTTTCGCACCGCCGTACGTCCCGTCGCTGGAACCCGAACATCCAGCGCGTTCGTACCGTGGTCGGCGGGACGCCGAAGCGCCTGAACGCTTGCACCTCGTGCATCAAGGCCGGCAAGGTCTCGCGCTGACGCACAGCTGAAGCGCGCGGCCTCTGCTGGTTCGCTACAGAGCCGGTCCACCCGAGGGTGGGCCGGCCTTCTGTTGTGCTCGAAGGCCACCCCGAAGGAACCCCTCCCCGTAGGAAACCCGCGGCACACGGCGGCCTGCGACAATCGCCGCCATGCGCTTCGGCATCCTGGGCCCCCTGGAGGTACGCACCGGCGACGCCTGTGTCGACCCCGGCGGCCCCCGCCCCCGCGCCCTGCTCACGCTCCTGCTCCTCGACGCGGGCCGTACGGTCTCCGTGGAACGCCTCACCGACGGCCTCTACGGCGCCGAGCCGCCCGCCGGAGCCGCCAACGCCCTCCAGTCCCAGATCTCCCGCCTCCGCAGGCGTCTGGCCCCGTACACGGAGATCGAGGCGACACCGGCCGGCTATCGCATCGCCGTCCCCTCCGACACGGTCGACGCCCACTGTTTCGAACAGCTGTGCACGGCCGGCCATGTCGCTCTCGCCGCCGGAGATCACCGGCAGGCCGCGGCCGCCCTACGGGACGCGCTCGCCCTGTGGCGCGGTCCCGCCCTCCCCGACCTCCCGGACGCGCATGCCGAGCGGGCCCGGCTGGCGGAGCTGCGGCTGGCGGCCGTACAGGACCGGATCGACGCGGATCTGGCGCTCGGCGGCGGCCCGGAACTCGTACCGGAGTTGCGGGCGCTGCTGTCGGACCACCCGTTGAGCGAGCGGCTGTACGGGCAGTTGATGCGGGCCCTGTACGCGGACGGGCGGCCGGCGGAGGCGCTCACGGTGTTCGAGGAGGCCCG
Source organism: Streptomyces sp. NPDC005374 (assembly GCF_042872225.1). Classification (NCBI taxonomy): domain Bacteria; kingdom Bacillati; phylum Actinomycetota; class Actinomycetes; order Kitasatosporales; family Streptomycetaceae; genus Streptomyces; species Streptomyces sp. NPDC005374. The sequence continues at coordinate 37,023 of NZ_JBIAKA010000026.1, read as the reverse complement.
GCGGGCGCTCGTCGACGAACTGGGCGCCGATCCCTCGGCCGAGCTGTCGGCGCTGCACCTGGAACTGCTGCAGGGACGGCGATCCGAGCGCCGGAGGAGTGTCCCCGCCCAGCTCACCCGTTTCGTCGGCCGTGAGAGCGAGCTCGTCCTGATCGCGCGGTCCCTGTCCGAGGCCCGGCTGGTCACGCTCACCGGCCACGGCGGCGCGGGCAAGACCCGGCTCGTGATCGAGGCCACGCGGGCCCACGCGGACGTGTGCTTCGTCGAACTCGCACCGCTCACCGACGGCACCCAGATCCCGTACGCCGTCCTGACCGCTCTCGGGGTGCGCGACGGGTTCCGCACCCCGGCGACCGACGGGACGGACCGGCTGCTGGCCGCGCTGGAGGACCGCGAGCCGCTCCTCGTGCTCGACAACTGCGAGCACCTCGTCGAAGAGGCCGCCCTGCTCACGGCACGGCTTCTCGCCTCCTGCCCGGGTGTTCGCGTGCTCGCCACGAGCCGGGAGTTCCTCGGCATCACCGGCGAGGTCGTGGTGCCCGTGCCACCGCTGCCGCCCGAGCCCGCGGTCCGGCTCTTCCTGGACCGCGCCCGGGCCGTCCGCCCGGGATTCGAGGACCACACGCGTGTGGCCGACATCTGCGCGGCCCTGGACGGGCTGCCCCTGGCGATCGAGCTCGCGGCGGCCCGGCTGCGCACCCTCACCCCGGACGAGCTGGCGGACCGCCTCGACGACCGGTTCCGGCTGCTGTCCCGCGGGGACCGCTCCAAGGCACCCCGGCACCGCACCCTGCGTGCCGTCGTGGAGTGGAGCTGGGACCTGCTGGACGACGACGAGCGGGAACTCGCGACGCGGCTGACGGTCTTCCCGGGCGAGGCCGGACTCGATGCCGTCGAGGCTGTGTGCGCGACCCCGCGTCCGGAGGATCTGCTGGCCTCGCTGGTGGAGAAGTCGTTCCTGGAGGTCACCGAGGGCCGCTACCGGATGCTGGAGACGATCCGCGCCTTCGCCGCCGAGCGGCGTTCCCGGGAGCGGCCCCTGAGGGAAGCCCACGCCAGGTACTTCCTCAGGCTGGCCGAGCGCGCCGAACCGGCGCTGCGCGGAGGCGGACAACTCCCCTGGCTGGCCCGCCTGGACGCCGAACGGGACAACCTGGACGCCGCCCTGCGCCACCTCGTGGCCACGGCCCCCGAGGACGCCCTGCGGCTGATGGCCGCCCTGTCGTGGTTCTGGCGGCTGCGCGCCCCGCACGGCGAGCAGGTGCCCCTGGCCCGTGCCCTGCTCGCCGCGGTCGGTGATGCCCCTCCCCCGGGGCTGGCCGAGGAGTACGCCCTGTGCCTGATGAACACCGTCACGGGCCGCGGCGACGACCCCGCCGAACCCGACCGCATCGCGCGCGTGTCCATCCTCATGCACGCCCTGGACGAACCGCTGCGGCTGCCGTTCACCATGGTGCTGTGGTCGCTGACGAGCGGCCCGCAGTACGCGGTGGCCGACGGCCTGCGCGCCGTCCAGGTCGGCGACGAGCCGTGGGGCCGCGCACTGCTGGACCTGGGGCTCGCCTACCAGACGCAGTTCATGGGCGATCCCGTGGCCTCCGAGGCGACCTTCGAGCGCGCCCTGGCCGGCTTCCGTACGACCGGCGACCGCTGGGGCATGGCCAACTGCCTGGATCCGCTGGGCGGTTTCGCGGTCCGGCGCGGCGCGTACGACCGTGCCCTGGAGCTGTTCGACGAAGGCCTGGAGTACGTCCAGGAACTGGACGCACCCGAGGAGACGTCCGACCTGCTGCGCTCCCGGGCCACCGCGCTGCTGTACCGCGGCGACACCGAGGAAGCGGTGGCGCACTTCACGCGCGCCGCGGACCTGGCCCGCGCGGCCGGTGCCCCGGACAAGGTGGCGGCCGCCCGGCGCGGTCTCGGCGACGCGGCCCGGCTCTCAGGGAACTCATCCCCGAGCGGGAACACCGCGCACGCGCGCGTGCACTACGAAAGCGCCCTGGAGGCCTGCGCGGCGAACTGGTTCAGCGTCGGCGAGACCGTCCTGATCCTCATCGGGCTCGGCCGCGCGGCCGCCGCCGAGGGCGACCTCGACGAGGCCCGCGACTGGTTCGAGCAGGCCCGCACCCACACCCTGGACACCCTCGACGTCAACGCCCTCGCGGCCGTCGCCGAGGCCCTGGCCTCCGTCGCCCCGCGTCCCGAACGCGCGGCCGAACTCCTGGGCGCGGCCGAGGGCCTGCGGGGCGCCTCGGCAGAGGGCGATCCCGATGTCGTACGGACGAGGAAGGACGTACGGCGAAGGCTGTCTGCCGAGGACTACGGCAAGGCTTTCGAGCAGGGGCGCGCCCTTCGGTCAGCGGCGGTCAGCGGACGGTAGGAGGACGGTCAGCGCTCCACTGGAGGCTGCCGTGCATGACGAACAAGACGCACGACCTCGGTCACCTGAACGTCCTGATCTCCGGCGCCAGTGTCGCCGGCCCCGCGCTCGCGCTGAACCTCCTGCGGTACGGCGCCCGTGTCACCGTCGTCGAGAGGACGCCTGAGCTGCGCCGCGGCGGCTTCGCCGTCGACTTCCGGGGACACGTCCACCGCAGGGTGCTCACCGAGATGGGCATCTGGGACGAGATCCACGCCCGTCAGACCCGCATGGGCCGCCAGATCGTCGTCGACGCGGACGGCGCCCCGAAGGTGGACCTGCCGTCGGACATGATGAGCGGCGACGTGGAGATCTTCCGCGGGGAACTCGCGCACCTCATGTACGAACGCACCCGGGACCACGTCGAGTACGTGTTCGGCGACTCCATGGCGACGCTCACCGACACCCCGCACGGCGTCGACGTCACCTTCGACCACGGCGCGCCCCGCCGCTTCGACCTGGTGATCGGCGCGGACGGCCTGCACTCGCACACCCGCTCCCTCGTCTTCGGCGACGAGTCCCGTCACCTGCGCTTCTTCGACCACTACGTGGCCGGTTTCGAGGTCCCCAACGACCTGGGCCTGGATCGCACCGGTCGGGTCTACAGCGAGCCCGGCCGCGCGATCGCCCTCGGCAACTACGACGGCGACCCGGACCGCGCGGGCGCGCTGCTGGTCTTCCGTTCCGAGCGGCTGTCGTACGACCGCCGGGACCTCGCCGCGCAGAAGCGGATCCTCGCCGAGAGGTTCGCGGGGATGGGCTGGCAGGGGCCGAACGTCCTCAAGGCCCTGGAGTCGGCCGACGACCTGTACTTCGACGCGATCGCCCAGATCCACGTCGACCGGCTCACCAGCGGGCGGGTCGCGCTGCTCGGGGACGCCGGGTACGGGGCCACGATGGGCGGGATGGGCACCGGGGTCGCGATCGTCGGCGCGTACGTCCTCGCCGGTGAACTCGCCCTGGCGGGCGGGGATCACCGCACGGCGTTCGCCGCCTACGAGGCGCGGATCACCGACTTCGCCAAGGGCTGCCAGAAGACCTCGGGCAACGCGGGCCCGTTCTTCGCGCCGGCCACCGAGCGGCGGATCCGCAGCCGGGACCGGATGTACCGGCTGCTCGCCTCCCGCCCGCTGTCGGCCTTCTTCAAGCGGCTCACCGAGAAGTCGGCGACCAACATCAAGCTGCCGGAGTACCCGGCCGCGTGAGAGCCCAGCCGTGGTCCACGGGTCCGATCCCGCCGCCGAGCGCGAACCCGGCGGCGATCGCCCCGGTGACGTACTCCTTGGCGGCGGTCACCGCGTCCGGCACGGTCTGTCCCTTCGCGAGCTGCGAGGCGATCGCGGACGCGAGGGTGCAGCCCGTGCCGTGCGTGTGCCGGTTGTCGTGGCGCGGTGCGCGCAGCCAGTGCTCCTCGGTGCCGTCGGTGAGCAAGTCAACGGCGTCGCCTGCGAGATGGCCGCCCTTGATGAGCACCCACCCCGGTCCGTACGCGAGGACCGCCTCGGCGGCCTCCTTCATGCGGGACTCCGACTCGACCCGGACGCCGGTGAGTTGGGCGACCTCGTCGAGGTTCGGGGTGGCGACGGTGGCGAGGGGGAGCAGGCGGCGACGTACGGAGTCCAGCGCTTCGGAAGCCAGCAACGAATCCCCATGCTTGGAAACGCCGACCGGGTCGATCACGGCCGGGGCGTCCGTGCCCGCGATCAACTCGGCCACCGCTTCGACGAGTTCGGCGGAGGCGAGCATCCCGGTCTTCACGGCCCGGACGCCGATGTCGTCGACGACACTGCGGTACTGGGCCCGCACCGCGTCCACCGGCAGCTCCCAAATCCCCTGCACGCCGAGGGAGTTCTGCGCGGTGACCGCGGTGACGACGCTCATACCGTGCACGCCGAGCGCGAGCATGGTCTTCAGGTCGGCCTGGATCCCGGCGCCGCCGCCGGAGTCGGAGCCGGCCACCGTGAGCACCGACGGCCTCACGACTCGATGTCCCCGAAGTGGTCCCAGCCGCCCTTGCTGGTCCAGGGCGCCCCGTCGACGGTGACCCGGGGCAGCGCCGACGGGTTGAGGACCTCGCCGATCACCTTCCAACGGGCCGGGAGCTTCACGTCCGGCGAGAAGGTCGCCACGATCGCGTGGTCCTCTCCCCCGGTCAGCACCCACTGGATGGGGTCGACGCCGACGGCCTGTCCGATGTCGTTCATCTGGGTCGGGATGTCGATCGCGCCGGAACGGATGTCGATGCGGACCTTGCTGGCCTCGGCGATGTGCCCGAGGTCGGCGATCAGTCCGTCGCTCACGTCGCACATGGCGGTCGCGCCGAGCGCCGCGGCGGCCGGTCCCGCGTGGTACGGCGGCTCCGGGCGCCGGTGCGCCTCCACGAACGCGCGGGGCGAGCGGAAGCCGCGGGCGAGCACCGCGTACCCGGCCGCGGACCAGCCCAGCCAGCCCGTCACCGCGACGAGGTCACCGGGCTGCGCGCCGCCCCGGGTGACGGGCTCCTGGCCCCGCAGATCACCGAGGGCGGTGATGGAGACCATGATGGTGTCCCCGCGTACGACGTCCCCGCCGACCACCGACGCGCCGGCGACCTGGCACTCGTCGCGCAGGCCGTCCATGAGCTCCGAGGGCCAGGTCACGGGGAGTTCGGCGGGCACGACCAGGCCGAGCAGCAGGGCGGTCGGCACGGCGCCCATGGCGGCGATGTCCGCGAGGTTCTGCGCGGCCGCCTTGCGGCCCACGTCGTAGGCCGTGGACCAGTCCCGGCGGAAGTGCCGGCCCTCGAGAAGGATGTCGGTGCTCGCCACGACCCTGCGGTCGGGTGCGGCGACCACCGCGGCGTCGTCGCCGGGACCCACCCGGACCGCCGGGGTGGTGGTGAGACGGGAGGTGAGCTCCCTGATGAGCCCGAACTCACCGAGCTCACCAACAGTGCCCTTCATGGCCCTTACGCCCCTTCTGTGCCGTGCCGTGCCCGGTCGCGCGTCATCAGTGTCCTCGATACGGTCGAGGGGACCGTGAACTTCTGTCGTGTCCGCACCCCCGCGCGGGCGTCCACGCCCCCGCGGGTCTCCCCGCGACGAGCGACGACGCGATACCGTGGCGTTCCTTTTCCCCACATGATCCTCGTGGCCGCCCTGGAGGTTCCGTGGTACAGGCGTACATCCTGATCCAGACGGAGGTCGGCAAAGCGTCGACCGTCGCCGAGACGATCAGCAAGATTCCTGGAGTCATCCAGGCCGAGGACGTGACAGGACCGTATGACGTGATCGTCCGCGCCCAAGCCGACACCGTAGACGACCTGGGCCGGATGGTGGTCGCCAAGGTCCAGCAGGTGGACGGCATCACCCGTACCCTGACCTGCCCGGTCGTCCATCTGTAGTCCCCGTCTACCCTTGGCCGGTGAAATTCTTCCGTCACCGGCGCCGCACTGTCCTCGGGCTGCCCGCGTTCGCTCTGCTGATCACGGTCGCGGGCTGCTCCTCCGCAGACGACAGCGCGTCGGCGGTGGTTCCCTCGCCGGAGGCGGGCGTCGCGAAGTTCTGCCGAGAACTGGACCGGGTACTGCCGTCCAAGGCCGACGGCCGGAGCCGTCGCGATCCCGAGCCCGCGTCCGCGCTGACGGCGGGCTGGGGTGACCCGGCGATCATACTGCGGTGCGGTGTCGTGCGGCCCTCGAAGATGGACGACCCGGAGGCCGACGGGGTCGAGGTCGACGGGGTGGGGTGGCTGCTGGAGAAGCAGGACGGCGGGTCGTTCCGGTTCACCACGACGCTCAGGAAGGCGTACGTCGAGGTGACGATCCCCAAGGGCCGCACCGGGGACGGCATGGCGCCGCTGGTGGATCTGGCACCGGCGATAAAGAAGGCGATCCCCGAAGGGATCGCCGACTAGCGGCGACCGGCTACCGGAGCCCCGTCGACCTGCGCAGCGCCGCCTCGATCAGCCGGCTGACCAGCTCCGGGTAGGCGATGCCGCTCTTCTCCCACATCTGCGGGTACATCGAGATCGGGGTGAAGCCCGGGAGCGTGTTGATCTCGTTGATCACGAACTCGCCGTGCTCGGTGAGGAAGAAGTCCGCGCGGACCAGGCCCTCGCAGGAGGCCGCGTCGAAGGCGTCGACGGCGAGCCTCTGGACCTCGGCCGTCTCCTCGGGCGTGAGCGGTGCCGGCACGATCCCCGGGGTCGAGTCGATGTACTTCGCCTCGAAGTCGTAGTACGCGTGCTCCTGCGGCGGCGGGATCTCCGCGGGGACCGACGCGCGCGGGCCGTCCTCGAACTCCAGGACACCGCACTCGATCTCACGGCCCCGCAGCGCGGCCTCGACGAGGATCTTCGGGTCGTGGCGCTGCGCCTCCTCGATGGCCTCGTCCAGGCCGGAGAGGTCGTCGACCTTGGTGATGCCGATCGACGAACCCGCGCGCGCGGGCTTCACGAAGAGCGGCCAGCCGTGCTCGCCCGCGAAGTCGACGATCTTCTTGCGGGCGGCGGACTCGTCCCGCTCCCACTCGCGCGGCCGGATCACCACGTACGGGCCGACCTTGAGCCCGAAGGAGGTGAACACCCGCTTCATGTACTCCTTGTCCTGGCCGACGGCCGAGGCGAGCACACCCGAGCCGACGTACGGGACACCGGAGAGCTCCAGGAGGCCCTGGAGGGTGCCGTCCTCGCCGTAGGGGCCGTGCAGGACGGGGAAGACGACGTCGACCTCTCCGAGCGCCTTGGGCACCGATCCGGGCTCGCTGTAGACGACTTCGCGGTTCGCGGGGTCGACGGGGAGCACCACACCGCCGTCGGTCGACTCGGCCAACTCCTCGACGTCCGGGGTGCGGCGGTCGGTGATCGCCATCCGGTCCGGGGCGTCGGCGGTGAGGTACCAGCGGCCCTCCCGCGTGATGCCGATCGGCAGGACGTCGTACTTCGTCCTGTCGATGGCCCGCAGTACGGCGCCGGCGGTGACCACGGAGATCCCGTGTTCGGAGCTGCGCCCGCCGAACACGACGGCCACGCGCGGCTTGCGGGACGGCTGCTCAGGGCTCTGGGGGAGGTTCTCGGTGCTCATATCGCGTTGAGGGTACCCGGTGGTAGAGCCCTGATACAGCGCGCCTCAGCGGGGTCGCTCAGCGTCGTTCGGGCTTCGCGCTGCGCGACATCAGCTCCTTGACGGCGACCACCGGGGACTTGCCCTCGTGCACGATGCCGACGACCGTCTCGGTGATGGGCATGTCGACGCCGTGCCTGCGGGCCAGATCCAGCACGGACTCACAGGACTTGACGCCCTCGGCGGTCTGCTTGGTGACCGCGATGGTCTCCTGGAGGGTCATGCCCTTGCCGAGGTTGGTGCCGAAGGTGTGGTTGCGCGACAGCGGCGAGGAGCAGGTCGCCACCAGGTCGCCGAGACCGGCGAGTCCGGAGAACGTCAGCGGGTCGGCGCCCATGGCGAGCCCGAGCCGGGTCGTCTCGGCGAGACCGCGCGTGATGAGCGAACCCTTCGCGTTGTCGCCGAGACCCATGCCGTCCGCGATGCCGACGGCGAGGCCGATGACGTTCTTCACGGCACCGCCCAGTTCGCAACCCACCACGTCCGTATTGGTGTACGGGCGGAAGTACGGCGTGTGGCAGGCGGCCTGGAGCCGCTGGGCCACTGCCTCGTCGGTGCAGGCGACCACGGCGGCGGCCGGCATCCGCGCGGCGATCTCACGCGCGAGGTTGGGTCCGGTGACCACGGCGATGCGGTCGGCGCCGACCTTGGCGACGTCCCCGACGACCTCGCTCATCCGCATGGCGGAGCCGAGTTCGACACCCTTCATGAGCGAGACGAGAACGGTGTCCGGCGCGAGCAGCGGGGCCCATTCGGCAAGGTTGGCGCGCAGCGTCTGCGAGGGGATCGCGAGGACGGTGAAGTCTGCGTCGCGCGCGGCCCGAGCCGCGTCCGCCGTCGCCCTCAGGTTCTCCGGGAGTTCGACGCCGGGGAGGTAGTCCGGGTTCGTACGCGTGGAGTTGACCGCTTCGGCGAGGTCCGCGCGCCGCCCCCACAGGGTGACCTCGCACCCCGCGTCGGCGAGCACCATGCCGAAGGCGGTACCCCATGAACCGGTGCCGAAGACGGCCGCCTTGACGGGCTTGCTCACGTGCTCTCCCCCTCGTGGCCGCTCTGGGCCTGGGTCCGGCGGCGCTGCTCGATCCGCTCACGGCGCGGGTCGTACGCCAGGTCGGGCGCCTTCTCGCCGCGGATCAGCTCCAGCTGGGCGGTGACGGCGGCCATGATGACCACGGTGGCCTCCCGAAGCAGGTCCGGGGTCATCTCCTGGTCGTAGAAGGGCGACAGGTCCACGGGCGGGCCCGCGAGGACGCGCGAGGTCTTGCGCGGCAGGACGTGGAGCTTCTTGGCGTACGGCGGCAGCAGTTCGTTGGCGCCCCACTGCGCGACCGGGATGACCGGGCACTTGGTCTGGAGGGCCACGCGCGCGGCGCCGGTCTTCCCGGTCATCGGCCACTGGTCGGGGTCCCGGGTGATGGTGCCCTCGGGATAGAACGCGACGCATTCGCCCCGTTCCACGGCGTCGATCGCGGCCCTGAAGGCGCTGAGCGCGTCGGTGGTCTCGCGGTAGACGGGGATCTGCCCGGTGCCGCGCATCATGACGCCGACGAATCCCTTGTTGAAAAGACCGCTCTTCGCGAGGAATCGCGGAACGCGGCCGGTGTTGTACTGAAAGTGCGCGTACGCGAAGGGATCGATGTGCGAATTGTGGTTCACCACGGTGATAAATCCGCCGTCTGCCGGAATGTGCTCCATTCCACGCCAGTCCCGCTTGATCAGAACCACGAGCGGCGGCTTGGCGATCACCGCTGCGAGGCGGTACCAGAAGCCGATTCTGCGGCGGGGCACGCGGACACCTTCCTCTTGGGCTTGGGGGCCGCACAAGTGTCGCCCCAGGCCGCCGGTCTGTCGAGAACACCGTACGCCTCGTCTCCGACACCGCCAGGTGGGCCGCGTGACGACTGAGTGACAATGGCCGCCACAAGACAAGGACGGAACGCTCGTGCAGTGGACGTTGGTCATCCCGCTGAAGCCCCTGGGGCGGGCCAAGAGCAGGCTCTCGGACACCGCCCCCGACGCGGTGCGCCCGGGCCTGGCTCTCGCCTTCGCCCAGGACACCGTGGCAGCCGCGCTGGCCTGCCCGGCGGTGCGGGATGTGGCGGTAGTCACGGACGACGCCCTGGCCGGCCGCGAACTGGCGGCACTGGGCGCCCGCATCGTCCGCGACGAGCCAGGAGGCGGCCTGAACCCGGCGCTGGTGCACGCGGCGGCCTTCGTACGGTCTTTGCACCCCGAAAGCGCCCTCGCGGCCCTGAACGCGGATCTGCCGGCTCTGCGTTCTGCGGAATTGGCCCGCGTACTCGACGCGGCCGCGGAATTCCCCCGCGCTTTCCTCCCGGACGCGGCGGGCGTGGGGACCACCTTGCTGGCCTCCGCGCAGGGCAAGGAATTGCGGCCCGCCTTCGGTGTCGATTCCCGCTTGCGCCACCGCACGTCGGGCGCGGTGGAACTGCGCCCCGTCGACGTGGACTCGGTACGCCAGGACGTGGACACCGGCGAGGACCTGCGGGTGGCGCTGGCGCTGGGAGTGGGCCGCTACACGGCCGCGGCGACGGAAGGGCTGCTGGAAACCCGGCCGGGGGTACGCGGCTCCACCACGTGAGCACGACCGCCCACGACGGACCCGCGGGCACTACGCTGACCGCCATGCAGGCAACCGCGTTCACCTACGACCCCGAAACCCGCAGCGGCCAGGTCCTCCTGGACGACGGCACCCCGATGCCCTTCGGCGCTCCGGCCTTCGACGCGGGAGAGCTCAGGCTCCTGCGCCCCGGCCAGCGGGTGCGCATCGAGGTCGAGGACTCCACGATCACCCTGGTGACCCTGCAGACCTTCTGAAGCCCCCCGCTGAAACCCCCTGAACACGCCGCGGGCCGGACTCCGTCACGGAGTCCGGCCCGGCGCGTGAGTGCCCCTGTGCCCTTACCTCTTGCGGGCGGTGGCCTTCTTGGCGGTGGTGGTGCGAGCCGCCGACTTCTTGGCGGGCGCCTTCGTGGCGGTCGCCTTCTTCGCCGGGGCCTTCTTGGCGGTGGCGCTCTTGGCCGTCGTCTTCTTCGCGGCGGCGGTCTTGGCGGTGCCCGTGGTCGCCTTCTTGGCGGGCGCCTTCTTGGCCGTCGTCTTCTTCGCGGTGGCCGTGGTCTTCTTGGCCGTCGTCTTCTTCGCGGTGGCCGTGGTCTTCCTGGCCGCTGCCGCCTTGGTGGCCGTGGCCTTCTTCGCGACGGCCTTCTTGACCGTGGCCGAAGCCCCGCCGGTCAGGCTGCCCTTGGGCGCCTTCTTGACCGCGACGTCGTTCTTGGGGAGCTTCTTCGTGCCGCTCACCAGGTCCTTGAAGCCCTGGCCCGCACGGAAGCGCGGAACGGAGGTCTTCTTGACCCGAACCCGCTCGCCCGTCTGGGGGTTGCGGGCGTAACGGGCCGGGCGGTCGACCTTCTCGAACGAACCGAAGCCGGTGACCGAGACCCGGTCGCCCGCCACCGTCGCGCGGACGATGGCGTCCAGGACCGCGTCGACCGCGTCGGCGGCCTGCTGACGGCCGCCCACCTTGTCGGCAATCGCTTCTACGAGCTGCGCCTTGTTCACGTCTTCCCCTTCGGAGACATTGCCAGAACGAAAGTGTTCAGGCTTTTTCGCACGTTAGGCAGATATATACCGCAAATCAAACACGAAACGGGCTTATCACCCTTGTGCCGCAACGAACTCGGCTGCTCTGGACTTGTTCAGCGTTCCTCTTCGGGGATTCGCCCCGCGTCGAGGTCAGCGGTGAACCGCTCCAGACGCCTTGTCGCTTCGACGACGTCGTGCTTGGCCGCGGCCGTAATGACCAGCAGCTTCCGGGTCAGCGCCATCCGTACGCCCTCCGGGACTTGCAGTGCGCGCACTCTTGCGTGCGCTTCCTTGAGTTGGTCCGCGACTGCCGCATAGAGCTCGAGTTGGCCGTCGTGTTCCATGCACAGATTGTGCCATCTGGGGCGAGTTGTCGCCTGCTAGGGGTGCAACTGCCGCCTCAAACGGCCTTCCGGGCACATGCGGAAGCCACGGCTACAAGGCACGCGTACCCCGACAACACCCTTCTTAACGTGGGAAGTTGAGCGGGCGTGTCGCGCGGCGCGGGGCCGTCCGGGTGCAGACACGGCCGTACCCCCGATCGGGCTGATCGGGGGTACGGCGGGGTGTTGGGTGGCCGAAACTCGACCTGTTCAGTTGCTCCGAAGGAGGGGCTGCGTCACGCCTGGAGCGTCCGCGGCTTGTACGAGGGCCGCTTGGCCTCGTACGCGGCGATGTCGGCCTCGTTCTTCAGGGTGATGGAGATGTCGTCCAGCCCGTTCAGCAGCCGCCAGCGGGAGTTCTCGTCCAGCTCGAAGCTCGCGGTGATGCCCTCGGCGCGCACCTGGCGGTTCTCCAGGTCGACCGTGATCTCGGCCTCGGGGTCGTTCTCCGAGAGCTCCTGGAGCGCGTCCACCGTCTTCTGCTCCAGAACCACCGTGAGCAGGCCGTTCTTGAGCGAGTTGCCGCGGAAGATGTCGGCGAAGCGCGAGGAGATCACGGCCTTGAAGCCGTAGTTCTGCAGCGCCCACACGGCGTGCTCACGGGAGGATCCGGTGCCGAAGTCGGGGCCGGCCACCAGAACCGTGGCGCCCTTGCGCTCGGGCTGGTTGAGGATGAATTTCTCGTCCTTGCGCCAGGCCTCGAACAGTCCGTCCTCGAACCCGTCCCTGGTCACCTTCTTGAGCCAGTGAGCAGGGATGATCTGGTCGGTGTCGACGTTGGAGCGGCGCAGCGGGACGGCCCGGCCGGTGTGCGTGGTGAATGCTTCCATGACTCTCAGACTCCAGCGGCGACAGGGGCGTCGGACAGGTCGGCGGGCGAGGCCAGGTGGCCCAGCACGGCGGTCGCGGCCGCGACCTGCGGCGACACCAGGTGGGTACGGCCACCCTTGCCCTGCCGGCCCTCGAAGTTGCGGTTGGAGGTGGACGCGGAGCGCTCACCGGGGGCCAGCTGGTCCGGGTTCATGCCCAGACACATCGAGCAGCCCGCGTGCCGCCATTCGGCGCCGGCGTCCTTGAAGACGACGTCCAGGCCCTCGGAAACGGCCTGCAGACCCACGCGCGCGGAGCCCGGGACGACCAGCATCCGTACGCCGTCGGCGACTTTGCGGCCCTTGACGAGCTCGGCTGCGGCGCGCAGGTCCTCGATACGGCCGTTGGTGCACGAACCTACGAAGACGGTGTCCACCTTGATGGAGCGCAGCGGCTGTCCGGCCTCCAACCCCATGTATTCCAGGGCCTTTTCGGCGGCGAAGCGCTCCGAGGCGTCTTCGTACGAAGCAGGGTCGGGGACGTCCGCCGAAAGGGGCGCGCCCTGGCCCGGGTTGGTGCCCCAGGTGACGAACGGCGACAGCTCGTCGGCCTTGATGACGACCTCGGCGTCGAACTTGGCGTCCTCGTCCGTCCTCAGGGTCTTCCAGTACGCGACGGCCGCGTCCCAGTCCTCGCCCTTGGGGGCGTGCGGACGGCCCTCGAGGTAGTCGAAGGTGGTCTGGTCGGGGGCGATCATGCCCGCGCGGGCGCCGGCCTCGATCGACATGTTGCAGATGGTCATCCGGGCCTCCATCGAGAGCTTCTCGATGGCGGAGCCGCGGTACTCCAGGACGTAGCCCTGGCCGCCGCCGGTGCCGATCCTGGCGATGATCGCGAGGATCAGGTCCTTGGCGGTGACGCCGTCGGGCAGGTCGCCGTCGACCGTGATGGCCATGGTCTTCGGGCGGACCAGCGGCAGCGTCTGGGTGGCCAGCACGTGCTCCACCTGGGAGGTGCCGATGCCGAACGCCAGACCGCCGAAGGCGCCGTGCGTGGAGGTGTGGGAGTCACCGCAGACGACCGTCATACCGGGCTGGGTCAGACCCAGCTGCGGACCGACGACGTGCACGACACCCTGCTCGACGTCGCCCAGCGGGTGCAGCCGCACCCCGAAGTCGGCGCAGTTCTTGCGCAGCGTCTCCAGCTGGACCCGGGAGACCGGGTCCGCGATGGGCTTGTCGATGTCGAGGGTCGGAGTGTTGTGGTCCTCGGTGGCGATGGTCAGGTCGAGCCGGCGCACCTGGCGACCGCTCTTGCGCAGACCGTCGAAGGCCTGCGGGCTGGTCACCTCGTGCAGCAGGTGCAGATCGATGAAGAGGAGGTCGGGCTCGCCCTCGGCGCGCCGGACGACATGGTCGTCCCAGACCTTCTCCGCGAGTGTCCTACCCATCGCTTTCCCTCCGGTCGGCCAGAGGTGCGCCGACCCAACTAGAAGATCTTGTGGAGGCGGCACCCACGGCCCCTGTTCCCGGGCACCCGCCGCCAGGCCCGTTTGATCCGCGGGCCACTGTGCCTACAAGGGTTGCGCGTCTCACGGAAAAAGGAACTTGCGTTTCACAGAGTGAGACGTGAGTATCGTTTCATGGACAACAGTAGCGGCGTCGGCGTTCTGGACAAGGCAGCCCTTGTTCTGAGCGCTCTGGAGTCCGGACCCGCCACCCTCGCAGGACTGGTCGCGGCCACCGGACTGGCACGACCCACGGCCCACCGGCTGGCCGTGGCTCTGGAACACCACCGCATGGTGGCACGTGACATGCAGGGCCGTTTCATTCTGGGCCCGCGCCTTGCCGAGCTGGCAGCGGCCGCCGGCGAGGACCGCCTCCTCGCCACGGCGGGGCCGGTGCTCACCCACCTCCGTGACATCACGGGCGAGAGCGCGCAGCTCTACCGCCGCCAGGGCGACATGCGCATCTGCGTCGCCGCGGCCGAGCGCCTCTCCGGCCTCAGGGACACCGTCCCGGTCGGTTCGACGCTCACCATGAAGGCGGGCTCCTCGGCGCAGATCCTCATGGCCTGGGAGGAGCCCGAGCGTCTGCACCGGGGCCTGCAGGGCGCCCGCTTCACGGCGACGGCCCTGTCGGGCGTACGGCGCCGCGGCTGGGCCCAGTCCATCGGCGAGCGCGAGCCGGGCGTCGCGTCCGTCTCCGCGCCCGTGCGCGGCCCCTCCAACCGCGTGGTGGCCGCCGTCTCGGTCTCCGGCCCCATCGAGCGTCTGTCGCGCCACCCGGGCCGTATGCACGCCCAGGCGATCATCGACGCCGCCGCCCGCCTCTCCGAGGCTTTGCGCCGCACGGGCTGAGGTCACCGGGATCGTCGTATCCACGTCGGAAAGGAGCCGGCCTCAACGCCGCGGCAGGCTCCGGACCGACAAGGAGGCGACCCGCTCAGGGGCGCGCGGCTGTATCGATCGCGGCTCCGCCGCGTGGGCGCGACCAGCCCACAACGGGCGCGCACGGCGAAGAATCCGCCACCACCGGCAGTACGCCGTCCGACCCGCCATCGTGGCTGATCGCGCAGTTCCCCGCGCCCCTTACCGAGTGGTGCCGGACTTGTAGGCGAACCGCTCCTTCGCCGAACGCCCCCTGCGCTCCACCGCCACCTGTCCATGCGCGGCCGCCAGGCCGAACGCGGGCATGTCCGCGTAGATCGACTCGTACGAGCCCTCGGGCACCACATACGTCTCGTGCCACAGCCCCACGTGCTGCCGGGCCTTTCCCGCCTTCTCCTTGCGGTTGACGATCGCCCACGCCCGGCGGTGGAACATGTCCGGGGCGTGCGCGTACGCGTACAGCTTCTCCTTCGACTCCCAGTACTGGACGACGTAGTACGTCCGCGGTGACGCCGTCAGCAGTACGTGTCCGAGCAGTCCCCGTTCCGGCGCCCGTGACAGCTCCCGCAGCATCCGAGGCATCGCCGTCAGGACCGGGAACCAGTGGTGCACGGCCCAGAAGTGGTTGATGCGCATACCTATCAGCAGAACCACCGCGTCCCCGTCCACGGACGCGGTGGTGCGGCCTGCGGTGACCTTGTTCCCGAACATGGGACCCCCTGGTTGGTGAGCGGCACTATCCGAGTGCGCGTGCTTGGATAGTGCCGGTATCCGAGAGGTGGGGCAAGAGGTGCGACTGGCCGAACTCAGCGAGCGCAGCGGTGTGTCCACCGCGACGATCAAGTACTACCTGCGCGAAGGCCTGTTGGCGCCCGGTCACCAGATCAACGCGACGACCGCCGAGTACGACGAGGAGCATCTGCGCCGGCTGCGGCTGGTGCGCGCGATGATCCAGGTGGGCCGGGTACCGGTGACGAAGGTGCGCGAGGTGCTCGGGCACGTGGACGACGACTCCCTGGGCCGCACGATCCGCCTCGGCGCCGCACTGTGGGCGCTGCCGCAGGTCCCGGAGCCGAGCGAGGACGACGAGCACGTCCGGGCCGCGCAGCACGAGATCGGCACCCTTCTGGACCGCCTCGGCTGGGAGAACACCAAGCAGCTCACGACCATCTCCCCCGCGTACCGCTCGCTGGTGGCGGCGGTGGCCGCGTTCCGCAGGCTCGGCTACGACTGGGGGGCCGAACAGCTCGCGCCGTACGCCGAGTTGATGCGCCGGACGGCCGTCCTCGACCTGGACAACCTGGAGACGTATCCGTCGGAGGCGGAGCGGGTCGAGTTCGCGATCCTGGGGGCGATCCTCAACGAACCGCTGCTGCAGGCGCTGCACCGGCTGGCCCAGGAGGAGGAGTCGAGCCGGCGCTACGGCTTCGAGTAGAGCCGGTGGGAACGGCGAAGGCCCCCCACCGAAGTGGAGGGCCTCGCTCGATGTACCCCCGACCGGATTCGAACCGGCGCTACCGCCTTGAGAGGGCGGCGTGCTAGGCCGCTACACAACGGGGGCCCTAGCGAACCTGCAGGCGCTTGACGTACAACGCCGCAGATCCAAGCTGGTCTACCTGGACTCGAACCAAGAATGACGGTACCAGAAACCGTAGTGTTGCCAATTACACCATAGACCAATGCGATTGAACGAAATGCGTACCCCCGACCGGATTCGAACCGGCGCTACTGCCGTGAGAGGGCAGCGTGCTAGGCCGCTACACAACGGGGGCCCTAGCGATCCTGCATGAGCGTCAGTGGGTGCGACCCTTACTGACCCTCCGGGAAGGATCTGTACCCCCGACCGGATTCGAACCGGCGCTACTGCCGTGAGAGGGCAGCGTGCTAGGCCGCTACACAACGGGGGCTTTGCGGAGCTGGTCTCCGCTTGTGCAGATGAGCTCTGCGAGCTGGCCTACCTGGACTCGAACCAAGACTAACGGAACCAGAAACCGTCGTGCTGCCAATTACACCATAGGCCACTGGAACTCAAGCCCCTGAAGGGATCTTGTTCTAGTGTGCTCCCCCGGTTCCCGGCCTTTCGGCCCGCTCCCCGGCGGCGCAGGAAGAACATTACCCGAAGGTGGACGGGGCTCCAAAACGGGTATCCGCGCCGAGGATCGCGGGGAGTTCGGCCAGCGAAGCGATGCGGTGCGGACCGGTCGGCGCGGTCGCGTCCGTGTGCACACCGCCGTACCGGTCGATCCAGACGGACAGCAGCCCGGCCTCGGCGGCGCCCCGGCCGTCGATCTCCGGGTGGTCCCCGACGTACGCCACCTCGTGCGGAGCCAGTTCCAGGGCCTCGCAGGCCGCGAGGAAGGCGCCGGCCTCGGGCTTGGAGACGCCCAGTTCGGCGGCGCACAGGATGACCTCGAAGCGGTCGTACACACCGAGCACGCGCAGCTTGTGGTCCTGGACCCGGATGCTGGAGTTGGACAGCACCGCGTGCCGGTGGCTCGCGGCGAGGGCGTCGAGGACGGGCAGGACGTCCGGGAACAGGGCCCAGGCGGTCTCGTAGTGCGCGATGTACCGCTGGAACCAGGCGTCCGCCTGCGCGTCGGTCAGCTCCTGCCCCAGGAACACCCGCACACGGTCCCGCCGCTGCCCCTGGAAGTCGACCTCCCCGGCCGCGAACCGGGCCCACTGGGTGTCGGTGATCGCACGCCAGCGCACGATGGCCTCGTCGACGGTGCCGTACTCCGCCAGGAGACCCTCGGCCGTCAGGTGCAGCCGCATTCCGATGCGGTCGGCCCCCGAGTAGTCGAAGAGCGTGTCGTCGACGTCCCACACCACGGCCCGAATGCTCATGATCCGACGGTAACGCCGCGGCCGGGGCCACGTCTGCCGGTCTGCCGTTCCGCCAGAGCCGCCGGGAACGCCGAAGGGGCGGCACCGGTGATCCGGTGCCGCCCCACACGCGCGTGTGGCTACGCGGCCAGCTTCTCCAGCGCCGCGTCGATCCGGGCCAGCGTCGTCTCCTTGCCCAGGATCTCGAGGGACTCGAAGAGGGGCAGGCCGACCGTGCGGCCGGTGACGGCGACGCGGACCGGGGCCTGGGCCTTGCCGAGCTTGAGGCCGTGGGCCTCACCGGCGGCCAGGACGGCCTCCTTCAGGGACTCCGCGGAGGTCCAGTCGGCCGCCTCCAGCTTCTCGCGGGCCGTGCGGAGCAGGGCGTCGGAGCCCTCCTTCATCGCCTTCGCCCAGGACGCCTCGTCGGCGACCGGCTCGGGGAGGAAGAGGAAGTCGACGTTGTCCGTGATCTCCGACAGGACCTTGAGCCGGGTCTGGGCGTGCGGGGCGATCGTCTGCCACTTCGCCTCGTCGAAGTCCTCCGGCGCCCATGGGGCGAACGGGGCCCGCAGCCAGGGGGCGCAGCGCTCCGTGAAGTCCTTCACGTCCAGGAGGCGGATGTGGTCGGCGTTGATCGCCTCGCACTTCTTCAGGTCGAAGCGTGCCGGGTTGGGGTTCACGTCGGCCACCTCGAAGGCCGCGACCATCTCGTCCATCGTGAAGATGTCCTGGTCGGCCGAGAGCGACCAGCCGAGGAGGGAGAGGTAGTTGAGCAGGCCCTCGGGGAGGAAGCCACGCTCGCGGTAGAGGTTGAGCGAGGACTCCGGGTCGCGCTTGGAGAGCTTCTTGTTGCCCTCGCCCATGACGTAGGGCAGATGACCGAAGGCGGGCACCGACTTCGCGACTCCCAGCTCGATCAGCGCCTTGTACAGGGCGATCTGGCGGGGGGTGGAGGAGAGCAGGTCCTCGCCGCGCAGGACGTGCGTGATCTCCATCAGCGCGTCGTCGACCGGGTTCACGAGCGTGTAGAGCGGTGCTCCGTTGGCTCGTACGATCCCGTAGTCCGGCACGTTCTCCGCGGTGAAGGTCAGCTCGCCGCGGACCAGGTCCGTGAAGGTGATCGTCTCGTCGGGCATGCGGAAGCGGACGATGGGCGTACGGCCCTCGGCGACGTACGCGGAGACCTGCTCGTCGGCCAGGTCGCGGCAGTGGCCGTCATAGCCGGACGGCTTGCCTGCGGCGCGGGCGGCGTCGCGGCGGGCGTCCAGTTCCTCGGTGGAGCAGTAGCAGTGGTAGGCGCGGCCGGCGTCCTGGAGCTTCTGCGCGACCTCCTTGTAGAGGTCCATCCGCTGCGACTGGCGGTACGGCGCGTGCGGGCCGCCGACCTCGGGGCCCTCGTCCCAGTCGAAGCCCAGCCAGCGCATCGAGTCCAGGAGCTGCTCGTAGGACTCCTCGGAGTCGCGGGCCGCGTCGGTGTCCTCGATGCGGAAGACGAGCGTGCCCTGGTGGTGCCGGGCGAAGGCCCAGTTGAACAGGGCGGTGCGGACCAGGCCCACATGGGGGTTACCGGTGGGCGAGGGGCAGAACCGTACTCGGACGGCGGGGACGGGTGCGCTAGCCACGCTTGACAACCTTGTTGGTGAGAGTGCCGATGCCTTCGATGGTGACGGCGACCTCGTCGCCGACGGTGAGCGGCCCGACGCCTGCCGGGGTGCCCGTGAGGATCACGTCGCCGGGGAGCAGCGTCATGGCCTCGGTGATGTTGACGATCAGGTCCTCGATCGAGTGGACCATCTCGCTGGTGCGGCCGAGCTGGCGTTGCTCGCCGTTGACGGTGAGCTGGATCGTCAGGTCGGAGGCCGTTTCGAGGTCCATGCCGGTCTCCACCCAGGGGCCCAGCGGACAGGCGGTGTCGAAGCCCTTCGCCCTCGCCCACTGCTTCTCGCGCTTCTGGACGTCGCGGGCGGTGACGTCGTTCGCGCAGGTGTAGCCGAAGATCACGTCCTTGACGCGCTCACGCGGGACCTCGCGGCACATACGGCCGATGACGACGGCCAGTTCGGCCTCGTGGTGGACGTCCGCGGAGAAGGAGGGGTACTGGATCTCGTCGCCGGAACCGATCACCGAGGTGGACGGCTTGAAGAAGGCGAACGGGGCGTCCGGGACCTCGTTGCCCAGCTCGCGCGCGTGCTCCGCGTAGTTGCGGCCGAAGGCCACGACCTTGTTGGGGAGCACCGGGGGCAGCAGCCTGACCTTGCTCAGCGGGACCTTCGTACCGGAGAGCTGGAAGTCCGCGAAGGGGATGCCCTTGATGATGTCGAGGACGAGCTCGTCCGGCCTGTCGCCCTCGACCGCGCCGAAGGCGACGTTCCCGTCGATGGAGAATCTGGCGATGCGCACGGGATCCTGGCGCCCCTCTACTCGGCCGGCTGGAGTGTGACGCTCCAGGCTAACGCGGGGAGGGGCTCGCGCCTCGCGCCGTACGCCCGGGCCACCTCCCCGCGGGGCGGTGATCCGGGCGCGCTACGGTTACTTGGCCGCGGAGACCGGGATCTCCATCAGGACCGTGCGCCGGGGGTTGGCGGTCTGGGCCGGCAGGTCGAGCGAGTGCTCCGGCTGCTCCGGGGCCGCCAGTTCGCCGGCGTCCTTGAGGTGCACCAGCGTCGTGCGCCGCGGGTTGGCAATGTTGCGGAACATCATCGTCGTCTTCACGGTTGTACTCGACCTCGGATGTCGTGGGTTGGACAGATGCAGCTCTCTTGTAAAGCGTCAGGCTAAACATTCCATTCCCCGCCGGAGTCGTGGAGACCTCATGATCGGCGTGTGAGTTTGCTCACTGAGCTATGGGCAAACCGGACAATTCCGAGTATCAACTCACCCCTACGAAACGGACATTGACTCCCTGAAGCCATCATTCCGCTCCTGATCATGGCGACTGGGACACCCACCCCCGCGGGGAGACTCGCGGGCTTATGTCCGGTATCGCCGAGAACGCTTTCCACACCCGGTGACACCGCCCTCACGTGGTGTCACGTAGGTCACGGTCTGACCCTCGGACCTTGTTGGAGATCCGGCACTGTGCTGGAATTCCACGGACCGCCGCGGGATCGAGCCGGCGCACAGGGGGCGCAGGGAAGCGCCGAGCGGCGGTGAGAAGGGGGAGCCAGCGCCGGGTCACACACGATCCACCGGGGTGCGCATTCAGGGCGCTCCCCACAACGCCGACACCGTGCTTCTCCGTTCTGCGGAGGGGTGCCTGGTCCAGAGGTTGCGACGCTAGTGCAGGGACGTTTCAAGAGGGATGGCAGCGCTTCGGCCGAGCCGGAGCAGCACGGCGGGACCGACCGCGGTCCCTCCCCCCAGCACGCCCAGAACCCGGGCCTGGCTCCGTCCGGCGACGGCGGTTCCGGCCCCGGGCGCCTCGGCGCGTCGGTGTCCTCGGGCCCTGCGGCCCCGGCCACACCACCGGCGAAGCCCCCGAAGAGCCCGAGCGGCCCGGGATCACGCCTGGCGCTGCGCAACTGGCGCATCTCCACGCGCCTGGTGTCGCTGCTCGCGCTCCCCGTGGTGGCTGCCACCTCGCTGGGCGCGCTGCGCATCAACGACTCCATGGACGACATCCAGCAGCTCGACAACATGAAGCTGCTGACGGAGATGACGAAGCAGGCCACCGAGCTGGCCGCCGCCCTCCAGGAGGAGCGCGACCAGTCGGCCGGTCCGCTGGCGCACAACTCCACGGCGAGCAACATCACGGTCAAGGGCTACCGGGACAAGACCGACCGGGCCGCGACCAACTTCATCAACGCCGCCGAGGACATCGACACCTCCAGCAAGGATGGCAACCTCCAGGGCGTCCGCGACAGCCTCGTCGGCCTGGTCCGCGACCTGGACACGCTCAGCAAGGTGCGCAGCGACGCCTACGACACCAAGGGCAACGCGACCCAGACGGTGGAGTCCTACCACCGCCTGATCACCCACCTGCTGGACCTCTCCCAGGACATGGCCGAGGCGACCAGCAACCCGGAGATGATCCAGCGCACGCGTGCCCTGTCGGCCTTCTCCTCCGCCAAGGAGTACGCGTCCAGCCAGCGCGCGATCCTCGCGGCGGCGCTGCCCGCCTCCAACAAGACCCTGGGCAGCCTCTCCGACACCGACCGGCTGTACGGCCAGGGCGCGCTCGACAGTGAGGCGTCCGAGCTCAGCACCTTCCGGAGCATCTACGGCGACAACGACGCCGAGCAGCTCCTGCAGCCCATCGAGGACGGCAACTCGAACATCGAGGCCTCCGACCAGTACGCGGGCCGGGCCTTCGGCCGGTCGGACGGCCTCGCCGACCTGGACAAGCGCTCGTACAAGGACTGGATCGACGACAGCTCGACCAAGATCCAGCAGATGGGCAACATCGAGCACACGCTCCTCGAGGAGATGGAGCAGAAGGCCCGCGAGCTGCGCAGCGAGTCCGAGCGCGAGGCGATCATCTCCGGTGCGCTGATCCTGCTCGTTCTCGGTGTCTCCCTCGTCGGCGCCTTCGTGGTCGCCCGGTCCATGATCCGCTCCCTGCGCCGCCTCCAGGAGACCGCCACCAAGGTCGCCCAGGACCGGCTGCCCGAGCTGGTCAAGCAGCTCTCCGAGTCCGACCCGCAGGACGTCGACACGTCCGTGGAGTCGGTCGGTGTGCACTCCCGGGACGAGATCGGCCGCGTGGCCGCGGCCTTCGACGACGTGCACCGCGAGGCGGTCCGCCTCGCCGCCGAGCAGGCCCTGCTGCGGGGCAACGTCAACGCGATGTTCACCAACCTCTCGCGCCGCTCCCAGGGCCTCATCCAGCGCCAGCTCTCGCTGATCTCCGAACTGGAGTCCCGCGAGGCCGACCCGGACCAGCTCTCCTCGCTGTTCAAGCTCGACCACCTCGCGACACGTATGCGCCGTAACGGTGAGAACCTCCTCGTCCTCGCCGGTGAGGAGCCCGGCCGCCGCTGGACCCGTCCGGTCCCGCTGGTCGACGTGCTCCGCGCCGCCGCCTCCGAGGTGGAGCAGTACGAGCGCATCGAGCTGGCGTCCGTGCCGACCACCGAAGTGGCCGGCCGGGTCGTCAACGACCTCGTGCACCTGCTCGCCGAGTTGCTGGAGAACGCCACCTCGTTCTCCTCCCCGCAGACCAAGGTCAAGGTCACCGGTCACGCGCTGCCCGACGGCCGCGTCCTGATCGAGATCCACGACACCGGCATCGGCCTCTCCCCCGAGGACCTCGCCGCGATCAACGAGCGGCTCGCCTCGCCGCCCACCGTGGACGTCTCCGTCTCCCGCCGCATGGGTCTGTTCGTGGTCGGCCGGCTGTCCCAGCGCCACGGCATCCGCATCCAGCTGCGCCCCTCCGACTCCGGTGGTACGACCGCGCTGGTCATGCTGCCCGTCGATGTCGCCCAGGGCGGCAAGAAGCCCCAGCCGAAGCCCGGTCAGGGCGTCCCCGGTGTTCCCGCCGGGGCTCAGGCCGCCGCCGGTGTGGCCGGGGCCCGCCGTGGCAACGGCCAGGGTGGCGGTGTCCTCGGCGGTGGCGCGCCCGGCGGTGCGGGCGGTGGCGCTCTCGGCGCCGGTGCCCCCGCGGGCGGACGGCTCAACTCCGGTCAGGGACCGCGGGCCGCGCTGCCCGGCAGTGGCCAGGGCGGTCGCCCCGGTGCGCCGGGCGGACCTCGCGGAGCGCAGGGTCCGGGTACGCCTCCGCAGGGCCGGCCCGCTCCGGCCAGCGCGGGCGCCGGGTTCGGCGGCCAGGCTCCGGGCGCCCCGCAGGGCCTCCAGGCCGCGGGCACCGGCGGGCCGGGCCAGGACGCTTTCAACACCCAGGACGCCTACAACGGTCAGGACGCTTTCGGCGGCGGTCAGGACGCCTTCGGCGGCAGGGGTGCCGTACCCCCGCAGTCGCAGGCCCCGAACGCCGGCAAGGCCCCCGAGGGCCGGCGCCGTCGGCCGCAGCTGCCGGGCCGCGGTGGCCCGCGGGCCGAGCTGCCGGGCGGCAACAACCCGCAGCCCCGTACGCCCAGTTGGAGCGACGAGAACGCGCAGCCTCCGGTGCCGCGCGCCTCCCTCGACGTTCCGCGCGGTCACGACGAGCAGGACCCGGCGGCCACGTCCCGCATGCCGCGGATCGACGAGCACCACAGTCCGGCGAGCGCGGGCGCCACGTCGGAGTTCCCTCGTCCGGACTTCAACGCCCCGCAGAACACCGGCCAGTACCCGCGACCGGGTGCGAACGGTCCCCAGAACACCGGCCAGTTCCCCCGGCCGGGCACGAGCGGTCCCCAGGACACGGGCGAGTTCCCCCGGCCCGGCACGAACGCCCCGCAGAACACGGGTCAGTTCGTCCGCACGGACATCTTCGCCACCCCGCCTGCCGGGCAGAACGGCGGCTCGCGGGAGACCGGGCAGTTCCCGAGCCCGCAGGCGTACGACAGCGGCTCGACGGGTCAGTTCCCGATGCCGGGCTACGACGGTTCCGCCACGGGGCAGCACTCCCTGCCGGGTCGTCAGGACCCTTCGTCCACGGGCCAGTTCGAGCGTCCGCAGAGCAACGGCGCCGACTTCGGTGCCCCGCGGCCGCCCGTGCCGCCGCGTCCGCAGCAGCGGCCCGTCCGCCAGGAGCCGGAGGCGCTGCCGCCGGCCTCGGGCCCCGGTGACGGTCGCACGCCGCTGTACGACACGCTCGAGACCAACTGGTTCCACGGTGGCCCGCAGGGACAGGAGCAGCCGTCCAACGGCAGCGGCTCCTCCCCCGCCGCGGCCCCGCGGCAGGATCCGGCGGCCCCGCTGACCCCTGCCGCCGCTCCGCAACGGCCCGCGGCCTCCGCGGGCTGGCGCAGCTCACCCAATGACGACCTCGTCCGGCAGGCGGAGCGTGTGCGCCAGCCGGCCGCGGGCGGTGTCACCACGTCCGGTCTGCCGCGCCGGGTGCCCAGGGCGAACCTCGTCCCGGGTACGGCTCAGCAGCAACAGCACCAAACCGGTCCGCAGGTATCGCGTTCGCCTGATGACGTTCGCGGCCGGCTGACCAATCTCCGTCGGGGTATCGCACAAGGTCGTCAGGTCGGCGGTAACGGCCAGACGGGCAGCTTCCCGAACCCCACTCACCAGCAGGAGCGTTAGTTGAGCCCGATGAGCCAGGCGGCACAGAACCTCAACTGGTTGATCACCAACTTCGTGGACAACACCCCTGGGGTGTCCCACACCGTCGTCGTGTCCGCCGACGGCCTCCTGCTGGCGATGTCCGAGGGCTTCCCACGCGACCGTGCCGATCAGCTGGCGGCCGTCGCGTCGGGGCTCACCTCGCTCACGGCGGGCGCCTCGCGGATCTTCGAGGGCGGCAGCGTGGCCCAGACCGTCGTGGAGATGGAGCGGGGATTCCTCTTCCTCATGTCCGTTTCGGACGGTTCCTCGCTGGCCGTCCTCGCCCACCCGGACTGTGACATCGGTCTGGTCGGCTACGAGATGGCACTGCTGGTCGACCGCGCGGGCGCAGTGCTCACGCCCGACCTGCGAGCCGAGCTGCAAGGCAGTCTGCTCCACTGATCCCCCCGGATCCACCCGTCTCACGAAATCACCGTCCGGCCGCCACAATCCCCCCACCGGCCTTCCCGACGGCTTGCCCGACCGACTTGCTGTCCCGCCCGGAGGATTCATGACCCCGCCCACCGCCTCTCATGATCCGTACGCGGAGCCGTACGAGGATGAGGGCGACCAGCCGCTGGTACGTCCGTACGCGATGACCGGCGGCCGGACCCGGCCGCGCTACCAGCTCGCCATCGAGGCCCTGATCAGCACGACGGCCGACCCGGCGGCGCTGATGGGGCTTCTTCCCGAGCACCAGCGCATCTGCCACCTGTGCCGCGAGGTGAAGTCGGTCGCCGAGGTCTCGGCACTGCTCGCCATGCCGCTCGGTGTGGCCAGGATCCTCGTCGCGGACCTCGCCGAGGCCGGCCTGGTGGCCATCCACCAGCCGGGCGGCGACGAGAACAACGGCGGCGCTCCCGATGTGACGCTGCTCGAAAGGGTGCTCAGTGGACTTCGCAAGCTCTGACGCGGGGCGGGCGACCACCTCCGCGAAGATCGTGGTGGCGGGTGGCTTCGGCGTGGGCAAGACCACGTTCGTCGGGGCCGTCTCGGAGATCAACCCGCTGCGTACCGAGGCCGTCATGACGTCCGCGTCAGCGGGCATCGACGACCTCACCCACACCGGAGGCAAGACGACCACCACGGTCGCCATGGACTTCGGCCGCATCACCCTGGACCAGGACCTGATCCTGTACCTCTTCGGTACACCCGGCCAGGACCGCTTCTGGTTCATGTGGGACGACCTCGTACGCGGCGCCATCGGCGCCATCGTCCTGGTCGACACCCGCCGCCTCGCCGACTGCTTCCCCGCCGTCGACTACTTCGAGAACAGCGGCCTGCCCTTCGTCGTCGCGCTCAACGGCTTCGAGGGACACCAGCCGTACGCTCCCGAGGAGGTGCGCGAGGCCCTGCAGATCGGGCCGGACGCGCCGATCATCACGACGGACGCCCGCCACCGGTCGGACGCCAAGAGTGCCCTGATCACGCTGGTGGAGCACGCCCTCATGGCACGTCTGCGGTAACACCCCCAAGACATGTCGTCGCACTCCCAAGGCAACAGCGCCATACGGCAGTTGTCGTAGATGTCCCGGAGCCGGCTGTGGTCTTTGACACGGTCGGCCCCGGTGTTCATAACGTTTCGGCAGAGGAATCGGGTGGTACGGCCACGCATGGTTGCCAACCGGTCTCGCTGTGCTCACCACAGCCCCGTCATTTGACGGGGCTCGCTCTTTATGACCGTTTTATCTGGGGCTTACATCACTCGGAATCCGTGCGTACCAATGTTTGGAGGTGCGCAGGCCGTCGTGCTGGAATGCCTGAACTGCCCAATAGTCAACGACGTACTCACTAGTCGAAGGCGTACTGGGCTCTGAGAGACTGCGGCACAACGTAAGGTGCCGACCCCTCCGAGAGGTTGTTGGTCGAGTGAGGCGAAGCAAGAACGGTCCCGAGCCGTCGGCCCGGGGCAACTTCACCCCGCCGCCGCGCGGAGCGGCGCCCTCCCCTGTGTCCGGTCCGGAGCCGTCGGCCGCACCGCCGTCCAGCGGCGGTCGTTTCTCGCCGCGCAACTGGCGCGTGCCGACCCGGCTTAACGCGATCCTGCTCATACCCGTGATCGTCGGCCTCGTCATGGGCGGCTTCCAGGTCAAGAGCTCGATCGACACCTGGCGCGAGGCCGAGGACGCGGAGAACACCGCCCGGCTCGTGCGGGCCTCCCTCAGCTACGCCGACGCCCTCTACAACGAGCGCGACATCACCGCCGCCCCCCTGCTGAGCGGGGACGGGCAGGACAACCCCACGGTCGTCGCGGCCCGCAAGAAGACCGACCAGGCCGCCGACGTCTTCGACGAGGCCGCGCAGAACATGCCGCAGAAGGCGGGCCTCGAGCGCCGCCTCAAGCTGTTCCGCGACGGTGAGGGAGCACTCCAGACGCTGCGCGCCGGCGCCTACACGTCCCCCAAGTTCACCGGTGTGAGGACCGAAGAGGGCTACACCCAGGTCGCGCACCCGCTGACGGAGTTCGCCAACGAGCTCGGCCTCGGCACCGGCAACATCACCAGCTACGGCCGTACCGTCTACGCCATCGAGCTCACCAAGGCGGCCCTGTCGCTGCAGCGCTCCATCGGCATGCACCTGCTGATCAAGCCGGGCCCGGGGCTGAGCAGCTTCGCCAGCCAGAAGGTCGCCCTGTCCTCGTACGCGTACCTGGAGGGCATCGCAGTCGAGGAGTACATCGGCGGTGGCACCGCGGCCGACGCGGCGAAGCTCGACACGGCGAAGAAGCAGATCCAGGCCGAGGGCGCGGCGCTGGCCAAGGAGGCCGCGGCCAAGAACCCGGCCTACGTCCCGCCGCCGTCCACCTCCACCGAGATGGTCTCCGCCATCGCCACGCTGCCCTCGATGGACGACAGCGCCCGTGGGGCGCTCGCCAAGAGCGGCATCACCGCCGAGAACTGGTGGGCGGTGAACACGCTCAAGTACAACGCCTACCGCCAGATCGAGACCGACCTGGCCGACACCGCGGTGAACGAGGCCGCGACCATCGCCGACGACGCCAAGCGCGACGCGTTCATCGTGGGTGCCGCCGTCGTGGTCGCCCTGCTCCTGGCGTTCATCCTGGCCGGCGCGGTCGCCCGCCAGATGTCCCGCTCGATGCGCCAGCTGCGCAACGCCGCCTTCGGTATCGCCGAGCAGCGCCTGCCGATGCTGGTCGACCAGCTCTCGCGCACCGATCCCGGCCGGGTCGACACCCGGGTCGCCCCGATCCCCATCAACACCAAGGACGAGATCGGCGAGGTCGCGCGCGCCTTCGACCAGGTCCACCGCGAGGCCGTACGACTGGCCTCCGAGCAGGCCCTGCTCCGTGGCAACATCAACGCGATCTTCACCAACCTGTCCCGGCGCAACCAGTCGCTGATCGAGGGCCAGCTGACCCTGATCACCGACCTGGAGAACAACGAGGCCGACCCGGACCAGCTGGAGAACCTCTTCCGTCTGGACCACCTCGCGACCCGTATGCGCCGCAACGGCGAGAACCTCCTGGTCCTCGCCGGCGAGGAGCCCGGCCGCCGCTGGGACCAGCCGGTCCCGCTGGTCGACGTGCTGCGCGCCGCCTCCTCCGAGGTGGAGCAGTACGAGCGCGTCGAGCTGTCGGGCGTCCCGGAGGCCGAGATCCACGGCCGCGCGGTCACCGACCTCGTGCACCTGCTCGCCGAGCTGCTGGAGAACGCCACCACGTTCTCCTCCCCGCAGACCAAGGTCCGCGTCACCGCGACCCGGCTGCCCGACGGCCGCGTCATGATCGAGATCCACGACAAGGGCATCGGCCTCACCGCCGAGGACTTCGCGGACATCAACCACAAGCTGGCCAACCCGCCGACCGTGGACGCCGCGATCTCCCAGCGCATGGGCCTGTTCGTGGTCGGCCGGCTGTCCGACCGGCACGGCATCCGCGTCCAGCTGCGCCCCTCGGGCGAGCAGGCCGGCACCACCTCGCTGGTCATGCTGCCCGACGCGATCACCCACGGTGGTGGCGGCGAGCAGCAGCCTGCCGGCGACGAGTTCACCGTCTCGCAGATCATGCCGGAGCAGCAGCACTACCAGGGCGAGGACTTCAACACCGGTCTGCCGATGCGTACGGCCGCGGAGCTCGGCTTCGACGACAGCCGCTACTCCGAGGTCCCGGACGACATACGCGAGCTGGACCCGGTCGGCCGTTCGCTGATGCGCGAGGAGCGCCGTGCGGCCCTGGAGTCCCAGAGCGGCGGCGAGCCGGCCGCTCTCCAGGGTCCGGACCCGTCGTACACCGACGCGTTCGACGCTCCCCACAACACCCAGCCGACCGGTTACGACAACGGCCGGGGTGGCTTCCCCGAACAGCAGCCCGCCTCCTACGACCAGCAGACGTCGTACGAGGAGGCTCGGCAGACGCCGTACGAGGAGCAGCGACAGGCTCCGTACGAGGAGCAGCGGCAGACGGCGTACGAGGAGCCGAAGCGCCCGGCGTACGACGAGCCGTACTTCGCGGGCAACGGCGGTCAGCCGCAGAACGACACCTTCTCGCGGGGCGGCGGTTACCCGGAGCCCTCGTATCCGGAGCCGGTCCAGGAGGAGCCCGCGGCGGTGCACGCGGCTGCCCCGGAGACCTTCTCGGGCTTCGAGGAGCGCCGCTACCAGGATGACTGGCCGCAGCCGGACGGTTACCGGAACGGCTACCCGGACCAGTACGCTCCGGAAGCGGAATCCGTGCAGGCCGCTGACGTGAGTGAGCGCGACCGCGTAGGCTTCGAGCGTCCGGGGCCGGCCCCCGCCACCGTGGGTCACGAACTGACCGACGCCGGGCTTCCCCGCCGAGGCTCCCCCGGGAGCGGTGCGAACGGCTCGAACGGCACGCGGCACGCGACCCAGGAGTCGCCCGCCTCCGCGCCGGAGAGCAACGGCGGTGGCGACATCTGGCGCTCGTCCAACGACGAGCGGTGGCAGCAGGCCTCCGCGCTCAAGAAGCCCAAGGCGGGCGGGGTCACCTCCTCCGGTCTGCCGCGGCGGGTGCCCAAGGCCAACCTGGTCGAGGGAGCCGCCGAAGCCAGCCCCCAGGGAGGCCCGTCGGTCTCCCGCGCTCCCGAGGACGTACGGGGCAGGCTGAGCAATTTGCGTCGCGGTGTGCAGCGGGGCCGCAACGCTGGCAGTGAAACGAACGGTCAGGGCTTCGGTTCTGACAGCACCTACAACCAGGAGCGTTAGTGTGAGCCCGATGAGCCAGGCGGCGCAGAACCTGAACTGGTTGATCACCAACTTCGTGGACAACACCCCCGGGGTGTCCCACACGGTGGTGGTCTCCGCCGACGGACTCCTTCTGGCGATGTCCGACGGCTTCCCGCGCGACCGTGCCGATCAGCTGGCGGCCGTCGCGTCGGGTCTGACCTCGCTGACCGCGGGTGCCTCGCGCATCTTCGAGGGCGGCGCGGTGAACCAGACGGTTGTGGAGATGGAGCGGGGATTCCTGTTCCTCATGTCCGTATCCGACGGTTCCTCGCTCGCGGTCCTCGCGCACCCCGAGGCGGACATCGGTCTCATTGGGTACGAGATGGCCCTTCTGGTGGACCGTGCCGGTTCGGTCCTGACACCCGATCTGCGTGCGGAGCTCCAGGGCAGCCTGCTCAACTGACAGACAGACGGTGCGTTTTGGCGTCCCGGGGCCGTAAGGTTTCGGGACGCGGCTCCACACAGCGTGATGGGTGCCCGGCACAGTCGGAGGAGGAGAGAAAGTGGCAACACCCCCAGGTGGTTCATCTGGCAATTGGTCGTACGGCCCTGGCCAGGGTCAGAACGACGGTTCCCAGAACCCGAACCGCTACAACTTCCCCTCCGCACCCAGCCAGCGGCCGTACGCGCCCCAGAACCCCCAGGGTCCCGGGCCGTCGCCGTACGACCAGCCGCCGGCCCCGCGCATCCAGCCCGTGCAGCCGCACCGACGCTCCCACGAGCCGTCCCCCGCGGGGGCGGCGAACAACCCCCTGGTGCGTCCGTACGCCATGACCGGCGGCCGGACCCGCCCGCGCTACCAGCTCGCCATCGAGGCGCTGGTGCACACCACCGCGCAGCCGCACCAGATGCAGGGCCAGTTGCCCGAGCATCAGCGCATCTGCAATCTCTGCCGAGAGATCAAGTCGGTAGCCGAGATCTCGGCGTTGCTGACCATTCCCCTCGGCGTGGCCAGGATCCTCGTCGCCGACTTGGCGGAGGCGGGCCTGGTCGCCATCCATCAGCCCGGCGGCGACGAGAGCGCCGGCGGCCAGCCAGACGTGACACTGCTCGAAAGGGTGCTCAGTGGACTTCGCAAGCTCTAGCGGCGGTCCTTCCCGCTCCACCACCTCGGCGAAGATCGTGGTGGCGGGTGGCTTCGGCGTGGGCAAGACCACGTTCGTCGGGGCCGTCTCGGAGATCAACCCGCTGCGTACCGAGGCCGTCATGACGTCCGCGTCAGCGGGCATCGACGACCTCACCCACACCGGGGACAAGACGACCACCACGGTCGCCATGGACTTCGGCCGCATCACCCTGGACCAGGACCTGATCCTGTACCTCTTCGGTACCCCCGGCCAGGACCGCTTCTGGTTCATGTGGGACGACCTCGTACGCGGCGCCATCGGCGCCATCGTCCTGGTCGACACCCGCCGCCTCGCCGACTGCTTCCCCGCCGTCGACTACTTCGAGAACAGCGGCCTGCCCTTCGTGATCGCGCTCAACGGCTTCGACGGCAACCAGCCGTACAACCCGGACGAGGTCCGCGAGGCCCTCCAGATCGGTCCTGACACCCCGATCATCACGACGGACGCCCGCCACCGGGCGGACGCGAAGTCTGCGCTCATCACCTTGGTCGAGCACGCGTTGATGGCTCGGCTGCGGTAGGCCCTCTTGCGGCTACTGGGCTGCCTCGGACGGTTGTACGCCGTCTGCTGCGGCCCGGTGGCTTGTCGCGCAGTTCCCCGCGCCCCCAAAAGCCAAGGGCCCCCTCTCTGAGAGAGGGGGCCCTTGGCTTTTGGTGCGGGACTCAGTGCCAGCTGTGCGGGGCTCGGAAGCCGCCCTCGCGCTCCAGGCGGCGCCAGCCGGCCTTCGGGTGGGCTCGGTGGGTGGGGTCGGCGGAGGGCCGGGCGGCGGCGCGGGCCAGGAGGATCGCCGTGATGGCGGCGACTTCCTCGGGCCCGGCGTGGCCCTTCTCGACGCGGATGTCAGGGGTGTTCATAGGTCACAGTCTCCGTGAGAGAGGTTTCCGCGCGGGTAGCGCGGAGGGTCCGCCGGGTTACTGCGGAGGGTTGCCGTGCTTGCGCGAGGGCAGGTCGGCGTGCTTGGACTGGAGCATCGTGAGGGACTTGATGAGGACCTCACGGGTCTCGGCGGGGTCGATGACGTCGTCGACCAGACCGCGCTCGGCCGCGTAGTACGGGTGCATGAGCTCCGACTTGTACTCCTTGACCATGCGGGTCCGCATGGCCTCGGGGTCCTCGGCCTCGGCGATCTGACGCCGGAAGATGACGTTGGCGGCACCTTCGGCACCCATCACCGCGATCTCGTTCGTCGGCCAGGCGTAGGTGAGGTCCGCGCCGATGGACTGGCTGTCCATGACGATGTAGGCCCCTCCGTACGCCTTGCGCAGGATCAGGGAGATCCTCGGCACGGTGGCGTTGCAGTACGCGTACAGCAGCTTCGCGCCGTGGCGGATGATTCCGCCGTGCTCCTGGTCGACGCCCGGAAGGAACCCGGGGACGTCCAGGAAAGTGACGATCGGGATGTTAAAAGCGTCACACATCTGGACAAAGCGCGCAGCTTTTTCCGATGCCTCAATGTCCAGGACACCGGCGAGCGTCGAAGGCTGGTTCGCCACGATGCCGACCACCTGGCCGTCGAGACGGGCCAGGGCGCAGATGATGTTGCGGGCCCAGCGCTCGTGGACCTCCAGATAGTCGCCGTCGTCGACGATCTCCTCGATGACCTTGGTCATGTCGTACGGCCGGTTGCCGTCCGCCGGGACCAGGTCGAGCAGTACGTCGCCGCGCCGGTCGGCCGCGTCCGTGGACTCCGCCCGCGGCGGGTTCTCCCGGTTGTTCTGCGGGAGCATCGCGAGGAGGTAGCGCACCTCGGCGAGGCAGGTCTCCTCGTCGTCGTAGGCGAAGTGGCAGACCCCGGAGGTCTCGGCGTGCACGTCGGCGCCGCCGAGGCCGTTCTGGGTGATCTCCTCGCCCGTCACCGCCTTCACCACGTCCGGTCCCGTGATGAACATCTGGGAGGTCTCGCGGACCATGAAGACGAAGTCGGTCAGGGCGGGGCTGTAGGCCGCGCCGCCCGCGCAGGGGCCGAGCATCACCGAGATCTGCGGGATGACGCCGGAGGCCTTGGTGTTGCGCTGGAAGATGCCGCCGTAACCGGCGAGCGCCGAGACGCCCTCCTGGATACGGGCTCCCGCGCCGTCGTTCAGGGACACCAGCGGCGCGCCTGCCGCGATGGCCATGTCCATGATCTTGTGGATCTTCGTGGCGTGGGCCTCCCCCAGCGCACCGCCGAAGATGCGGAAGTCATGGGCGTAGACGAAGACCGTCCGGCCCTCCACCGTGCCCCAGCCGGTGATGACACCGTCGGTGTACGGCTTCTTGGCCTCCAGGCCGAACCCCGTCGCCCGGTGCCGGCGCAGCTGCTCGACCTCCTGGAAGGAACCCGGGTCGAGGAGCAGCTCGATACGCTCCCGTGCGGTCAGCTTGCCCTTGGCGTGCTGCGCCTCGGTCGCCTTCTCGCCTGGGCCGGCCAGGGCGGCCGCACGGATCTCGTGCAGCTCGGCCACTCGCCCGCGCGCGTCCGTCGGCTCACCCGTCGACTCACTCGGCGCCTCATCCAAAACGGTCATGTAGCGACCTTACGAAGACCCGCGCGGAAAGCGAGCCGTCGACTCCGTACAGTCTCCGACCCGTTTTCCTGGTGCGACTGAACAGAACCCGGGAGCCATGCAGGCGTTCCGACTGCTCAGGGGGCCTGCCGCTTGTAGGGGTCGTACAAAGTCAGAGCGTGAGAGCCACCTCACACCCGTGAGTGGCGCATGCCGCCCCCGGAGTGACGCGCAGGTGCAGCGAGCGGCCCGTGCCGCGTACTTCCACGGTGTCGTCGGCCCGCACGACCGAGGACACCGGGCGGTTCCAGACGATCTCCAGCGGTTCACCCGTCCGGGTCGGTTCGCTGACGCAGAGGGTAGCGATACGGCCTCTGCGCCGGACCAGCACGCTCGCCGGCGCCGACACGGTGAGCGGGCCCGCCGTGCCGGCCCGCCAGAAGTTCGCCGCGGTCAGGCCCAGCCCTTGGACATGGACGGCCTGGCACGCGCTGTCGTTGGCGAGGACCGACAGCCAGTGGCGGTCGGCGGCCCGGGCGGCGACGGCGTGCCGGGAGGCGCCGGGCATGAGGACGTAGGCGTACGCGGCGTCCACCGGATCGGTGCCGTGGTCGAGCCACAGGGTCTGCCAGCGCCGGGTGCGCCGCTCGGCCGTGCTGCCCGTGTTGATGTCGGACCAGGCGCCGGTGCGGTCCTCGCGGAGGGTGCGGAGCCTGCCGGTGGGCAGGACCCAGCCGCCGTGGCCTTCGAGGTGGGCCCAGCCGTGCCCCCGTACGAAGGGCTGCGTCCCGCCCTCCCCCAGGTTGCGGTTGTCCACGACCGTCTCGACCGGGACGCCGTCCGCGCAGGTGATGCCCGCGCCGAGGCAGATCACCGCGTCCGCGACGCAGAACCACGACTTGCGTGCCTCCAGCGTCGACTCCAGCCCCTTCAGATGCTGGCCGATCGCCGCGTACTCGTCGTCGGTCGTGCCGCCGACCCAGCGGACGTCCGGTCTGGGCTCGCCCCACTCGCCGCCGGCCCTGTCGGGCAGGCGTTTCGTGGAGACGGTCGTGCCGGGGAGGCGGTACCAGTCGACGGTCGGCCAGTACCAGTCGGTGTACTGGCCCGGGTCTGCGGCCCACCAGGAGACCATTCCGGCACCGGTGTGCCAGCCGCGCGGGTTCTCGCCGTTGCCGCACTCGTAGGCGGCGACACGGTCGCTCGCCATGGCGATGTTCGCGACGAATCCGGGGCGGCGGTGGACTGCCCGGTCCATGGCGGCGAAGAGGTGGTGGCCGACGGGTTCGGGGGCGGCCGGGACCGGCGATCCGGCGACCGCGTGCAGACGGGCGAGGTCGGCGACCCCGAACTGAGGGGCCGTCAGGACCGGTGTGACGGTGTCCCGTTGGATCCACCCCTTGATACGGCCGTACCAGCGCTCCTGTTCCTCGGTACTCGCGCCGCCCGCCAGCAGGGCGACGGCGGCGATGATTCCCTGACCGTGGAAGTGGTCGCTGCGCAGGACGTGCCGGTCGTCGCTCTTGAGGTAACCGCGGCTGATCGCACGGCCGTTGACGCTGTCCATCACCAACCCGTCGTGGATCAGCGGGGCGTAGGCCCGCTCGACACTGTGGAGGACGATTCTCCGGTTCGGGTCGGTCACCTCCCACGCGGAGCCGGCGAGGAGGGCGAAGAGGCGGCCGAGGCCGTCGAGCATGACCTGTCCGTAGGTGCCCGAGTAGGCGACCCAGGTGTGCTGGACGAACGAGCCGTCGGCGTAGAGGCCGTCGCCCTTCGTGACGTACGGGAAGACCGGCGAGAGGGCGTCGCGGGCGAGGGCGATCCGGTCGGGGGCGGCGCCGAGGATGCCGCGCAGGGCGACGGAGCGGCACAGGTCGACGCGGTTGGCGCCGGTGGAGGTGCCGGAGTAGTCGGTGAGCATGGTGTCGGGGATGAAGTGGTCGACGGCAGCGCAGGCCGCGGCCTTCTGGTCGTCCGTGAGGTGGTCGTACAGGGCGGCCGTGATGTCCATGAGGAGCCGGGGGCTGCCGATCTGCCATTCCCACCAGTTGCCGTAGCGCGTGGTGGAGGGGTTGTAGACGGTGGCGGAGAGGTGGTCGAGGCCGCGCAGGACGTCCGCGAGGAGGCTTTCGTCGCCGGTCGAGCCGGTACCGGGTTGGACGTACGCCTGGGTCATGGCCCACAGGCGGCTGAAGCTCTGGGTGATGCCGGCAGGGGGGTCGTAGGGGAAGCCGGGCCAGAGGGAGGTGGGGGTGGGGGTCATGGTGGCGCGGAAGCGTCCGGCCAGTTCGCCGGTCTCGGCGAGGCGGGAGGCGTACGGCTCGGCGGCGGGGTCGTAGCCCGTGCCGAGGGCGATGTCGAGCCAGCGGCGGCGGAGGATGTCGTAGGGGTCGGCCGCGGTGACGGCTCGGGCGGGCGGAGCGGTGGCGGTGGCCAGGAGCGCCGCCGCGAGTAAGACGGCTCTGCGGCTGGGTCGCGTGGGGGCTCTGCGCTGCGGCTTCATACCGGTGCATCTACCACCGTGATGCCATCACGCCAACACTTCGCGGATGACGTTGAAAGGCGGTCGGAATAGGTCTACGGTCGTTTCCGTTGAGTGGTTCAACGTTCAACATCCTCACTTCTGGGAGTACGTCATGGCGAACACCGACCTCACCGCACTGACCGGCGACTACTCGATCGACGCTTCCCACTCCACGATCGGCTTCACCGTCCGGCACGCGATGGTCACCAACGTCAAGGGCAAGTTCAACGACTTCAGCGGCTCCCTGCACCTGGACGGCGGCGACCCGTCCGCGTCGACGGCCTCCCTCGACATCAAGATGGACAGCATCGACACCGGGTCGGCGGACCGTGACGGGCACCTCAAGAGCGCGGACTTCTTCAAGATCGAGGAGTTCCCGACGATGACCTTCCGCTCCACCAAGGCCGAGTCCCTCGGTGGCGAGGACTACCGCATCACCGGCGACCTGACGATCCTCGGCACCACCAAGCCGCTCAGCATCGACCTCGAGTTCAACGGCTCCGCGAAGGACCCGTTCGGCAACGAGCGCGTGGGCTTCGAGGGCAAGGCCGAGATCCTGCGCTCCGAGTGGGGCCTCACCTGGAACGCGGCCCTGGAGACGGGTGGCGTGCTGGTCTCCGACAAGATCAAGCTGAACTTCGACATCTCCGCGATCAAGAACGCGTGACCCTGCGGCGACGGCGCCGGTGACCCCTCCCCCGGAGACTCACCGGCGCTTTCGCAACTCTCGCCGAGCCCCTCGAAGACCGCCCTGGCCCGCGGGTTCCGTTCAAGGGCCGCGGCCTACTCCTCGGGGGCCGTCGCGTTGTTCTGCGACTCGTACGCCCCCTCCCGACGCCCGTCCGCCTTCGCCGCGGCCGCCTCAGCGGCGGTGACGGAGGGCAGGCCCGAGCCCTAGTAGTGCTTCGTTAGGTCTATACGTTTGTGCTGATCAAGAGCATGTTGAGGGTGTGGACACGCATGAAGTGAACCGATTACGGGCCGCA
>NZ_JBIAKA010000025.1:0-125473 GCF_042872225.1 Streptomyces sp. NPDC005374 | reverse complement strand
CGGTCCGGCGGCTCGGTCGTTTCAACAGTGCTCGGTTCCGGACGCCGGCCGCTGCGGGCGGACACCCCCCACCCCGTCCCCTTCACGCCGTCGGCAGCTTGCGGCCCGTCGTGGCGCGGGTGACTGCACCCTCCCAGGGGCGCGGGGAACTGCGCGGCCGGCCCCCACCGGGCCGCGCTCGTCCCGGGACCTGGGCTGACGTCTGGTCGGTGGCCTGCCGTGGCTTACGGCGGGTGTGCCCGGATCTTTTAGGGGCGCGGCCGGCCCCCACCGGGCCGCGGCCGCTCTGCGACCCGGCCCGGCTGGCCCTCGCGCTCAGGCCTTAGCATTGCGGAGTCGAACGATCTAGGGGGACATGGGCATGACGGACGCATCGCAGTCGGGCGGGGAAGCCGGGGCCGGTCGGGATCCGTGGGCGCCGCCGGAGAGCGGACCCTCGCTGGAGAAGAGCCAGTCACCCGGAGCCGATCAGCCGCCCTCCGTGCACGACCAGGCCACCGTGACGTCCGTGCCGAACGACGGCTACGGCTACCCCGCCCCGGAACAGGGTGTGCCCGGCTCCGTGCCGCCCCCGCCCATAGCGCCCGGCGGCCCCGCCGGATACGGCTACCCCGGCTACCCGCAGGGGTACGGCGGCTGGCCCACCCCGCCGGTGCCCCCGCAGAACGGCATGGGTGTCGCGGCGATGGTGCTGGGCATCCTGTCCTGCGCCCTCTTCTGCATGTACGGCGTTCTCTCGCTGATCCTCGGCGTCCTCGCCATCATCTTCGGTGTCAAGGGACGCAAGCGGGCCGAGCGCGGGGAGGCCACCAACCACGGTCAGGCGCAGGCCGGTTTCATCATGGGCATCATCGGGACGATCCTCGGCGTCGCCATCATCGCCCTCATGGCCGTCGTCATCACGACCGCCATCAACTCCGATGACGAGCCCGACTACTACGACGGCTCCCTGCCGGCTTTCGGGGTTGCGCAGCAGCTCTGATCAGGCGGCTCTGAGTCGCTCCCGCGCCGCCATCAGCGCGAAGCCCAGCAGGTTCGGGCCCCGCCATCGCTCGGGATCGCCCGCCGCCTCGTCGTCCGCGGCGAGGCCGATGCCCCACACCCGGTCGACCGGGCTGGTCTCCACCAGTACCCGGTCGCCCGTGTTCAGCAGGAACTGCCGCAGATCGGCGTGTGCCGCGAACTTGTGGACGCTGCCCTCCACGACGATTCCGACGCGCTCGCGCCGCCAGGTCTCCTCGTCGAAGCCCCTGACCAGACGGCCCATGTTCTTGGCCTGCGCCGGAGATCCGGCTTCCAGGATTCGGCGTTCGGCGTCCTGATCTTCGAAAAGACGCGCCTTGCCCGCCATCATCCAGTGCTCGGCGGTCGCATAGGCCGCTCCGTCGACCACGAACGGTGACGGCCACCACTGGCTCAGACAGCTCGCGCCGACACGGCCGTCCGGTCTCGGGCGGTGCCCCCAGAAGTGCAGATACTTGATCTTCGCGCCTGCCCGGATCTGTTTGACCAGGGCTTCCTGTGAATCGATCGTCCCCGTGATCTTCCCCATGCACGCGAGTCTGGCAGGTACCACTGACACTCCGTCCTTCCTTTTCGTGGCCGACTCGACACCTGGTCGACAGATTCCGTCGCGTAACCGAAAGGCAACAACGGAATCACTTGTAGGAGTGTCATTGCTCTGTCAGGATCGGCACTCAAATCGAGCTGGAGCTACGCCACCCGCCCTCGGGGCGCGAGGGGTGACGGCGAGGAGAGCGACATGCACAAACCGGGCGGTTCCACCCCGGACCGCTTCGCGGCCCGCGAGCGGTTCGCCGACGGTGCGCAGTTCATCGGAGGGCGCCTCACCAAGGGGACCTCCGGGCGCACGCACGTGGTCGTGGACCCCGCGAGCGGTGAGGAGGTCCTCACCTATGAGCTCGCGGGAGTCGAGGACGTGGACGCGGCCGTCGCCGCGGCCCGTGACGCCTTTCCCGGCTGGGCGGGCCGCACTCCCGGTGAGCGTTCGGACGCCCTGCACCGGTTCGCCGCCGTGCTCGCCGACAGTGCCGAGGACTTCGCCCGGGCCGAGTCGCTGCAGTGCGGGAAGCCGCTGAAGCTGACCCGGGAGTTCGATGTTCCGGGGACCATCGACAACGTCGCCTTCTTCGCCGGGGCCGCCCGGCACCTTCAGGGGCAGTCCGCCGGTGAGTACTCCGGGGATCACACGTCTTATGTGCGGCGTGAGGCCATTGGGGTCGTCGGGTCCATCGCGCCTTGGAACTACCCGCTTCAGATGGCCGCCTGGAAAATCCTTCCTGCGATCGCCGCCGGCAACACCATCGTCCTGAAGCCCGCCGAGATCACCCCGCTCACCTCGCTGCTCTTCGCCCAGGCCGCCACCCGCGCGGGCATTCCCGACGGTGTCATCAACATCGTCAACGGGACAGGAGTAGAGGCCGGTGAGCATCTCGTCGGGCATCCCGACGTGGCCATGACCTCCTTCACCGGGTCTACCGCGGTGGGCAAGCGGGTCGCCGAGGTCGCCCTCGCGACCGTCAAGCGGCTGCACCTGGAACTCGGCGGCAAGGCTCCCTTCGTCGTCTTCGACGACGCCGACCTGGAAGCCGCCGTGAACGGGGCTGTCGCGGGCGCCCTCATC
Source organism: Streptomyces sp. NPDC005374 (assembly GCF_042872225.1). Taxonomy (NCBI): domain Bacteria; kingdom Bacillati; phylum Actinomycetota; class Actinomycetes; order Kitasatosporales; family Streptomycetaceae; genus Streptomyces; species Streptomyces sp. NPDC005374. The sequence continues at coordinate 122,829 of NZ_JBIAKA010000025.1, read as the reverse complement.
AACACCGGGCAGGACTGCACGGCCGCCACGCGCGCGTACGTGCAGCGGCCCCTGTACGAGGCGTTCGTCGAGCGGACTGCGGCTCTGATGGAGACCGTCCGCCTCGGGGACCCTTTCGCCGCCGGTACCGATCTCGGGCCGCTCGTCTCCCACCTCCAGCGGGACCGGGTCGCCGGGTTCGTCGACCGTGCGCGTGCCTACGCGCGCGTGGTCACCGGCGGCGAGGTGCCGGAAGGGGAGCTCGCCAAGGGGGCGTACTACAGGCCCACGCTCGTCGCCGACGCCGCCCAGGACAGCGAGATCGTCCAGGCGGAGATCTTCGGTCCGGTGCTTGTCGTCCTGCCGTTCGACAGTGACGACGACGGCATCCGACTCGCCAACGACACCCCGTACGGGCTCGCCGCCTCCGCCTGGAGCCGGGACGTGTACCGGGCCAACCGGGCCACGCGTGAGATCAGGGCCGGGTGCGTGTGGGTCAACGACCACATCCCGATCATCAGCGAGATGCCCCACGGCGGGTACCAGGCGTCCGGCTTCGGCAAGGACATGTCCTCGTACTCGTTCGAGGAGTACACGCAGATCAAGCACGTCATGTTCGACAACACTGCGGTTGTCGCGAAGGACTGGCACCGCACGATCTTCGGGGACCGATAGCCGTTTCCAGGCCGCCCGACCCGCGGCCGCCCATCTTCCCGAAAGGGCACCAGCGCATGGAGCAGTACGAGCCCGACCGCCTGTCACCGGCCCAAGTGGCCGCCATGCGGCGCAGTTTCCGAGGCGGCCGGGCCGCCATGACCCGGCGGTCCCTGATGCGTGCCTCCGCGGGCGGCGCTCTCACGGTCGGCGGTCTCGGCGCGCTGAGCGCCTGCGGCATCCCCGCGGCCGGCGACACCAAGGGCGGCGTCTCCGCGGACGACCACTCGGCCAAGGAGAAGACCGTCAACTTCTCCAACTGGACCGAGTACATCGACGTGGACAAGAGCGAGAAGCACCACCCCACGCTCGACCAGTTCAAGAAACAGACCGGCATCTCGGTCAAGTACACCGAGGACATCAACGACAACGTCGAGTTCTTCGGGAAGATCAAGCCGCAGTTGGCCGCCGGTCAGGACACCGGGCGCGACATCATCGTCCTCACGGACTGGCTCGCCGCCCGGCTCATCCGCCTCGGGTGGGTCCAGAAACTGGACGCCTCCAACCTCCCGCACGCGTACGCCAACCTGTCCGCGCAGTTCCGGGACCCGGACTGGGATCCGGGGCGGGCGTACTCGTATGTGTGGCAGGGCATCTCGACCGTCATCGCCTACAACAAGAAGGCCCTGGACGGCGTGGAGGTGAAGTCGGTCTCCGACCTGCTCGACAACCCCAAGCTCAAGGGCCGCGTCGGCTTCCTGTCGGAGATGCGCGACAGCATCGGCATGACCCTGCTCGACATGGGCAAGGACCCCGCGAACTTCACCGCCGACGACTACGACGCGGCGATCGCCCGGCTCCAGAAGGCCGTCGACAAGGGGCAGATCCGCCGCTTCACCGGCAACGACTACACCTCCGACCTGACCAGCGGCGACTTCGCGGCCTGTATCGCCTGGGCCGGTGACGTCGTACAGCTGAAGGCGGACAGTCCGGACATCGACTTCATCATCCCGGACAGCGGATACCTCACGTCGACCGACAACATGCTGATTCCCAACAAGGCCCGTCACAAGACGAACGCCGAGCGGCTCATCGACTTCTACTACGAGCCCAAGCCGGCAGCCGAGCTCGCCGCGTACATCAACTACGTGTCTCCGGTCGACGGTGTGAAGACCGAGCTGGAGAAGATCGACCCGGATGCGGCGAACAACCCGCTGATCATCCCTGACAAGGCCATGGCCGCGAAGTCCCACGCCTTCCGCTCGCTGAGCGCGAAGGAAGACACGGCCTTTGAAGAGAAGTTCGCGAAGCTGACTGGGGCGTGACCACCGTGACGAACAAGAACACCGACAACAGCGGAGACGTCCGCCTCTCCGGCATCAGCAAGACGTACGACAACGGCTTCACGGCGGTGCAGCCGCTGGACCTGACCGTGCCGCAGGGCTCCTTCTTCGCCCTGCTCGGCGCGTCCGGCTGCGGCAAGACCACCACCCTGCGGATGATCGCCGGTCTGGAGGAGCCCACCACGGGCACCGTGCACCTCGGCGACCAGGAGGTCACCCGGCTGCCGCCCTACAAGCGGCCGGTCAACACCGTCTTCCAGTCCTACGCGCTCTTCCCGCACCTCGACATCTTCGAGAATGTCGCCTTCGGACTGCGCCGGCGTGGCATCAAGTCGGTGAAGAAGCAGGTCGAGGACATGCTGGAGCTCGTGCAGCTGGGGGAGCAGGCGCGGAAGAAGCCGCACCAGCTGTCCGGTGGCCAGCAGCAGCGGGTCGCGGTGGCCCGGGCGCTGATCAACACCCCCAAGGTGCTTCTGCTGGACGAACCGCTCGGCGCCCTCGACCTCAAGCTGCGCCGCCAGATGCAGCTGGAGCTGAAGCGCATCCAGACCGAGGTCGGCATCACCTTCGTGCACGTCACGCACGACCAGGAGGAGGCCATGACCATGGCCGACACGGTCGCCGTGATGAACGCGGGCCGCGTCGAGCAGCTCGGCTCGCCAACTGATCTGTACGAGAACCCGAACACCACCTTCGTCGCCAACTTCCTCGGCACCTCCAACCTCATCGAGGCCGAGGTCGACGCGAAGAGCGGCGGCGAGATCGTGCTGAAGGCGGGCGGCGGGAAGCTGGTCCTTCCCGAGGCGCGGTACTCCGGGCCGACCACGACCGGCGGCAAGGTGCTGGTCGGTGTCCGTCCCGAGAAGATCTCCCTCACGCATGCGGACGAGGCCGGCGAGATTCCCGCGGGGCGCAACCGGATCACCGGGAGGATCGCCGATTCGAGCTTCATCGGCGTCTCCACGCAGTACGTCATCGACAGCCCCGTCTGTCCCGAGTTCGAGGTCTACGCCCAGAACATCGACCGCGACGACCGGCTCGTGCCCGGCGCCGAGGTCGTCCTGCACTGGAACCCGGCCCACACCTTCGGTCTGGACGCGGACCAGGACATCGACGCGGGCATCCAGGAAGAGGCGACGGTCTGATGGCGACGCTCACCGAGGCGCCCCCGCCGCTCTCCCCGACGGCGCCCGAGAAGAAGCCCCCGCGCAAGAGGGGCCGTTTCACGCCGTACTGGCTGCTGCTCCCCGGCATCCTGTGGCTGCTCGTCTTCTTCGCGCTGCCGATGATCTACCAGGGCTCCACGTCCGTGCAGACGGGCTCCCTGGAAGAGGGCTACAAGGTCACCTGGCACTTCGCGACCTACTGGGACGCGCTGTCCGAGTACTGGCCGCAGTTCCTGCGCTCGATCCTCTACGCCGGTGCCGCGACGATCCTCTGCCTGGTGCTCGGGTACCCGCTCGCCTATCTCATCGCGTTCCGTGCGGGGCGCTGGCGGAACCTGATCATGATCCTGGTGATCGCGCCCTTCTTCACCAGCTTCCTGATCCGCACCCTCGCCTGGAAGACGATCCTCGCGGACGGCGGCCCGGTCGTCGGCGTCCTCAACACGCTGCACGTCCTGGACGTCACCAGCTGGCTCGGCTGGACCTCGGGCGACCGGGTGCTGGCCACACCGCTCGCGGTGGTGTGCGGACTGACGTACAACTTCCTGCCGTTCATGATCCTGCCGCTCTACACCTCCCTGGAACGCATCGACGGACGGCTGCACGAGGCGGCGGGCGACCTGTACGCCAGGCCGGTCACCACCTTCCGCAAGGTCACCTTCCCGTTGTCGATGCCCGGTGTGGTGTCGGGGACGCTGCTGACCTTCATCCCGGCAGCCGGCGACTACGTCAACGCGGACCTGCTCGGCTCCACGGACACACGCATGGTCGGAAACGTCATCCAGACGCAGTTCCTGCGGATTCTGGACTATCCGACCGCTGCGGCCCTCTCGTTCATCCTCATGGCCGCGATTCTCATCATGGTCACCTTCTACATCCGCAGGTCGGGGACGGAGGATCTGGTTTAAATGGCCTTCGTCAACTGGCTCAAGGGCAAATTCGTCGTCATCGCGGGACTGCTGACGCTCGGATATCTCCTGCTGCCGAACGTGGTCGTCACGGTGTTCTCCTTCAACAAACCGAAGGGCCGCTTCAACTACCAGTGGCAGCAGTTCTCCACGGACGCCTGGAAGGATCCGTGCGGGGTGGCCGACATGTGCGGCTCCCTCTCCATCAGTCTCCAGATCGCGTTCTGGGCGACGGTCGGCGCGACCGTTCTCGGCACGATGATCGCCTTCGCGCTGGTCCGCTACCGCTTCCGCGCCCGCGGCGCCGTGAACTCGCTGATCTTCCTGCCGATGGCGATGCCCGAGGTCGTCATGGCGGCCTCGCTGCTCACCCTGTTCCTCAACATGGGCGCGCAGCTGGGCTTCTGGACGATCCTCATCGCCCACATCATGTTCTGCCTGAGCTTCGTCGTGACGGCGGTCAAGGCGCGCGTGATGTCGATGGACCCACGCCTGGAACAGGCGGCCCAGGACCTCTATGCCGGGCCCGTCCAGACCTTCCTCCGGGTCACCCTGCCGATCGCCGCCCCCGGAATCGCGGCGGGCGCGCTGCTCGCCTTCGCGCTCTCCTTCGACGATTTCATCATCACCAACTTCAATGCCGGCTCGACCGTCACCTTCCCCATGTTCGTCTGGGGTTCGGCACAGCGCGGCACACCCGTTCAGATCAACGTCATCGGTACGGCCATGTTCCTGGTCGCCGTACTGCTGGTGCTGTCCTCGATGGTCATCAGCAACCGCCGTAACAAGCAAAAGGCGTAAGCGCCATGAGCCGTTGGACAAAGGCCCTTTCCGAAGCCCAGCCGGTTCCGTACTGGCTGGACGACCCCGGCAGGCCCCACCCCGAACCCGCCCTCACCGGCGCCGAGACCTGTGACCTGCTGGTCGTCGGCGGTGGCTACAGCGGGCTGTGGACCGCGCTCAACGCGAAGGAGCGCGACCCGCAGCGGGATGTGGTCCTGCTGGAAGGCCGTGAGGTGGGCTGGGCCGCCTCCGGCCGCAACGGCGGTTTCTGCGCCGCCTCGCTCACCCACGGCCTGGCCAACGGGCTGGCCCGCTGGCCGGACGAGATCCACCGGCTCGAGGAGCTGGGCGCCCGCAACCTCGACGAGATCGAGAAGGCGGTCGCCCGGCACGACCTCGACTGCGAGTTCGAGCGCACCGGCGAGCTCGACGTGGCGACCGAGCCGTACCAGGCCGAGGAACTGCGTGACTGGTTCGGGGAACTCCAGGACAAGGGCCTCGCCGACGGCGTCGACCTCCTGGACGCCGACGCGGTGCGGGAACAGGTCGACTCACCGACCTTCCACGCCGGACTGTGGGACCGCAGGGGCGTGGCCATGCTCAACCCGGCCAAGCTCGTCTGGGGCCTGAAGCGGGCGTGTCTGCGGCTCGGCGTGCGCGTCTACGAGAACACCCCCGCCCTGGACCTGAAGTCGTACGGCGCCGGTATGGCCGTACGCACGCCGTACGGTTCCGTGCGCGCCCGCAAGGTCGCGCTCGGCACGAACATCTTCCCGAACCTGGTCAAGCGGGTGCGGGCGTACACCGTGCCGGTCTACGACTACGCGCTGATGACCGAACCGCTGACCGGCGAGCAGCTCGGCGCGATCGGTTGGAAGAACCGTCAGGGGCTCGGGGACTCGGCGAACCAGTTCCACTACTTCCGGCTCTCCGCCGACAATCGGATCCTGTGGGGCGGTTACGACGCCGTCTACCCGTACGGCGGCCGGGTGCGCGCCGAGTACGACGACCGGCCGGAGACGTACGCGAAGCTCGCCGAGCACTTCTTCACCTGCTTCCCGCAGCTGGAGGGAGTGCGCTTCACGCACGCGTGGGGCGGCGCGATCGACACCTGCTCGCGCTTCTCCGCGTTCTACGGCACCGCCCACCGGGGCAGGGTGGCGTACGCGGCCGGCTACACGGGCCTCGGTGTCGGTGCGACCCGGTTCGGCGCGGACGTGATGCTGGACCTGCTGGCCGGGGAGGCCACCGAGCGGACCTCGCTGGAGATGGTCCGCAGGAAACCGCTGCCGTTCCCGCCGGAACCCTTCGCCTGGACCGGCATCGCCCTCACCAAGTGGTCGCTGGCCCGGGCCGACTCCCACGCCGGGCGGCGCAACCTGTGGCTGCGGACCATGGACAAGCTCGGTCTGGGATTCGACAGCTGAACGATCGTATGTGATCCGATTCACCCCAACGGGTGGTCAGAACCCGCGTAATGCCTGCCAGGGACCTCCCTCTCCCTCGTGACGCGACCAGCGTCGACGAAAGAAAGGGAGGTCCCCTCATGACTGGGGCGAAGACGGCGGTCGAGTGGCTGGCATCCGTCGCACCGGATCCCGAGGCCTGCCGCTGGGAATGGGAACGCAACCCCCTCGGGGTCGCGCTGCTTCCGGCGGGCAAGGCCTGGGACGTACTGATCCTGCCGGGCGACCTCGGTTACCCGACGCTCGATGTCCTGACCCGCATCCTCGACCAGCTCGGCCCGGTGCTCGTCGACTTCGGTGACGCCCGGATGGGCTTCTTCGTGCCGCCGGGCACCGCGGCCCGCTGGCTCGGCACCGGCATCCGTTCCGCCGGTGCCGGCACCTGGATCGTCGTGCCGTATCCGGGCCGGGTGGCCGGGGGAGGGGTGCGCTGGCTGGTTCCGCCGGACGGGTCCGGGACCCTCACCGACCCGGCGCTCCTGGAACTGGCGATGCACGAGGCGGCGGCGGGTCTGGCGACGGAGGGTGACGGCTGACCGACGACTCACCGCGCTGTCGTCGGCCGCCCGTGCGGCCGACGCGGACCGGAAAATCCTGTGCACAGTGGAAGTGCGGCGCTGCGGGCGTCCCCCGCCGGCAGCGACAACGCCCAGTGTGTCCAGGAGTTCAGCGGCGGCCGTGCCGTGCCAGGAAGAGCCGGAACAGGAGCAGCAGGTCCGCGCTGAGGCACCAGCTGGCCACCACGTCCAGCGGCCAGTGCCAGCCGTGGCGGACCAGACCGTAGGAGACGCCGAGGACGACAAGGACGTAGCCGAGGACGAGTGTGCGGCGGGTCCGGGTGGACCGGAGCCAGGGGATGACGAGCAGGGTGGCGGCGCCGTACGCGATGGCGGCCGTGGCGGTGTGGCCCGACGGGAAGTAGCCGGTGGCGGGTGGTACGACCGGGGTGCCCGGGCGGTCGGTGAGTTCCTTGAGGGGCACGACCAGCGCCGGGACCAGGGCCATCAGGACGGCTGCCGCGGTGGGCGGCAGCCACCACCGGTCTGTACCAGTGCGGCGGCCGCGCCAGGCGGAGTAGAGGATCGCCAGCACCAGGACCGGGATCGCGACCGTGGCGTTGCCCAGGTCGGAGAGCGCGGCCGAGGGGCGGTCCGGGTGGATCAGTGCGTGGCTGACCCGCTCGTCGACACGCAGAAGCGGCCCGTCCTCGACGACCTGCCAGGTGATCAGGGCGAAGAGGAGGGCCGGAATTCCGAGAAGGAGGGTGAAGAAGGCCGGCCGCCCCGGAACAGGGGGGGTGGTTCCGAGGCGGCCGATCAGATCGGATCGTCGGCCGCCCCGGGGGGTTTGGGGCGGGCGACTGTCCGATCGGTGAGGATATCCGGAGCCGGAAGCTCCAGTTGTGTGCGCGAGGGCACGACCAGGTCGAAGCTGGGGAGGCCCCGGCCTGGCGTCGCCCACAGTCCCCTGTGGGCGGGGTGTATCTCTCATCTGGGTAGAACCTACGGCAGGGCGACGGTGTACGACAGGCGGAATCCCACCCTCACGGGCACCTCGCACACCTTCTTCACACCCTCTGACGCTCACCGCCGCAGCACCGGAATCCCAAGGGGTGTCAGGCCTGTGACATCAGATGCGGGTGAAGGCCTGCTCGATGATGTCGAGCCCCTCGTTCAGGAGGTCCTCGCCGATCACGAGCGGAGGGAGGAAGCGCAGGACGTTGCCGTAGGTGCCACAGGTCAGGACCAGCAGGCCCTCCTGGTGGCAGGCCTTGGCGAGCGCGGCCGTCGCCTCCGGGTTCGGCTCCTTGGTCGTACGGTCCTTGACCAGCTCGATGGCGATCATCGCGCCGCGGCCGCGGACATCGCCGACGATGTCGAACTTCTCGGCCATCGCGGTGAGGCGGGCCTTCATCGTGGCCTCGATCGCCTTCGCCCTCGCGTTGAGGTCGAGCTCCTTCATCGTCTCGATGGAGCCGAGCGCACCGGCGCACGCGACCGGGTTGCCGCCGTAGGTGCCGCCCAGGCCGCCCGCGTGGGCGGCGTCCATGATCTCGGCCCGCCCGGTGACGGCGGCGAGCGGGAGGCCGCCGGCGATGCCCTTCGCGGTGGTGATCAGGTCGGGGACGATGCCCTCGTCCTCGCAGGCGAACCACTGGCCGGTGCGGCAGAAGCCGGACTGGATCTCGTCGGCGACGAAGACGATGCCGTTGTCCTCGGCGAACCGGCTGATCGCGGGCAGGAAACCCTTGGCGGGCTCGATGAAGCCGCCCTCGCCGAGGACCGGCTCGATGATGATCGCGGCGACGTTCTCCGCGCCGACCTGCTTGGAGATCTGGTCGATCGCCTGGGCGGCGGCCTCGGGACCGGCGTTCTCCGGGCCGGTCGGCCAGCGGTAGCCGTACGCCACCGGGACGCGGTAGACCTCGGGGGCGAAGGGCCCGAAGCCGTGCTTGTACGGCATGTTCTTCGCCGTCAGCGCCATGGTGAGGTTGGTGCGGCCGTGGTACCCGTGGTCGAACACGACCACGGCCTGCCGCTTGGTGTACGCCCGCGCGATCTTCACGGCGTTCTCGACGGCCTCGGCGCCACTGTTGAAGAGGGCCGACTTCTTGGCGTGGTCGCCCGGGGTGAGCTCGGCGAGGGCCTCGGCGACCTCCACGTAGCCCTCGTAGGGGGTGACCATGAAACAGGTGTGGGTGAAGTCGGCCAGCTGGGCGCTCGCCCTGCGTACGACGGCCTCGGCGGAGGCGCCGACGCTGGTCACGGCGATGCCGGAACCGAAGTCGATGAGCCGGTTCCCGTCGACGTCCTCGATGATCCCGCCGCCCGCGCGCGCCGTGAAGACGGGCAGCACGGACCCCACGCCCTGCGCGACCGCGGCGACGCGGCGGGCCTGGAGCTCCTGGGACTTGGGTCCGGGGATGGCGGTGACGAGGCGGCGCTCCTGCGGAAGTGCGGTCATGAGGGGCTCCTGGGGTGGTGCGGGCGTTGATCTCGCGGACTCTGTCCAGTTCTTTTCTCGCAGGCTAGGACGGGGGAGGAGGGGTGGGCATGCTCCATGTGGGCGTTGTCGCGGGGGCGGGTTGTCCGTGGTGGACATAGCCGGTTTCCGGAGCGGTGTGACGCATCGGCCCCGCAAACCGTGAACTCCCTTTGCGGGCGCGTTAGATTGGCCGCTGACGGTGGACGGAACGGCTGGTCAGGGAGCAGGGGCGATGGACAGCGACGGGACGCAGGACGCGCGGGGTACGCATGCGAATCCTGTGCCACGGGCACGCTCCGCCATGCCGCCGAGGCCGACGGAGGCACCCGCCGTGCCGCCGCTGCCGGACAGCTCCGCGTTTCTGACCTGGCTGCGGACGCCGCGGCCGGAGGCGGCGCCGGGCATCTGGCGCTTCGGGCACGTGCCCCGGCCGGCCGAGGAGCCCGAGGAAACCCCGAACAGGCAGTTGCTGAGCGGCGCCCTGATCGCCTTCCTGGTCGGCTGGCTCGTGTGGTCGCTCCTGCAGAACGGCTATCTGGGTGCCTGGTGGGCGCTGCCCTTCAAGCTGCTGGTCCCTGACTCCTGGCGCTACACCAGCAGCGAGATCGGGAACCTCGTCCTGTACAAGGGCTACGAGCTGCTGATCGCCCTGGTGATCATGGTGGCGGTCGGCAAGCTGGGCCGCTGGGGCGAGGTCTGGCGGCGCTTCGTGGTGCCCCTGGTGAAGCGTCCCCAGCCCCGTCAGGCGCCCGTGCCGACGGCGGAGGAGGACCCCGCCCACTGGAACCAGCTCCGAGCCGCCGGAGCCTTGGACGCTGCCGAGCGGCTCGCTGCCGAGGCCAGGGCCGGGTTGATGCGCGACGTCGACCACGCCCGGATCGCCCGTGCCTGGCAGGGCGTGCGCGGTGGGCGGTTCAGTCTCGCCACGTTCACCGGTGCGGTGCTCCAGGACGGCTCCGCCGCCTGTCTGCATCCCTCCGGGGAGCGGGACCTGCCCGCCCGGCTGGCCCGGCACGATCTGGTGACCGGGCAGGTGCGGCTGGGGACGACCGCCGACGACGCCCGCAATCCGTACGCCTACCGCGGTACCGGCCTGGGGCTCGGGCCCGAACTGCTCGGTACCTCGCTGCTCGCCGTCGGTCCGGCCGGGTCGGGGAAGACCGGGACCGTCATCAGGCCGCTCGCCGAGTCGCTGTGCCTGCACGCCCTCGCCGGGCGGGCAGCCGTCGTGGTGGTCGGCGCGGCGGGTGCCGGTCTCGGTCCGGCCGATTCCTACGACGTCGTCGTACAGATCGGGAACCCCGAGTCGGTGTACGACCTCGACCTGTACGGCGGGACGACCGACCCGGACGAGGCCGCGGCCGTGCTCGCGGAAGCGCTCGTCGGGGATCTCGCCGAGCCTCACCAAGGGGGCGACACCCGGCGCTCGACCACTGTGCTCGCCCAGCTCCTCGGCCCGTTCCGGGCGGTCCACGGCCGTTTCCCCTCCGTGCCGGAGCTGCGGGGGCTGCTCGACGGCGCCCCCGGGCCGCTGGCCGCGTTGCGCAAGGGGCTCGAGGACTCGGGGCAGGAGTCGCTGCTGCGTGAACTCGACGCGCGGGAGCGGCAGATGGGGCATGCGGGGGACGTGGGGGGCGTCCTCGCGGACCGGATCGCGCTGCTCGACCGGCCCGCGTTCGCCGCGTTCTTCCAGAGCGCGGACTCCGACCCGTCCGGAGGGTCGCGGCCGTTCTCGCTGAAGGCCCTGGACCACCCCGTCCGGGTCCGTGTCGACCTGCCTCAGCGCGGGCACGCCGACGCCTCGCGGATCCTGGCCCGGCTGGTGCTCGCGCAGTTCACGGCGAGTGTCGCGGTGCGGGAGGATCGGTCACTGTTCGCCTGCCTGGTCATCGACGACGCCACGGGGGTCGTGACGCCGGAAGCCGTGCGGGGCATCCAGCGGCTGCGGTCCGGCAACGCCGGGGTCGTGCTCACGCTGCGCACGCTGGACGACGTACCCCGGCCGCTGCGCGGTCCCCTTCTCGGGGCCACCGGGTGCCGGATGGCGCTGGCCGGGCTCACCCCCTGGGACGGACAGGACTTCGCCGAGGTGTGGGGCAAGGAGTGGATCGAGGCGCGGGACGTCACCGACCGGCAGATCATCGCGGAGACCCCGGCCGGGAAGGTGCTGCACGCGGTCAGGAGGGTCATCACCGGCAAGGCGCCCACCGCGCGGGCGGTGACCGTGCGGCAGGTCGAGCGGGAGCGGTGGTCCGCGTCCGAGCTGGCGCACGGGGTGCCGCCGGGGCACGCGGTGCTCTCCCTGACGAGTGTGACGGGCGAGCACGCGCCGCCGCTGCTCGTGGATCTGCGGGGATGACGCGCAGCACGTGACCTGGTGACCGTACGGTGAGGCAGAATCGGCACAGGCCGTTCGTACACAGCGGCCAAATGATCACACCTCTCCGAAGGCACCGGCCCCATGCCCCCCACCCTCGCCTCGCTCGTCCAGCACTCCGCGCTCAAGCTGACCGTGCGCGCGGGCGAGGACCGGCTGGACGTGCCCGTCCGCTGGGCGCACGTCAGCGAGCTCGCCGACCCCGTCCCCTACATGGAGGGCGGGGAACTGCTGCTGATCACCGCGCTGAAGCTGGACGCGGAGGATCCGGAGGCCATGCGGCGGTATGTGAAGCGGCTGGCCGGGGCGGGAGTGGTCGGGCTCGGTTTCGCCGTCGGGGTCAACTACGAGGAGATCCCGACGGCCCTCGTCGACGCGGCCCGCGACGAAGGGCTGCCGCTGCTCGAAGTACCGCGCCGCACGCCCTTCCTCGCCATCAGCAAGGCCGTGTCCGCTGCGATCGCGGCCGACCAGTACAGGTCCGTCACCGCGGGCTTCGCCGCCCAGCGCGAGCTGACCAGGCAGGCCCTGACCGACGGCCCCGAGGGACTGCTCGCCGCCCTCGCCTCCCAGCTGGACGGCTGGGCGGCGCTCTACGACGCCTCGGGTGCCGTCGCCGCCGCCGCACCGGAGTGGGCGGTGCGCCGGGCCGCGCGGATCACCGCCGACGTGGAACGGCTGCGGGACCGGCCCGCGCCCGCCTCCTCCGTGGTCGGCGGGCCCGGTACTCCTGACGACGACGACCGGGTGGAGCTGCACTCCCTGGGCACCGGGCGCCGCCCGCGGGCCACGCTGGCGGTGGGGACGGCCTCGGCGCTCGGTACGGCGCAGCGGTACGCGGTGCAGTCGGCGATCGCGCTGCTGACCCTCACGAGCGAGCGGTCCCGCTCCCTGCACGCCGCCGAGCAGCGGATCGGGGCGTCGGTGCTGCGGATGCTGCTCGCGGGGGAGCCCGAGCACGCGCGAACGGTCGCGGGAGACCTTTACGGCGGGCTCCTGGACGCGCCGTTCCGGGTGCTCGTGGCGGAGACCGTCGCCGTGCCGTCGGTGCGGATCCCCGTCGCGGCTCCGGCCCGGGTGCCGTCCGCCGCCGCGCTCGCCGCCGCCGCCGGGACGAACGGTGACCCGCTCGGGGCGCTCACCGACATCGTGGAGTCCGCGGCGGCCCGTTCCGGCGAGGCCGTGCTCGTGGTCCCCGAGGGCGAGCGGCTGGTGGTGCTGGCCGCGGACGGCGGGGCCGCGGTCGCCGCGTGCGGGGAGTACGCGACGGCCCTGGAGGCGGCGCGGACGGGCGAGCGGACGAACGCCGGGCACGAGGACGAACCGGTCGTCGGGGTCTCGGCCCCGGTGGGACCGATCGCCGCGGCCGCCGCGTACAAGCAGGCCGAACAGGCACTGTCGGTCGCCCGGCGGCGGGGCCGGCTGTGCGTCGAGCACGAACAGCTGGCCTCCGGATCCGTCCTGCCGCTGCTCGCCGACGACGCGGTGAAGGCGTTCGCCGGCGGACTGCTGGGCCCGTTGTACGAGCACGACGCGACGGGCCGGGGTGACCTGGTGGCCTCCCTGCGGGCCTGGCTCTCCCGGCACGGGCAGTGGGACGCGGCGGCCGCGGATCTGGGGGTGCACCGGCACACGTTGCGGTATCGGATGCGCAGGGTCGAGGAGATCCTGGGGCGCTCGCTGGACGATCCGGACGCACGGATGGAGCTGTGGCTGGCGCTGAAGGCGACGTCGGCGGAGCACTGACCGCCGGAAGGCCGGCGCGCCAAATCGGTGCACAGGCTGTCCCCACTGCTACACCCCGGACACATTCCATCCCGCCCACCCGGCCCTACCGTGGGGGCATGACTTCCACCCACGCCTTCTGGCTCGCCGGCCGCCGGGTCGCCGGCGAGGACACCTTCGACGTCACTTCGCCCTGGGACGGACGGCTGGTCGGCAAGGTCGCCGTGCCGGACGACACGCAGATCGAGGAGGCCGTGGCCGCCGCGTACGCCGTACGGGACGAGTTCGCGGCGACCCCCGCCCACGTTCGCGCCGCCGCCCTCGACCACGTCAGCCGCGGGCTCGTCGAGCGCACCGAGGAGATCGCCCAGCTGATCTCCGCCGAGAACGGCAAGCCGGTCAAGTGGGCCCGGGGGGAGGTCGGACGCGCGGTGTCCGTGTTCCGGTTCGCGGCGGAAGAGGCCCGGCGGTTCAACGGCGGGGAGGCCCAGCGGCTCGACACCGACCTCGGCGGGCAGGGGCGCCTCGCGCTGACCCGGCGCTTCCCGAAGGGTGCCGTCCTCGGTATCGCGCCCTTCAACTTCCCGCTCAACCTCTGCGCCCACAAGATCGCCCCGGCGATCGCGGCCGGTGTCCCGATCATCCTCAAGCCCGCCCCCGCCACCCCGCTGTCCGGGCTGGTCATCGGCGAGCTCCTCGCCGCGGCCGCGGCCGAAGGCGCCGAACTGCCCGCCGGTTCCTGGAGCATCCTCCCCGTCCCGAACGACCGCATGGCCGACCTCGTCCAGGACGAGCGCCTGCCCGTGATCTCCTTCACCGGTTCCGAGAAGGTCGGCTACGCGATCATGGACTCGGTGCCGCGCAAGCACTGCACGCTGGAGCTGGGCGGCAACGGCGCCGCGGTCGTGCTCGGCGACTACGCCTCCGACGCCGACCTCGACTGGGCCGCGACCCGTATCGCGACCTTCTCCAACTACCAGGGCGGCCAGTCCTGCATCTCCGTGCAGCGGGTCGTCGCCGACGCGTCGGTGTACGACCGGCTGCTCCCGCGGATCGTCGCCGCCGTCGAGGCCCAGGGCACGGGCGACCCCGGCGACGACAAGACCGACGTCGGCCCGCTGGTCAGCGAGGACGCGGCCAAGCGCGTCGAGGCGTGGGTGAAGGAGGCCGTGGAGGCGGGTGCGAGTCTGCTGACGGGCGGTGACCGCGACGGCGCCTCCTATGCGCCGACCGTCCTCACCGACGTCCCGGCCGACACGACGATCTCCTGCGAGGAGGTCTTCGGACCGGTCCTCACCGTGCAGAAGGTCGACGGCGAGGACGAGGCCTTCGCCGCCGTCAACTCCTCCAAGTACGGCCTCCAGGCAGGCGTGTTCACCCACGACCTGCAGGCCGCCTTCCGTGCCCACCGCGCCCTCGAGGTCGGCGGCGTCGTCATCGGCGACGTCCCCTCCTACCGTGCCGACCAGATGCCGTACGGCGGTGCCAAGCAGTCCGGGGTGGGCCGTGAGGGCGTGAGGTTCGCGATGGACGACTACACCTACGAGCGGGTGCTGGTGCTGACGGGCCTCGCGCTCTGAGAACCCGCGGCCAAACCCTCTAGCTAATGGGAATCATTTCCATATAGAGTGGGCGCAGCGACGCTGACCCGCCGCCCCGAAGGGGCCCGGCACCGATGCCTTCCGGTGCCGGGCCCCTTCTTGTCGTCGGCCGTTCCGGACCCTCAGCCGGAGAAGCCGACGTGCGCGAGCCGCAGCGGGCCGCGCAGCCTGAGGTGGACGTCGTGCACGCCCTCGGCGACGATCCCGGCGTCGAGGGTGGTGTAGTCGTACGGCCCGGAGTCGGATTCCTCCACCTCCAGTACGGCGAGCACCGCGCCCCCGTCCAGCGACAGCTCGACCGCGCCCTCGCCGCAGACCAGAGCCGTCACCTCGGTGACGCCGTCGCCGAAGTCGCAGTCCTTGTAGACGAGTTCACCGGTACGGCCCTCACCCGCGGTCACCGCGTCCCCCGTCTCCTTCGTCCGGTCGACGATCTCGACACCGCTCTGCTCGTCGAAGTCCGCGCCCGCGAGGCCCCGTTGGAGCACGGGACGAGGTGCGCCGGGCTCGCCGTCGAGCGGCACCGTCGTACGCAGCCGGATGTCCTCGCTGGAGGCGCCGGCCAGGAGCTCGTAGGGGCCCGGGTCCAGGCGCCACCGGCCCTGTGTCACGTCCCAGAACTCGAAGGCGCTCAGGGGGACTTCGAAGGACAGCTCCTCGCGGGCGCCGGGCGCGAGTGTCACGCGCCGGTGGGCCACCAGTTCGCAGCGCGGGCGGGGGAGTGCGGGGTCGACCGCGCGGGTGTAGAGCTGGGCGACCTCGTCGGCGGTGACGTCACCGGTGTTCGTGATCGTGAACGAGACGTGCGCCGTCCCGTCGTCGATCCGCACGCCGAGATCGCCGTACGAGAAGGACGCGTACGACAGGCCGTGCCCGAACGGGAACAGGGGTGTGCCCTCGAAGTAGAGGTAGGTCTGACGGCTGCCGATGACGTCGTAGTCGAGGAGGCCGGGCAGGTCGGCGTCGCTCTCGTACCAGGTCTGCGGGAGGCGGCCGGCGGGGGAGACGTCACCGGCCAGGACGCGGGCCAGGGCGGTGCCGGCCGCCTGGCCGCCGTGCGCTGTCCAGAGCGTTGCGGACAGGCCCGCGGTGTCGACCGCGTACGGGTAGGCCGAGACCAGCGCCAGGACCGTGCGGGGGTTCGCGGCGCGGGCCGCCCGCAGCAGGCGCTCCTGATGGGCGGGGAGGCGCAGGGAGGTGCGGTCCTCGGTCTCGCGGCCGTTGATGTGTGGATCGTTTCCCGCGACGACCAGGACGACATCCGCCTCGGATGTGACGCGGGTCACTGCGTCTTCGCCGCGTTCGACGATGATCAGCTCAAAGGTTTCCGCGTTCTGGTCGTTCTCGCCGTTTTCGTCGGCAACCTTTACTCCGTCCGCGCCGACAGTGACGTGGCGGCCCGTGCCGATGTGCCTGAGGAGGTGACCGCTGCCGTGCTGTTCCAGGCGGAACGTCTCCTGGACGACCCAGCCTCCGGGCTGGTCGGCGGAGGCGCGCAGATAACCGTCCTCGGCGACGGAGACATAGCGGCCGTCGGGGGCGCGGAGCGTGAGGACGCCCTCGTCCCAGTCGATCAGCGCGAACTCGGTGCCGGTGGCGTCCGTCGTCAGCGGGGGCAGGTCGGTGCGGCCCGCGAGCAGCGCCGGGTCCAGGGCGCCCTCGGCGCCGCGCACCTCGTCCTCGCTGCCCTCGGAGGCAGGGACGTGCAGAAACGTCCCGGCAGAGGTCTTCAGGCGGACCCGGTCCACGCCCTCCGCGAACTCCACACGCTCGGCGCCGAACCGCTCGTACAGCCCCTCCAGCGGGGTGGAGCGGTGGATGAGCGTGCCGCTGTACCAGTCGACCTTGCACTCGTCGGCGAGCAGACCGACCACGGCGATCCGGGTGTCGGGGGCGAGCGGCAGCACACCGTCGTTCCTGAGCAGGACGATCGCCTGCTCGGCGGCCTCCTGGGCGAGCGCGCGGTGCTCCGGCGTGTCGAAGTCCTTGTCGTCGGCGTGCGGGTCGAGTTGCGGGTCGAACTCGCCGAGCCGGAAGCGGACCGAGAGCTGCCGGCGCACCGCGGTGTCGATGTCGGCCTCGGTCAACAGGCCCTGGTCCAGAGCCCCTTGGATGCGCACGGTGATCTGCGAGCTGTCCGTGCCATGGTCGGTGAAGCTGTCGACGCCGGCCCTGAGCGAGGCGGCGGTCGCCTCCTCGTGGGTGTCGAAGTAGTGCTCGTGGTCGACCAGGTTGGAGGGCGCGCCCGCGTCCGAGCAGACCAGCAGGTCCTCCTCGGTCCAGGCGCGCAAGTGCTCGCGCAGGTAGGGCGAGACGTGGTTGGGGCGGCCGTTGACCAGGTTGTACGCCGGCATCACCCCGGCCACCGTGCCCGCCTCGACCGTCTCGCGGAAGGCGCGCAGGTCGTACTCGTGCAGCACGCGCGGGCGCACCGAGCTCGACGCGGTGGCCCGGTCCGTCTCGTTGTTGTGGGCCAGCCAGTGCTTGAGGACCGGGGCGGTGCGCCAGTACGTCGGGTGGTCGCCGCGCAGCCCCCGGGTGTAGGCGGTGGCGATCGCCGAGGTGAGCTTCGGGTCCTCCGAGTAACCCTCCTCGTTACGGCCCCACAGCGGGTGCCGGAGCAGGTTGACCGTCGGCGCCCAGACGTTGAGGCCGACGCGGTCGTCGTGGGCGCGCATCGCCCGGACCTCCTTGGACACCGCCTCGCCGACGCGTCGTACGAGCTCGGTGTTCCAGGTCGCGCCGAGGCCGACCGCCTGCGGGAAGACCGTCGCCGGGCCCATCCACGCGACGCCGTGCAGCGCCTCCTGGCCGGTGCGGAACCCCGCGATGCCGAGCCGCTCGACGGCCGGGGCGAACTGGTGCAGGAAGCCGATTTTCTCGTCGGGGGTCAGCCGCGACAGCAGATCGTCGATGCGCTTCGCGAACGGCATGTGCGGATCGCGAAATGGCGGTGTGTGCGGCGGGTGTGCGGTCACGTGGGGATCCCCTTGCGATGGATCGGTTCGATGCTTTCGAAGCGCTTCGATGCTCATTCGACTTCGGGGTGGGTGTCAAGAGATCAACACCGTCACTTCAAGCGGTGCATAAGAAAAGGTCTCCCCTTGCACCTCCGAGGAATCTTGCATCCGACTCTTGTGCACCCCTGGGTGTTCACTTAACCTCACAGCAACATCGAAGCGCTTCGACTACGGATCGCCGTTACATGGGTCGAGGCCAGCTTCAGCTCAGCCAGTTCCACTCAAGACACCGCAGCCGACGGCTCCACCGCCGGGTGTCCTGGTGCGCCATGAAGGGTTGACGCAATGACGCCGAACGCCGCTTCCCCCTCCTCTGGTCCTTCCGGGCCCAGCCGGAGAAGCTTCCTCGCCTCCACCGCGGTCGCCACCGCAGCGGTGGCGGGCGGGATGCCGCTGCTTGCCGCCTGTGGCGGCTCGGACAGCGGGGAGCGTGAAGGGACCACGTCGGGCAAGGCCGCGGACAAGATGCTCCCGGCCTTCGTCGCCAGCACGGTCGCGAACCCCGACCTCCCGTCGAAGAACGGCTCGGCCGCCGGCTACACCGGCAAGGTCGACCTCGCGGCCCTGAAGACCTCGGTCCCGGAGAAGCTCGGCACCGGCGCCCCCATCAAGATCATGTCCCCCTTCTGGGGCTCCCCGCCTAAGGCCGGCTGCGCCTACTACAAGGCGCTCGACGCCGCCGCGGGCACCAAGGTCACCTGGCAGAACCAGGACGGCAACACCTACGGCGAGAAGCTCGGCGCCGTTCTCGCCTCCAGCTCCATACCCGACATGGTGGTCGTACCCGGCTGGGAACTGGTCGGCAAGATCTCCAACGCCGTCACCGCGAAGTTCATGGACCTCAGCCCCTACCTCGCGGGCGACAAGGTCAAGAAGTACCCGAACCTGGCCGCGATCCCCTCCGACGCCTGGCGCATGGGCATCTTCGGCGGTGCGCTGCGCGGCATCCCGATGCCGGCCGCCACCGCGAACTGGATCACGCCCTTCTACCGCAAGGACGTCTTCGACAAGAAGGGCTGGTCGGTCCCCAAGTCGCCGGACGAGTTCCTCAGCTGGGCCAAGGAGGCCACCAGCGCCAAGGCCAAGGTATGGGCCTGCGCCGACATGAACTGGTCCGCCTGGAGCTTCTTCGGTGTCCGCCCCTCCGGGACGCTCGGCTGGAACATCGGGGACGACGGCAAGCTGACCTACCGCCATGAGGTGCCCGAGTACCTCGAGGCCCTGGAGTGGGTCCGCAAGCTGTTCGACGCGGGCGTGGTCCACCCTGACGACAAGGCGCGCACCGGAGACCAGGGCCAGCGGTTCACCGCCGGGCAGGTTCTCGTCTACAACGACAACATCTCCAGCTGGTACGGCAAGACCGCAGAACAGGCCGCGTCCAACCCGGACTTCAAGATCGAGGGCATGGACCTCTTCGGAGCCGACGGCGGCAACCCGACGCTGTGGGCCTCCCAGCCCGCCACCATCTGGTCGTTGATCCGCAAGGGCGCCTCCAAGACGACGATCGAGAACGCGCTGGCCGCCGCCGACTTCTCCGCCGCGCCCTACGGCACCAAGGAGCGGATGCTCGTCGACTACGGCGTCGAGGGCACCCACTACACCGTCAAGGACGGCGTCCCGGTCAAGAACGACCTCGGCAACTCCGAGGTCCTCAACGCCTGGGTGATGCTGGCCGCGCCGGCCGCCTACTTCGCCCACCCCGACTTCCCCGAGACCGCCCGCAAGCAGGTCGAGTGGCAGCAGCGGATGGGCGCCTTCATGAAGAAGACGTCGACCTTCGGCATGAACATCGTCGAGCCGACCCGCTGGGCCAACCTCGGCAGCCAGTTCGAGCAGCTGGAGATCGACTACGTGCGCGGCAACCGCAAGCTCTCCGACGTCCAGGCGGCCATCTCCACCTGGAAGTCCTCCGGCGGCGACAAGCTGCGCGACTGGTACAAGCAGCTCCTCGACAAGAACGGCAGCGGCAACTGATGTCCATCACGGCCGGGAGCAGGCCCGACGGGACTCGTCCTCCCGCGGCCGTCGAGGAACCGACGGCCGCGGTCGCCGCCGCAGTGGTGAAGAACCGGGTTCCGGGCAAGGCGAGCAAGGCCGGCAAGGTTCCCTTCAAGATCCGGCTGCGCCGCGACCGCACGCTCATCCTGATGACGCTGCCGGTCATGTTCCTGCTCCTGCTCTTCAACTACGTCCCGCTGCTCGGCAACGTCGTCGCCTTCCAGGAGTACGACCCGTACGTCTCCAGCAACGGCGTCACCGCGATTTTCCACAGCCCCTGGGTCGGGGTGGAGCAGTTCTCGCGGATGATCGACGACCCGCTGTTCTGGAGCGCCGCGAAGAACACCATCGTGCTGTTCGTACTCCAGCTGGTGCTGTTCTTCCCGATCCCCATCGCCCTCGCGCTGCTCATCAACAGCGTGATCCGGCCCCGGGTCCGGGCCGTGGCACAGGCGATCATGTATCTGCCGCACTTCTTCTCGTGGGTCCTCGTCGTCACCGTGTTCCAGCAGATCTTCGGCGGTGCGGGCATCATCGCCCAGACCCTGGAGAACCACGGCTGGACCGGCTTCGACCTGATGACCAACGCGGGCCTGTTCAAGTACCTGGTCACCGCGCAGGCCGTCTGGAAGGACTCCGGCTGGGGGATCATCGTCTTCCTCGCCGCGCTGGCCGCCGTCAGCACCGACCTGTACGAGGCCGCCGCCATGGACGGCGCCGGGCGCTGGCGCCGCATGTGGCACGTGACGCTGCCCGCGCTGCGCCCGGTGATCGCGCTGCTCCTGGTCCTCAGGGTCGGCGACGCGCTCAGCGTCGGCTTCGAGCAGTTCCTGCTCCAGCGGTACGCGGTCGGGGTCGGGGCCAGCGAGGTCCTCGACACGTACGTCTGGAACATGGGTATCCAGAACGGCGACTTCAGCTATGCGGCCGCGGTCGGCCTCGTCAAGGGAGCCATCGGAGTGTGTCTCGTCCTGGGCGCGAACAAGTTCGCGCACCTGCTCGGCGAGCAGGGGGTGTACCAGAAGTGAGCCTCAACACCCAGCTCATCCGCAGCCTCAAGGCCCCCGCCCGGCCCGCGTGGGAGGAGGAGCCCAACAAGGCCGGCATCACCGCGAAGAGCGGCCTCTTGCTCCTGTGCTGCCTCGGGGTGCTCGGTCCGCTGTGGATCGTCATCGTCACCAGCCTCTCCCCGAAGCCGGTGATCGACCGGGTCGGCGGCCTCGTCGTGATCCCCCAGGGCATCACCTTCGTCAACTACACGGAACTGCTCAGCGGCGGACAGGTCAGCCGGGCGATCATGGTCTCGCTCGGGGTCACGATCTTCGGCACCCTGTTCTCGATGGCGGTGTCGGTGCTGGCGGCGTACGGGCTGTCGCGGCCCGGGAGTCTGGGCCACCGGTTCTTCCTGGTGACCATGATGGCGACCATGTTCTTCGGCGCCGGCCTCATCCCGACGTACCTGCTGGTGCAGTCGCTGGGGCTCACGGACACCTATCTGTCGCTGATCCTGCCGAGTGCTGTCAGCGTCTTCAACATCCTTGTGCTGCGGGCCTTCTTCATGGGGATCTCGCCCGAACTCACCGAGTCCGCGCGCATCGACGGGGCCGGTGACATGCGGATCCTGCTGACCATCATCATGCCGCTGTCCCGGGCTGTGCTGGCCGTGATCTCGCTCTTCTACGCGGTCGGGTACTGGAGTGCCTGGTTCAACGCGTCGATCTATCTCAGTGACCAGTCGATGATGCCGCTGCAGAACGTGCTCATCCAGCTGGTGCAGAAGAACACGGCGAACCCCACGGGGTTGCAGCAGGCGGTTCGTACGGGGCAGTTGTCGGCGTTGGGGTTGCAGATGGCCGTCATGGTGCTGGCGTTGATTCCTGTCGCGGTGGCTTCTCCGTTCGTCCAGCGGCATTTCAAGAAGGGCATGCTCACCGGTGCGGTGAAGGGATGACCTGCGCCTAATCGACTGGGGGCTTCGATCGGTCGGCGGCTGCGGGTTCGTTGTGGATTGTCGCGCCCACGCGGCGGAGCCGCACATCGATACAGTCCCGCGCCCCTGAGGGGCGTTCACTTCCCCTTAGTTCAGAGCGAGGTTTGTCATGCTTGGGTCCAGGCTTAGCCGTCGTGCCGTTCTTGCCGGGACCGCGGCCGCCGCCGCGATCACCGCCGTTCCGTCCTTCACGGGGGCTGCCGCGGCCGTCGGCTCCGCCACCCCCTCCTACCGCTGGCGCCAAGTCGCCATCGGCGGTACCGGTTTCGTCACCGGTGTCCTCTTCCACCCCTCCGTCCGGGGTCTCGCCTACGCCCGTACCGACATCGGCGGCGCCTACCGCTGGGACGACAGATCGGCCCGTTGGATCCCCCTCAACGACGATCTCGGCTGGGACGACTGGAACCTTCTCGGTGTCGAGGCCATGGCCGTCGACCCCGTCCACCCCGACCGGGTCTACCTCGCGCTCGGCACCTACGCCCAGTCCTGGGCCGGCAACGGGGCTGTGCTGCGCTCCGAGGACCGGGGAGCCACCTGGGCCCGCACCGACCTGGCCGTGAAGCTCGGCGGGAACGAGGACGGCCGGGGAACGGGGGAGCGGCTGCTCGTCGACCCCCGGGACAGCGACACGCTGTGGCTCGGAACCCGACACGACGGGCTGCTCAAGTCCACCGACCGGGGCGCGACTTGGGCCACCGCGAGTACCTTCCCAGGAGCTCCGAGCAGCGGCGGTCAGGGTGTCACCCTGCTCGTCGCCGCCGGACGGACCCTCTACGCCGGCTGGGGCGACTCCGACGGCACCGCCCCCAACCTGTACCGCACCTCCGACGGCACCACCTGGGAGGCCGTCCCCGCGCAGCCCTCCGGTACCTCCGCCAAGGTGCCGATCAGGGCCGCCTATGACTGCCACACCCGGGAGTTGTACGTCAGCTACGCCAACGCGCCCGGCCCCAACGGGCAGTCCGACGGCAGTGTGCACAAGCTGGCCACGGCGAGCGGCAAATGGACCGACGTCACGCCCGTGAAGCCCGGCGGGACCACGAGCGACGGCTCATCCGACACCTTCGCCTACGGCGGCGTCGCCGTGGACGCCCGCCGCCCCGGCACGGTCGTCGTCTCCACCAACAACCGCTGGGCGGCCGTCGACACCCTGTACCGGACCACGAACGGCGGCCGCACCTGGACGTCGCTGAAGGACTCCGCGGTCCTCGACGTGTCCGAGACCCCGTTCCTCACCTTCGGCGCCGACGCGCCCAAGTTCGGCTGGTGGATCCAGGCCGTCGCCCTCGACCCGTACGACTCGAAACACGTCGTCTACGGCACCGGCGCGACCCTCTACGGCACCCGGGACCTGAAGCACTGGGCCCCTCAGATCCGCGGCCTGGAGGAGACCTCCGTACGGCAGTTGATCTCGCCCCCGACCGGGGAGGCACACCTGCTCAGCGGTCTCGGGGACGTCGGTGTCATGTACCACGAGCGGCTCACCGCCTCACCCTCGCGCGGCATGGCTTCGAACCCCGTGTTCGGATCGGCGACCGGACTCGCCCAGGCCGCCGCCAAGCCGTCGTACGTCGTCCGCACCGGCTTCGGCGACCACGGCAACGGGGCCTTCTCCAAGGACGGCGGCAAGTCCTGGGCGCCCTTCGCGGCCCAGCCCGCCCTCGCCAAGGACTCGCCGGGACCGATCGCCACCAACAGCGACGGCAGCGTGCTGCTGTGGACCTTCCTGCACTGGGACGGCACCAAGTACTCCGCCCAGCGCTCCACCGACAACGGGGCGAGCTGGTCCGAGATCCCCACCTGCCCCAAGGGCGCCACCCCGCTCGCCGACCCGGCCGACCCGACGCGCTTCTACGCGTACGACACCGACACCGGCACCCTGTTCGCCAGCACCGACAGCGGTCTCACCTTCACCGGGCGCGCGACCGGACTGCCCTCGGGGGACAGCCAGTTCCAGCTGACCGCGGCCCCGGGACGCTCCGGCGACCTGTGGCTGAGCACCAAGACGAACGGCCTGTACCGGTCCACCGACGGCGGAGCGACCTTCACCAAGCTCACCAGCTGCTGGGCCTCCCACACGCTCGCCTTCGGGAAGGCCGCGGACGGCGCGGACTATCCGGCGATCTACCAGGTCGGCTCCACGGAGTCGATCACCGCCGTGTACCGCTCCGACGACGGCGCGAAGACCTGGGTACGCGTCAACGACGACCAGCACCAGTGGGGCTGGATCGGCGCGACCATCGCCGCCGACCCGCGGGTGTACGGCCGCGTCTACATCGCCACCAACGGCCGGGGCATCCAGTACGGGGAGCCGGCATGACACCGGGACTCCAGGACGCCACCCGCGGCCGCATCCTCTACGGCGGCGACTACAACCCCGAGCAGTGGCCCGAGGAGACCTGGCTGGAGGACGTGCGCCTCATGAGGGCCGCCGGCGTCAACTCCGTCACCCTCGGCGTGTTCTCCTGGGCGAAGCTCGAACCCCGGCCGGGAGAGCGGGACTTCGGTTGGCTGGACCGGCTGATGGACCTCATGCACGAGAACGGCATCGGCGTCGTCCTCGCCACCCCGACGTCCTCGCCCCCGCCGTGGATGGGGCACCTGCACCCCGACACCCTGCCCGTCACCGAGGACGGACGCACCGAGTACTGGGGCGGGCGCCAGCACTTCTCGCACTCCAGCGCCACCTACCGCCGATACGCCGCCGCCATCACCGAGGACCTCGCCGCCCGCTACGGCGGCCACCCGGCCCTCACCATGTGGCACATCAACAACGAGTACTGCACCTACGACTGGAGCGACGAGGCCGCCGCCCGCTTCCGCACCTGGATCCGGAACAAGTACGGCACCCTCGAGGAACTCAACGAGGCCTGGGGCACGGCCTTCTGGAGCCAGGGTTACGGCGACTGGGCCGAGATCCACACACCCCGCAACGCCCACTACATGAAGAACCCCACCCAGGTTCTGGACTTCAAGCGGTTCACCTCCGACATGCTCCTGGAGTGCTACCTC
Source organism: Streptomyces sp. NPDC005374 (assembly GCF_042872225.1). Lineage (NCBI taxonomy): Bacteria > Bacillati > Actinomycetota > Actinomycetes > Kitasatosporales > Streptomycetaceae > Streptomyces > Streptomyces sp. NPDC005374. The sequence continues at coordinate 97,822 of NZ_JBIAKA010000025.1, read as the reverse complement.
GCCGAGCGGGACATCGTCCGCCTGGCCACCCCGCACACCCCGGTGACCAGCAACTTCATGCCGCTGTGGGTCGGCCAGGACGCCTGGCGCTGGGCCGAGGAGGAGGACGTCGTCTCCGTCGACCTCTACCCCGACCCGCGGGACCCGCTGGGAGCCCAACAGGGCGCCCTCGTACAGGACATGACCCGCTCGCAGGCCCGCGGTCCCTGGATGCTCATGGAGCAGGCCGCGGGGCCGGTCAACTGGCGGGGCGTGAACCACCCGAAGCCGCGGGGCATTAACCGTCTCTGGTCCCTCCAGGCGGTGGCCCGGGGTGCCGACGCCGTCTGCTACTTCCAGTGGCGGCAGTCCCGGCAGGGCGCGGAGAAGTTCCACTCCGGGATGGTCAGTCACGCGGGCGAGGAAGGCCGTACCTACCTGGAGGTCAAGCAGCTCGGCGCCGAACTCTCCCGGATCTCAGGCGAGGTGACGGGCCGTCACACCGCCTACGACATCGCCGTCCTGCACGACTGGCATGCCTGGTGGGCCGGCTCCCAGGAGGGCCGCCTCTCCCACCGGGTCGACCACCCCGACCTCCTGAAGGCATGGCACCGTGCCCTCTGGGAGGCCCACCTCACCACCGACTTCGCCCATCCCGAACACGACCTCACCGCCTACAAGCTGGTCGTCGTCCCTCAGCTCTACGCCCTCACCGACGCGGCGATCGACAACCTCCTCGCCTACGTCCGCCAGGGCGGCACCCTCGTCTCCGGCTTCCTCACCGGCGTCGCCGACCAGGACGACCGGGTACGCCCCGGCGGCATGGACGCCCGCCTGCGCGAGCTGTTCGGCATCCGCACCCTGCACGAGTGGTGGCCGCTCGACGCCGACGAACACGCCGAGTGCGACAGCGAACCGGGCGGTTTTCGCGGCACCTTGTGGTCGGAGGAGATCGACAAGGACGACAGCGCCACAACAGAGGCCGCCTACAAGGGGGGTGAGCTCGACGGGCTGCCCGCGGTGCTCCGCAGGGACCGCGCCTGGTACTTCTCGACGCTCCCCGAGCCGGATGCCCTGCGCGGACTCCTCGCCCGTATCGCCCACGACGCGGGCGCCCGCCCCGCCCTCGACGCACTGCCCGACCGGGTCGAGGCGGTCCGCCGCGGTGACCTGCTCTTCCTCCTCAACCACGGTCGCGACTCGGTGACGGTGGACGTCCCCGGCACCCACCGGGACCTGCTGACGGGGGAGTCCGTCACGGACCGGGTGACGCTGGGCCGCTACGGAGTGGTGGTACTCGCGTGACGAGCGACGGCCCCGTCCACGGCACCTGGGAGCCCGGACCGGCCACCCGCTGGGAGGACGGCTTCCTGAGCGGCAACGGCCGTCACGGCGCCCTCCTGTTCGGCGACCCGGGTGACGAGCGGGTCGTCGTCACCCACCACACCCTGGTCCGCCCCAACGGCTCCGAACACGCCCGCCCGCCCCGGCTCGCCGCCGAACTCCCCGCACTCCAGGACCGGTTGCTCGCCGGCGACCTGCACGCCGCCGAGAGCTTCACCGACCGGCGCGAACTCCAGTGGGTACAGCCCTTCCACCCCGCCTTCGCGATACGGCTGCGACGGCCCACCTCCGCCGGGACACCTGAGCACCGCCGCGCCGTCGACTTCACCACCGGTGTGGCGCGGACCGAGTACGAGGGCCACCTCAGCCGCGTCTTCGTCTCCCGCGCCGACGACGTCATCGTCCACCAGGTCACCGCCCCCGACCTGGACATCTCTCTCGACCACCGGCTCCCGGGCGCACCCCACGACCTCGCCGTCGGCCACGGCGCCGTCCTCACCCCCGAGGGCGCCCTGCTCACCCTGCGCGCCCGCTACCCCGGCAGCGACCGTGCCTGCACCGGCATCACCCTCGTCACCGTCACGGGCGGCCGTACGACCCTCACACCTCCCGGCCTCCGCATCACCGGCGCGGACTCCGTCCTCCTCCTCACCCGCGTCCTGCGCCACACCGACGAACCGGACGCACTCGCCGAGGCCCGGGCCCTGGGCGAGCTGCTTCCGGACCAGGACCCCTATGAGGGCCTCTTGGCCCGGCACGCCGAGGTGCACCGCCCCGCCTACGAGCGCGTGACCCTCGACCTCGGCGCGGACCCCGCCGAACGCGCTCTGCCGGGCTCGGAGTTGCTCACGCGTCCCGACAGCCCCGCCCTCCTGGAACGCCTCTTCGCCGCCGGCCGCTACCACCTGCTCTCCGCCAGCGGTCTCTTCCCGCCCCGCCTCACCGGCCTGTGGACCGGCGACTGGAACACGGCCTGGTCGGGAGCGTTCACCAACGACGCCAACGTCAACCTCCAGACCGCGTCCGCCGCGAGCGCCGCCCTCCCCGAAGTCACCGAGGCCCTCGCCTCCCTGATTCACCGTCAGATACCGGACTGGCAGGACAACGCCCGCGAGATCTTCGGCACCCGAGGCGTCGTCGCCCCGCCGCACTCCGACGGCGAGTCCGGGCTGACGTACCACTTCAGCCGCGAATACCCGCTGCACGTGTGGACCGCGGGGGCCGACTGGCTGCTCAAGCCCCTTGTCGACCACGACGAGACCCGCGGCGAGCAGGACCCGCGCACCGCGCACGCGCTCGCCGAGGTCGCCCGGTTCTACGAGGACTTCCTGACGCGGGTCGACGAGAACGGGCACCTCGTCGTCGTCCCCTCCTACTCGCCCGAGAACCGCCCCGCGAACGCGAGTTGGGGCGCGATCAACGCGGCCATGGACCTCTCGGCCGCCCGGCACGCCCTGCGCACGGCCGCCGCCTACCACCCGGGCACCGAGCAGGCGGAGATCTGGCGTGCCCTCGCCGAGCGTCTCCCGCCCCACCGGACCAACGCCGAAGGCGCCCTCGCCGAATGGGCCTGGCCCGGCCTCGACGACACCTACGACCACCGCCACCTCAGCCACCTCTACGGTGTCTGGCCGCTCGACGAGATCACCCCCTACGACACCCCCGACCTCGCCAAGGCCGCCCACCGCGCCCTCGAACTGCGCGGCGCCGAGAACGACTCGGCCCACGGTCACCTCCACCACGCCCTCGTCGCGGCCCGGCTGCGCGACGGCGAACGGGTCGCGCACGCCCTCGGCCAGGTCCTGAAAGGCGACTTCTTCCACACCTCCCTGATGAGCGCGCACTACCCGAACCGGGACGTCTACAACGCGGACGCCGCCCACACCCTGCCCGCCGTGCTCGTCGAGATGCTCGTGCAGTCGACGCCGGACCGGCTGGTGCTCCTTCCGGCCGTGCCGCGGGCGTACCCGACCGGGCAACTCAAGGGCATCCGCACCAGGTTCGGGGCCGAACTCGACCTCACCTGGAGCCCGCACGAAGCGACCGCGGTGATCCGCCCCACCCGGACCCACCGCGTCGAACTCCGGACTTTCTCCGGCGCCGAGCCGCTCGACCTTGTCGCCGGAGAAGACCACGTCCTCCGTCTGGAGGCGTGGTAACCCCCCTCCGCAATTCCCCCCACCCATGGAAAGGGACACCATGGCAAGCACCCTGCGCAAGATCACCATGGCCGTACTGGCCCCGGCGATGGCCCTCGGCGCCACCGTCGGTCTCGCCTCCGCCCCCGCCTCCGCCGCCGTCTGGAGCTCCTGCGACCAGTGGGGCAGCACCAGCCTGAACGGCTACACCCTCTACAACAACATCTGGGGCTCCGGCGCCGGCAGCCAGTGCATCTGGGCCAACTCCGGCACCAACTGGGGCGTCAACGCCAACCACCCCAACACCGGCGGCATCAAGTCCTACCCGGACTCCAAGAAGGTGATCAACAAGTCGATCACCTCGCTGGGTTCGCTCAGCAGCAACTACAACGTCACGGTCCCGTCGTCCGGCGCGTACAACACGTCGTACGACATCTGGGACACCAACCACGCCTACGAGATCATGCTCTGGGTCAACAAGACCGGAGCCGTCGGCCCGCTCGGCACCTCGCAGGGCAACGTGACGCTCGGCGGCCACACCTGGACCGTCTACAAGGGCAGCAACGGATCCAACGCGGTGTTCTCGTTCGTCCGCACCTCCAACTCCACCTCCGGCTCGGTCAACATCCTGCCGATCCTGAAGTGGATCAAGGACACCAAGGGCTGGTTCGGCAACGTGACCGTCGGTGACCTGCAGTTCGGCTTCGAGATCACCAGCTCGTCCGGCGGACTGGACTTCGTGGCCAACAACCTGACCGTGAGCAGTAGTTGACCTGACGGTGGGGCGTCGTCGGGTTTGATGGGGACATGCGTACCACCACCCCCCTCCGACGTGCCCTGACCACCGTGACCGCGACCGCGGCCGTCGTTCTCACCGCGACGGGTACCGCGGTCGCGGTTCCGGCCTCCGGCACGACCGCGGCACCCCTCACCGCCCCCCACTCCCTCTCACCCCTGCACCCCGTCGTCGAGCTTGCTGCCGAGCGGCTGGCCACCGCCGACCTCGTCGCCGCCGCCAAATGGGGCACCGACAGCCCCATCGACGACCCCGCCCGCGAACAGCAGGTCCTCGACAACGTGGCAGCCCAGGCCACACAGCTCGGCGCCGACCCGGACGAGATCCGGGTGATCTTCCGCGACCAGATCGAGGCCAACAAGACCGTCCAGCGCGGCCTGTTCCAGCGCTGGACCGACCACCCGGACCAGGCACCGACGACCAAGCCGGACCTGAGCGTCGTACGCGAGCAGATCAACCGCGTCACCAGCGCGCTCGTCCAGGCGCTCGCCGCGACGGCCGACGACCGCGGCGCGTTCACCTGCCGCCCCGAACTGGCCCTGGCCGGCCTCCAGGTCCACCAGGAAAACCACCTCGACGTCCTGCACACCCGGGCCCTGGTCCGCGCGCTGGCCTCCGTCTGCCGCTGAGCACATGAGAACGCGGCCGGTCCCTCCCCCGCGGGGACCGGCCGCACTCCTGTGATCACTCCGCGATCGGCAGCTCCGCCCCGTCCCGCAGGAACAGCGGGATGCGGTCCAGCGGAGCCTCCACGGTCACCGTCGTGCCGCCCGCGTACGTCTCACCGGTCCACGCGTCCGTCCAGGTCGCGCCCGCCGGGAGATACGTCGTCCGGACCGTCGCCCCCGCCGTGAGGACCGGTGCCACCAGAAGATCCGCACCGAAGAGGTAGGCGTCGTCGACAGTCCACGCCGCCTGGTCCCGCGGGAACTCCAGGAACAGCGGACGCATCGGCGTCAGACCCTCCTCGTGGGCCTCGCGCATGACATGCAGGACGTACGGCTTCAGTCGCTCGCGCAGCCGCAGGTACTTCTCCAGGATCGCGCCGGCCTCCTCGCCGTACGACCACACCTCGTTGGGGCCGCCCGTCATGTCGGGGCCCAGTTCCATGCCCGGGTCACGGAAACCGTGCAGGCGCATCAGCGGGGACAGGGCGCCGAACTGGAACCAGCGCACCATCACCTCGCGGTACGCCGGGTCGTCCGGGTCGCCGCCGTGGAAGCCGCCGATGTCGGTGTTCCACCAGGGGATACCGGACATCGCGGTGTTGAGGCCGGCCGCGATCTGCTCGCGCAGGGTCGGGAAGTCGGTGCCGATGTCACCGGACCACAGGGCGGCGCCGTACCGCTGACTGCCCGCCCAGGCCGAGCGGTTGAGGGTGATGACCTCCTCGCCCTCAGCACTCAGGCCCTCGTGGAAGGTACGGGAGTTCTCGGCCGGATAGCTGTTGCCGACCTCCAGGCCGGGACCGGCCCAGTAGCGCAGGTTCTCCTGGAAGCCGGGCTTGAGCTCCGGCTCGCAGGCGTCCAGCCAGAACGCCGTGATGCCGTACGGGTCGAGGTAGTTCGCCTTCACCTTCGACCACATGAACTCCCGCGCCTCCGGGTTCGTGGCGTCGTAGAACGCCACCTGGACGGTGGAGGCGACCCCCTTGTCCGGCCAGTCGGCGTGCGCCATCGGACCGTACTGGGTGCCGATGAAGTATCCGCGCTGTTCCATGACGGGGTGGTTCTCGCTGAGCGGCGACACCGACGGCCAGACGCTGACGACCAACTTGATGCCCAGTTCGTCCAGTTCACGGACCATCGCCGCCGGGTCGGGCCACTCGGCCGGGTCGAACTTCCACTCGCCGAGGTGCGTCCAGTGGAAGAAGTCGCAGACGATCGCCGAGATCGGCAGACCCCGGCGCTTGTACTCCCGTGCCACGGCGAGGAGTTCGTCCTGGGTGCGGTAGCGCAGCTTGCACTGCCAGAAGCCCGCCGCCCACTGAGGCAGCATCGGCGTACGGCCCGTCACCGCGCTGTAGCGGCGCTGGCCGTCGGCCGGGTCGCCCGCGGTGATCCAGTAGTCGATCTGACGGGCCGAGTCGGCCACCCAGCGCGTGCCGTTGCGGGCCAGCTCCACGCGGCCGATCGCCGGGTTGTTCCACAGCAGGGTGTAGCCGCGGCTGGAGGCGAGGACCGGGATGCTGACCTCGGCGTTGCGCTGGACCAGGTCCAGGACCAGGCCCTTCTGGTCGAAGCGGCCGTGCTGGTGCTGGCCGAGACCGTACAGCTTCTCGTCGTCGTAGGCGGCGAAGCGCTGCTCAAGGCGGTGGTGGCCGTTGCCGACCGCGGTGTACAGGCGCGAGCCGGGCCACCAGAAGTGGGCGCGGGCCTCCGCGAGCAGTTCGGTGCTGTCCTCGGTGCGCAGGAAGCGGAGCTGTCCCTCGGCGTCGACGTGGACGGTCAGCGTGCCCACGGTCAACTGGGCTTCCGAGTCACCGATCTTGACCGTGCTCTCGGTGGCCGGCGCCTCGTCGAGCAGGGCGCCGGGCAGCCCGTCCAGGATCGGCCCGCCGAGCCTGGCCCGCACCCGGACCGCGTCCGGGCCCCAGGGCTCGACCCTCACGGTCTCCTGGCGACCGCTCCACTCCAGCGCGCCGTCCCGCTCCCGGAACGTGCCGACGGTGGGGGACGACTGCGCGAGGCTGACCTTGGGCTGGATTTCGGCAGGCTGATTCACGAGGGGTGCTCCTGAAGGAATGCAGACAGGGGTGTGCCGCACAGGCACGGCATGCGTGGTGTGTGGGGGTGGGGCGAGAAGGCGGTGGTGCGTGGTGCGTGGGCTGTCAGGACACCGAGGGCGCCGGACCCGTGCTGCCCCGGACCGTCAACTCCGGTTCGATCAGGACGACTTCGTCCTCACCGCGGCCCTCGAGTTTTGCGGTGAGCCGCTCCACCGCGTGCCGGCCCATCTCCTGGGCGGGGATGGCGACCGAGGTCAGCCGCACCGAGGCCTGGACGGCCACCTGGTCGGGGCAGATCGCGACGACCGAGACGTCCTCGGGCACGGCCCTGCCCTGCTGGCGCAGCAGCGCGAGCAGCGGTTCGACGGCCTGCTCGTTCTGCACGACGAAGCCCGTGGTGGACGGGCGCTCGTCGAGGATGCGGGCGACGGTGACGGCCATCGCGTCGTACCCGCCGTCGCACGGCCGGTGCAGCAGTCGTACGCCCAACTCCTGGGCGCGGGACCGGAGTCCGTCGAGGGTGCGCTCGGCGAAACCGGTGTGACGTTCGTAGACCGCGGGGGCCTCGCCGATGACAGCGATGTCGCGGTGACCGAGCTTCGCGAGGTGCTCGACGCACAGCGCGCCGGTGGCCCGGAAGTCGAGGTCGACGCAGGTCAGTCCCGAGGTGTCGGCGGGGAGGCCGATGAGCACGGACGGCTGGTCGGTGCCGCGCAGCAACGGCAGCCGTTCGTCGTCGAGTTCGACGTCCATCAGGATCATCGCGTCGGCCAGACCGCTGCCGGTGACCCGGCGCACGGCGTCGGGACCCTCCTCGCCGGTGAGCAGCAGGACGTCGTACCCGTGCGTCCGTGCGGTGGTGGCCACCGCGATGGCGATCTCCATCATCACCGGCACGTACATGTCGGTGCGGAGCGGGACCATCAGCGCGATGATGTTCGACCTGCTGCTGGCGAGCGCGCGGGCGCCCGCGTTCGGGTGGTAACCGAGGTCGCGGATGCTCTGCTCGACCCGCTGCCGGGTGGTCGTGGAGATGGACCGCTTGCCACTGAGGACATAGCTCACCGTGCTCGCCGAGACTCCGGCGTGCTGGGCGACCTCGGCGAGGGTGACCATCCAGCTCTCCAAGCTTTGTGAAGCGCTTCGACAGTGCGCAATGCGAACAACGGCGGGTGGGGGTGGTTCGACAGTAGCTCCACCGGGGGTGGGTGTCCATAGGTTGTCGAAGCGCTTCGACACAGACTTCCGCGGCCGGGCCATGTGGGGAGGCCGGGACGCTGCATCCTGCCTACCACGCCCGGTCGCGGCGGGCCATGGATCAGGCGGGCGGCGCCCGGCCGGACCTTCGCGAACCCGGAGACCGGGCCGGGTGGGCACCGTACACCTGGGACGGGGTCCGGGCGGGCGCCGCCCGCGGTGCGGTAGTCGCTGTGGGCTGCCCGGTCGGGTCCGCACGGGTCGACGGTGCGGTGTCCTGGCGCGGGCGGAGCCGGTTTCGCGAGTGCGCGGGCCTGGCGCGGCATCGCTGCCCGGCCGCGGCCCCGACGAGTCCGAGCCCCGTTGTGCAGCGCTGCGCGGCCCGGGGTCCGGGCGGGCGGCCCGCGGTGCGGTAGTTGCTGTGGGCTGCGCGGCCTGCACGAGTCGACGGCACGGCGTCGCGGCGCGGGCGGAGGCGGCCTCGCGCGTGCGCGAGCCTGGTGCGGCACCGCTGCCCGGCCGCGGCCCTGACGAGTCCGCGCCCCGGGGTGCAGCGTTGCGCGGCACCCTTCGCCGGACCGGCCGCCCCCACGGATGGGGCGCAGGCGGTCGAGCCGTCCCCGTAGGGCGTGGGTCCGCCATGCAGCGCCATCGCGCAGCGCCGCGCGGCGGAGGGGGCGCAGGCGGTCGAGCTGTCCCCGTGGGACGTGGGTCTGCCACGCAGCGCCACCGGACGCGGCGGCGTACACCCTCACCGTGCCCGGCCGGCACCGGGCTACGGCGCCGGCCAGTCGTCCACCGGCCTGCCGGTTCGTATCGGCGGCCGCAAGCCGGTCGAGGGCGGCCGGGGCATCCGGTCCGCTCAAGCCCCGGCACATGAACGTCGCCATCAGGGCCGGCTGTCAGGGCGTCATCGGCCGGAACGTCCCCTCGCCGTCCGTCGGGCCGACGCCACCAAGGCAACCCTCGACCTCCACGACTGCCGACGCCACCAAGGCAACCCCCGACCTCCACGACTGCCCACAGCCGTCCGGTGGAGCAGCCCCGACAACGACGCGCACGTCTCCGGCACCGAGGTCCGCACCTGCGCGCGACCGCTGGACACCGGGTCGTATTCCGTCGACATCGGCCGAACGGCCGCGCGAAGGGTGGTGGCCTCGCCCCGGATCGGGTACATACGATCGGGTAGCACCCGTCGGTAACCATACGGACCCATGATCCCGATTCACGACGAGGTGAGCATCGATGTCCGCACCACCCACCAAGCCCGTCGTCACCGAGCGCGAGGCCCGCGAGGTGGCGGAGGCCGCCCGGGAACAGGACTGGCGCAAGCCCAGTTTCGCCAAGGAACTGTTCCTCGGGCGCTTCCGGCTCGACCTCATCCACCCCCACCCGATGCCCCCCGAGGAGGACGCCCGGCGCGGCGAGGAGTTCCTCGCGGGACTCCGCGACTTCTGCGAGACCAGGGTCGACGGGGCCCTCATCGAACGCGAGGCCCGCATCCCCGACGACGTCGTCAACGGGCTCAAGGAGCTCGGCGCCTTCGGCATGAAGATCGACCCCAAGTACGGCGGCCTCGGCCTCACCCAGGTCTACTACAACAAGGCGCTGGCCCTGGCCGGCTCCGCGAGCCCCGCGATCGGCGTGCTGCTCTCGGCCCACCAGTCGATCGGCGTACCCCAGCCGCTGAAGATGTTCGGCACCCAGGAACAGAAGGAGAAGTTCCTGCCCCGGTGCGCCCGCACCGACATCAGCGCCTTCCTCCTCACCGAACCCGACGTCGGCTCCGACCCGGCCCGCCTGGCCACCACAGCCGTACCCGACGGCGACGACTACGTCCTCGACGGAGTGAAGCTCTGGACCACCAACGGAGTCGTCGCCGACCTCCTCGTCGTCATGGCCCGCGTGCCCAAGAGCGAGGGCCACAAGGGCGGCATCACCGCCTTCGTCGTCGAGACAGACTCGCCCGGCATCACCGTCGAGAACCGCAACGCCTTCATGGGCCTGCGCGGCATCGAGAACGGCGTCACCCGCTTCCACCAGGTCCGGGTCCCGGCCGCGAACCTCATCGGCAAGGAGGGTCAGGGCCTGAAGATCGCCCTGACCACGCTCAACACGGGCCGGCTCTCCCTGCCCGCCTCCTGCGTGGCCGCAGGCAAGTGGTGCCTGAAGATCGCCCGCGAATGGTCCGCGGCCCGCGAACAGTGGGGCAAGCCCATCGCCCACCACGAGGCCGTCGGCGCCAAGATCTCCTTCATCGCGGCGACCACCTTCGCCCTGGAGGCCGTACTCGACCTGTCCTCCCAGATGGCCGACGAGGACCGCAACGACATCCGCATCGAGGGCGCCCTCGCCAAGCTCTACGCCTCCGAAATGGCCTGGCTCGTCGCCGACGAACTCGTCCAGATCCGCGGCGGCCGAGGCTTCGAGACCGCCGACTCCCTGCGGGCCCGCGGCGAGAAGGCCGTCCCCGCCGAACAGGTCCTGCGCGACCTGCGCATCAACCGCATCTTCGAGGGCTCCACCGAGATCATGCACCTGTTGATCGCCCGCGAGGCGGTCGACGCCCACCTCTCCGTCGCCGGCGACCTGATCGACCCGGAGAAGTCCCTCGGCGACAAGGCCAAGGCGGGCGCCAACGCAGGCGTCTTCTACGCCAAGTGGCTCCCCAAACTGGTCGCCGGACAAGGACAACTCCCTTATTCATACGGAGAGTTCAAGCGCGAGATCGACCTCTCCGCGCACCTGCGCTACGTCGAACGCACCGCCCGCAAGCTCGCCCGCTCCACCTTCTACGCCATGTCCCGCTGGCAGGGCCGCATGGAGACCAAACAGGGCTTCCTCGGCCGGATCGTCGGCATCGGCGCCGAACTCTTCGCCATGAGCGCGGCCTGCGTACGCGCCGAACTGCTGTACACCACCGAGGACCACGGCCGCGAGGCCTACCAACTCGCCGACACCTTCTGCCACCAGTCCCGCCTGCGCGTCGAGGAACTCTTCGGCCGCCTCTGGAACAACACCGACGACCAGGACCGCAAGGTCGTCAAGGGCGTCATGGCCGGCACCTACACCTGGCTGGAGGACGGCATCGTCGACCCCTCCGGCGAAGGCGCCTGGATCGCCGACGCGACACCAGGACCCTCCGAGAAGGAGAACCTCCACCGCCCCGTGCGGTGACCGCCCCGGGACAGCGCGTCCCCCGAAAGGGACGCGCTGTCCTCCTACACCGCGCTTACGGCCACAATGGGGGGATGAGTGACAGTCCAGCCCCCCGAGGGCGCGGGCCGGAAGCCCCGTCCGCCCCGCGACGCCAAGCACGCACTCCCGACGCCCGGCACGGCGAGAGCACGCACCTGACGACGTCGGGCCCGCCCTCCGGACGGACGACGGGACCCGCGGCCCACGCCCTCGCCGACCCGCACCTGGTCTACGACCCCGTAGCGGGCGACGGCCCCAGGGACGTGGTGATCCTCGGCTCCACCGGCTCGATCGGCACCCAGGCCATCGACCTCGTGCTGCGCAACCCCGACCGGTTCCGGGTCACCGCCCTCTCCGCCAACGGCGGCCGGGTCGAGCTCCTCGCCGAGCAGGCGCACCGACTCGGGGCACGGACCGTCGCGGTCGCCCGCGAGGACGTCGTACCGCAGCTGCGCGAAGCACTCCGCGCCCGCTACGGCACCGGCGAACCGCTCCCCGAGATCCTCGCCGGCCCGGACGCCGCCACTCAGGTCGCCGCCTCCGACTGCCACACCGTCCTCAACGGCATCACCGGCTCCATCGGCCTCGCCCCCACCCTCGCCGCCCTGCAGGCGGGCCGCACCCTCGCGCTCGCCAACAAGGAGTCACTCATCGTCGGCGGCCCGCTGGTCAAGGCCCTCGCGAAGCCCGGACAGATCATCCCGGTCGACTCCGAGCACGCGGCACTCTTCCAGGCCCTGGCCTCCGGCACCCGGGCCGACGTGCGCAAGCTAGTTGTCACGGCGTCCGGGGGACCGTTCCGGGGCCGTACCAAGGCCGACCTCGCGCGGGTGACCGTCGAGGACGCCCTCGCCCACCCCACCTGGGCCATGGGCCCGGTCATCACCATCAACTCCGCGACCCTCGTCAACAAGGGACTGGAGGTCATCGAGGCACACCTCCTCTACGACATTCCCTTCGACCGCATTGAGGTGGTCGTGCATCCCCAGTCGTATGTCCACTCGATGGTTGAGTTCACGGACGGATCCACGATCGCCCAGGCGACGCCCCCCGACATGCGGGGGCCGATCGCCATCGGCCTCGGCTGGCCCGAGCGCGTCCCCGACGCGGCACCGGCCTTCGACTGGAGCAAGGCGTCGACCTGGGAGTTCTTCCCGCTCGACAACGACGCGTTCCCTTCGGTCAACCTTGCGAGACACGTCGGGCAGCTCGCGGGCACGGCCCCGGCGGTGTTCAATGCCGCCAACGAGGAGTGCGTGGAGGCCTTCCGGGCCGGCGCGCTGCCGTTCAACGGGATCACGGACACCGTGACCCGGGTGGTGGACGAGCACGGCACCCCGCGCGGGGGCACCTCGCTCACCGTCGCGGACGTCCTCGAAGCGGAGACCTGGGCGCGGACCCGGGCCCGGGAACTGACGGCACAGACGGCGGAGGCCCGTGCATGACGACCCTGATGTTCATCCTCGGCATAGGGCTCTTCGCCTTCGGCCTCCTGATCTCGATCGCGTGGCACGAGCTGGGGCACCTGTCCTTCGCCAAGCTGTTCGGCATCCGCGTGCCGCAGTACATGGTCGGCTTCGGCCCGACCGTCTTCTCGCGCAGGAAGGGCGACACGGAGTACGGGATCAAGGCCATCCCCTTCGGCGGCTACATCCGCATGATCGGCATGTTCCCGCCCGGCGACGACGGCCGTATAAGCGCCCGTTCCACCTCGCCCTGGCGCGGCATGATCGAGGACGCCCGCTCGGCCGCCTTCGAGGAACTCCAGCCCGGCGACGAGAAGCGCCTCTTCTACACCCGTAAGCCCTGGAAGCGCGTCATCGTCATGTTCGCGGGCCCCTTCGCGAACCTGATCCTCGCCGTGGTGCTGTTCCTCACCGTCCTCATGGGCTTCGGCATCTCCCAGCAGACCAACACGGTCAGCTCGGTCTCCAAGTGCGTGATCGCCCAGAGCCAGAACCGCGAGAACTGCAAGGCCTCCGACCCGGCCTCCCCGGCCGCGGCCGCAGGCCTCAAGGCGGGCGACAAGATCCTCGCCTTCAACGGCGTGAAGACGGACGACTGGAACAAGCTCTCCGACCTCATCCGCGCCAACCCCGACAAGACGGTCCCGATCGTCGTCGAACGCGACGGCAAGGACGTGACGCTGAGCGCGAAGATCGCCAGCAACCAGGTCGCCAAGAAGGACTCCAGCGGCCAGTACGTCCAGGGCGAGTACGTCACCGCCGGCTTCCTCGGCTTCAGCGCCGCCACCGGCATCGTCAAGCAGGACTTCGGAGACTCCGTGGTCTGGATGGGCGACCGGGTCGGCGAGGCCGTCGACTCCCTCGCCGCCCTGCCCGGCAAGATCCCGGCCCTGTGGAACGCGGCCTTCGGCGACGCCCCCCGCGAACCCGACTCCCCGATGGGCGTGGTCGGCGCGGCCAGGGTCGGCGGCGAGATCTTCACGCTCGACATCCCCCCGACCCAGCAGCTCGCGATGGCGCTGATGCTGGTGGCGGGCTTCAACCTGTCCCTGTTCCTCTTCAACATGCTCCCGCTGCTCCCCCTGGACGGCGGCCACATCGCGGGCGCCCTGTGGGAGTCCCTGCGCCGCAACCTGGCGAAGGTCCTCAAGCGCCCGGACCCGGGCCCGTTCGACGTGGCGAAGCTGATGCCGGTGGCTTATGTGGTGGCGGGGATCTTCATCTGCTTCACGATCTTGGTCTTGATCGCGGACGTCGTTAACCCCGTGCGCATCTCCTAGCCGTACGGCGTTCGAGGCGGCCCGGCACGCTCTGTGCCGGGCCGCCTTCCATTGAGTGGGTTTGGCGGCAGCGATGTGCTCGTCCCCGCGCCGGTGCCGTAATCTCGAAGTCCGGAGCCCGCCGCTGACGGGACCTGGGCCTTGATCCACGACTTGGGGTTGCACAGCAGATGACTGCGATTTCTCTCGGCATGCCGTCCGTTCCGACCAGGCTCGCCGAGCGCCGGAAGACCCGCCAGATCCAGGTCGGGTCTGTGGCGGTCGGCGGCGACGCCCCCGTCTCCGTGCAGTCGATGACGACGACCCGTACGTCCGACATCGGCGCCACCCTCCAGCAGATCGCCGAGCTCACGGCGTCCGGCTGCCAGATCGTGCGGGTGGCCTGCCCCACTCAGGACGACGCGGACGCGCTCGCGACCATCGCGCGCAAGTCGCAGATCCCGGTGATCGCGGACATCCACTTCCAGCCGAAGTACGTGTTCGCGGCGATCGAGGCCGGCTGCGCCGCGGTCCGTGTGAACCCCGGCAACATCAAGCAGTTCGACGACAAGGTCAAGGAGATCGCGCGGGCCGCGAAGGACCACGGCACCCCGATCCGGATCGGCGTCAACGCGGGCTCGCTGGACCAGCGGCTGCTCCGGAAGTACGGGAAGGCGACTCCGGAGGCGCTGGCGGAGTCCGCGCTGTGGGAGGCCTCCCTCTTCGAGGAGCACGACTTCCGGGACATCAAGATCTCCGTCAAGCACAACGACCCGGTCGTGATGGTCGAGGCGTACCGCCAGCTCGCCGCCCAGTGCGACTACCCGCTGCACCTCGGCGTGACCGAGGCGGGCCCCGCCTTCCAGGGCACCATCAAGTCGGCCGTCGCCTTCGGTGCGCTGCTCTCCCAGGGCATCGGCGACACGATCCGCGTCTCCCTCTCCGCACCCCCGGTGGAGGAGGTCAAGGTCGGCAACCAGATCCTGGAGTCCCTGAACCTCAAGCAGCGCGGCCTGGAGATCGTCTCCTGCCCGTCCTGCGGCCGTGCCCAGGTCGACGTCTACAAGCTGGCCGAAGAGGTGACGGCGGGGCTGACCGGCATGGACGTCCCGCTCCGCGTCGCGGTCATGGGCTGCGTGGTGAACGGCCCCGGCGAGGCCCGCGAGGCCGACCTCGGTGTCGCCTCCGGCAACGGCAAGGGGCAGATCTTCGTCAAGGGCGAGGTCATCAAGACCGTGCCCGAGTCCAAGATCGTGGAGACCCTCATCGAGGAGGCCATGAAGCTGGCCGAGCAGATGGAGGCCGAGGGCATCGCCTCCGGCGAGCCGTCGGTGTCGGTCGCGGGCTGACGCCTGCGGGTCGCGGCCGGGACAGGGTCGGGGCGGGAGTCCCGGAGCGGAGCATCGGCCTCCGCTCTTCGGCTCCCGGACCCCCGCTCCTCAACCGCCGGGAGCGCCGACTGCGAGGTCGGGGCTTCCCGACGCCGGTCCAGCCGATCCCAGCCCGTCCGGCGTTCGAGGACGAGGCCCCTTCAGGGCCGACGGGGGTCCCCGGTGCAGGGCGTCGCGGCGGACGGTCACCGGAAGGAAACGGCACCCGAACTCAGGGCGGCGCGGCTCGGCTTCCGCAGGTACAGTGCGGAGATCAGCAGACCCCAGTGTGAGGCCCGCCCGTGTTGACCCAGACGACCTCCCGGGTCCTCGAACCGAGCGACCTGGACGCCGCGCTCGCCGTCCTCGACCGTGAGCCGGTCGCGAACGCCTTCGTGACGTCGAGGGTCCAGGTCGCCGGCCTCGACCCGTGGCGGCTCGGCGGCGAGATGTGGGGCTGGTACGAGGACGGCATGCTCACGTCCCTCTGCTACGCCGGCGCCAACCTGGTCCCGATCTGCGCGACCCCGCGAGCGGTCCGCGCCTTCGCCGACCGGGCCAGGCGGGCCGGCCGCCGCTGCTCCTCCATCGTCGGCCCCGCCGAGGCCACCGCGCTGCTCTGGCGCCTGCTGGAACCCAGTTGGGGCCCGGCCAGGGAGGTCCGTTCCCGCCAGCCCCTCATGGTCACCGACCGCATGCCGGCCGACATCGCCCCGGATCCGTACGTCCGCCGCATCCGCAAGGACGAGATGGAGGCGATCATGCCGGCGTGCGTGGCGATGTTCACGGAGGAGGTCGGCGTCTCGCCGCTGGCAGGGGACGGGGGACTGCTGTACCAGGCCCGCGTCGCCGAACTGGTCGGTTCCGGCCGCTCCTTCGCCCGCCTCGACGAACACGGCAAGGTCGTCTTCAAGGCGGAAATCGGCGCGGCGACGCACCGGGCCTGCCAGATCCAGGGCGTGTGGGTGGCCCCCGAGTACCGGGGCAGGGGAGTGGCGGCCCCCGGGATGGCGGCGGTGCTGCGGTACGCGCTGGCGGACGTGGCCCCGGTGGTCAGCCTCTACGTGAACGACTTCAATACGCCCGCGAGAAGGACGTACACGAGGGTGGGCTTCCAAGAGGTGGGCGCTTTCATGAGCGTTCTCTTCTAGGACGCGCCAGGGCGATGTGGCCTGGGGGCGACCGGCCGCACGCGACCCGCACCCGGCGCACCGCCGGAACTCCCCTGTACGCTCCCCGCATGGACCTCGTCATCGGCCCCCTGGACCTGTCGGCGCACGTGGACGAGGCCCTGGCCATCCAGGCCGTCGCATTCGGCCTGGGCGCGGACGAGGTGGCCGTCCGCCGCCAGATCGTCCTGCGCCACATGACGTACCCGGGCGCCCGCGCCCTCGGCGCGACAGTCGCCGGGAACCTCGTGGGATTCGTCTATGGCATGCCCAACGACCGCACCCACTGGTGGTCCACCGTCGTGGAGCCCTACCTCCGCGCCCAGCACAACGACATCTGGCTCGACGACGCCTTCGTGATCACCGAGCTCCATGTGCACCCCCACCACCAGAACCGCGGCATCGGCCGCACCCTGATCACCACGATCACCGACGGCACCGCCGAACCCCGCTCGATCCTCTCCGCGATCGACACCGACAGCCCGGCCCGCGGCCTCTACCACTCCCTCGGCTACCAGGACCTCGCCCGCCAGGTCCTGTTCCCGAGCGCACCGAAGCCGTACGCCGTGATGGGTGCCCCTCTGCCGCTGCGCCGCCGCTAACGGATTTCCACCGGCGCAGGGCCCCCGGCTAACCTCCTGGGGGGTGTCCGACACCCATCACCCTTTCCCGGCAGGAGTACGAGAACCATGGCCAACCCACCGGTCCAGCGCATGTCCCAGTTGATGGCGAAGACGCTGCGCGACGACCCCGCGGACGCCGAGGTCCTCAGCCACAAGCTGCTCGTCCGCGCCGGCTACGTCCGCCGCACCGCGGCCGGCATCTGGAGCTGGCTGCCGCTCGGCAAGAAGGTGCTGTCCAACGTCGAGCGGATCGTCCGCGAGGAGATGGACGCGATCGGCGCCCAGGAGGTGCTGCTGCCCGCCATCCTGCCGCGCGAGCCGTACGAGGCGACCGGCCGCTGGGACGAGTACGGCCCGGAGCTGTTCCGCCTGCAGGACCGCAAGGGCGGCGACTACCTCCTCGGCCCGACCCACGAGGAGATCTTCACGCTGATCGTGAAGGACCAGGCGTCCTCCTACAAGGACCTGCCGGTCATCCTCTACCAGATCCAGCACAAGTACCGTGACGAGGCCCGCCCGCGGGCCGGCATCCTGCGTGGCCGCGAGTTCCTGATGAAGGACTCGTACTCCTTCGACACCGAGGACGAGGGGCTGGCACAGTCCTACGCCCTGCACCGCCAGGCCTACCAGAAGGTCTTCGCGCGCCTCGGCCTCGACTACCGCATCTGCGCCGCCACCGCCGGTGCGATGGGCGGTTCGAAATCGGAGGAGTTCCTCGCCCCCGCCGAGGCCGGCGAGGACACCTTCGCGGACTGCCCGAACTGCGACTTCGCGGCCAACACCGAGGCGGTCGGCCACGAGTTGACGGCGCGCGACGCGTCCGCCGTTCCCGCCCTCGAAGAGATCCCGACCCCCGACACCCCCACCATCGAGACCCTCGCCGCGCACCTCGGCGTCCAGGCCTCCGACACCCTGAAGAACCTCCTGGTGAAGGTCGACGGCGAGATCGTCGCCGTGGGTGTGCCGGGTGACCGTGAGGTCGACCTGGGCAAGGTGGAGGCGCACTTCGCGCCCGCCGCCGTGGAGCTGGTGACGGCGGAGGACTTCGTCGGCCGCCCGGACCTGGTGCGCGGGTACGTCGGTCCGCAGGGCCTGGGCGAGAAGGTGAAGTACATCGCCGACCCGCGGGTGGCCCCCGGCACTTCCTGGATCACCGGCGCCAACAAGGAGCACACGCACGCGAGGAACGTCGTCGCGGGCCGGGACTTCGAGGTCGACGAGTACGTCGACGTGGTGGTCGTCCAGGAGGGCGACCCCTGCCCGAAGTGCGGCACCGGCCTCAAGCTGGACCGTGCCATCGAGATCGGCCACATCTTCCAGCTGGGCCGCAAGTACGCCGACGCCCTCAAGCTCGACGTCCTCGGCCAGCACGGCAAGCCGGTCCGCGTCACCATGGGCTCCTACGGCATCGGCGTCTCCCGCGCGGTCGCCGCGCTCGCCGAGCAGACCGCCGACGACAAGGGTCTGTGCTGGCCCGCCGAGGTCGCCCCGGCCGACGTGCACGTGGTCGCCGCCGGCAAGGCGCTCCAGATCGAGCTGGCCCTCGACGTCTCCGAGAAGCTGCGCGAGGCGGGCCTCAGGGTCCTCGTCGACGACCGCGCCGGGGTCTCCCCGGGCGTGAAGTTCACCGACTCCGAGCTCATCGGCGTACCGAAGATCCTGGTCGCGGGGCGCCGTGCCGCCGAGGGCGTCCTGGAGCTCAAGGACCGCCGCACCGGTGAGCGCGAGGAGCTGACGGTGGACGAGGCGATCGCCCGCCTCACCGCCTGATCACCTGTTCGTCAGGGCCGTACCCGACCGTAGTGCGTGACACAGCGTCACTACGGCTACGGAGGGGTACGGCCATGGCAGGCAGAGGCACGGACAGCGGGGGCGAGGAGCGGGGTGCCGTCGCGCTGGTCCCCAGGGGAGCCCGGCGCACGGCCGCCGCCGCGGCGGCGATCACGCTCGCGGGGCCGTCCGGTCCGCGTCAGCCTGCTGCTCGCCGAAGCCCTGTGGGCAGCGAGGCGACCGACAGCGCGGTCGACCCCACGGTCGGCTCGTGGGCCGGCCCCGACCCTGGTCCAGAACGTCGAGACGCCGGCCCAGCCGGCCCTGACCACCTTCGCCGCCGAACTGGACGCCCACGCAAAGGGTTTGAACGGGTGGCCGGCTCCCCGGTCCCGGCGCACATGGTCGAACGCGCCCGCAGAGCGGCGTCGGACTGCCCGGTGCCGGCTCTGCGGCTGAGGGCGGGGTGACCGCCTTCACAGCCACCCGGCGAACTCCAGCAGCAGTTCGGCATCCCGGGGTCGTCCCACCCGCAGCGCCCGGACCCCCGACTCCACGGCCCGGAACAACGTCCACCCGCGCAGCCGCTCCTGATCCACGTCGAGCGACTCCGCGAGCCGCTTCACCCGCCGCCGGGTGATCGCCGCTCCGGACGGCGAGGCGATCAGGTCCTCCACCCGATCCCGTACCAGCCGGGCGAGATCGAACGCACACTCCCCGACGACAGGGTCGGGCCCGACAGCGAGCCAGGGCGAGCGCGTACCGGCAAGCACCTTGCTCTGCCGAAACGTTCCGTGCAGCAACCGCTCCTCAGGCGGCGCGGCCAGCAGCGACTCCCGCGCGTCGAGAGCCGCGCTCACCAGTCCCGCCACGTCCGCGGATGCGCCCCGCATGACCGAGGCCTGCCGTCCGGTCCGTTCGGCCACCGTCTCGAACGCATGGTCGTCGGGAGGCTCCACCCACAGCCGTCGCAAGGCCCCCGCGGCCTCCAGAAGTGCCTTGGCCTCCGGCAGCGACCGCACGGAGACATCGGGATGCAGCCGCTCCAGCAGCAGCACGCCTTCGTCCGCGGGTTCGTCGATCAGTTGTACGGTCCCCCGGCCGCCCCAGTGCGCGAGAGCCGCCCGCTCGCTCTCCGGTCGGGCCCGGGGCGGCGCCAGCTTCAGCACGGCCGGTGTCCCGTCCGCCCGCCGCGCGAGTACGACGAGGCTGCTGCGCCCTCCGGGCACCTGCACCCGCTCCACGGTCAACTCGCGCAGCGCGACGGCCTGTGCGGCGGTCCCGGGCAGCTTCTCCACCCAGTCGTCCCCGTGCGGCGCGCTCTCACCGAGCGCCCGCACCAGCCGCTGCGGTGGTTCGAAAGCCATGCGCGAGTCGTTCCCTTCCAGTACCGCGTTACGCCGTGGGGGCCGCCGAAGCCGGAGTCGGAGCCGAGGTCGCAGCCGATGGTGAGGTCGTGGCCGCCCGCTCGGCGAGTCCAGGGAAGGCTACGCTCTCGCCACGCCAGCGCACCGCTCGCACCGCGGCCTCCCGCAACGCCTCCGCGGCCATGCTCCGCCGTCCGCCCTCGGTTGCCCGCACCAGGTCCGAGTACACCCCGGCCACCCGCTCCTCCAGCTCGGCGGCGAACCGCACGGCCGCGACCGAGTCCGGCACCGGGAAAGGCAACGCGTACGCCGGTGCGGCGGCCACCGGCGTCCCGCCCAGGTCCCGCACCTCACGCACCAGGGCGTCCCGGCGGGCCCGGTGGGCGTCATAGGCGGCCTTGGCCTCCGCGCGCCGGACCGCACCGACCCGGCCGCCGACGACGCCGTAGCCGTAGACGGCGGCGTGCTCGGCCGCCAGCGCCTTCTGGAGGGCCTCCAGCTCCTGCTTCTCACTCATCGGGCATTCTCCGTCAGCAGATAGGCGTGGGCCGCACCGGCCGCCGCCACCGAGGCCAGCAGGCGGGCCAGCTCGCCCGGCACGTCGAGCAGCTCCTTGGCCCGCCGGTCCGCGAGCGACCGTTCTGCGGCGGCGAGCCCGGCCAGGGCGTCCCTGTCGGTCGCGGGCACGGTCGCCGACGGCGAAGCGGGCCCCGGGCCCGGGGCCGCCGACGCGGTGGGAGAGGCCTCGGTGACCATCCCCCCGAACGCCTCCGCGTGCCGCACGGCTTCCGCCCGCAACGGCCCCAGCCGCTCGGCGAGTGTCGGATACGCGGAGAGGACGGCGTCGTAGCGCTCGACCATTCCCCGGCTGTCCCGGGCCGCACGCACGCGTGCCCGCTCGACGACGGACGGACTCCCGGCGGTGCCCTCCTCGGTGCTGGCCGCCCCGTCGGAGCAGCCCACCAACAGAGCACCCCCGGCGACCGAGGCGAGCAGGGATCTTCTGCGCGGCCCCGAGAGGGTGCGCGAGAGCGGGGGGAACGGCACGGCAGACGTCCTAGGGAGGCTCGTACGAACACACTGGCGGGAAGGTCGGCCCGCTCGCGATCACCGTACCCGCGCACCGGACCACCCTCGCGGCAACCCACCTGAGGGGCGCGCGCAACACCCCCGCAGACCGGATACCCTTTGACCAGACACGCGACCTACCCACAACAGCACACGCGGCCGAGGAGTCACCCGGATGAGCACCACCCAGAGCGAGAGGCTGCGAGAGCTCCTGGAACCGCTCGTCACCTCCCAGGGCCTGGATCTCGAAGAGATCGCCATCGACTCCGTGGGGCGAAAGCGAGTGCTGCGCGTCGTCGTCGACTCGGACACCGGTGCCGACCTGGACCAGATCGCCGATGTGAGCCGCGCGCTCTCGGCGAAGCTCGACGAGAGCGACGCGATGGGTGCGGGGGAGTACACCCTCGAGGTCGGTACCCCGGGCGCCGAGCGCCTCCTGAAGGATCGCCACCACTACGAGCGTGCCGTGAGCAGGCTGGTGAAGTTCCAGCTGACCGAGGGCGGCGGCGAACTGGTCGCGAGGATCCTGACGGTCGGCGACGAAGGTCTCGAACTCGAAGTGCCCGGCGTGAAGGGCCGCAAGGCCACCGCCCGCAGCCTCGCCTTCTCCGACATCGACAAGGCGCGCGTGCAGGTCGAGTTCAACCGCAAAGACGACGCGAACGACCAGAACGACCAGCACGACGAGAACAACGACAAGAAGGAAGAGGAGGCGTAGCCGTGGACATCGACATGAGCGCCCTGCGGGGCTTGGTACGGGAGAAGGAGATCTCCTTCCCCCTGTTGGTCGAGGCGATCGAGTCGGCCCTCCTCATCGCTTACCACCGCACCGAGGGAAGCCACCGCCACGCGCGCGTGAACCTCGACCGGGAGTCCGGTCACGTGATCGTGTGGGCGAAGGAGGACCCCGAGGACCTCGAGGAGGGCCAGGAGCCCCGCGAGTTCGACGACACCCCGTCCGACTTCGGCCGGATCGCCGCGACGACCGCCAAGCAGGTCATCCTCCAGCGGCTGCGCGACGCCGAGGACGACGCGACGCTCGGCGAGTACGCGGGGCGTGAGGGCGACATCGTCATGGGCGTGGTCCAGCAGGGCCGCGACCCGAAGAACGTGCTGGTCGACATCGGCAAGCTGGAGGCCATCCTGCCGGTGCAGGAACAGGTCCCGGGTGAGACGTACCCGCACGGCATGCGGCTGCGGTCGTACGTCGTCCGGGTGGCGAGGGGCGTGCGCGGGCCCTCCGTGACCCTGTCGCGCACGCACCCCAACCTGGTGAAGAAGCTCTTCGCCCTGGAGGTGCCGGAGATCGCCGACGGGTCCGTCGAGATCGCCGCGATCGCCCGCGAGGCCGGCCACCGCACCAAGATCGCCGTACGGTCCACCCGTTCGGGCCTGAACGCCAAGGGCGCCTGCATCGGGCCCATGGGCGGCCGGGTGCGCAATGTCATGGGTGAGCTGAGCGGTGAGAAGATCGACATCGTCGACTGGTCGGACGACCCGGCCGAGATGGTCGCCAACGCGCTGTCGCCGGCCCGGGTCTCCAAGGTCGAGGTCGTGGACATGGCCGCCCGTTCCGCGCGCGTGACGGTCCCCGACTACCAGCTCTCCCTCGCCATCGGCAAGGAGGGGCAGAACGCCCGCCTCGCGGCCCGGCTCACCGGCTGGCGGATCGACATCCGGCCGGACACCGAGCAGGCCGGGGAATAGTTACCAGCCGCAGGCCGCTGAGATCACGACAGTTATGTGGGCGGCAACTGTTCGATCTTTGCCCCGAAGGGGTGAGGTCGCTACGGGGAGGTAGACTTAAGAGTGTCTGGCCGGACGCACGCCCGCGCATGCCCTGAACGCACCTGTGTGGGGTGCAGGCAGCGAGCGGCCAAGACGGATCTGCTGCGTATCGTGGTGATCAAGGACGCATGCGTCCCCGATCCTCGCGGTACGCTGCCCGGCCGGGGTGCGTATGTACACCCCGCGCTGGTCTGTCTCGACAAGGCGGTACGCCGCCGGGTGTTCACGAGGGCGCTGCGCGCTCCGGGAACGCTCGACGTAAAGGCGTTGCGCCAGTACGTCGAGCAGACAGACAGTTGCTGAGCGCACTGGTTGAGCCGGCAACACCGTAAGAAGCGTCGCGCGGAACCCCGTGCGGCCCTGGTACCCCGCGAGTTGGAAGTAGGTCGAGATTGCGATGAGCACTCGATGAGCACGCGATGAGTACGCCCATGAAGTAGCGACGGTCCGGACACACCCGGACCTAAAAGGAGCGAAGTGGCTAAGGTCCGGGTATACGAACTCGCCAAGGAGTTCGGGGTGGAGAGCAAGGTCGTCATGGCCAAGCTCCAAGAACTCGGTGAATTTGTCCGTTCGGCGTCTTCGACCATCGAAGCGCCCGTCGTCCGTAAGTTGACGGACGCCCTCCAGCAGGGCAACGGAGGCGGCAAGCCCGCTTCCGCACGCAAGGCTTCCCCGGCACGTCCGGCAGCCCCCTCTCCCGCGCAGGCCGCCCGTCCGGCAGCCCCGCGCCCGCCGGCCCCCAAGCCGGCCGCCGCCGTCGAGACGCCCGCGGCTCCCGCCGCGCCGGCCGCTCCCGCCGGCTCCCGTCCCACTCCGGGCCCGAGGCCCGCGCCGCGGCCCGCCCCGGCGTCCCCGGCTCCGACCACGCCCGAGTTCACGGCACCGCCGTCGGCTCCCGCCGCCCCGGCCCAGGGCTCCGGCCCGCGTCCGGGTTCCGGCGCTCCGCGTCCGGCCGGTCAGGCCGCGCCGCGTCCGGGCGCCCCGCGTCCGGCTGCCGGTCCCGCTCAGGGTGGCCAGGGCCAGGGCCGCAGTGAGCGTCCCGAGCGCGGCGAGCGTCCCGCCGGTCCCCGTCAGGGTGGCCAGGCGCCGCGTCCCGGTGCCCGTCCGGCCGGTCCCCGTCCGGGCAACAACCCCTTCACCTCTGGTGGTTCCACCGGCATGGCGCGCCCGCAGGCGCCCCGTCCGGGTGGCGCCCCGCGCCCCGGTGGCCCTGGCGGCCCCGGTGAGCGTCCCGGCGGCGCCCCGCGTCCGCAGGGCCAGGGTCAGGACCGCGGTCCCCGTCCCCAGGGCGCGGCGGGCGGCGCCCGTCCGCAGGCTCCGGGCGGCGCTCGTCCGAGCCCGGGCGGCATGCCCCGTCCGCAGGGCGGCGGCCCCCGTCCCGGCGGTGGCCCCGGTGGCAACCGTCCGAACCCCGGCATGATGCCGCAGCGTCCGGCTGCCGGTCCGCGTCCCGGTGGCGGTGGCCCCGGCGGCCGCGGTCCCGGTGGCGCCGGTGGCGGTCGTCCCGGCGGTGCCGGTGGCGGTCGTCCCGGTGGCGGCGGCTTCGCAGGCCGTCCTGCCGGTCCCGGTGGCGGTGGCGGCGGCTTCGCCGGTCGTCCCGGTGGTCCCGGTGGCGGTGGCGGCGGCTTCGCCGGTCGTCCGGGTGGTCCCGGTGGCGGCGGCGGCGGTCGTCCCGGCTTCGGTGGCCGTCCCGGCGGTCCCGGTGGCCGTGGTGGCACGCAGGGCGCCTTCGGTCGTCCCGGCGGTCCCGCGCGTCGCGGTCGCAAGTCGAAGCGGCAGAGGCGCCAGGAGTACGAGGCCATGCAGGCCCCGTCGGTCGGCGGCGTGATGCTGCCTCGCGGCAACGGACAGTCCGTCCGCCTGTCGCGCGGTGCGTCCCTCACCGACTTCGCCGAGAAGATCAACGCCAACCCGGCGTCGCTCGTCGGCGTGATGATGAACCTCGGCGAGATGGTCACTGCCACGCAGTCCGTCTCCGACGAGACGCTGAAGCTCCTCGCGGACGAGATGAACTTCGTCCTCGAGATCGTCAGCCCCGAGGAGGAGGACCGCGAGCTGCTCGAGTCCTTCGACATCGAGTTCGGCGAGGACGAGGGCGACGAGGACGACCTGGTGGTCCGTCCGCCGGTCGTCACCGTCATGGGTCACGTCGACCACGGTAAGACCCGACTGCTGGACACCATCCGCAAGACGAACGTCGTCGCGGGCGAGGCCGGCGGCATCACGCAGCACATCGGTGCGTACCAGGTCGCGACCGAGGTCAACGGTGAAGAGCGCAGGATCACCTTCATCGACACCCCCGGTCACGAGGCGTTCACCGCCATGCGTGCCCGTGGTGCCAAGTCGACCGACATCGCGATCCTCGTGGTGGCGGCCAACGACGGTGTGATGCCCCAGACGATCGAGGCGCTGAACCACGCCAAGGCGGCCGACGTGCCGATCGTGGTCGCGGTCAACAAGATCGACGTCGAGGGCGCGGACCCGACCAAGGTGCGCGGTCAGCTCACCGAGTTCGGTCTGGTGGCCGAGGAGTACGGCGGCGACACGATGTTCGTCGACATCTCCGCCAAGCAGGGCCTCAACATCGAGGCTCTTCTGGAGGCCGTGGTCCTCACCGCGGACGCCTCGCTCGACCTGCGGGCCAACCCGGAGCAGGACGCACAGGGCATCGCGATCGAGTCCCACCTCGACCGTGGCCGTGGTGCCGTCTCGACGGTCCTGGTCCAGCGCGGCACGCTGCGCATCGGCGACACCATGGTGGTCGGCGACGCGTACGGCCGTGTCCGGGCCATGCTCGACGACAACGGCAACAACGTCGAGGAAGCGGGTCCCTCGACCCCCGTCCTGGTCCTGGGTCTCACCAACGTCCCCGGCGCAGGCGACAACTTCCTGGTCGTCGACGAGGACCGCACGGCGCGTCAGATCGCCGAGAAGCGGGCGGCGCGCGAGCGCAACGCCAACTTCGCCCGCCGGGGTGTCCGGTTCTCCCTGGAGAACCTGGACGAGGCCCTCAAGGCCGGTCTGGTGCAGGAACTCAACCTCATCATCAAGGGCGACGCGTCCGGTTCGGTGGAGGCTCTCGAGTCCTCGCTGCTCCAGCTCGACGTCGGTGAAGAGGTCGACATCCGCATCCTGCACCGCGGTGTGGGTGCGGTCACCGAGTCCGACATCAACCTGGCGACCGGCTCCGACGCCATCGTCATCGGCTTCAACGTCCGCGCTGCGGGCCGCGCGGCGCAGATGGCGGAGCGCGAGGGCGTCGACGTCCGGTACTACTCGGTGATCTACCAGGCCATCGAGGAGATCGAGGCGGCCCTCAAGGGCATGCTCAAGCCGGAGTACGAGGAGGTCGAGCTCGGCACGGCGGAGATCCGCGAGGTCTTCAAGTCGTCCAAGCTGGGCAACATCGCCGGTGTCCTGGTCCGTTCGGGAGAGGTCAAGCGCAACACCAAGGCGCGCCTCATCCGCGACGGCAAGGTCATCGCGGAGAGCCTCAACATCTCCGGTCTGCGTCGCTTCAAGGACGACGTCACCGAGATCCGCGAAGGGTTCGAGGGCGGTATCAACCTCGGCAACTTCAACGACATCAAGATCGACGACGTCATCGCGACGTACGAGATGCGCGAGAAGCCGCGCGGCTGATCGTCGTAGCACGCGATCGGGGCCGGTCGGCGGGAGTTATTCCGTCGATCGGCCCCGGCCGTTGCGTGTACGGTTCCCGTATCGGCGTCGAAGCGTGGCGCCCGTACCCCGAACCGGCGGGACATCCGGACACACATGTATGTGGGGACTCTGTCCTTCGACCTGCTCCTCGGTGACGTGCACTCACTGAAGGAGAAACGCTCACTCGTCCGTCCGATCGTGGCCGAGCTCCACCGCAAGTACGCGGTGAGCGTGGCGGAGACGGGCAACCAGAACCTCCACCGCAGGGCCGAGATCGGGCTCGCGGTGGTCTCCGGGGACACAGAACACCTCACCGACGTACTGGACCGCTGCGAGCGGCTGGTCGCCGCTCGGCCCGAGGTGGAACTGCTCTCGGTTCGACGCAGGCTCCACAGCGACGAAGACTGAAGCAAGCAGCAAGACAGTTACTAAGGAGACGGACCAGTGGCCGACAACGCGCGCGCCAAGAGGCTGGCGGACCTCATCCGAGAGGTGGTGGCCCAGAAGCTGCAGCGTGGGATCAAGGACCCGCGGCTCGGCACCCACGTCACCATCACGGACACCCGGGTCACGGGTGACCTGCGGGAGGCGACCGTCTTCTACACCGTGTACGGGGACGACGAGGAGCGGGCCGCCGCGGCCGCCGGCCTGGAGAGCGCCAAGGGCGTGCTCCGCAGCGCGGTCGGTGCGGCGGCGGGCGTGAAGTTCACGCCGACGCTGACCTTCATGGCCGACGCCCTGCCCGACACCGCCAAGACCATCGAGGATCTCCTCGACAAGGCACGCCAGTCCGACGAGAAGGTGCGCGAGGTCTCCGCAGGCGCCGCCTACGCCGGTGAGGCCGACCCGTACCGCAAGCCGGGCGACGAGGACGAGACGGACGACGCCGCCGAATGACGCAGAAGACCCCACCGCCCGACGGCCTTGTCATCGTCGACAAGCCGTCGGGCTTCACTTCGCACGACGTGGTCGCCAAGATGCGCGGGATCGCCAGGACCCGCCGCGTCGGACACGCGGGCACTCTCGACCCCATGGCGACGGGCGTCCTCGTCCTCGGCATCGAGAAGGCGACCAAGCTCCTCGGGCACCTGGCGCTGACCGAGAAGGAGTACGTGGGCACGATCAGGCTCGGCCAGAACACCCTGACCGACGACGCGGAGGGCGAGATCACGGGGTCGGCGGACGCCTCGAAGGTCACCCGGGAAGCCGTCGACGCCGGGATCGCCAAGCTGAGCGGCGCCATCATGCAGGTGCCGTCCAAGGTGAGCGCCATCAAGATCGACGGGGTGCGCTCGTACAAGCGGGCCCGTGAGGGCGAGGAGTTCGAGATCCCCGCCCGGCCCGTCACCGTGTCCTCCTTCGCGGTCCACGACATCCGGGACGCGGTCGCCGAGGACGGCACCCCGGTCCTCGACCTGGTGGTCTCCGTGGTCTGCTCCTCCGGCACCTACATCCGGGCGCTCGCCCGCGACCTGGGCGCCGACGTGGGCGTGGGCGGCCACCTCACCGCCCTGCGCCGCACCCGCGTGGGCCCGTACAAGCTGGACTCGGCCAAGACCCTCGAACAGCTCCAGCAGGAGCTGACGGTGATGCCGATCGCCGACGCCGCCACGGCCGCGTTCCCGCGCTGGGACGTCGACGCCCGCCGGGCCAAGCTGCTCACCAACGGCGTACGGCTCGACATGCCCGACGCCTACGCGGGCGTCGGCACTGTGGCCGTGTTCGATGCCGAGGGCCGCCTCCTCGCACTGGTCGAGGAACACAAGGGCAAGGCGAAGAGCCTGGCCGTCTTCGGATAAGGGCCGTCCGCCGTTCGCCGTTTGGCGGAGCGGTCGGCGGGAGTCGGCGTGCCGGGCCCCGCGATGCCGGGTCCGGCTGCTGGGCAGATGCCGATGCGGCCACGCGCGGTTGCGGGGCGGGCCGGGAGTCGCGAGGGGCGACGGTCCTGCTGGGACACTCCCCGCGCGGAGGGTCGCCGACCGGCGCGGGGGCGGTGCCGAGGCTGCCCGCCCGTGGAGCGGCGATCACGGGGTTGCGCCGCCGCTCCACGGTCCCCCTCGGTTCCCCCACCCCTAGGGTGTATCCGCCCGTCCCCTTCCATTCACCCGCGCGGACGGGCGCTCGGAGTGAACCGGGGGAGCGGAAGGGGGCGCTTTCGCCACGCGATCTGTCCCGCTGATCACCTCGCGCCTACCGTCGAAAGCAGGAACGTGCGTACGGCGGGGAGGTTCGACCATGGCGGCACGAGGCCCGCGGGGTGACTCCGTCGGTGAAGCGGTGCCTCCGGCCTCCGGCGCCACGGACCGCGCGGAGAGGCCTCTGACGCAGTCCTGGGGCCCGGTGACGCGCGAGACCGGTCGGCGGGGTGACCGCCCGGCTCGCGAGGCGGAGCAGGACGCCCCGCGGGTCCGGTGGGGGAACCGCGAGGCCGGCCCGGACGCGCGGTCCGAGTGGGCCGACGACCTCGAGAGCGACGCCACCGGCCGAGCCGGCCGGAGCGGGTGCGAGAGGTCCCGGTCGGCACGGCACGGCGACCAGCCCCGGCACGCGCGTGGCCGGAGCAGCGGGCTTCAGGAACAGGTCTCCGGGCCCGGTCGGGACGAAGACCTCGTACGCATCCATGACCTGGCCGGGCGGGCCCGCGGCACCGGGTTCGTGGCCGATCACCATGGCACCGTCGTCACCAGTCACGAGGCCGTCGACGGGCTGCCCCGGCTGGTGCTGCGCGCCTTCGGTGACCGCACCTGTGTGGTGAGCGCCGACGCGGTGACCCCGCTGCCCGAGCTGGACCTGGCACTCGTACGGACCGAGGGGCTCGGGGTGGACCCGCTCCCGGTCTCCGTGCGCGACACCGCGGAGACCGGCGCCTACGTCCGCCTCCCCGCCGGCTGCTGGCGCGAGGCGCGGATCCTCGGCGCGACCTCCGTGACCTACACGGCCACCGACCGCTTCCACCTCCTCGATGACGTCCTGGAGCTGGCGATCGGCACCGCGGGCCGCGACGCCCTGCGGCTCGGTGGCGGGGCCGCCGGGGGGCCGGTGCTCGACGCCGGGACCGGCGCGGTCGTCGCCGTACTCGGCACCGCACTGCAGAGCGGCCACCGCGACAGCGGTCACGCGGTGCCGCTCCGCTCCGCCCGGCCCGGCCCCCTCGCCGACCTGCTCGCCGAGAACGCGGCGACGGTCCCGGCGTACGGCGCCGACCTCAACCTGGCCGGAGTGCTGGAGCTGACGGCCACCTCGGTGGGCCAGGACGGTCCGCCGGGCACACTGGCGGGCTACGTGGGGCGGGCAGGCGCGACGGAACCGGTCGAACGGGCCGCCACGGCAAGGGAGTTCACCGCCTTCACCGAGGGCACGGCGACCGTCCTCGGGCTCGTCGGGCCGCCCGGCAGCGGCCGTACGACGGAACTCGCGGCCCTCGCCGCCCGCCGCCACCGCGGCCCGGCCCCGGCCCCCACCCTCTGGCTGCGCGGCGCCGACCTGGCGGACACCGACGCCTCGGTGGCCGACGCGGCCCGCCGCGCGCTCACCAGGGCCGCCCGCATCGTGGCGACCTCCGCGGACACCGTTGCCGCCGACCTCGGCGACCTCACGCCCGAACGTCTGGCCCGGCTGTCCCGGGCCGCCGGCCGCCCTCTGCTCCTCCTCCTCGACGGCCCCGAGGAGATGCCCCCGGTCCTGGCCCACCGCCTCGCCGAATGGAGCGAGGGCACGGCGACATGGCTGCGGGAGACAGGAGCACGCCTGGTGGTGGCGTGCCGGGAGGAGTACTGGGAGGCGGCGGGGACGGCCTTCCCCAAGGACCTGCTGCACGGCACCCCGGACCGGTGCTTCCCACCCTGTGCACGCCTCGCCGACCTCACCGACGACGAGGCCCGCCGGGCCAGGGCCCGGCATGGCGTCCCCGACGGCATCCTGGCCGCCCCCGACGACCGGCACCCCCTCGCCCTCCGCCTTCTCTCCGAGGTCCGTGCGGCCCTCCCGCACGCTCCGCACGCCCCCGTGGACCGCGACGAGGTCTTCTCGGCGTACCTCGACCTGATGTGCCTGCGCATCGCGGTACGGCTGGCCACACCGAGCGGTCTGCGCGGCACCGCCGTCCGCCGCCTTGCCGCGAGGGTCTCGGGGCAGGTCCACGAGGCCGCCCGCCGCAGCCTCGGCCCCGGCCAGGGCGAACTGGACCGGGAGTCGTTCGAGGCGGTGTTCCCCTGGGGCCCGTCCCCCGGACGACCCGGCGGCAGCGGCTGGGCCACCGCCGTCCTCACCGAGGGCCTCCTCGTCCCCGCCGGCACCGGCTACCGCTTCGCCCACGAGGAGTTCGCCGACTGGATCCAGGGCACGCACCTGGACCTGGACGAGGCCCTGCGTGTCCTGGTCCACCGCCGCCGCACCGGCCCGGAACACCCGCTGCCCGTTCCGCACCACCGCATCGGCCCCGTGGTCCAGGCCCTGCTCCTCGTCGCCCGCCAGCAGGGCGCACCCCGACTGACGTACCGACTGCGGGAGTTGGTCCAGACCCTCGACGCCGACCCGGACTCCTGGTGGGCGTCCCGTCTCCTCGCCGAGACCCTGCTGCGGGTGCCCGACGCGACGCCGTACACCGATGTCCTGCGGCAGCTCACCGACCGTCTCGTGGCCCGGCGCCGCCAAGGAGAACCGGTACCGCCCGCGTTCGGACCCGCCTTCTGGACCGCCCTCCCGCTCCCGCCGGGCGAACGCTTCGACCTGCTCCGCCGGCTCGTCCTCGCCGACGGGCCCCCGCACGAGCCCGGCCCCCGGTTCCTGGACGCCGTGGCGGAACTGCTCGCCGCCGACCCCACCGCCGTACAGCCGCATCTCGCCCACTGGTTCGACGACGAGCGGCCGCTGCCCGCGACCCCGCACGCCACCGTGGCGAAGGCCGCGCAGGCGCTGCTGCACACGCACCGGACCCGGGCCCTGGACGACCTCACCGAGGTGCTCGTCGGCTGTGCGCACCGGCGGGCCGACGAACTGCTCGACGTGCTGGCCGAGGAGGAGCCGTCGGCGGTGTGCCGGGCCGTGGACCGGTGGGCGCACGACGAGCGGCCGGCCAGGAGAGTGGCGGCGGTGGCGTACGGACTGCGCGCCGCCCCGCACGTACGCACCGAGGCCGACCGTGACCTCCTGCGCTATGCCGCCCTCGCCCTGCTCGCCCGCCCCGACGACAGCGCCCTGCACAGTGGCGCGCTCGCCCTGCTGGTCCGCGATCCACGCACGCGTGCCCGTCATCTCCCGCAGGCGCTCGGGCACTTCGCGGCCGGCGACCCGCAGTTCCCGCCGAGCGCGCTGGTCCCCGCGCTCGTCACCGACCCCGACCCGGTCCTGGACGCGTTCCGGGAGCGGCTGCGCCGGCCGGGTGCCGGGGAGGCGCTGCGCACGCTCGCCGACGTCACCACGCCCGCGCTGGCCCGTCGGGTGTCCGTGCTGGTGCGGGAGACGGTCCAGCGGCGGCCGGAGACCGCCGGGGACGTGGCCGCGTACGTGGACCGGCGCCTCGACCAGGGCCCCGCCGCCCGGGCCGTTCTCCTGCCCCTGGTGACCGGTCTCCTCGACGGCGGCCCGGAAGGGGTGCGGGCCGCGCTGGCGGCCGTGCTCGCGGGACCCGGCGCCCCCGTCTCCCTGCCGCTGCGCCAGGAACTCCTCGAATCCCTGCTCGACCACGAGAAGGAGCCCGCGGTCCTGGTCGCCCTGCTGCCCGCGGCCGCCGCCCGCGTGGACGCCGGCATCCGAGATCTCGTCCTCCGCATCGGCCTCCTGCTCGTCCGCACCCCGGACGGCGCGAGCCGCTTCGACCGCGGTCTCGTCGACCTGGGTCGGCACGTCCCCGGGTTCGCCGCGCTGGTGGCCGGCTGGCTCACCGAGAGTCCCGAGGAGTGGGCGGCGGTGGTCGGGCCCGGCACCCGGCGGATGATCGAGAACCTGGCGGGAGCACGGGTGCCCGTCTGAGATTGCGTGCGTCGGGTCACAGCCCCCATGCCGATGCGAGCCACGGGCACGCGGCATGGCACCCTTAGACCTGCGTAAGTCTTGAGAGCCAATACCGGACACGGGTTCGACGAGGAGCGGTCACAGTGCAGCGCTGGCGTGGCTTGGAGGACATCCCCGAGGGCTGGGGGCGCAGCGTCGTCACCATCGGGTCCTACGACGGGGTCCACCGCGGGCACCAGCTGATCATCCGGCATGCCGTGGACCGCGCCCGAGAGCTGGGCGTTCCCTCCGTCGTCGTCACTTTCGACCCGCACCCCAGCGAGGTCGTCCGCCCCGGCAGCCACCCCCCGTTGCTGGCCCCGCACCACCGTCGCGCCGAGCTGATGGCCGACCTGGGCGTGGACGCGATCCTGATCCTGCCCTTCACCACGGAGTTCTCCAAGCTCTCGCCGGCCGACTTCGTCGTCAAGGTCCTGGTCGACAAGCTGCATGCCAGGGCGGTCGTCGAGGGCCCCAACTTCCGCTTCGGCCACAAGGCCGCGGGCAACGTCGACTTCCTCGTCGAGCAGGGCAAGACGTACGACTTCGAGGTCGAGGTCGTCGACCTGTACGTGTCCGGCACGGCGGGCGGCGGCGAGCCCTTCTCCTCCACACTGACCCGGCGCCTGGTCGCCGAGGGTGACGTGGAGGGCGCCGGGGAGATCCTGGGCCGCCCGCACCGGGTGGAGGGCGTGGTCGTGCGCGGCGCCCAGCGGGGACGGGAGTTGGGCTTCCCCACGGCCAACGTCGAGACCCTGCCCCACACCGCCATCCCGGCCGACGGTGTCTACGCCGGCTGGCTGCACACGCAGGGCGAGGCGATGCCGGCGGCGATCTCCGTCGGCACCAACCCGCAGTTCGACGGCACCGAGCGCACCGTGGAGGCGTACGCGATCGACCGGATCGGGCTCGATCTGTACGGGCTGCACGTGGCGGTGGACTTCCTCGCCTATGTGCGCGGACAGCAGAAGTTCGAGTCGCTGGACGCCCTGTTGAAGGCGATGGCCGTCGATGTGCAGCGCTGCCGTGAGCTGATCGGCGACGCCGCCCGGGATTGAGGCGCGCGGACATGAAAGGGGGCCGGCACCGTGAAGGTGCCGGCCCCCTTTCATGTCCGCTGCCGTTTCCGGCTAGTGCTGCGGCGGCTGTCCCGCGTTCGGGTCGTACGGCTGCTGGGGGAACCCGGGATGGGGCTGACCGGGCTGACCCTGCTGAGGGCTCTGCCAGGGCTGGCCGGGCTGGGCGCCCGGGAAGCCCTGGAACGGGGGCTGTCCCTGCGGGGCCTGCTGCGGCTGGCCCGGCATCGGGGGGGCCATGGTCGGCGGCTGGATGCCGCCCTGCCCCGTCCACAGCCCCTGCTCCTGCTGGGCCCGCACGAAGTCCTCGGCGACCATGGTGGCCAGCTCGAAGTACGCCTCCCGGACCTTGGGCCGCATCATGTCGAGATCGACCTCGGCACCGGCCGCCAGGTGCTCGTCGAACGGTACGACGATCACGCCCCGGCAGCGCTGCTCGAAGTGCGTGACGATGTCCTCGACCTTGATCGTCTTGCCGGTCTCGCGCACACCCGAGATCACGGTGATGGACCGCGACACCAGCGACGCGTAACCGTGCGCCGACAGCCAGTCGAGCGTCGTGCTGGCGCTGCTCGCCCCGTCCACCGACGGCGTCGAGATGATGATCAGCTGGTCGGCGAGGTCGAGCACCCCGCGCATGGCGCTGTAGAGCAGACCCGTGCCCGAGTCGGTGAGGATGATCGGGTACTGACGGCCCAGCACGTCGATCGCGCGCCGGTAGTCCTCGTCGTTGAACGTCGTGGACACGGCCGGGTCGACGTCGTTGGCGATGATCTCCAGGCCGGAGGGCGCCTGCGAGGTGAACCGCCGGATGTCCATGTACGAGTTGAGGTACGGGATCGCCTGGACCAGGTCACGGATGGTGGCGCCGGTCTCGCGCCGCACCCGGCGGCCGAGCGTGCCGGCGTCCGGGTTCGCGTCGATGGCGAGGATCTTGTCCTGCCGCTCGGTGGCGAGGGTCGAGCCGAGGGCGGTGGTCGTGGTCGTCTTGCCCACGCCGCCCTTGAGGCTGATCACCGCGATCCGGTAGCAGGACAGCACGGGAGTGCGGATGAGGTCGAGCTTGCGCTGCCTCTCCTGCTCCTCCTTCTTGCCGCCGAGCTTGAACTTCGACCCGCCCGGAACGGGACGGCTGCTCTTGGCCTTCTGCTTCTTGCTGTTGACCAGCCGGTCCGAGGTCAGCTCGACGGCGGCGTTGTAGCCGAGCGGAGCACCCGCGCCGGCGACCTGCTGCCGCTGGTCGTGCTGAACGGCCGCCGGCCAGGCACCCCCGGTGCGGGGGTCCACACCGGGCTGGCCGGGAGCACCCGGGTACGGGCCGGGGTGGGGCGCCTGGGGCTGCTGGCCCGGGAACTGCTGCTGTCCCGGCTGCGGTTGCGGCTGGACCGGGGGCGGCGGCACGGGCTGACCGGGATGGGCGGGCTGACCGGGCTGTGCGGGGGGCTGCTGCTGCGGGTAGCCGTAACCGCTCTGGCCGGGCTGGGGGGCCGGGGGCTGCGGGAAGCCGTAGCCGCTCTGCGGGTTCGGGGGCGCGGGCGGCTGGGGGTAGCCGTAGCCGCCCTGGCCGGGCTGGGGGGCGGGGGGCTGCGGGAAGCCGTACCCGCTCTGGGGGTTCGGGGGCGCGGGGGGCTGCGGATAGCCGTAACCGCTCTGCGCCGCCGGGTTCTCGGGCTGCGGCGGGGTGGCCGGCCAGCCCGAGGGCGCGGGCTGCGGTGCCTGCGGCTGGGCGGGGGGCAGCGGGGCACCGGGCTGTGCGGCGGGCGGCTGCGGCTGTCCGCCGGTCGTCCACTCCGGGGCCGACGGCGGAGCCGTGCCGGGGGCAGCCGAGGCGAACTGGGGCGGGAGCGGCGGGACGGCACCCTGTGGAGCCGGCGGGGGCCGCCAGCCGTCCTGCTGGGCCTCGGGCTGCTCCGGTACGGCGGTCTGCGCGGGCGGGGCGGCCTGCGGTTGCTGGGTGACGGGCTCGTCGCCGGGGGCGGAGGACTCGGGCGCGGGCGCGGGTTCGGGTGCTTCCGCGGCTTCGGGTACGGCGGCCTCGGCGGTGGGGGCCTGGGGGGCGCCCTCGTCCTGGCCGGCGGCTCCGGGCTCGTCGTCGGCGGCGGATGCGGCCGGTGCCTCGCTCGGGGCCGGGGCGGCCGGTGCTGCGGCGGCGGCCTGCGGTTCCGGCTCGGGCGCCGGGGACACCTGCGGTCCTTCGGCGGGGGCGGGCGGCTCGGGTGCGGTGGGCGCGGCGGGTGCGTCCGCGGTCGGGGCGGCCGGGGGCTGGGGGGCGCTGGTCGTCGCGGCGGGTGCGGACGGGGCGTCGATACGGCCTTCCGCGCCGCCGTCCGATGCGGGCGGGACGGGGGCTGCCGGAGGTGCGGGAGCCACCGGGGCCACGGGCGGCGCCGGAGCCACCGGGGCCGGAGGGGTGGGCGGTTGCGGGTAGCCGTAGCCGCTCTGGGGGTTCGGGGGCGTCGGCGGCTGCGGATAGCCGTAGCCGGTCTGCGGGTTCGGGGGAGGGGGGGCCTGCGGGTAGCCGTAGCCACTGTGGGGGTTCGGGGGCGCGGGCGGCTGGGGAGCCGTGCCGGGGTTGCCCGCCCACGGCGGCGGAGGCGGCGGCGTCATGCCGGGCGCACCCGTGGCCGGGTCGAACTGCGGGCCGGGAACGGGCGCCGGGCCCGGTGCACCGGCCGGCGATGGTGCAGAACCGGACGGATCGGGGTAACCGGGGTGGGGTGCAGGCGCGGTGGGGGCAGGGGTGGGCGCGGGAGGCGTCGGTTCGGCCTCGGGCGCCGCGCTCTGCGTGTACCAGGCAGGTGCGGCGTAGTCGATGGTGAACTCGCCCGTCAGCTCGCCGGCGGACTCCGCGTCGGACTGGTCGTCGCTGGGCGTGGTCCAGCCCGCGCGCAGCCCGTCCCGATCGCTCTGCACAATTCCTCCTGGTGTGGTCGAGCACCCTCGTGCCGTGTGGGCACTCATGTGCCGGGCCGGGGGCGACCGTCCTGTTGTCCGATCCGTCTGAAGTCCTCTGGACGAGAACAACCCACCCGTGGGTTCTTACGTCGCACCCGCATCAAGCGTAAACGCCACCGGGCCCGGTGGGGCAGGCCCGTCCACTGTGCGCTCGCACGCACTGGACCACTGTCCGCCCCGATGTCGCCCTTGTGGCGGTTGGTCTGTCTCCGAAGCCCGGTGCGGCCGGCTCCGGCCCGGCCGGAGCCGGGCCGCCGTGCTCGCCGCATCTACTCCGCGGTGAGCCCGCCGTTGTGCGGTGCGGGCTCCAGGTCGAACTCGCCGTCGCGGGCGCCCAGTACGAAGGCCCGCCACTCCGCCTCCGTGTACCGCAGGACGGTGTCCGGGTCCAGGGAGGACCGCATGGCCACGGCGCCCTCGGGGAGGTACGCGATCTCGACGCGCTCCTCGTGCTCCTCGGTGCCGGGGGCGCTCTGCCACTCGACGCCGGAGATGTCCAGGCCGTACAGCTCGTCCCGTTCCCGCTCTTTTCGCGCCTTCACGTCCGGGTCCGGTGTCTTTGCGGCGATGTCGTCCGCGTCGGTCATGGTCGGCGGGCCCTTTCTCATGAGCGAACCTCGTGCAGGAGCACCCTACTTGGCCTGGTCCCCTTCACACGGCGCAACGGTATGGTCACGAACTCGCATGAGGGGCCCAGGCCTTGGCCATGGCACGAGCCCGCCCGTCAGTCCATCCGGCGAGGCGCCCCGAGGAGACCGGTCTCCGCGTCGGTCGGCTGGGTCATCACGTACTGCCGGCTCTTCTGCGTGCACCACAGTGCGACGTTGTCGGAGAGGGACGACAGGGACGCGGCGTCGCCCTGGGGCAACCGCATGGACTTGCCGACCACTTCGGACTCCTGCGGGGAGATCCGCTGGATCCCGACGACGTCCGCGTTGGCCAGCAGCCGGGGTGCGGTGGGGCCGAGGTAGGGGAGCAGGGTCAGCACCGACTGCCAGGGCGCCGTGGTGAGACGGCTGCGCGGCGGACGGATGCCCAGGTCGCGGATGATCAGCACCGGGCTGGCCGGGGACGGTCCCTGCGGGGCGATCCGCCCCACCTGGTGCACCGTCACGGCCTGCTGGCCGCCGCCGGCCGCCTGCGCCATCGGCGCCCACAGCTGCGGACGTGCCGTCTCGACGGCCACGCGCGCGCCGATCGCCGCCGCCCGCAGGGCGATGACCTGGGCCAGCCAGGTACCGCCGACCAGCACCATGTCCAGGCGGGTGGGGCGGCACAGCCCCAGCACCGCGGGCTGGTTGTCGGGGTCTATGCCGAGGATCAGACCGTCGTCACCGACCGGCAGGCTCAGCTGCGCCAGTACATCGGCGTCGACGAGGTGGCGGTCACGCCGGGGGCCGAGCAGACCGAAGGCCTCCCGCAGGCGCCGCTCGGGGCCGATCCGGGCGGGCTCCGGGGAACGGGGCAGATGCCCGGCACGCTGTCCGGGGAAGCCCGGGGTGGCGGATCCGAAGCCGGAACGGCCGGAGGGACGAACGGTGGGAGCGGACATCAGCGGGTACCTCCCAGCGGCAGGGTGGCCAGAACTCCGGGCAGCTGCTCACGGTCGAGCCGTACGAGACCGACCTTGAACGCGGCCGCCGCCCGCTCCAAGTGCTCGGCCGCCTCGCCCAGTTCGTTCTCACCGCGGCCGGTCAGACGCACATGGCCGGACAGCGCCAGGACCTTGCCGCGCCGCCTGCTGATGGTGAGCGAGAAGGTGCTCGCGAGCGTCGGCGCGGAGGTCAGCGCGCCGACCAGCCGGGGGAAGACCGGGCCGGCGCCGCCGAACTGCGGCCACCGGGAGATCCAGTACGTGGTGTGCAGCCGGTCGTCGCAGCGCCAGGTACGGGTGCTCTCGGCCGTACGGCGGCCCGAGCGGCTCCCGTCGAGGGCGGCACCGCCGGTGGTGGCCATCGGGTTGACACAGCTGGAGGTGGCGATGGCGCCGCAGATGTCCGCCTCGCTCAGCACCTTGGCCTGCATGCCGGCCCCCATGAGGCGGCTGGCCAGCTGGTCGGCGACGCGCAGCAGCGACCGACGGGCACCCTGCATACCGCCGCCGCGGGCCTGCACGGCCTCGGGGCACAGCTCCGGGTCGAACTTGAGCGCGACCCACGTGATGCGCAGCCCGGGCGTCATGCTCTGCGCCTGGAGCGGCCCGTAGGAGCGCACCGCCATGGCCTGCGGGGGCAGATGCGGGGCGGGGGCGGGCTGGGTGTGCTGGACGACCTGGACCGAGGCGAGCCGGATGTCGTCCACCTCCAGCAGGCCCTGGAGAAGATCGAGGGGGATGTCCCCGGTGCCGTAGGAAGGACGCAGCGGGGTGTCGGCGGCCTGCACCTGCACCAGAGCGGTGAGGAAGGTGCCGTCGCCGAGCATGCCGATCTCGCGCTGCTCGCGGTCCTGGAAGCTGTAGGTGCGCAGCGCCGGGTCGCACTCGACGGCCGGGGCGAAGCCGGGGTCGGTGCCGGGGGGCACCGGTTCGGCGTTGCGCTTGCGGCGGTCCCTCAGGGCACGGGCGGTGTTGAACCAGTCGGGCAGCGGACGGCCGCGGCGGCGCAGCAGTCCGGCCAGGACCAGCGGTACGGCCAGCACGATGCCGACGGTGAGACCGATGGGGCGCAGCAGCCAGCCGATCAGCAGGACCGCGGCGGCCAGTTCGAAGCCGACGAGCTGCTGGACCCGGATGGGCCCGATGCTGCCGGGGCGCCGGGCGAGCGACGGCGAGGCCGGACTCGGGGGCCTCGGGGTCGAGGACGGCTGTGCCGGTTCCGGCACCCGCCCCGGCCCCTGGTTCTCCTGGGTACGACGGCTGCCGTTACGGCGCCGG
This sequence comes from Streptomyces sp. NPDC005374, assembly GCF_042872225.1. NCBI lineage: Bacteria > Bacillati > Actinomycetota > Actinomycetes > Kitasatosporales > Streptomycetaceae > Streptomyces > Streptomyces sp. NPDC005374. The sequence goes on along the minus strand of NZ_JBIAKA010000025.1, from coordinate 58,002 downwards.
GACCTGGTCGCAGTGCTCATCCCCCGGTACAACCCCTTTGCATTGTCTGGCCGCGACTCGAGCTGGCGGCGGATCACCGTACCCCGTACCGTACGGTGCGATCGTCACACGGCATAGTAGAGGCCCCTGCAGGAGCAAACGCCACGGAGTACCGGGCGGCCCTGGGGAGTTCCGCATTCGGCAGCAAAGCGAAAAAACGGGGAGTTGACCCATCGATGGCGACACGTAGGGATGAGCTGAACGCTTACTCCTTCGCGCGCAGGCGCACGGTGGCGGCGTTTCTTCAGCCGTCTCCGCACGGTTCGGAAGAGGCCGCTCCGCGCCCCCTCAAGACCGTTCTGCCGAGTCTCGGTGTGGCGGTGCTGGTGCTCATCGGGTTCGGCGCCTGGGGCATGCTCAGCCCGGCCGCGCCGAAGGGCTGGGACCAACAGGGCAAGAACATCCTGGTCGGCAGTGAGTCGACGACGCGCTATGTGCTGGTGAAGACCAAGGGCGAGGACAAGCTCAGCCTGCACCCGGTCCTCAACCTGGCGTCCGCCAAGCTGCTGTTGAACGGCGAGAGCCCGCAGGTCATGAAGATCAAGGAGTCGGTGCTCGACAACAGCAAGTACCCGATGGGCGCCACCGTCGGTATCCCCTTCGCCCCCGACCGGCTTCCCTCCGCGGACGACGCGAAGACGGCGAAGACCTGGGCGCTGTGCCAGGCCCCGGGGGCTGACGGGCAGCCCGTCAGCGCGACGTACGTGCTGGACAAGAGCGACAACACCAAGCTGTTCGAGAAGAGCAACGGGCAGCTGAAGCCGAACCAGGTGCTGTACATCGAGGGCCCCACGGACCCGGAGGTCGGGCACGGCCAGCGGTACATCGTCACTCCGGACGGGAGCGCCTACCTGATCGGCGGCAAGCTGTGGCGGCTCACGGGCGACAACACGATGCAGGACATCGAGCGCGCGGTGCTGGGCAGCGGGGTGGCGCCGCAGAAGGTCGGAACGAACTTCATCAATACGCTCAACGTCGTCGGTGACCTCGAATTCCCCACACCGCAGGATCTGGGGGCGCAGCCGGGATCGGAGGCGCACATCGAGGGCCTTCTTCCCAAGTACTCGAAGGTCGGCCTCGTCCTGGACGCTCCTTCCGGCAGCACGCGGCACAAGTTCATCGTGCTGAAGGACAAGGTCGTGGCCCTGTCCGACTTCACGGCGCAGATGTGGCTGCGGAACCCCTTCATCGGTGCCGTGTACGGGACCGAGGACGCGGCGCCGGTGAAGGTCAACTTCAACGACATCCAGCCGGAGCCGGGGGAGTGGCTGGGAGGGAAGAACTGGCCCGACGAGATGGTGACCCAGGCCAACACCGTCTATGAGAAGGGCGGCAGGAAGACCTCGTGCAGCGTCTGGCACGGCGGTGACAAGAACGAGAAGACCGGCTTGCCGCTCATGTCGGTCTGGACCGCCGCGGACTTTCCGAAGGACGTCTCCCAGAGCGGGTCCCGGACCTACGTCTCGCCCGGCAGCGGCCTGCTCTTCAAGCGGATCACGGGCACCAACGCCGGCGGCGGCAGCACCTTCCTGGTGACGGACACCGGCCTGCGCTACTCGATCCCCGCCCGTAACGACAGCGAGGTGACGGGCGGCGAGAAGGCCGACGCCCAGACCCAGCAGACCAACACCTCCCAGGTCCGGCTCGGTTACGGCAAGATCCGCGCGGCGTCGGTTCCGGCGACGTGGGCGGACCTGCTGGCGGCGGGGCCGGAGCTCAGCAGCGGCAACGCGGAGCAGGCGCAGGGGTCGTAGGCCTGCGGGAGCTTCGCGCGCTCGAAGTGCCCGAAGTCCCCGAAGTCTTTGAAGTCCTCGAAGTCTTTGAAGTCCTGGACCCGGGCCGTCCCCTCCTGGGGCGGTCCGGGCGGGCCGCTGTGCCCGCCCATGTCACTCACACTTCACGAACGCACTTGTGAAAAAGGTGAGTTGACTTCATCGCGATCTTGATACAAGCCCCAACTGATGTTCGCTCTGTCAGCGGATGCGACTAGAGTGGAACCAGACCGGACTGGGTACGCCTGCCACCATTCGGTGACGGCGTTCCGGGTGAGGGTCTACTCAGAACTCCTACGTCTCATGGGGGACACGACATGGCTGGACAGCAGTTCACCATGACCGAGGAGGAGATGGTCGCGTTCAGCGGCAAGATCTCCTCGGTCAACTCCTCGATCCAGGGCGAAATCTCCCGGCTGCAGACCGTGATCGACACGATCACGGGCGGCTGGAAGGGCTCGGCGGCCACCGCGTACAACAACCTGCAGTCGCAGGTGAACCAGGATGCGAACAAGATCAACCAGATCTTGAACGACATCAAGGAAGCGATCGACCAGAGCACCAAGTCCTACGCCGCTTCGGAAGAGGAGCAGCGTGCGTCCATCCAGAACATCGCGGCTTCGTCCCCCTTCGGATGATCGGACCTGTGCGCCGCGGCGCACGGCCGTGACCGACCATCCACACATCTGAGGAGACACAGAAGAGATGTCCGGGCAGATTCTTGTAAATTTCGCCACGATCTCCCAGGCCGCGCAGGACGTGCGCAGCACCGCGGGCAAGGTCCGCACGCAGCTGGACGAGCTCGAGGCCGGCGTGAAGCGGATCTCCGCCAGCTGGGAAGGCTCGGCGCAGGAGTCCTACCGCGCCAAGCAGGCCGAGTGGGACCAGCGCGCCGCCTCCATGCAGCAGACGCTGGAAGCCATCGCCAAGGCCCTCGACAGCGCCGCCCAGAACTACCAGGCTACCGAGTCGAAGAACGCCCAGATCTGGGGCGGCTGACGTGATCGCTTGATGGGGGCGGGTGCGCGACAGCGCGCTCGCCCCCATCGGTGATTCACGGGGCGTGTGGACGTTTGTGCTCATAGCCGGTTAATCGGCTGATAGCTGTTCATGGCTATTCATAGCTGTTTCACGCGCCCGTACGGAAACAAAACGGGAGGACGTAAGAAGTGGGATCCGGGGCATCGCGCGCCGCGCATCGGAGCGCCGCAGGCACCGCCGCCCTGGCGGTCCTCGCCTGTGGGCTGCCCATCGCCGGCGCCGCACCGGCAGCCGCCGCGGACCGGGTGCGGACCGTCTTGGCCGACGACGACGTGCGCTTCCAGGTCGACGACACCAGCTGCTCGTTCCCGTCCGACATCATCAAGGGAACGCCCTGGTCGCTGCAGCGCATCGTCCTCGACCAGCTGTGGCAGGACACCAAGGGCAAGGGCATCAAGGTCGCCGTCATCGACACCGGTGTCGACACCGTCAACGCCCAGCTCAAGGGCAACGCAGTCGCCAACGGCACGGACTTCCTGCACAAGGGCGGCAACGGCAAGAACGACTCCCAGGTGGGCCACGGCACCAAGGTGGCGGGGATCATCGCCGCCCGAAAGCTCGACGGCACGGGCTTCATCGGCCTCGCCCCGGAATCGACGATCATCCCGATCCGCCAGAACGACGACAAGGGCAGCGGTAACGTCGACACGATGATGAAGGCCATCAGGTACGCGGCCGACGCCGGTGCCAAGGTCATCAACATCTCGCAGGACACCGCGTCGAAGATGGACCCCGCGGTCGACGAGGCCTTCCGGTCGGCCATCGCGTACGCCCAGTCGAAGGACGCGCTGATCGTGGCCGCGGCCGGCAACGACGGTGCGGACGGCAAGATCAAGGAGACCTACCCGGCGGCGTACCCGGGCGTGCTGGCGGTCGCGGCTTCCGACCGCAACAACGCCCGCGCCCCCTTCTCCCAGTCGGGCCCGTTCGTGGGCGTCGCGGCACCGGGCATCGACATGGTCTCGACCGTCCCGACGGGCGGCAACTGCGTCGACCAGGGCACGAGTTTCGCGGCCCCGTACGTCTCGGGCGTCGCGGCCCTGATCCGGGCCAAGCATCCCGGATGGGGCTACAAGCAGGTCATCACCCAGATCGAGCAGACGGCGGACCGGACCAAGCCGGGCCGCGACGACTTCGTGGGCTGGGGCGTCATCGATCCGGCGGCTGCGGTCAACGACGACACGACGGAACCCTCCGCCGCCGGCCCGAAGCCGGACTCGGCCGGCCCCGCCGGCGGCTCCGCCGACGTCCAGGCCGCGACGCTGGTCCTCGGCGAGACCGAACAGCAACGAACGGAACGCTACGCGCTGTACGTCCTGGCAGCCGGCTTCGCCCTCGTGCTTCTGCTGTTCGGGGGCGGCCGGGTACTCAGTGACTGGCGGCGCAAGCAGGGTGTGGGTAACAACGTGGAGTCAACGGGGAGCTGAGCAGTATGGCTGAGCAGTACAAGGTCGATCTGAGTGAGATCGAGGGGACGATCACCAAGCTGAACGCTGTTCTCAAGGACATGTCGTCCTCCAAGGCGAGCGTTCAGAACAAGACGTATCTGCCGCAGGGGGCGCTCGGGACAGGCTTCGGGGAGGCAGAGACGTTGTACACGGCTCATGCCCAGATGAAGGAAGTTCTTGAGGGCGTTGTCCAATACCTGGAAGACCTGCTGGACGATTTCGGGCAGAAGACGAAGAAGACGCACGATGCGTTCAGTGACGCTGAAGCGGACAACTATGCCGCATTCCAGGGTAAGTGACAGGTGTTCTGCTACATGGAGATGAGGGGACTGTAGCCATGGCTGGCAAGGGCATCGGGGATTTGGAATACATTCCGGCCGACCAGTGCTTCGCAGCAAAGCCCACCACAAAATTCGGGCTGGAGTGCGACATGGACCAGATGAAGGCCATGGTTCAGAGCGCAGATGCCGGAACCGTGAAGTCGGTGGCGCAAGGGTGGGCCGACCTCAGCAACGAACTGATCGGAAGCGGCGGTATCAAGGAGGGCCTTGAAACCGCTGTTCAGCACGTGCTGGCACACTGGGAGGGCCAGAGCGCGGACCTGTTCAAGGCGCGGGCGCAGGAGATCGGCAAGACGCTCAGCGACAGTGCGGGCTACGCCGACCATGTGGCGGTGTCCCTGCGGGGCGCGGCTGCGGTCCTTTCGAGCGTCAAGGACGCGGTCTTGGCGATGGAAAAGCCGGGGAAGCTATCCAGGGCGGCGGACTTCGTCGGAGATTTTGGTGACAGGGACGGGGGCCCGGCTGCTGACGACGCCCTCAAGAATGGGGCCAGCTCGGGGGATGTCCTCGCCAATAAGGAAGGCAGTCTGTCTGCAGGACGCGAGGCTCAGCTCAAGATGGCTGAGCAGATGGAGATACTGGGGGCGGCCTATAACAGTCGGGCCCTAGAGATGGGCAAGTGGAAGGGTGGGATTCGGGATTCCGAGGACTACCCTGGCGATCCTAGTGGCGCGGTTCCTCCCGCTCCCGTGATCTTGCCTACAGGGACCGCGACGCGAAGCCCGCAAAAGGTAACGGCTGCCACTGCTCGCAGTGGCAGCCAGACCAGCACGATCAGTTCGTCCAAGGCAGTGACTCCGCCATCGGGAATCACAGGCGGTGCACACAAGCCGTCTGTCTCGCAGCCGCAGGTCGGCACGGCAATTGACGGTATCGGCGGTGGTCGTACAGGTGCGCCGGTAGTCGGTGGTGGCGGGAGCGCGGTGGGTGGTGGCTCCGTCGGCGGCGGTACGGTCGGCGCCGGGGGCTTCATCGGTGGCGCGGCTGGTGGTGCGGCGCCTGGGGCTGGTGCCGCTCGCGGCGGCATGGTTGGTCGTGCCGGAGCCGCCAGTGCCGGTGCGGGTGGCACGGCAGGTCGTGCCGGTGCCGGCGGCGTAGGTGGCGCAGGCACCGCCAAGGGCGCGGCTGGACGTGTCGGAGGCACGGCTCGCGGTGGCGTAGTCGGCGGCACGCCCAAGTCCGGTGCCGGCGCAGGCAGGGGGACTGCCGGCGGCTCGGGCTTGCACAGCAGCCGCGGCGCCGCAGGCAAGGGAGCCAGCGCTGTCCGCAAGGGTGGCATCGCAGGCGCCCCTGGCTCGCGCACTGGCCGCCGTAAGGAAGACGAGCAGCACGAGGGCGAGCGTCCCGACTACCTTGTCGAGGACGAGGAGACGTGGACTCCGCAGACCAACGCGGCCCCTCGAGTCATCGAGTAGTCGCCTATGTTCAGCGGCAAGTGACAGGATGCGTGGGCGTGGTCGAAAGACTGCGCCCACGCTCAGTAACGGGAGATGGAAGACGGAATGACCTTCAGGCGAACGGCGCGTGCGCTGAGTGCTACAGCATTGACTGGCGCTCTGATCCTGGCAGCGGCTCCCGCTACTTTCGCAGACCAGACCAGACGTGATCAGTGGGCGCTGAAAGCACTGCAAGCCGAATCGGTTTGGAAGGTCTCAACCGGCAGCGGCGTTACTGTTGCTGTAGTCGACAATGGTGTTAATGCCGAGCATATAGACCTGAAGGGTAACGTACTCAAGGGACGAGACTTCGAGGACGGCGACGATGATGCGAGCCCGGTAGGAACAAATTCGGGGTCAGGTCACGGCACATCAATAGCTTCGGATATTGCTGGTCATGGTCACGGTCTAGATGGAGAAGACGGCGTCAAGGGGTTGGCGCCGGACGCTAAAATCCTCCCTATTCGTTCAGGTACCAATGGATACGCGGATGCAATCCGCTACGCCGTGGATCAGGGTGCCGAAATCATCAACATTTCCGAATTCCAGACGCAGGATCTCCCTCAAGACCGAGAAGCTGTGGCATATGCAATTGCGCATAATGTCTTGATCGTCTCAGGTTCGGGAAACGGTGGAAGCGCTAATATTCAGTTTCCCGCGAAGTATCCTGGTGTGCTGGCCGTCGGTGGCGTGGACAGTAGTGGGGAAATTTGGGAAAAATCCAACTACGGACCCGAGGTTCTTCTGGTTGCGCCAGCCGCTCGCATTGTAAATGCAGGGTGGCCCGGCAACACTAAGCTCAGCATCGGAGACGGGACATCGGACGCCACTGCCTTTGTGTCTGCCGCCGCAGCGTTGATCCGTGCGAAGTTCCCGGACCTTACAGCAGGCCAGGTCGCTAACCGCCTGGTGAAGACCGCAGTCGTCCCCGCATCCGTCAAAGGTATTTCCCTCCCCGATGAGAAGTACGGTTACGGCATCATCAACCCGCTGGCGGCGCTGACGAAGGACATCCCTGCAGGCTCTAAGTACGGACCGCTCAAAGTTTCAGGCTCTGAGGGCTCTTCCTCCGCTGCTCCCAGTACCAGCAAGTCTGACGCCGACAACGCCGCAGAAGGTAAAAAGGAAGACCAGGGGTCGAAGGCTCTCCTCGTCGCCCTTGGGGTGGTCGCTGTCGTGGTGATCGGCCTCATTGTGCTCCTGACCGTGAAGCTGTCTCGGCGCAACAAGAACAAGAATGGTGGGCCCGGTGCTCCGGCCGCGTATCCGCAGCACGGTCAGCAGCCCTTCCCTCCGCAGCAGAATCCGTATCAGCAGCCTGTCTCGCCGCAGCAGCAGAACCCATACCAGCAGCAGCCCACCCCGCCCCCTGGGCAGTGGCCACCGCAGCAGTAGATAAATTTCTCGCTGCTCATCTGGGATATGTGTGCGTGGGTGCAAGTGACGACTAGGTCGTTGTTTGCACCCATGTTGCTTTCTGGGTAATTGCGTGATGATTGGAGGCGAGGTCGGCTGATTGGGCGGGTGTCTTCTGCCTGCGAGGATCGGAAGGGGAAAAATCAAATCGGCGTCTGTGATTAAGTCCCCCGCGTGTAGCTGCATCCATTCCACTCTCAGTAGAACAGCGCCTCGGGGACATCCTTGCTCTGCCCCTGGGGCGTCTTCTTGGAATGGTCGAACCTCAGGGCATGGTCGCACAACTGCTCCACACTTCGTCATTCAGTGCGATCAGGTGGACCGAGTGATAATCGCCCTCGGTAGGATCGGGTAAGTTTTCACAGAGCGGTGCCGTGGGAAAGCGCGAGCTGGCTGTTACGTGCCGCTGGGCTGCTTTTATTGCCGTCGCGAAGGGGTCGCATTGAGCGGGGAATTCAAGGTTGACCTTGACCATCTGAAGTCGTTCGGTGACACGTTGAAGCGATCGGTGGAGGAATTGGAGGGGGCGCGTAAAGCTCTCGCGCATGTCCGCGCCGACCAGATCGGCACAGCTCGGTTGGACGAGGCCTGCGACACCTTCCAGGATCGATGGCAGCACGGGACCGATGAGTTGAAGGAGCTGATCGAGGCGGTCGGCGAAGGTGTCGAGACGACCATGCTCAGCTACAAGAAGTTCGAGGAGGAGCTCTCGAAGGCCCTCCAGCAGATGGGGGATACGGCGGCAGCGAACGCAGGGGGGAGGCGCTGATGGGTGCCAATCCGTATCCGAGCCTCGGTTGGAACCCGGTACCCGGCGCACCGGACGAGGTTTCCGCGCTGCACCACAAGGTGAAGTCGGCGGCGGAGACGCTCGACAACTGCCATCGCCAGATCGAGCGGTTGCTCGCGGCCAGTTCCAGCTGGCAGGGGGACGCGGCGAGCGCGTTCCGGGATTCCCTCGACGGTGACCTCAAGGAGTACATGAGGAACGCGGGGCGGTCCCTCGGGAAGGCGGCCGGCTGGTTGGGTACCTGGGACGGCGACCTGGCATCGCACCGTGACTTGGCGAGGAAGTACGACGATGCCGCACAGGAGAACAAGTCCGAGGTAGCCAAGGCCCAGCAGCGCCACGACGAGGCCACCAAGGATCCTGACCTCAAGCTGGCCGGGAGGGAGTTCCCCAGCCAGGCGGAGGCTGATGCCGCAACGGCGCGTCTACGGGCCGCCGAAGGCGCGCTGACCGAGGCCACGACCCAGCTCAACAATGCCACCACCGCGTACGACGACGTCATCAAGAAGGCGCGAACGCTGGAGGAAGAGCACACTCAGCGGGCCAGTTTCATCGCGGGCAAACTGGACGAGGCCGACGACAAGTTGGCGCCGAAGGAGCCTGGCTGGCTCAGCAAGACCGTCCAGGCCATCGGTGATGCCCTCGCATGGGTCGGCGAGCAGATCCTGGAGCACGCCGGAACCATCGGGGCGATCGCCGGCCTGCTGGCACTCCTGCCGACGCCGGCGGCGCCGATCTTCCTGGCGATCGCGGTGGGGGCGAGTGCCCTCTCCATGGCCAAGAACTTTGCCAGCGAGGACTTCAGGGATGCGCTGACGCTCAAATACGGTTTGAAGGAAGGCTTGTTCGCGGGGGCCTCCCTCGCCGGCGATGCTCTCGGAATGGTGCCCGGAGTTGGAGCGCTCGCCAAAGCGGGAGGTGAGGTAGGGCTCGTTGCGGCGGCGGCCAGAGAAGGCGGTGAGGCCATGTCGCTGGGAGCGAAGTTCAGTAAGTTCGGCAGCGAAATTGTGCCGGCATTCAACTTCAAGGCCCTTGAGTCTGCGACGGATCCTCGCATCGGAAAGCTTGACTATTCGATTCAAGGTGCCAACGTTCTGGCGAACTCGGCATCCTCCTTGGAGTCCATTGGTGTCTTTCCGAAGGATGGGCCCGGGCATGATGCCGCGGAGGTGACGAAGATGGGCGCAGCCTCCAGAGATCTGAAGGGTGGAGTTACCGACATCGTGCGCGACCTGGGCGAACTGGTGACAGGGGTCCGGCTGTGAACGGTTTTCTGGACATTGCGCCACCCGAGCCGAAGCCGGACTTCTGGTATGGGCTCCCGCACGGTTACGTCAGGTTGGACCTCCAGCCGACCGCCGAGGGTCTCCAAGAGGTGGCGCGGCAGATCCATGAGCTTCCCAGCGAAGCCCGTGACCACGCCGAGCAAGTGCTCCGCTTGTACACGGTCGTCGTGGCGATGCTGCGGAAGCAACAAGTCCAGGGATGCGCTCTCGGAATGCACCCCGATGACAACGGCGGGTCTTCGCTGTCCGTCCTCACGGTCTCCACACTCCCGACGCCGGTCGCGAACCCCAAGGCTGCGCTCACGCAGATTTTGTCGCGAACTGGAACGGGACCCGACAACGGGATTGTTCCGGTGACGCTCCCCGTTGGGACGGGATTCCTGATCGAGTCCGAGCAGCGAACCATCGCGCCGATCGCCCCTCCCGAGGGTCAGGAGGCGCCTCCGGAGGAAACCGTTTGGCAGGGGACCGTTGCCATCCCCAATATGGCGTCTTCAGCGGTTATCACTGTGCAGTTGGTGACTCCAGTGATAGAACTTTCGGCAGACTACCGTGGAGTATTGCTGGGCGTTGCGCGTACGGTTACGTTGGCTGATCCAGCAGTGCTGACCGAAGGCGGCGTCAATTCGGGGCCGCTTTTTGCTCCTGGTGCCGCAACGGGAGATTCGAATCCCTTCGGATGAACACAGGCGAGCGCAGAGGAAATGCTATGGCAGAGACTGTTCCGGCTCCTTACGTAACGGATGGAACGGACTTCAGAGGTGCGCTGAAGTATCACTACGGCATCGCACTGAGGCGATTCGCTAAATTCGGCATTCCCTGTGCGGTAATCTTCGTTCAGATGTACCTGTGGCCGATGGAGTATCGCGGATTCCTTCTGCCGGTGGCAATTATTGGGTTTCTTGGATTCATGTTCACCTCGATTCTCTTCTATGCGCGAATGTCCATGATCTGGAACTGTTCTCGGGTATTTCGAACATACCCGTTGGAGTTTCGTGGGCCGCTAGAGCAGGGCAGGTTGGAGAACCGAAAGCAGTACCTGCGTTTCAGTCAACAGGCTGGTCAGTTGGTGACGATGCTCCCAAAGGATCCCCTCCAGCGCTCAGGGTGGCCCAAGAGGGCAGTCGACGGCGTCTGGTTCGCTGGCGATGATCCGTTCGGCGGGGCGGCCATTGTGCCGGGCACGGGCGAGCTGCTCTTCATGCAGCCCAGCGAATGGCACCAGACAGCAGAAGCTCGAGAAAACGCGGGAGGAGATCGCATCACGCAGGCCAAGCGCGCCGGAATCAAGAAAGCCGTTCGTTATTAGCCTTGATCGTTTGTAAACCCCTGTAGGCTTCCGCAATTTAAGTCACAATAGCGGGCGGGGATCTGACGCTTCATATCGTTGCAGTATCCCGGAAGGTGTGCGCAGGGTAGCGACTGATGCCGAAGAAGCGGGCCGCTCGTTAGCAGTGGACCGGACTGATCGTGAGCCGCAGTTGATTGACCGGCCCGCCACTGTGACTTCACCCCCGGCGGCAGCCTGCCCCGGCCTTATGGTCAGTGGCGACCTTGCCAGTAAACGCAGTTCGAGCCGTATGGGGACTCAACTACACCGGGCCGGCGGACACACCCGGGGCCTTCAACTCGGCCCAGACCGTCTTTCCGATTCCGCCTTCGCGTTCCTGAAAGCCCCAGCGGTAGGTCAGCGCGTCCACAAGCAGCAGTCCGCGTCCGCCGGTCTTGCCCTCGCTTTGAAGCAGTTGAAGGACATCGGTCCCAAGGGCTCGGTCTATGCCGAGCTGGAAGAGGCCTGTGATGCGTTCCAGGATAAATGGGGCTATGGGATCGGTCTGATCGCCGATGCCACGGGCGGCGTTACTGAAGGACTCTCGGAGTCCCGAAAGGTCTACGAGACGCTGGAGGATCAGATCGCCGAGGCGTTCCAAGTGTCACGGAAGGCAGGCAACAAGTGACGGCGGGACCGGAGTCCTCGACCGAGGGGCAGGCGGAGGCCGGCCTTGCCGCGCCGACGTTTCGCTTCCAGGTTCAGCCCGAGTTCCACGAAATCCCCTTGGGGATGGGTGCCGACGAGTCCGCTTTTGACGCGCAGATGGCTGCGTTCGCGAGTGACTACTGGGGTGGGCAGGAAGAACGGGAGCCACTTCGAGTGCTGACCGCAGGTCTCTACGGGGCGAATTCGCGGCATTTGGCTTCCGAGGGAGCGGTCTACAGCGCGATGGGCGTCTTTCCTGTCGGAGGTAGTGCGGACGGATTGGAGCGACCGGAGCGGGTCAGCCGTTGCACCCTGCTGGCCAGTGTTCAGGACCTCGACAACCCTGACCCCACGCTTGCCGCGGCTGGAATCGCCGAGACGCTGGCACGGAGCAATGACGGTGGCGACGTCATGCAGGTCCGCCTCCCGGCCGGCCCCGCCGTCGTGCACGTCGCAGGCACGCGCATGGTCTGGGAGCTTTCGGACGGTACGCAGGAACGATTCGCCATCCGCATAGAGATCTGGTTGCCGTTCCCTGACGAGGATCGGGTTCTCCTGATGTCTCTGAGCACCGCTGACGTTCAGGACCTGTACATGTACCAGGCGATCCTGGCGGACACCGCCGACACCGTCACTTTCGGTGCCGGCGATGAAGCCCACCAGGAGGAACTGCCCCTCATTCCTGCCATGGCCCCTCCACCCACCTCCAACCCGTTCGGATGACCGCGTCGAGGAGGACGTAAACGCATGAGCACGCAGGCCTACGATGCGCTGGGCTTCGACCCGGCGCCGGGTGTGTCGGCATCGGTGCAGCAACTCGTCGCCACTTTGAGCAAAGTGGGCAACCAGCTGAGCACGGCCCACGGCACGCTCACCAAGGTGGGGAAGACGGACGGCGTATGGGAGGGCGATGCCGCTTCCGGCTTCGCCAAGAAGGTCGGAGAGCTGCCGAAGTACCTTTCCGGCGGCCACAGTTCCCTGACCGATGCCGCGCAGGCCCTGAACCAGTGGCACTCTCGGCTCAGCGATTTCCAGGTGCTCGCTGCCCGTTACGAGCGGGAGGCAGAGGAGGCCCGCAGGGTCCTCAAGGAGGCCCATGCCAATCCCGACCTCGGACTCGTGGGGAAGACCTTCGACTCCGAGACGGCGCTGGACAACGCTCAGAAACGTCTCGACTATGCGGTCAAGCGGGTCAACGAGGCGACCCGAACGCCATCATCAAGAAGGCCCAGGATCTACTCGGTGACCACGAGGAAGCCGCGAGGGCCGCTGCCGAAGCCATTCGCAGAGCCGCCGAGGGCGCCCCGGACAAGCCGGGTCTCTTCGACCGTTTCATGGATGCGCTCAAAGGCCTCGGCGACAAGATCAAGGATCTGGCCGGGGATATCTGGGAGTGGATACAGGAGCACGCCGACACGATCTACAAGATCGGTGACTGGCTTGGCATGGCGGCCGCAGCATGCGATGTGCTGGCCATCGTCTTCTCCGAGACGGTAATCGGAGCCGCCGTCTTCGAGATCGCGGCAGGATCCTCAACGCCGGCGCAGTCGGCTTCTACGCGGCGGGCTGGGCAGCCGGCGCCAAGAAGGGTTCCTGGCTGGACATCGGCCTCGACATCGCTGGCTTCGTACCCTTCGGCGATCTCCTCAAGGGCGGCAAGGTTGCCATGGGCGCATGGAAGGGGGTGGAAATCGCGGCGGATTCGTTCAAGGCGACCGACCGTATAGCCGAGATTGCCGGGAAGGCCAAGAACGCTGAGGTATTCCTGGAGTCGAAGAAACTCCTGGGTGTGTTCGGTGAAGGTAAGGCGGTGTACCGGGTCACAGCCGACTCAGTGAAGGACCGACTCGCGATGGCCACTGAACGGGTCTTCAACGATGCGACGCGGTATGAGAGGCCGCTGACAAGTCCCGTCAAATGGGCGGACGAACACCTCTTCCCGAAGATCATCGACCACACTCCGCTGGGTAAGATCCCGGCTTTGGCCGAGGCCGTACAACTGGGTGAAAACGGCAAGACGTTCATTGATCCGACCTCGTGGGTCTCGCGTGGTGCGGAGGCCACGTACCGTGGATACAAGTTCGTGGAGTCGGCGGAAACTGCGCTGTCCGACGAGGTGCAGGGCAAGTACGAGAAGTACAAGGATCTGGCCCATCGAGGGCTCGGAGCATTTGGATGAGCACCATGACCCTTGGAATCGGCCGGGATTGGGATCCGAGACCGCCCAAGTCGGCGTTTCGTATCTGGGTACGGTATTGCGTGCAGTGGCTCTGGGGTCCCGTGGTCTGGTTGCTCGCCCGGATTCCACTGTTGCTGCTGACCGTTCTCGAGATTGAGGTCCAGGGATCGGGTACCGGACGGATGCGGAAACCGCGTTGGCGGCGACGGATCTGGGTGGACCGGGAGCGACTGCGTCTCGACCGAATGCGTTACCCGCAGGCGCAGGAGCGTGAGTTGCGGCAGCTCCTCGCGGACCATCGCCTGAACTGCGTCCCGCCGCGGCCTGGAGCACCTGTACCGCTCCCCTGCTCCGGAGGCAAACACCGGCTGGGTATCGACGACTGCTACTACCGTCTTCTGGGGGCGGGGCGCGCACTGGACATCGCCTCCAACGAGTTCGGGTGGGTACTGGTAGAGGGTGCCGAGAGTGAGCTGCCTGGTTGGCTGCAGCTGCGATGCCCGTGAACTCGCAGGATGGTCCTGGGGTGGTGGCGGCGTGCCTGCAGGAACGGCTCGCCGGCCCCCGGGCTGTGACTGGACGCGCGGGAAGCACGGCGCAGATCATTCAGGTGGATGACAGCTGTTTCCGTCAGATCGGTGCCACGAGGGCGTTGCAGATCGTGGGGGAGTACGGCTGGCACCTGCCCGAGGACACCGCTCGCTACGCGCCGAAGTGGCTGGTACTGCGCCGTTCGGCAGAAGTGCCGGAGTACCAGCGGCAATTCGGGACGCACACGCCGCGCTGAGCACAGCAGTCGCAGAAACAGGAGCCGGGCCTTCCTGCGCCGTCCGCTCCGATCCCGCTTGGCAGACATTCCACTGCGGGCGAGATCGGCGAGCGGATCCGTCTCCGGGGCGCGGGACCGTGGGAGGTCGGTCTCGCTTGGATCGCCTTCGAGTCGGGGGTGACGCAGTCAGCGACATCCGCTGCCCCCTGCGGGCAAGGCATTCAGGCTCCCACCCCGCCGGGTGCCAGCGTCACGCTTCGGAGGAGCTCGGCGATCACCCCGCAGTAGTCCTCCCAGTGATCCGTACTGGGTGTGCTGAAGGTGATCACGATCAAGTCCTGTGCGCCGGGCACGGTTTCGCGGGGGACAGGGATGAAAGCCTGGATCTGGGCGACCTCGACCGGGAGGTCCTCGCCTGCCGTGGTGAGATCTGCCGGGATGCGGAGCGTGGCGCTCTGCTGGAAGGTCAGGACGGCTTGGCCGCAGGGGAGGTCCCAGAGTCGTACGGCGCCGTCGGGGCCGTGTCGACGGGTCATGAGCTCGCCGATGCCGATGACGGCCGTATGGGGATCGCGGTAGGTCAGAGGCTGCCTTGCGATGGTCAGAGTGCCGCTCGACAGGTCGCCGTTGATTGTGCCCAGGCATGTTGCCGCGTAGAACATGTTTGCCGCCTCGAGAATCGAGGACGCCCTGGCGTACTCGGCTGTGAGGCTGTCGAGACGTTCTTCGTCGAGATCGTCGAGATCGTCGGCACGTCGGCCGATTCGGGCCCCGGCTTGGGCGCGTGCCTCGGCGGGGTCAAGGCCCGGCATGATCTCCCGGAAGAACGAAGGGACCCGGAAAGTGACGTTCATCGGGGGCCTGTCCATTCTCCGCGTCGCCCTGCGGAGCGGCCTGTCAGGTAGAGGGCTGCTGCTCCGGCCAGAAGCACGACGGCGATGACAGCCGGTACGGCGAACGTCTGTCCGGCCTGTGCGGCGCTGACGGCCTTCGCCGACGCGGCGGCACCGATGAGGCCGAGCAGGAGGGCCAGTCGCTTGATGCCGCCAGGATTGACGGACTTCCTGACTTGCTGGGCTGCGGACTGGAGTTCGGCGGAACCGGGCCCGGGGAGAGAGCCGGTCGGCAGGGACGGGGTGAACGGTCCGGTGAGTCGGAGAACCAGGTACCGGTTCTGCATGCGGTAGCCCTCGGTGTGTGACAGGTCGTAGCCGTGCCGGCGGGCGAGCCACACCGTTTGCTCGACCGACAAGCCGGCGCCCGTGGCCGGGACCCGCACCTCTGGCCGTCCGTCGAAGGACTTGAGGATCTCCTGTCGACGGCGCTCGCGTGTCGCGGGAGAGCCGACGTGCAGGTTGTAGAAGAGGAAGGGCAGGGCGATCAGGACGATGAGCCCCAGGCCCATGAGCGCAAGCAGTACGGCGGTCTTCATGTCTGGCCCTCAGTTCCCCGCCCGGTGCTGTGCCGTGCGGTCCTTCTCGCTGCCGGTGTTCCACGCGTTCTCGAAGGCGACCGCGAGTCCCCCGCCGGGTACGGCCATCTCGACGCCTTGCCGGACATCACGGGGGATGAAGTAGCCGACCGCGGTGCTGTCCTCGACCGACGCCCATATCGAGTCGGCGGTGCCACCGATCCCGAGGAACTTCTCGCCGCCCGCCACGGCGGCCACCGTCTTCTCGGCCATGTCGGCGCCCTTCAGTAGAGCGCTGCCCGCTCCCAGCGAGACGACTCCGGCGGCATCCTCCGCGAACGTCCGCCAGGACACGTCCGCCCCGGCGAGCGCGGCACCACCGTGGACGACCAGGGCGCCCGCTGCGAGGCCGCCGGACACGGCGCCCAGGATGACGCCGGCCGGGGCGCCGATACCGGTGGCGTCCAGAGCCAGGCCGACCACACCGATGACCGTACTGAGCGTGGACAGTACGTCTCCGATGGCGGCGATTGCGTTGGCGTGCTCCTTGACCCAGTCCGCGACCTCGTTGGCGAGCCAGGCATGGGCCTCGATGAGCTGCTCGAAGCCTTTCCTGACCCGGTCGAAGAAGCCTGGTTCGTCAGGGGCTTCCTCACAGGCTCGGCGCAGCAGTTCCGCGACTTGGTCGCCCAGGTCGTCGTGTTGCCGCTGAAGACGTCTGGCGTCCTCGAGGATGCGGTCGAAGTCGGCCTGCGCCCGGCTGAGTTGTTCGGTGGCACTGTCCAGACGGCCCTGGGCGTCGGCCAGTGCCACATCGGTGGCGAAGGTCCGGCCGGCCAGCTTCAGGTCGGGATCGGCCTGCGCCGTGAGCACCTGCCGACGGGCCCGCTCCGCCTGCGCCTCGTACTCACGCGCGGACCGTTTCATGAACGACAGTTGGTGCTGCCAGTCGAGCAGCGCGCTCTGGGCTTCGTGGAATCCGTCCGTCGCGGTGGACAACAGTCCTGGAAGATCCTTCACCTTCGCGGTGAAGGCGTCCGCCGCGACGCCCGTCCAGCCGCCGCTGCCGCGGACGATGCCTTTCAGGATGTCCTGAGCTGCGAGAAGTTTGCCGTAGGCCGTGTTGATGTCGTCGGCGAGCGCCTGCACAGCGCCCGGGTTACCCGGCGCCGGGTCGAAACCCAAGGCGGGAAAGGCCCCCTGAGCTCCTGGTATGACGGGCACGTCGTCCCCCGAATTCATGTTCTTGTGGTGCAGGACCGTTGGTGAAATCGGTGTTCAGGGAATCAACCGAACGGTGAAGACTCAGCGGCGGGGCTATTGGAGGCCGTGGCCGGTGTCATCGCCTTCTGGACGGCGAAGTCGGTCTGGCTGTATGCCTGAGCAGTGGCCTGCAATCCGCCTCGGATCGAGTCGGTCAGCTCGGAAAGCTGTTTGATCCCGTACTCCCATGAATGCCGGAAGCTGCCGCACGCGAATTCCACCGCCTCATGGCCCATGTCCTCAACCGATGCCTGCTCCAGCCGGTAGCCGGCAGCCCGCATCTCCGAAGTGCAGTCGCCCAATTTCGTTGCCAGCCCGTTCAGTTCTTCGGCATCCACGCGGAATGTTCCTGACACAGGCGACATTTGCCACTCCCGTCGATCGATGCGTCACTCGCGACGCGTCACCATACGGGGCGGTTTTCCCGATCTCCCCAACGGATTGTCTGCGGGAGGGGGTGAAGTGTTCTGGTCTTGGTAAAGAATGATGCCGCTCGATCTCACAATTTGCCGAAGGCCACCCCACGCCAAGTCCAGCCGGACGTGAGGACGGTGTCCCGCAGGGGGTCGAGGAGATCCGCGCTGTCGAAGCGGAAAGTCTGCGTGACCTCACGGCTGCCGTCCTCGCCGCGTCGGATCCCTCGGTGGGTGGAGATGGTCCTGCCGGGTCCGCGTGTGTACTGCGACGAAATCTTCAGTCTCGGAGGATTCCCGACGCGGCTGACCTCCCACCCTTCCTGCAAGGCGCGTACCTCGTGGTTCTCGTGGACAAGGCGCATACGGATGCGGACGGCGCGGGACAGTTGGGACTGGAGGAAGAAGGGCTGCCAGATCGGCTCCGCCAGTCGCCACTCCGCGACCAGGTCCGCGTCCTCCGGGGCGCCGTCGCGGATGACGTAGGGGAGGTCGGGCCGGTTGAGGCCCAGGAGTGCTGTCCGTACCTCCTTGGCCGAGGTTGGTACGACACCGTCGGCGGGGCGCCGGGTTCCGGTCAACTTGTCGAAGAGTCCCATGAGATCAATCTACGAGTACCTGTGCCGAGAGGTTGAAGAGCATTCCGAATGGTTCCGCGCGGGGCGGAGACTCCCGGCGGGTTGTGTGAAGCATTGGTGGCCGACGGGTGGGGATATCGCTGTGATTCGCCCATGTTTGGAGAGCGGAGCTGTCTGTCGCCGGTCCTTGCGTCGGGCTCGCCCACTCCGGCGATCAGATCTCAGCGCGGCTCGCTCGCGAGTTCCGCTAGGCTGCGACGGCCGTATCGGCGTCGAGGTGCGATATCCCGATATCCCCGAGGGTTTCGGGCTGCAACTCCGCCGATCGGTAACCGAGTTGGAGTGCCGGGCGACTGCTGTTAAATGATCACGCAAGTTCGCCCGCTGTCGAATATCTACGGGGTATTGATGCAGAAGCAGATTCTTTCCGTGCGGCGTGTCGCCGTTGCGGTCGCCTGTGCCACCGCTCTGGTGTCACTCACGGCATGCAACAGCGACAGCAATGCCGCAGATTCCGCGGCCGGCTCCACGCCCTCAAAGGCCGCGGATGCGATCCCCGCCGCCAAGCCGAACGGAATCGACAAGCTCTCCGTGAAGGAGATCTACAACACGGCCATGAAGACCAACGCCGCGGCGGGATCCTTCCACGAGAAGATGGAGCGCGCCGACGCCAAGACCGATCTGCGGGTGTCCGCCACGGAATGCGTCGGCACCGTCGAGATCTCGGAGAAGGGTTCCTTCGAGATCATCCGCAAGGGAAGCGACGTATGGGCAAAGCCCGACTCGACGTTCGCCGAAGGCATGAACGCGGCGCTCGGCAAGACCACGTTGTCCACGGAGAAGTGGATCCACGGGACACCGGCCAACGCGCTGATGGCGAAGCTCGCCAGCTGGTGCCACCCGGAACAGTTCACCGCCCCCGACACGCTCGACACCGGCAGCAAGGCGACCAAGGGCAAGGTCACCACGGTGGACGGTCAGCAGGCGGTGGAGCTCGTACTGGCGGAGAAGGGGGAGTCCGTCACCTGGTACGTGGCGACCACCGGCAAGCCGTACTTCATCAAGCAGGACAGCACCCGTGACGACATGCAGGACCTCACGGACGCCGACTTCGGCACGCCGGTGGGCGCGAAGGCGCCGTCCGGGACGGTCGTGGCGGCCCCCGTGGTCTGATCCGCAGTGAGCAGGCGACGGCTCGGCGGGGTGGGTGACCGTCGGGCCGTCCGCGGCTGCCTTCGCGTCTCACGGTCCGGTGAACGGTGGTCCGCACAACGGGAGATCCGGTATCTTCAGCCTGCTTGATTGGCATGTCCTCGCCCTGCAGCGCGCCTCAGTGCGCCGAGTGCGCGGCTCGGCCGGAGTGGGCGCCTCACGTCGTACGGGTGAGGCGAGATCCGCAGGCCGGGGAGCGGACCGGGCATGCCCACCACTTTTCACCACGGGGATGGGACAAGGGATGAGTACTCCCTTCGATGCGCCACAGCACGGCCAATCCACTCGGACGCGGCTGAACTCCGTGCCCGCGGACGGCGGCGGAGGGGGCGGTGGTGGTGGCGGAACCGACGTCGACACCCAGCGCCTCGACCAGGCCGCCAACGCGCTCGTCGAACTGCGCGGTGACACCGAGAACGCCGACAACGGCGCCGACGACGACTGCCTGAGCGCGTCCAGGGGCCTGAACAAGCACACCGCCGGCGGCATGGCCGAGGGCGGCTCCTGGGCCACCGCCGGCTCCCTGGTGACCATGGACGTCCGCTGGGGCTCCCAGGTCCTCAATCTCAAGCGTCTGCTCCAGGACATCAGCGACAAGCTCCACACCACCTCCGGTCACTACACCAGCACCGAGCAGGAGGAGCAGGCCCGGCAGCACTCGATCAGCACACCCTTCGGGTGAAGCAGGCCGCCCGGGCCGCCGTCGCGCTGCCCGGGCCGGCCCATCGAGTCCGACCGGAACCCCCTCACTAGGAGCTGTCGCACATGGTGTCCATCCCCTACCTCGACAAGGCCGACCTCGGCCCGCTGGCCGACGCCGCCGCGTCCTGGAAGGCACTGCCGGCCAAGTACGACGCGCTGCAGCGGGAGTTCGAGCAGCGGGTCATCAACCATCTCAAGGGCCACTGGGACGGCGACGCGGCCGACGCGGCCTTCGTCACCATGGGCAAGGCCCGCACGGAGTACGAGAACGCCGCCACCGAGGCCGAGCGCATCGCCAAGCTGCTGCTGGACGCCCACGGCGAATTCACCGCTTCCCAGAAGCAGTTGCACGCCCTGCTCGACGAGGCACGCAGCGACCACTACAAGGTCTACGACGACGGCCGCGTCGAGGACGTCGACCCGAGGCAGGACAGCCCGACCGCCTCCGCCTCACCCGGCCTCGCCGAGGAACGCAAGAAGAAGCTGGACTCGCTCGTCTCCCGGCTGACCCGGGTCCTGGAACTGGCCACCGCCGCGGACGAGGCCGCCAGTTCGGCACTGGAGCGAGACTCCAACGGCGACAGCCAGTCCTTCAACACCAGCGTCTACACCACCCTCGACTCCGTCGAAGCCGACCAGGCGGCCGCGCTGATGAACAAGAAGGGCCGGCTCTCCGACGCCGAGATCACCAAGCTCAACCTGCTCCTCTCCGCGAACAAGAACGACCCGGAGTTCTCAAGGGACTTCGCCGTCAAGACCGGCGGCGAGAACATGCTGAGCAAGTACAACGAGCTCATGAGCCCGCCGGCCGGCACCACGCTCTCCAAGGCGCAGCTGGCCCAACTCAAGGAGCTCAAGGCGAACTTGGGCACCACCATCGGAACGGCCACCACGTCGGACGACAAGGGCGGCCCCGACAAGGACATCACCAAGTTCCAGAACGACCTGCTCAAGGCGGGGCAGCGCGACTTCAACGCCAACCCCACCGAGTCGCCGTACGGCCTCAGCGGCTACCAGCTCACCAGCAGCCTGATGGGCGAGGGCAAGTGGGACAAGGACTTCCTCCAGGACTACGGCGACGCACTGATCACGGCGGAGAAGAACGGGGCCAACGCGGGGCAGAACCCGGATGCGTACTGGGGGTATCCGCGGACGCTGGGCTCGACCAACATCGGGGCGCTCGACCCGATGACGGGATTCATGGACGCCCTGGGGCACAATCCGGATGCCTCCACCGAGTTCCTCACCTCGGACGCCACGATCGACGGTGAGAAGGTGGACCATCTGGACTACCTGCTGAAGGACCGGCACTGGCCCGAAGGGCCGGGCTACACGGGCGATCCCGCCAACCCCAGCGGGTACAACAACCTCGGCCACGCCATGGAGTCCGCCACCTCGGGCCGATCCTTCGACGACGACGGCGCTCCCGTGAAGCACACCCCCGAGCGTGCGGCTCTGATGAAGGACGTGGTCGACACCATCGGCGGCGATCCCAAGCTCGCCAGTGACTCCGGTCGCGACGCGCTCCGCGACAGCCTGGGCAACATGACGGCGGAGTACATGGCGGACGTGCAGGCGGCCATGGGGAACGAACAGGGCACGATCAAGTCCTTCGGGGCGGAGGCCGACCTGGACACGGCGACTCTCCAGCCGTTCCTCGGGACGGTCGGCCGGGACCCGGATGCCTATGTCGCGATCACCGAGGCCTCACAGGCCAACACCGCGATCTGGATGCAGCAGGTGGCCGAGAGCAACCCGTCCGACATGGCCACCGCGATGCAGAACGTCGCTCATCCGGGCGGGGTCGTGGCAGGCATCCTCAGTGACGCACGCGACCAGGCGATCTTCGATGAGCACTCGGCGTCCGACAAGGACTTCAATGACGCCGTGGCGGTGGGCGACAAGTGGGCGGGCCGTGGCCTGGGCATGGCGGTCGGGGCGGCGACCAGTACCGCCGTGCCGATCGTGGGAACGATCGCGGGATGGGCCGTCGAGGACATCCAGGCGATGGTGGTGGACCAGGTTCAGCAGGACACCGTCGACGAGGCCCAGCACGAGGCACGCGAACGGTATGCCGAGGGCAGGGAAGGGGTGAGGTCCTCGAGCGCGGAGTCGCTGCGCCAGGCCATCGCGCACTCCGGTCTGCAGATGTCCCAGCAGGACATCAATGTGTATGCCGAGGCCGTGGCGCGTGCCTCGGAGGACGGATACGCCGCGGGCACCACTTGGAACTCCACGACGAGCGGACGGTGATCACGACAGTGCCCAGCTTTCCTGAGCCACGTACCTTCTCCAGGGCCCGGCGGCGGCTCTGGCCGCTCGTCGCGGTCGTCACGGCGGCACTGGCTGTATCCAGCTGCAGTAGCGGAGGCGACGACAAGACGGACAACCGGAGTACCTCTGTGTGCGACGGCAAGCTCCGGGGCGAGTTCTCCGGAACGCTCGCGGGTGACGGTGGCGTGACGTCCGAAGAGACCCACGACTTCCATCCCAAGGAGTGGACCGCGGCCGGCAGATGCTATCTCTACGGGGAGAAGCACTCCGTGGAGATCGACTATCTCTTTCACTCGGACACCATCGACAACCTCGACAAGTACAGGTCCCCGGGCCCCTCCACCGTCAAGACCTTCAAGGTCGGGTCGGCCACCGGATACCTGGAGACGACCAAGGTGCGGGTGGCCAAGGGAAACGTGAACCAGAACCGGGCGTGGCTGGCTCTGCCCTGTGCCATTCCGGGAGAGGCGACACGCGATCACGCCATGCTGGAGATCGAGGTGAAGGAGCCGCCCCCGGCGCGGACCCTCGACGACTCGCTGACCAAGGCGTTCGTCTCCGCCCTGACCGTCGCAACGAGCTACCTCGGTGACGATGTCTTCAAGTGCTCGGCTTCCCCCTCCGCAACAGCGTCCGGATCGGCCTCCCCGAGCGCTTCGGACGGCTGAGACCGGCATGCGGTGGCATCACCGGGCTTTCCGGCGTTTCCGGAGCGGGGAATGCGGGCGTCGTCTGATGGGTTCCGTGGTGGCACTTGCCCGCTGAGTTTCGTTTTCTATGGGTCTCAGCTGCAGTACTCCGCCACCCGGACCGGTCGGGCGTGCAGCGGGAGGCTCCCGGTCGGCCCGATGCTTGAATCCCGTGGGAAGTCGAAACTGTACTTTCCGGTCTCGGTTTTCATACGTCCAGTTGGCAATTCGATGTCTCGGACGAGGTGACGGCGCCCCGGTCCGGCCACTCGGTGCAAGGTGGGCTGCGCCGAGGTCGCCAACGAGACCTCGGCGGGCGCCCTCAACGCATACGGCGCCCACACCTTCAGCGCGATCCGGAGCGCTTTCCGGCACCCCTGAATGCGCGTTGGCAGTGTCTGATGGTTGCTGACGTCGACGAAGCCACGGCATCCGTGCTCCTCGACTGCGACAACTGGATGCCGGAGCAGCGCGGCGTGCGGCGGAGAAGACCGGCTGCGAAGCGGAAGCCGCCGACGTGAGTGCGCTCCCCGCCCCGGTGACCGACGCGAGGACCGTATCGGCTGATGATGCCTCGGGGACCTGGGACGGGATGGCCTTCGCATCGACAGTGCGCGAGACCGACGTAGGAAAGTCACCGGTGGAAGACTGTCTGCTCGTTGGGGGCTTGCAACTCACCGCTGCGTACGGCCCCTTCAGCGACGCGTCCGACGCGTCGGACGCGCTGGCCAACGGCAAGTACGCGGGGTACTACCACGCCTCCCCGGTCGAGGGCAGGGACCGCAGGTTCACGTCGAACCCACTCATGTCGACCTCACCCACGTCGCCGACCGGCCAGCCGCTCGTGATGCCGTACGGCGGAAGGTCTGGATGCCGTCGGGAACGCGGTGAAGGGGCATACGGCGTCCCTTGGTTGACGCAGTCCCTCCATCGTGTGCAGGTACGTGACTCTTCGGTCGGCGCGAGGTTGCGGAAGTGCACATCAAGATCTCGAAGGGTGAGGGGTGCGAAGCGACGCATGTCCGGTGACTTCTATGTGGATCCGCAGGAACTGGCCAAGCTGGCCAACGCGTTCGACACGCGGGCGTACGACCTTGCCAGTGCGGTCAAGGGCTTTCAGGGGGCGGCAGGAGCGGAGCAGATCCACGACGGTTTCGGGTTGCTCACGGAATCCGAGGAGGTGACGTCGACCTACGTCGAACTGGCCTCGGAGATGGCCGAGTCGCTCGGGGATCTGGCGCGGCACTTCGACGAGGTGAGTCAGGCCCTCAAGGACAACGCGGAGAACTCCGCAGCCTCGGACGACGCTCTCACCGGTCTCTTCAAGGGCGGCCGGACGTGAGCGGGGAGAGCCTCGCCGAGAAGGTGTACGAAGCCGGGATCGAGCTCGTGAATCCCGGAGGCCGCCCGGATGTGCTGCGTGCGGCGGCCAAGGGGTGGCGGACCATGGGAGAGGAGCTCGCGGAGGCGTACGGCGGGCTCGACAGGAAGGTGCAGGGCGTCCTCGGCGAGCACTGGCGAGGGGAGTCGGCCGAGGCCTTTCGCGCGTACTGGAAGAAGATCGGTGACGCGGTCCATGAGACTGTGCCGCTGTTCGGGCAGGCGGCGAAGGGGCTTGAGGAGGCGGCCGACAACATCGAGGAGATCAACGAGGAGATCCATCAGATCTACCTTGAGATCGGTGTCTCCATCGCCGCGTCGGCCGCGCTCTCGTTTGTCACCCTGGGCTTCTCCGCGCCTGCCGGAGCCGCCAACGCACTCCGTCTGGCCGCGCAGGCCGCCGACGCCGCCTCGAAGTTGGGGCGCCTGCTCAACTCCGCTGCTCGTGTGTTCCGGTACCTTCGCGGGTTGGCGAGGGGGAACGCGTGGTTGCGGCTGGCTGCCGAGCTCAGTGTGCAGTGGGGCGCGGGAACCGGTACGGGAATCGTCACGAGTTTGGCCACCGACAATGGCCCCGAGTATCAGAGCAATGCCATCAACGGTGCTGTGGGCGTCCTCGGCGGGAAGTTCCTGACGGGCCATCTGGCCTCGACGCTGGGCGGAGGCATGATGGCGAACGCCGTGGACGGCGCGACGGTGGGGGTTCTCTCGTCGGTCGCCGGTGACACCGTCAACACCCTTCGTGGCAAGCAACGATTCGACGGATCGCAGCTGGCACTCGGAGCCCTCGCCGGAGGCCTGACCGGAACAGCAGGGAGTGTGGCAGTGCACCGGGCCACGGACGGCCGGACCCTCTCCGCGACGCACAGCCTGGTCGGTGATGTCGCGACGAACGCCCCCATCGGCTTGGGCCTCGGCGTCGGCGGCAACCTCTCCAAGCAACTCGACGGGGCGGTCAACGGTGATCCCAACGCGGATGCCGAAAAGGAAAGGCCCGGCGCTGCCGCTGACAGTCGGAAGGACGCGACTGAGGATGGCAAGGCTTTGCGGGAGTGGCCCGACACACAGCGCTATGGAGTGTTCGGGTGAGCAGTGAGCGGACTATGGACAAGGACGCGAACGGTGCAGGCGAGGCCGGGTTTCGTCTCTTCCCGCGCTGTGGAAGATTCGTCGCCGCGGCAGTCCCGCTCGCTCTCGTGGTGCTGACCGCCGCGTGGCTCTTCTTGGGAGCCACGCTGGTCCGGACGGCTGCCCTGTGGTGTTCGTTGGCGCTGCTGGCCGCATGCGTGGTGGTCCTGGGCGTGGTGGTGGGGTGCGCGGGCGGTCCGTGCCGTCGCGAGACCTACCGACGGGGAGTGCGGGTCGCTCTGACCACCCCGGGCCGTGGTGAGGGCACAGTGCCCTTGCGGCTGGGCGGAACGCGCTGGTTGTCGGCCCGCTACGCGGGTGCGATGGTCGCCGTTCCCACGCTGTTGACCCTCTGGGTGACGCTGGCGGCAGCCGACGCGCGGGGGACGGGTACGAGTGCTGTACTCGCCGAGGCGGATGCGGTGATCGAGAAGCGTCCCATCGTGAAGATCGAGAACGAGGTCGCGGAGGGGAGCAGCCGCTTCGCCGCCGCCACGGCCGACCTCACGGTCCTGCTCCCGTCACCGAACGGCGGACGCGCTGTGCCGGCCACATTCGAGGCCTCCACCAATCGGCGTCAGGGCGTCGGCAGCGAGCTCTACGTCGCCTACGCCCCCACCCACCCCGAGCTGGGCGCGATCGGCGACGACCAACGCGAGGACGTCGAGCGGCAACTCGCGGGGCGGGCCGTGCAGTTCGGTGACTCTTGGACGATCGCGGGCTTCTGGGCCCTGGCGACTCTCGGCCCGCTCGTCTACTGGTGGAGGAAAGAGAGCCTGCGCCGTCCCCCGCGCACCGTCGGTCCCGACTGGAAGGCACTGCGCGTCACCGTCAAAGGAACCGTCGCGCACACGGACGCACCCCCGCCCGGCAGCCCGGAAGCGGCGGACGAGAAGAAGCGCCGGGAGAACACCCGTACCGTGCGATGCCTGGCGCTGGAGGGCCGCGAACGACAGGTTCCCTTCCACGCCCAGATGGCCGGCGAAGTCGCAGGGACCGTCCTGACGGGCGCACAGGGCTGGCTGCTCTGGCATCCGCGACAGCACCGTGGCCGGGACGTCCTCGCCGAACTCGTGGGCGACGACGGCTGGCAACTGCCGGGTGCGGTCCCGGTGCGGGTGGCGGAGCAGATGGAAGAGGCGGGCGTCATGGATCCCGCACATCCCGACCCCGACCGCCGGGTCCGCCTCCTTGACCTCGGCGCCGGCTGGCTCGCGACCGCGTCCGCGCTGCTCCTCGCGGGGGCCGCGGTGGCACTCGGTTGTCTGGCAGTCCTGCTGCTCGTCCCGGACAGCGGCGCTTGGCGGCTGTGGACCGCCGCGGCGGGTGTCGTGGCACCCCTCGCCGCCTTCACCACGCAGGCGGTGGTGAGGATGGAGAACGGCGACGACGCAACGGGTTGACAGCCCCTTCATACCGGAGCCGCCTCACCTTCTTTCCCCGTAGACCGCGGAAGAGTTACGGCTGCGGCAGCGGTGCCCAGCCTCCCTGCCTCTGCGAATACGCGCCGCCCGCCCTGCGGGCGGCGGTACGACATGGACAAGCTCGACGACCGTACTGCTACGGCGACAGAACGGACCTGCCGCGGCGCAACCGTAGGAAGGTCGCGCCCGAGGCGTTGCGCGAGGAGTTGCGCGGCGAGATCCGGGGCGGTGCCCCGAACGCCCGGGGTACATCCTGGTCAATCCCGCCCAATATCCCGGGATTTCCG
Organism: Streptomyces sp. NPDC005374; assembly: GCF_042872225.1. Lineage (NCBI taxonomy): Bacteria > Bacillati > Actinomycetota > Actinomycetes > Kitasatosporales > Streptomycetaceae > Streptomyces > Streptomyces sp. NPDC005374. The sequence goes on along the minus strand of NZ_JBIAKA010000025.1, from coordinate 30,746 downwards.
TCGCCGAAACCGAGGCCGAGGAGGACTTCCTGGAACTGGCCACGCAGGTATCTCCACGACGGCCCCGGCGATGGCCGGCGCCCCGCAGCGCCTTCGTCTTGGCCGGCAAGCCACCTCACTCCTCCCACAGCCCATCCAGCCGCAGCCGTACGCCATACAGCCCCTCGGCGTTCCCGAGGACCAGCAGACCCTCGGGTGTCATCGTGAGGGCGTCGCAGCCGTGCAGCCATGGCAGCACGCGCACTCTGCCCGAGAGCACGTGCCACAGGTGCAGCTCGCCGTCGCTCCAGGCCACGGCGAGCACCGGGCCGGCGGGGGTGTCGGCGGCGGCGAGCGCGGTGGTCCGGTACCGGCGCTGCTGCACCGGCACGGGCATCGGCTCGGCCGAGACCTCCCACAGCCTCACCGAGCCGTCCGCTCCGGCGCTGAAGGTCAGGGTCAGGCCGTCGGCGGTGTCGACGCAGGTGACGGCCGTGACCGGCTGTTCGTGCACGCGGTAGGAGCGCGGGACGTCCTGGTACTCGCCCAGGGACCACACGTGCACCGTGCCGCCCCGGTCGCCGACGACCGCGTACGCGCTCCGGGAGCCGCCGCTGCCGAGCGCGGTGACCAGCGACTCCTCCTCGGCGAGCGCGGCCGAACCGTGGTGCTCGGCGATGCGCCCGAGCGCGAACGCGGTGGTCGGGTCGTCCTCGGTCACGAGCGGCAGCAGTGCGTCGGACCCGTCGAGCAGCAGCGCCGAACGGGCGTCACGAGGGGCGACGGAACGCGGTCGTACGGGGGTCGGGTGGGTGAATGACGACGCGGTCCCGTCCGGCGCACCGCTCTCCACGTCGTACGTCCGCAGCCGCCCCGCCGGGTCCGACACCAGCAACCGATGCTCCCCGCCCGGCAGTTGAGCCAGTGCGGTCACCGAGAGGTCCGGGCGGGCCCACGCCGCCGACCACCAGTGCCGCTGGGCGAGCGGGCGCAGGTACTCGGTCAGGTGCGGGTCCGTGCCGACCGCGGCGGCGTGCAGCAGGGCGGCCCGTTCGGCGCTGTCGGTGTGATACGCCGTCAGTTCCGGTGCGGCACGCCTCCACACCTCGCGGAGTCGCCCCGGCACCGGGATGCGCTCGTCGGCGAGGGTGGCGGTGAGCGCGGCGGCCGAACCGTGCACCAGGAACCCGGGATCCGCCAACAGGCCGCGTACGGCGGCGCCTTCGTCATCGGTGCGCAGTGCCACGTCGAGGATGCGGCGGCGTACCGCGTCGGGAGCCCGGGACCAGTCCGGGCGGTCGTCCGGTGTGTGCGGAACCGTGGCGACGAGATCGCCGTACGAAGCCTGGTCGGGGCCTTTGCCGACGCCGTCCCCCAGGTCGATGACCTCGACGCCGTCCGTGGTCAGCAACCCCGACCTGCCGACCTCGACGGCCGCACGCAGATGGGGAATCGCGAGCAACGGCTCCAGCAGCTCGGTGACCAGCGTCTCCGGTGCCGCCGACGGAAGATCCGCGGGTCCGGCTCCCGCCCGGTGCAGATCGGGTATGAGCAGCAGCAACGGCCGTTCGTCCGCGCCCACTTGGTCGAGCAGACGGGCGGGGGAGAGGGTGCCGTAGCCGAGCTGGCGCCCCAACTCCCAGGCGAAGGTCTCCGTTGTCAGCCCCGCGGACGGCACGGTGGCATGGACGGTGATCCCCGGCCGGCCGACGGTCCCGGCCAGGAGCCAGGCGAGCAGGCCGCTCTTTCCGCTGCCCTCCGCGCCCCGCAGCAGACACAGCCGGGGTCCTTCGGTGTCGGCCGCCCAGTCGAGCAACTGCTGCCCCGCAGCCCGCTTTTCGTCGTCCAGCGGCGGCCAGGAGGCGATGTCCGGCGTGACGGTACCGACGGTCATGATGTGCTGGATCCCCTTTACTGCGGCTGCTGGGCCGCTGCTTCACGCAGTTGCCGGATGCCCTCGGCGCGGGACTCGGCCGTCTCCCCGTAGGGGAAGTTGTGCGTCAGCTGCGCCTCGGGGAAGGTCTGCCCGAGCCACAGCGAGCAGTAGTGCCCGGGCGTGAAGCAGGCCTCCAACTCGGTGTGGATCCGCAGGACCTGCTCCGGTTCCACACCCGCGGCCTGCAACCGGGCCCACAGCCGCTCCTCCGGGTGGACGCCGATGTCGCCGGCCTGGGTGACGATCTGCTTCTCGCCCTGGTCGTTCAGGATCTCGAAGGCGGTGAACCACTCCGCGCTCGCGGTGTCCCGGATGTCGTCCAGGACGAGGGGCCACCAGTTTTCGCGTCCCTCGAACGCCCGCGCGTCCAGCGCCCGCAGCCGCTGCTCCAGCTCCGCGTACGCGGCGGCGGCCGCCTGCGGCTCGTCGGTGCCGAGGATCGCGGCGAGGGCCTGGTCGAGCGCGGCGAGTGACTGGGCGAACGCCTCCGCGGTCGCGTTCACGAACCTCGACTCCTCGGTCCAGTCGAGGAGTACGGCCCGTACGACGCCCTCGGGGTCGGCGCAGAGCTCGAACCCGCGGTCCGAACCGAGCCGCGTCCACTGCCGGCATTCGTCCAGCACGACCGTACGGCCGACGGACTCGGCGAACTCCTGCAGCGGTACGGGGTCGGACTCGGCCGTCGCGAAGTACGGGCCGACGGTCAGGGGGAGGGTGATCTCCGCGATGCGTCGAATATCGCTTTCATTCATCGCCATTACCTCGCCTCGGGTTCGGCGACATACTCAAGGATGTCGTGCCAGCGGGAATTGCTGACCTCAAGAGCGGCCGGGTCGATTTCACGCATCTGCTCGTTGAGACGGGTCGCGGCACTCTTCGGATCGATGTCCTCGAGTTCCGACTCGAAGTCGTAGTTCGGACGCTCCTTCTCCAGCAGGCGGAGAAAGTGGGCGAAGGAGGGGAGGTCCTTGTTCAGCGGATAGGTCCTGGACTCGTCGCCAGGCAGGCAGTACACGACTCCGGTGACCCCGTCCAGGGCGATGTCGTCATGGGGCACCATGCCGAGAAGGAGCCAGCCCTCGGCCCCTTCGGGCAGGTCGGTCCAGCGCTCGCGGAGGTCGTCGTAGGCGTCGCCGAGCGTCCTGGCCTGCTCCGGAGATCCGTCCACGAGGTCGAACCAGGGATTCGGGCGGCCCGGAATGCCGACATCGCGAAGAAAGTCCGCGCTCGGCCGGTGCCGGATGTCCGCCGCCGCCACCGCCGCCGCGGAAAACGTCGTGAACTCCCCCGGATCGAACGGATCGAACGGACCGAACGGATCGAAACGCCGGACATCGCCTGCGAAGGCTGTCATGGATGGTTCCGCCTAGTCGATGGACTCGTACACGTTCGACAGCACATCGTCCCACGGGGGCAGTCGAGGAGCGTCTTCGTCATCCCGGTCGACCTCCTCCGACCAGGCGGGTTCCACACCCTCGAAAGGAAGCGGATCGGCCTGGATCATCCGTTCCCGCAGAGAGATCGCCACTGCCTCGGAATCGTCGACGTCCTCGGACACCGAGAAGTCGTACTTCGGGCGCTCGACCTGAAGCAGATAGGTGAAGTAGACGAAGGAGTCGAGGTCGCGGTTGAGCGGGAGTGCCCGGTACTCGCCGTCCGGCAGGCAATACACCCTTCCGGACTCGGGATCCAGGACGACGACGTCGTAGAAGATCTCACCGATGACCAGCCAGTTCTCCCAGCCCTTGGGCATGTCCTCGTAGTCGGAGAAGCGGGCGATTTCCGCGCAGCGGCGGAAACGGCCCGGGGTGTCCTCGCCCTCGAAGAGCGCGCCGTCCAGGAGGAAGAAGGAGCTGCGGTCGTGCGGAAGTCCGACCTCGGTCAGGACCGTGCGGGCCGAGGCGTGAAGTCCGGCGGGGAGTTTCTCCTCCTCCCACCTCTCGATCTCCTCGGCGGGGAAGACCGACTCCATCATCGCGTGGTCGACGAGCGGGGGCATGTGCTGTTGCTACCTCTTCTTCGGGTTCATGCCGGTCAGGTACTTCTCCATCGCGTCATTGCCCCTCTGCTTCGAATCCGGTGTGTCGCCGTATTCGACGGTATGGGAGACGCGTACGTCCTTCGGGAGGTACTCCGACATCCAGGCGCTGCAGTTCTGGGCGCCCTTTCCGGTCGAGCAGGGTTCGCGTTCGGTGTAGAGCTCGGTGAGCCCGTCCTTGGTCCCGGCGTTGAGGAACGGTATGCCCACCTGGCGCTCCGAATGCGATGCGGGCCATTTGCTGCGCCCGACGATGATGAACTCGTCATCGCCACCCTGCTTTCCGTAACGGCCCGCGGCGTAGTTCCGGCTGGAGAAGCCCTTCTTCGACTTTCTCCCGTAGTCCTTGTTGGCCTGCCGGGCCGTCTTCGTGGCCTGCGAGAGATCAGTGCTACCGAAGGCTACCTGCTGCGAGGGTTTGCTCTCCCGCCTGTCCTTGGGCGGCAGCGGGTAGTTGCCCGCCTTCCGCTCGGGGACGGTGTCGCCCTGGAGGTTCAGCGAGGTGAGGCGGGTGCGGTCGTCGTCGGTGAGGGAGTGGTGGCCCTCCGGGGTGATCCGGGTGACCTTGCCCTTGTCGTCGAGGTGGTAGACGGGGATGTCACGGCTGGGCGACTTGGTGAGGCCCTGGATTTCGGTCGCGATGCCGTCGTCGTTGTCCTTGTGCCGCTTGGCCATCTGCTTCAGGCCGCCGGTCATGCTCTCGTCGAGGTGGGCGGCGGAGCGCTTGACGCCCCGGCCTATGCCCTCCATGACCTCGTCCACCATGGGGTCGAGCGCCGCGGTGAGCGGGTCCTTGCCGCGGGCGCGGCCGTGCGAGGACTTCGCACGCGACAGCTTGGTGCCCGCCCCGTCCCGGATCTTGCCGCCCGCGCTCTTGAGTCCGCTGCCGGCGCGGTCGTAGGAGTCGGGGTCCATGCTGAACTGACCGCCGCCGCCACCGCCGCTGCCCGAGCCGCTGGATCCGCCGTCGGCACCGGCCAGTTGCATCGACGCGCCCGCGCTGCCGCCGGCGCTCGCCAGTTGCATGCCGCCCGACTTGAGGGTGTCGACGCCGTCGCCCAGGCCCTTCTCACCGGCTTTCGCGGTCTGACCGAGGTCAACGCCGTTCTGTGTGCCGAGGGCGTTGCCGCCGATCTGCACGACCAGGTCGCCCGCCATCGCGCCGATCGCCTGGAAGACCGGGCCCATCGCGACCTCCATGATCCGCCCGGCGATCTCCTCGCACACCTCCTCGAAGATCTTCTTCACGGCGACCCGGGTGACCTGGGTGCCGGCGATACCGCCGAGCGTCGACAGGCCGAAAGTGAGCGGGGCGGCGGCGATGGCGGCCGCGATCTCCGCCGCCAGGATGCCGAGTTGGACGATCGCGGCGAGCTTCGCGCCCTCGATCAGCACGGCGACCGCGTCCAGGGCGGTCGCCGCCACCCGGCCGCCCTCGGCGAGGTTGGTCAGATGCTTGCCCTTGACGAGGTCCCAGTGCTTCTCCAGCGCCTGGATCGCGAGACCCTCGTTGCCACCGATCAGATCGGTGATCGCCTGGTGCGCGTCGGCGGCGCCGTCGTCTATGTCGTCGGCGAACTCCCGCATGGCCTGGGCCATGTCGCGGTAGTCGTCCTCGTCGACGTTGGGCCAGCTGATGCCTATCAGGTCCAGGGCCGCATCCAGCTCGCTCGGCAGGACTACACCCACAAGGCCCCCCGTTCGAAAGTTTCTCGAGGAAACGTAACTTTGATCGAATCGTGGACACAAGTTGAACCACCGTCACATGACTTGATCTGAGGCCCAGTTGGCGCAGACCTTTCCCAACGGAACCTGGAGGCACGGAAATCCGTCGCACCCGCCGCGGAGGGCCGGTTAGCCTCCGCCCGGACGGGACCGAGAGGGGAGCCGGGCATGGAGACGGGACGCGTACGGACCGACCGACTGGGCGTGCTGCTGGACCAGTTCGACTGCGTCAGGGAGCGGGCGCAGGTACGGCTGGAGGGGCTCGGCGACGAGGAGTACCTCTGGGAACCGGTGCCTGGCTGCTGGTCGATCCGGCGCCGGAGCGAGGCGGTGACACCCAGGGCCTACGGTCCCGGCGAATGGCTGCTCGACCAGGGCGCCCCGGACATCCCGGCGGGCGAGTACGCCGAGGTCGCCCGGCAGGCCGCCGACGGCATGAGCGTCCCGAAGATCGCCGAGGACTGGAGCGTGAGCGTCGAGCGGGTCGAGGAGGTCCTCGCCCACACCGGCCCGGTGGAACCCGACATCACGCCGGTCACGACCATCGCGTGGCGGCTCGGGCATCTGCACTCCTGCTTCGCGGGCGAGTGGGAGTGGACCTTCGGCGAACGCCGCCAGGACCCGAAGCAGATGGTCGACTTCACCCCCTCCGCCGCGGTGGCCCAGGCGCGCTTCTGGTCCCTGCTCGACCGCTGGCGCGACGCCGTCGGCCGGGTGACCGAGGAACAGCTCGACACCGTCGGCTTCTCCCAGTACCCGTACGGCTCCGCCCCCGACGAGCCGTATATCTCCGTGCTGTGGGGGTCCAACCTCGAACTCATCCATCACATGGCGGAGATCGCCCTGCTGCGGGATCTGTGGCAGGCGCGGGGCGGGCGGACGTCGTTGTAGCGACCGGGAGCCGAAGACCGCGGAGGCGTGGGCCGTGTGCCGGACGCCCGGCGTCGTGGTGGCCTCCACAGAGCGATTCTTCGGGGGAGTTCCCGTGAACACCCTGTGGACGAGTCGTCGTCGAACCGCCCGACACCGTCCACCCCGCGACACGGCCGACCGACCTTTGAGATTCTGGCGCTCGTCATCGTCAACGGCATCGACAGTTGGGCGGCCATGAACCACAGCAGCCAGGAACGGTCCTCGCAGGGGCGGCAGCCGGGGCCACCGCAGGCCCCGGGACAGTACGGCCAGGCCGCCGCCCCTGCGTCGCCTGCCGGCTCCGCGTCCGAGATCAGGATCGAGATCGACAGCAAGCGGCTGCGTGCGTACGCCCGGACCAAGGCGGGGGAACAGACTCTCACCGTGCGTTCGGCGGGCGAGGAGACGAAAGGAAACCCGCTCGCCCACGTCCATGTGCCTCAGGACGGCCCGGACGGTGGGCGTCAGTCGCGGCCGCCGTTCACCGTGAGCGACCTGAACGCCCAGCTGCTCTGCTCGGTCCGGCCCAGCGGCCCGGGTGTGTACGAGGTGTACGCGGGGGACGGCGCACCGATCGGCCGGATCACACGCCAGGACGGACGGGCGCTGCCATGGCCGCGCCGCCCGCGCTGGACCGTGCAGGCGGTGACCGGCGGCGAGCCTCTCACCGCGAAGCGCGGAACCCCGGCCGGGTGGGCGCTGTTCACCGTGTTCTCCCCGGTCTACCTCGTCATCTGGGTGCTCGGGGCGCTCCAGGGTCTGGTGCCGCTGCTGTTCGGCGACAAGGAAGAGGCGAAGAAGGAGTCGGCCTGGGACCTCGGCCTTCCGAGCCGCGCGCTGTGGCACGCCTCGGGTGATTCCGAGGTCGTCGTCGACTATCGGGGCGGCGGCATCTTCCACATCGCGGCGACGCGGCTGGACCTCCGGCTGGCGTACGCGCAGTCGGTGCTGCACGTGTGGGACGGCGTCTGAGGCACTGTCCGCGGCGCCGTCCTCACATGTTGGCGACCGCGAACATCCTCAGGTACCCCGGCGGTTGACCCTCCGATAATCTGTGCGCCGGTGACTGGATCACGACGACGGGGAGACACGGGGATGGCGGACTTCCAGATCGATGTCGATCGCATGAAGACCCTGATCAACCGGCTGGACCAGGTGGACGACCGCATGCGCGGTGCCCAGCAGCGGCTCAACAAGGTGGGCCCCAAGGGACTCGGCACGGACGGTCTCGACAACGCCTGCGACGGCTTCCAGGACGACTGGGGCGACGGCATCAAGCGGATCGCCGACGGCGCCAAGCAACTGCACGAGGGGCTCCAGAAGACGCTCGAGTCGTACGAGTCGACCGACCGGGAGCTGCAGAAGGGCTTCAGCCAGAAGTAGTCCCGGCCACGTCCCGGCCACCGCCGGTCCGACAACTCGCACACGCACACAACGGGGAGAAGACGATGGGGATGTTCGACGATCCCAGCTGGCCCGGACTGACGTTCAACCCGGCCAAGGGTGACCTGCACACGATCGAGTCGCTGGCGTACGACGTGAAGACGGTCGGGGACGAACTCGACGAGATGCGCGAGATGCTGGTGGGCATCGGCAGGACCGACGGGATCTGGGACGGCGAGGCCGCCAAGAAGTTCCAGGAGAAGGTCGGCGAACTGCCCAAGTACCTTCAGCAGGGCCACGAGTCGATGGCCGCCTGCTCCAGGGCACTGCGCGGCTGGCACGACGAACTCGAGACCATGCAGCGCCAGGCCAAGAACCTCGAGGAACGCGCGGTCGAGGCGCGCAAGCGGCTCGACCAGAAGAACGGCGACGTCGACCGGGTCAACGTCAAGATCGAGGGAGCGCAGTTCCAGCAGCTCACCGAGCAGCAGGCGAAGGCCCTGTCGGAGGAGGCGGACTCGGCTTCCAAGGCCGCCCAGGACGCCGCGTCCGACCTCAAGATCCTCATCCAGGACGGCGAGGCGCTGCGCAGGTACTGGGAGGAACAGGCCGCGAAGGCGGAGAAGGCCATCCGCGAGGCCGCGAAGAACCGGCCGCCGGACATCAGCATCTGGGACAAGATCACCGATGGTCTGAAGGGCGCCTGGGACGGCTTCAAGAACTTCCTGATCGACAACGCGGACCTGTTCTCCACCATCTCCAGCGCGCTGGCCGCGGCCGCGATCGTCGTCAACGTCATCCCGGTCGGCGGCCAGGTCGCCTCCGCGATCCTGGGCGCGGGCGCCATCGCCTTCTCCGGCGCCGCCATGGCCGGTCACTGGATGGGCGGGGCATCGCCCTTCAAGGTCGGCATGGACGCGTTCGGCATGCTTCCCGGCATGGGGGCGGCCAAGGGCCTGTTCACCGGCATCAAGGCGGGAGCCAAGGGCGCCAAGCTCGCCGCCGGTCTCACCCAGGGCGGCAAGGGCCTGATGCAGGGCATCAAGAACGGTGTCATGTCGACCCAGATCAACAAGCAGATCCTGGGCCGCCTCGGCAAGGCCCTGCCCGAGTCGGAGGTCTGGAAGATCTCGCTTCCCACGAAGGCGGGCAGCGCCCTCTTCGGCACCGGAAAGCTCATCTTCGGCGGCGACGACGGTGGCAGCCAGCCCGCGGTGTCGACCCACCCGACCCCGGCGAACCCGAGCCAGCCCTCTCCGGTCCGGACGATGCCGTACCCCGCCACGGGTGACAAGTTCCTCCAGACCCTGGCGGCCTGAGCACCATGACCGAAGTCACCACCGTCATGGCAGACCCCGAGAGCCGGCGCGGCGACCTCCACGTCGGCTGGATCATGCCGCCGTTCTTCCACGAGCTTCCCGTGGACGCGGAGAACGTCGACGAGGCCGGCGACCGGCTCGGCGAACTGGTCACGACGATCCTCGCGGAGGGCAGCGAGGACGATCAGATCACGATGTTCGCCCTCTACCTCCAGATCACCGCTCAACTGGCGGAGGCCGGCGCCGAGTACGCCGGCTTCTGCCTCATGGACATGGACGGGCGCCGGAGCACCGCCACCGTCGCCGTCTACCGCATGTCGCTGGAGAAGATCACGTCAGGCGAGGCGCTGTCGGAGGCCTACTCCACGCTTCGCCGGGCCTATCCCGACGACGACGTCCAGATCAGCACCCTGCCCTCGGGCAGGGGGGACAGCCAGGCCGTCGTGAGGATCGGCGGCGCACCGTTCGTGATCACCGCCGACGCGTCCCCGACCGGGGAACCTCTGGAAGTGCCCCGCGGCCAGATCCAGGTCTACATCCCCCTGCCCAACGACGCCGACATGCTGGTGTTCGAGCTCTCCACGCCCTCCATGGAGGACTGGGACCTCTACTCCGAACTGTTCGCGACGATCGTCCGGACGCTGGACTGGGCCACCGAGGAGGAGGCCGAGATGGCCGCCGCCCTCTCCCAGGCCCAGCCGGTCCCGGACGTGACGCCCGACCAGGCCGTGGTCCAGGAGCTCTACGCCCACTCCAGCCGGATCCTGGACGCCCTCGGCGTGCGCGGTCGGATGGACGAGGGCAACGCGGTGTCCGCGGTCACCTGCGTCGACTGCTGGTCCAGGGGCCTCAGATCGGTGTGCACGGCACGCCATCACTGGCAGATCGACGGGGTCGAGGAAGCGGAGCTGACCGTCGCCCTCGGGCGGCTCGAAGAGACCTTCCGGGGGGAGGGCTGGCTCAAGGTGTCGGGGACACCGGGCCAGAGCGTGTCCCTGGCCGCGGACGGTGACTCCGGGCACCGTGTCAACGTCACGCTGATCTCCGGCCGCCAACGGCTCGTCGTGGAGGTGATCGCTCCCTGCACACGTGTCGTGCGGGGCCCGGTCGACTCCGCCTTCGGATAGAGGCCGACCTGAGGAGGCGGCCGCATCATGGACAACAACCCCAGTGATCTCCTGCCGATCGGCGCGCACGCGCTGTCCGCGGACCCGCGTCTCGCCGACGCGGTACGGCAGGTCGGCAACACCTACGGCTACGACTACTTCGACGACGGATCGGTCAGAAAGACCCTCGCGGAACACGAGGCCGCCCTACGACGGCTCGGGCGCGGGGGACTGGTCTGGGCCGGATCCCTGGCCATCGCAGTCGGCATCGTCTGGCTGGTATGGGTCGCGGCCGGCAAGCCGGACAACATGGCGGTGGCGGCAGCACCCCCGGCGGCCCTGCTGGTACTGGCGCTCGCCGCCTTCGTCCAGGTCAACCTCCAGGGCAGGCGCAAGCTCCGCCACCCCTTCCTGGAGGGATACCGGCACGTCCTCGCGGCGGCGCTGGCGCACGGTGCGCCCGTGACCTACGTGCCCGCCTGGCTGACCGGCCGGGGCGGCGCGGCACTGGACGTGGCCCCGCTGCCGTCGTACGCCACCCCCGTCGGCGGACCGTCCACCAGCGGCGGAGCCACCCCTGTGGCCCCGCCGCCCAAGCCGCCCGAGGTCGAGGAGTATGAGCGGATCGCCGACCACGGCGGCTGGCACGACGAGGCGGGCTGGATCCTCGTCGTCGCCGGAGCCGTCGGCGTGGGCTACGCGGTGGTCAAGGACCTGCCCGCGGCGTACGCCTCGGTACTGCTCATCGCCCTCGGTATCTGGACCTGGCTGGCCGGACACCGTCTCGGCAGGCGCCAGAGGGAACTGTCGGGCGAGGCCCTGCGTTACCTCGACGAGCTGATCAGGTCCCAGGCCGCCGGAGCTCCCGTGCACGAGCTCTCGCCGCCCTTGCGCAAGCTCCTGGACACACGGCTCTGACAGACGGCGCGCATACGACGGTGGCGGCACCCGGGGAGGGTGCCGCCACCGTCGTGTCCGAGACCGCTCAGCCCCTCACCCGACCCGCGCCCCCGCCGCCCTGGCCCGCTCGCGCGCCTCGTCGCTGACACCGCGCTTGCGGGCCGACATCCGGTCGTCCACCGCCGTACGCTGGGCGACCCCGAACAGCCGTCGCGGGCCCGGTACGGCGACCACGCCCAGGAAGCGGGGGTCGCCCGCGAACCAGACCTGGTCGACGTCGCCGGCCTTCACCTTCCGGACCCAGAAGGTGTAACCGCTGCCCAGGAAGCTGCCGTAGCCGAGGGAGACGGTCTTGTCCGGGCGTTCGGGGTCCGTGAAGGAGAAGCGGGTGGTGCCGTTCTTCGCGATCGACGCGGCTCCGGGTACCGACTGCCAGGGGTAGACCTTCAGGACCCGGCGCAGCGACCGGATGCCCAGGACCCTCGCGGTGCTCAGCATGGCCAGGTAGATCAGCACGAACAGGGCCGGGAAGAGGACCCAGAGCGTCCACACCGGTGTCAGCAGCACCGCGTACAGCCAGGCCACGAAGGACCCGAGCGAGAGCACGAAGGCACTGAGCCGGAACGCGGCCGTGCGGCGCCAGGCCCGCCGGGTGGCCGGGTCCTCGTACGCCGTCTTGGTCAGGGGAACGTCCACTGCGTTTGACTCCATCAGGGTCAGCCGAAGACCGCGCGCACGGACGCCTCGACCTCGGACTGGGGGATCCGGGCCTTGAACTCCTCGGGGAGCGGGTTGTCGAAGCTCACCATCTCCGCCATGGCGCGGTGGATGTCACGGTAGTTCTCGCGAGCGTCGACGGCCGTGGTCGTCAACGTGAGGACCGCGAGGTTCCGCCCGTCCGGGAAAGGCAGGTACGCGGTCGCCTCGTACAGGGAACGCTGCCGGGGGTCGGCCTCCGCAGGCAACTCCACCAACGCCTCGGTGAACGCGCCGGGCCCGCAGGGCAGATCCACCACGGCGACCGGCAGCGCGTTCTTCCGCGCGGTCGCCGCCTGCGCCGCCGCCAGCTTGGGCGGGGCCCAGGGGATCTCGCGCCGGGCCAGCATCACGACGGACTCCAGCATGGCGCCGTCGTCCCCCTCGTGGGCGCCGATGGCGAAGCTCACCACGCCTTCCCGCCGCATCTGAGAGGTCAGGGCCTGTGCCTGGGCGAGCTGTTCCAGGAAGCCCGCCTGCTGCTCCTGGGGGACCAGTTCGAGGAGCGACTGGACCGCCTCGACCACCCTCGCGCCCTCGGGAGACTCCGGATCGGCGAAGAGGTCGCGGAAGGGGACCTCCACATAGCCGGGCGCGAGCGCGAACCACAGGTCGCAGCCGCGCTCCATGGCCGACTCGTCGATGGCGTACTCGAACTCGTCCGCGTCGTCGGTCATGAGTTCCACTCCTTCAGTGTGTCGCGCCGAACAGGATCTTCAGCGTCTTCAGGGCGGTGGCACCATGGCCGGCCCCGTCGAAACTGCCGGCCCGGACACCGTCCGCCCCGGTCGCCGCGTTCTCCGCGACGGGGTTCTTGATCTCGTCCCACATGTTCTTGGCCACGCCGTACGTCCCGGTGAGCGCACCCGCGCCGGAGACCGAGACGTCGATGATCCTCGCCGCCGCGGACGGGTCGGCTGCGCCCTTCACCAGCCAGGTGGTGAGCGGGTTCTCGGCCGCGTGGATGCGCTGCGCGGCCAGCCACGTCTTACCGCCCGCGCTGCTCAGCTTCTCGCCCAGGGTGAGCACCTCAGCACCGGCGCTCGCCGACCGCGCGGCCCCGTTGACCCCGCGTGCGACGGCACCGACGCCCGGCACCATGCCGAGGGTGTCGCCGACCACGCCCACCGCGTTGCTCCAGAAGTCCGCGTCGAACTCCCCCTTGGTGAAGCCGTCCTTGAGGGAGGCCCGCACCACCGGGTTCGACAACCGGCTGATCAGCGTCGCCGCGCTCGCCGCCGCCGCGACCAGCAGGAGGATGGGGCCGACCGGCACGGCGAAGAAGAGCGCCGCGAGGCCCGCGATGGCGGCGATCGTGCCGAGGATGTCGGTGAGGTTGTCGCCGACCCAGTCCATGGCCTTCTCGAACCAGTTCGGCTCCTCGGGCGCCAGCTTGTCGGTGGAGTCCCGCAGCACCCGCGCCTTGCCGCGGGCGTCGGTGCCGTGCTCCTCCTGGAGCTCCTGCGCCTTCCTGACGACGTCGCCGTAGGCGGTCCTGGCGTTGGTCACCGCCTCGCGTGCCCTGGTGAGTTCCTCGGTCGCCCGGTCCAGCCGCGCCTGCGCGTTCCTCAGCTCGGCGTCGTCCGTGAACGTCCTGCCCGCCAGCTTGAGGTCGGGGTTCGCGGAGGCGGTCTTCTCCTGGCCCTCCGCGGTGTCGATCCTCCCCTTCGCGTCCTTCGCGTCGCCGTCGAGGGCCCGCGCCCGCTGCTGGTAGCCGTCGAGCGCCTTGTGCCAGTCGGCCAGCGCGGTGGCCGCCCTGGTGATGGAGGCGTGGGCGTTCTTCAGGTTCGTCGGCAGCGCCCCGTCGAGCTGCTCGCGGAAGGCGACCGCCGCGTCGCCCTCCCAGTCGCCGCCCGACCGCAGGTTCTCGATCATCTTGTGGGCGTCGGAGATGGTCTGCGCCGACTTCTGGAGCCGTGACGTCAGTTCGGACACGACCGACACGCTGCCCGGTGCCGGGTCGAAGCCCAGCGAGGGATAGGTGGTCACTTGCCGCCTCCCTGTGCCGCCGCCTTGCGGAAGCCCTCTTCGAGGGCGTGGTCGACCTCGTCGTAGTTGGCCTTGCTCTGGCCCACACTGTCCGCGAACTTCCCGGTCAGCTCCGCGATCTGCTCGGAGCCGTACTTCCAGTGCTCGTGGAACTCGGCGCAGGCGTCGTCCAGCTCCTTGGTGCCGATGCCCTCCGCGGACACGTCCTGCATCCACTTGCGGACGTTGTCCAGCTCGGCCTTCGCGTCCTCCAACGTCTTTCTGAACCGCCCGAGTTCGGCGGTGTCGGTCTTGAAATAGTCCGTCACGATCTCTCTCCCCGTTCGACACGTTTCTTCACAAGAACAAAGGGAGGCGGGCCGCAGACACGGCCCGCCTCCCTCGCCGAGCCGCTACTCAGCTCTCCGGCAGATATCCCGTCTGGACGAGCTGGCCGCTCGACCGGCGCGAGATGAACTGGCCACGGCCCTGCGGCTGCGGAGTGGCCTTGATGTTGTTGAACACCGGGCCCTCCGACGGGTCGCCGGACAGCACGATGCCCTGCGCGCCGAGCTCCTTGATCCGGGTGAGGACCGGCTCGAAGGACGAACGCGAGGCACCGGAGGTGGTGCGGGCCAGGATGATGCGCAGGCCCAGGTCACGCGCGAACGGCAGGTACTCCATGAGCACCGACATCGGGTTGCCCATCGACGTGGCGACGAGGTCGTAGTCGTCGATGAAGATGAACGCGTCGGGCTCGTTGTACCAACTGCGGTTGCGCAGCTGGTCCGGCGTCACGTCCGGACCCGGCATACGGCGGCTCATCGAGCCGGCCAGCGACTCCATGACCTCCTGGAGCTGCGGCCCCGAGGCGCAGTACTTGTACATGTGGCTCTCGGGCACCTGACCGAGCAGCGCGCGCCGGAAGTCCGAGACCACGAACAGCGCCTTGTTGGTGGCGTACCGCTCCGAGATCTGCTTGGCGATGAACCGCAGCAGCGAGGACTTGCCGGACTCGCTCTCGCCGTAGATGACGAACAGCGGGTCGGTCTCGAAGTCCACGAACACCGGCGAGAGGGTGAGCTCGTCGACGCCGACCGCGATGCCGCGGTTGCCGAAGTCGCCGCCGCCGGGCAGTTCGGACGCGTGCAGCATCGTCGGCAGCATCCGCACCTTCGGCGCCTGCGGGCCCTGCCAGGCGTTGTTGACGCTCTGCACGAGGCTCGCCATGCCGTCGGCGAGGTCCTCCACCGCGGTCGACCCGTCGATCCGGGGGGTGGCGGCGAGGTAGTCCAGCTTGTCCGGGGACAGACCTCGCCCGGGCTTGCCCATCGGCACGTTCTCGGCCCGCTTGCGGTCGAACTCCGACTCCATCGCGTCACCGAGCCGCAGTTCGAGCCGGCTCAGGATCTGGTCGCGCAGCGCCGGGCGCATCTCGGTGTACCGGGTCGCGGTGATGATCAGGTGAACACCGAAACCGAGACCGCGGGTCGCGATGTCGGCGATCACCGGGTCGAGCATCTCGTAGTCGTTCTTGAACGTCGCCCAGCCGTCGATGATGAGGAAGACGTCGCCCCACTGCTGGTCGGGGTAGTGCCCCTGCGCCCGCCGGGAGCGGTAGGTGTTCATGGAGTCGATGCTCTTGGAGCGGAAGAACTCCTCACGGGCGTTGAGGATCCCGTGCACCTCCGCGACCGTACGGCGGACCTTCTCCTGGTCCAGCCGGGAGGCCGCGCCGCCCATGTGGGCCAGGTTCTCCAGCGCGAGCATGCCGCCGCCGCCGAAGTCGAGGGCGTAGAACTGCACTTCGGCCGGGGTGTGGGTGAGCGCGAACGACGTGATCATCGTGCGCACGAGCGTCGACTTGCCGGACTGCGGGCCACCCACGATCAGCGCGTGACCTGCGGCACCCGACAGGTCCGCGTACATCACGTCGCGGCGCTGCTCGAAGGGCTTGTCGACCAGGCCGACCGGCACGGTCAGCTTGCTCTGGGCGTGGTAGCCCTCGGCGTGCAGACCACGCTCCGGGCTGACGCCCAGGACGGGCAGCACCTGGTCGAGGCTGAACGGCTCGTCCAGCGGCGGCAGCCACACCTGGTGGGCGGGCGGACCCTGACCGTCCAGCCGGCTGACGATGACGTCGAGAACGGTGTCGGCGAGCGCGTCGTCGACCTGGTTGGTGCGGGTCTCCGGCTCCGGATCGGCGAGGATCCGCACCGGCACCGGCGCGGCGGTGAACAGCACGGGGGAGCGGTCGATCCGGCCGCCGCCCTGCGCCGTCGGCCCGTTCGACCGGTAGGTGCCCGACACGTACGCGGCCTTGAACTGCACCATCGTCTCGGTGTCGTACTTGAGGATGCCCGCGCCGGGCACGTTCGGCAGGTGGTAGGCGTCGGGCACACCGATCGCCGTACGGGACTCGGCCGCCGAGAAGGTGCGCAGACCGATGCGGTACGACAGGAAGGTGTCCAGGCCGCGCAGCTTGCCCTCCTCGAGGCGCTGCGAGGCGAGCAGCATGTGCACACCCAGCGAACGGCCGATACGGCCGATCTGGATGAACATCTCGATGAAGTCCGGCTTGGCGGCGAGCAGTTCGCTGAACTCGTCGATGATCAGGACGAGCGAGGGCAGCGGGTCCAGGGCGGCGCCGGCGGCGCGCGCCTTCTCGTAGTCGGTGATGTTCTGGTAGTTGCCCGCCTGCCGCAACAGCTCCTGACGGCGGTTCAGTTCACCCGTGATGGAGTCACGCATACGGTCCACGAGCGTGAGCTCGTCGGCCAGGTTGGTGATCACCGCGGAGACGTGCGGCATGTTGCCCATGCCGGTGAAGGTGGCACCACCCTTGAAGTCCGCGAGGACGAAGTTGAGCGTCTCGGACGAGTGGGTGACCGCGAGGCCGAGCACGAGGGTGCGCAGCAGTTCCGACTTACCGGAACCGGTGGCGCCGACGCACAGGCCGTGCGGGCCCATGCCCTCCTGCGAGGCCTCCTTGAGGTCCAGCATGACCGGCTCGCCACTCGAGCCGAGACCGATCGGGACCCGCAGCCGTTCGTGCAGTGTGCGCGGCCGCCAGGTGCGCGAGACGTCGACGCCCGCCGCGTCACCGATCTGCATGAGGTCGGTGAAGTCCAGGTTCGCGAGCAGCGGTTCGTCGGCGTCGGCGGCACCCAGCCGCAGCGGCGCCAGCTGGCGGGCCAGCGACTCCGCCTGCGCCTGCGACAGGACGTCGGGGGTGCCGGTGAAGACACCCGTGCCCGCCTCCAGCTCCATGCTGTCGGGCCACACCCGCACCGACAGCGAGCCGCGGTCCTCGCCGAGTTCACCGGGCACCACCTCGACGATGGTCACGCCCTGCAGGCCCTCCGCCGAGGCGAGGACCGAGTCCGCGGGTACACCGCCGCCGTCCAGGACGACGACCACGTGCGGCTGGTCCAGGACCGGCGAGCCGTCCCGGGTCCAGCGGGGGCGGCCCTCCAGCTGGTGGGCGATCATCTCCTCCAGCTCGCCGAGATCGAAGCAGAGCAGACGCCGGGTACCGGCACCGTCGGACTCCTTGTGCTGCATGTGCGGCAGCCACTTGGTCCACTCCCAGTCCACCGCCGCGCCCGGCGAGGCCACGACCGCGATCAGCACGTCGTCGGGGGAGTGCAGCGACGCCAACTGGCCGACCACGGAACGGGTCTGGCCGTAGACCGTCTCGGCGTCCCCGGAGATCGTCACGTGGTAGAAGGAGCGCAGCCCGATGGCCAGCGGGAGTTCACCGAGCGTGCCGTAGCTCGCGATGAACTGCTGCATGGCGTGGGCGGTGAGCGGCTCCAGCTCGTCCACCGGCGCGGTGTCGGGAGCGACCAGCGGAGTCGCCAGCTGCTGCGGGCCGAGGCCGATGCGCACCTGGGCGAAGTCCGGGTCCGTGGAACGCCGTTCCCACAGCCGCGACCCCTCGGCGACCAGCGCCCACAGCTGCTCCGGCGCCGGGTGCAGGTAGTACTGGGCGTCGCGCTGCTTGTGCACGGTGCGCCGCACCTCGCGCCGCTTCTGCGCCAGGTACTTGAGGTAGTCGCGACGGGCCTCGGCCATCTGACCCGACGGCCCCTTGCGGGCCCGCACGATCTGGGCGACCAGCATCGCGACCGTGGAGACCATCATGAGCCCGCCCATGATCTTCATGAAGCCCTGGGCCCCGGGCATGAAGAAGAACGCCGCCGACGAACCCATGCCCAGCATGGGCAGCAGGTTCATCAGCAGGCTGTCGTCCTCGGTACGAGGGAGTTCGGGAGGTGACTCGAGCTTGACCTCCTCACTCGGCACCTCCGGCGGGTATACCCGCGGCGGGCGCTTGACGATGACGACGCTCACCGATCCACCAGTCCTTCACGCAATCGCAATGTCGAACCGCCCCCGTCGTGACGGCCCCCGTATGTTCGTCGACTCATGGGGCTTTGCCAACGCATGAGTCGGGCGCTGATCCTACTGTTCTGCGGGGCCGTTGAGCCGGGAGGGGATGGGGAGATGCCGCGAGAGGACGGTAGGGTGACGCTCCAAACGAAGCGCGGAGCGGGTTTCGCCCTGGCAAACCGCGACGAATCACCGAGTACTGGACTAGGGGGAACCGTCAGGTGAGTACGGTTTCAGCAACCGGATTCTGCCGGGTCACGGTGGCGGCACCGAACAGCCGGATCGACGTGGCACTTCCCGAGGACGTGCCGCTCTCTGACGTATACCCGGAGATCCTGCGGCTGTCGGGGCAGACGCCCGAGGAGGCCGCGCCCACCGGGTACAACCTCGTACGCAGGGACGGTTCCGTCCTCGACGACGGGCGCTCGCTCGCCGAACAGCAGATACGCGATGGTGAATTGCTGCTCCTGCGGCCGTTCGCGGACTCGCTGCCGCCCGCCGTCTTCGACGACGTCGTGGACGCCGTGGCCGCCGTGGTCGAGGCCGACCGGCGCAGTTGGAACGACAACATGATGCGGGTCGTCGGCCTGACCGCCGGCACGCTTCTGCTGACCATGATGGCGCTGGCGCTGTGGTTCTCGGAGCCGCTCCGCCACGACATGCACGGCCTGCCGGGCGTCATCGCGGGCGTCACCGGAGTCATCCTCGTGGCGCTCGCGTCCGTACGGGCCCGGGTCTACGACGACCACCACGCGGCCGTGGCCCTCGGCCTCGCCTCGCTGCCCCACCTGATGGTCGGCGGCTCCGGCGTCATGGGCCTCGACGCGGGCGAGGGCCCGGGACGTCTGAACCTCCTCGTCGGCTTCGCCGCCGTCCTCGTCGCCGCGGTGCTGCTCGTCCTGATGCTGCCCCAGAAGGACGCGCCCTTCATCGCCGCCGCGTTCGGCGCCGGCATCGGAGTGCTCGCCACCTTCGCCGCGATCGTCTCCGAGGCCGAGCCGCGTGAGAGCGCCGCGGTCACCGCCGTGGTCATGGTCGCCGTCATCGGCTTCCTGCCCGGCTGGTCCGCCCGCTTCTCCCGGCTCCCGATCGGCTTCCGCTCGCCCGACCAGATCGCCAAGCGCGGGCGCGCCGAGGACCAGCAGGAGCAGGAGCCGGTCGACTACCAGCTCATCACCGACCAGGCCCGCCGCGGCCACGAACTGCTGCTCGGCCTCGTCGGCGGCTGCGCGGTCACCGGTGTCGCCTCCGCCGGTGTGGTGCTCGGCTTCTCCACCAGCGGCTGGGCCCAGCTGCTCTCGCTGGCCGCCGGCCTCGCCATGCTGATGCGGGCCCGGCTCTTCCTGTACACGTCCCAGGTCGTGACCCTGATGATCTCGGGCATCATCACCGTCAGCCTGCTGGTCCTCGGCCTCGCCCTGAACCCGCCGGCCGACATCATGGAAGAGCTCATCTACAACCACAACCACGCGCCGCTGGACATCCGCACCGTCTGGCTCTCCGCCGCGGTCGCGTTCGGCGCCATGCTCCTTGTGGCCGTAGCCCTGATCGTGCCGCGCAAGGGCGTGACCCCGTTCTGGGGCCGCATGCTCGATCTGAGCGAGGGCGCGGTGCTCCTCTCGCTCGTCCCGCTCTGCCTCGCGGTCCTCGACCTCTACGCGGCGGCCCGCGGCATGACCAGCTGACGCCCGTACCGGCCAGTTGACAGCGGCTGTCACCCACATGGGTGGCAGCCGCTGCGTCATGTGTACGACGTAGGCATGGACCGGGGCACTGCCGCGGGGCTGATACCCTGGCTGACGGCCGTTTGTGTACGCACCCCCGGAGCCGCTCGCCCCGGAGGCCGCGCCCGACGGATCCCCGCCTCCCGAGTTACGGAAGCTCCCCTGAGAAGTGGACCAGGGGCACTCGGTGGCTACCCAACAGACTACGAGGAGTACGCGTGTCGCTCGACGCCGCTACGAAGAAGCAGATCATGACCGAGTTCGGCCAGAAGGAGGGCGACACCGGCTCCCCCGAGGTCCAGGTCGCGATGCTCTCGCGCCGTATCTCGGACCTGACCGAGCACCTCAAGACCCACAAGCACGACCACCACTCCCGTCGTGGTCTGCTGATCCTGGTCGGTCAGCGCCGTCGCCTTCTCCAGTACCTGGCGAAGAAGGACATCCAGCGCTTCCGTGCGCTGGTCGACCGCCTCGGCATCCGCCGCGGTGCGGCGGGCGCCAAGTAGGACGCCGTGAAGGGAGCGGTTCCCGAAACGATCGGGGACCGCTCCCTTTGCCGTACGCGCGGAAACGTGCGCAGTGTCACACCCGCTTTGTAGTGTGGTAGCACAACGCAGCATCACGCAGTATCACGAGGAGAAGTGCACCTCGCCGCCGCCGGTCCTCGGTAGTGGCCCCCGGGCGGTAGGAACCCCGGGTGCTTCGATCGAAGACCGGCCCGCACCAGACGGAGCGCTTCTCCGCGCATGTCCCCCCGCCACACGGGCGGATCGGGACAAAAGACGAAACGCAGACGAAAAGTAACGGAGAAAACGCTAGTGGAGAACGAGACCCACTACGCCGAGGCCGTCATCGACAACGGCTCCTTCGGCACCCGCACCATCCGCTTCGAGACGGGCCGCCTGGCCAAGCAGGCCGCCGGCTCCGCCGTGGCGTACCTGGACGACGACACCATGGTGCTGTCGGCCACTACCGCTTCCAAGAAGCCCAAGGAAAACCTGGACTTCTTCCCCCTCACGGTGGACGTCGAGGAGCGGATGTACGCCGCCGGCAAGATCCCCGGCAGCTTCTTCCGCCGTGAGGGCCGTCCCTCCGAGGACGCCATCCTCACGTGCCGCCTGATCGACCGCCCGCTGCGCCCGTCCTTCAAGAAGGGCCTGCGCAACGAGATCCAGGTCGTCGCCACGATCATGGCGCTCAACCCCGACCACCTGTACGACGTCGTGGCGATCAACGCCGCCTCCGCGTCCACCCAGCTGGCCGGTCTGCCCTTCTCCGGCCCGATCGGCGGCGTCCGCGTCGCGCTGATCAACGGCCAGTGGGTCGCCTTCCCGACGCACTCCGAGCTCGAGGACGCCGTCTTTGACATGGTCGTCGCGGGCCGCGCCCTGGAGGACGGCGACGTCGCGATCATGATGGTCGAGGCGGAGGCCACCGAGAAGACCATCCAGCTGGTCGCGGGCGGCGCCGAGGCGCCGACCGAGGAGGTCGTCGCCGCCGGTCTGGACGCCGCGAAGCCCTTCATCAAGGTGCTCTGCAGGGCCCAGGCCGACCTCGCCGCCAAGGCCGCCAAGCCGACCGGTGAGTTCCCGGTCTTCCTCGACTACCAGGACGACGTCCTGGAGGCCCTGACGGCCGCGGTCAAGAGCGAGCTCTCCCAGGCGCTCACCATCGCCGGCAAGCAGGACCGCGAGGCCGAGCTGGACCGCGTCAAGGAGATCGCCGCCGAGAAGCTGCTCCCGCAGTTCGAGGGCCGCGAGAAGGAGATCTCCGCCGCGTACCGCTCGCTGACCAAGTCCCTGGTCCGTGAGCGCGTCATCAAGGACAAGGTCCGCATCGACGGCCGTGGCGTCACGGACATCCGTACGCTGGCCGCCGAGGTCGAGGCCATCCCGCGCGTGCACGGCTCGGCGCTCTTCGAGCGTGGCGAGACCCAGATCCTGGGCGTCACCACCCTCAACATGCTCCGGATGGAGCAGCAGCTGGACACCCTCTCCCCGGTGACCCGCAAGCGCTACATGCACAACTACAACTTCCCGCCGTACTCCGTCGGCGAGACCGGCCGCGTGGGCTCCCCCAAGCGCCGCGAGATCGGCCACGGCGCCCTCGCCGAGCGCGCCATCGTGCCGGTCCTGCCGACGCGCGAGGAGTTCCCCTACGCGATCCGTCAGGTGTCCGAGGCCCTCGGCTCCAACGGCTCGACGTCCATGGGCTCGGTCTGCGCCTCCACCATGTCGCTGCTGAACGCCGGTGTGCCCCTCAAGGCCCCCGTCGCCGGTATCGCCATGGGCCTGATCTCCCAGGAGATCAACGGCGAGACCCACTACGTCGCCCTCACCGACATCCTCGGTGCGGAGGACGCCTTCGGCGACATGGACTTCAAGGTCGCCGGCACCAAGGAGTTCGTGACCGCCCTCCAGCTCGACACCAAGCTGGACGGCATCCCCGCCTCCGTCCTGGCCGCCGCTCTCAAGCAGGCCCGTGACGCCCGCCTCCACATCCTCGACGTGATGATGGAAGCGATCGACACGCCGGACGAGATGTCCCCCAACGCCCCGCGGATCATCACCGTCAAGATCCCCGTGGACAAGATCGGCGAGGTCATCGGCCCGAAGGGCAAGATGATCAACCAGATCCAGGAGGACACCGGCGCCGAGATCACGATCGAGGACGACGGCACCATCTACATCGGTGCCCAGGTCGGCTCGCAGGCCGAGGCGGCCCGCGCGACGATCAACTCGATCGCGAACCCGACCATGCCGGAGGTCGGCGAGCGCTACCTGGGCACGGTCGTCAAGACGACCACCTTCGGCGCGTTCGTCTCGCTGCTCCCGGGCAAGGACGGTCTGCTGCACATCTCGCAGATCCGCAAGCTCGCCGGCGGCAAGCGCGTGGAGAACGTCGAGGACGTCCTCGGCGTGGGCGCCAAGGTCCAGGTCGAGATCGCCGAGATCGACTCCCGCGGCAAGCTCTCCCTCATCCCCGTGATCGAGGGCGAGGGCGACGAAGAGAAGAAGGACGACACCGACCAGTGACGTCGACCAGCTCCACGGCGACGGCCCGCACCTCCTCGGAGGCGCGGGCCGTCGCCCGTACCCAAACCCTCATCCGGGGCACCAACGGCATCGGCACGGTCCGCAAGACCACCCTCCCGGGCGGCCTGCGCATCGTCACCGAGACGCTGCCCTCGGTCCGCTCCGCGACCTTCGGCATCTGGGCGCACGTGGGCTCCCGTGACGAGACACCGTCCCTCAACGGCGCCACGCACTACCTGGAGCACCTCCTCTTCAAGGGCACGTCGAAGCGCAGCGCGCTGGACATCTCCTCCGCCGTCGACGCGGTCGGCGGCGAGATGAACGCGTTCACGGCGAAGGAGTACACGTGCTACTACGCGCGCGTGCTCGACACCGACCTGCCCCTCGCCATCGACGTCGTCTGCGACATGCTGACCGGCTCGCTGATCCGCGAAGAGGACGTCAACGTCGAGCGCGGCGCGATCCTCGAAGAGATCGCCATGACCGAGGACGACCCGGGCGACGGTGTGCACGACCTGTTCGCGCGCACCATGTTCGGCGACAACCCCCTCGGCCGTCCGGTCCTCGGCACCGTCGACACCGTCAACGCCCTCACCGCCGACCGCATCCGCCGCTTCTACAAGAAGCACTACGACCCCACGCACCTGGTGGTCGCGGCCGCCGGCAACGTCGACCACGACAAGGTCGTACGACAGGTCCGGGCCGCCTTCGAGAAGGCCGGCGCCTTCAGGAACCCCGAGGCCACGCCCATCGCCCCGCGCGAGGGCGTGCGCACCCTGCGTGCCGCGGGCCGCGTCGAGCTGATCGGCCGCAAGACCGAGCAGGCCCACGTCGTCCTCGGCATGCCCGGCCTCGCCCGCACCGACGAGCGCCGCTGGGCCCTCGGCGTGCTCAACACCGCGCTCGGCGGCGGCATGTCGTCCCGGCTCTTCCAGGAGGTCAGGGAGAAGCGCGGGCTGGCCTACAGCGTCTACTCGTACACCTCCGGCTTCGCAGACTGCGGCCTGTTCGGCGTGTACGCCGGCTGCCGGCCCTCGCAGGTGCACGACGTGCTGAAGATCTGCCGCGACGAACTCGACCAGGTCGCCGCGAACGGCCTCTCGGACGACGAGATCGGCCGCGCCATCGGCCAGCTCCGGGGCTCCACGGTCCTGGGCCTGGAGGACACGGGCGCGCTGATGAACCGCATCGGCAAGAGCGAGCTGTGCTGGGGCGAGCAGATGTCCGTCGACGACATGCTGACCCGGATAGCGTCGGTCACCCCGGACGATGTCCGCGCGGTCGCCCGCGAGATCCTGGGGCGGCGCCCGTCGCTGTCGGTCATCGGCCCGCTGAAGGACAAGCAGGCGGCCCGACTGCACGAGGCCGTTGCCTGATCCCCTCGCAAACCCCGGTTAGGAAGCAAGAGATGAGCAAGCTGCGCGTGGCCGTCCTCGGTGCGAAGGGCCGCATCGGTTCCGAGGCGGTGCGGGCCGTCGAGGCGGCCGAGGACATGGAGCTGGTGGCCGCCCTCGGCCGCGGCGACAAGCTGGAGACCCTCGCCGGGGCCGGCGCCCAGGTCGTGGTCGAACTGACCACTCCCGCCTCGGTGATGGACAACCTCGAGTACTGCGTCGGCCACGGCATCCACGCCGTCGTCGGCACCACGGGCTGGACCGACGAGCGCCTCACGAAGCTGAAGGGCTGGCTGTACGCCTCCGCGGAGACGGGCGTCCTCATCGCGCCCAACTTCTCCATCGGCGCCGTGCTGAACATGAAGTTCGCGCAGATCGCCGCGCCGTACTTCGAGTCGGTGGAGGTCATCGAGCTGCACCACCCGAAGAAGGTCGACGCCCCTTCGGGCACCGCCACTCGCACGGCCCAGCTCATCGCCTCGGCCCGCGCCGAGGCGGGTACGGCTCAGGCACCGGACGCCACGGAGACGGCCCTGGACGGCGCGCGGGGCGCGGACGTCGACGGGATCCCCGTCCACTCCGTCCGCCTGCGCGGACTGCTGGCCCACCAGGAGGTCCTGCTGGGCGGCGAGGGCGAGACACTGACCATCCGCCACGACTCCCTCCACCACAGCAGCTTCATGCCGGGCATCCTGCTCGGCGCGCGCCGTGTGGTGACCACCCCGGGCCTGACCTTCGGCCTGGAAAACTTCCTGGACCTGGGCTGACACCGTCATGCGAGCCAAGCTGTCCTACGCCGTCACGGCCGCCGTCCTGCTCGTCTACTTCGTGCTGGTCGGCAGCCGCGGCGTCATGCTCATCCAGTCCGGCACACTCCTGACGGTCACCTTCGGCGTCGCGGTGCTGATCCTGCCGGTGATCGGACTGTGGTTCCTGTGGAAGAACACCCAGTTCGTCCGCAGGGCCAACGCCCTGGCCGCCGAGCTCGACGCCGAGGGCGGCCTGCCCGTCGACGAGCTGAAGCGCACGCCCGCCGGACGGATCGACCGTGACTCGGCCGACGAGGTCTTCGCCAAGCGCAAGGCCGAGACCGAGGCGGCCCCCGACGACTGGCGCAGTTGGTTCCGCCTCGCGATCGCCTATCACGACGCCCGCGACACCCCGCGCGCCCGCAAGGCGATGCAGCGCGCGATAGCCCTGCACGACGGCAGGACGATCGAGGCCTGACCGCACGTACGCCGAAGGGGCCGGCCCGCATCTGCAGCGGACCGGCCCCTCCGGCATACGTGACGTGTCAGCCCCGCCGGTACTCCGCCGCCCAGGCCTCCACCGTGTCCGCGGCCCGGTCGAACGCCTCGCCGCGCGCCAGGAAGTCCGCGTTGTGCGAGGTCAGCAGCGGCCCCTCGGCCTCCGGCGACCGGCCCTGCCGTACGACGGTGAGGGCCTGCCCCTGAACCGTGCGCGGCAGTCCGAGCCAGCGCACCGGCTGCTGTGCCGTCCGCACGGTGACAACCTGCTCCCAGGACACCGTCCGGGTGAGGAGGAAGCCCACCCGACGCACTCCGCGGGCGCTCACCCACACCCCCATGCGCAGCAGCCGCAGCGCGCCGACGATGACGAGCCCCGCGATGCCGAGCACCACACCGGCCTCGGACGGCGAGTCGGTGAGCGCGATGATCACCGCGGCGAACAGCACGTACGAGGCGAGCAGCAGAAGGAGTGCGGCCACTCCCACCCGCCACGGGCCGGGCCGGTAGGGGCGCCGCCAGCGGTCACGGTCGTCGAACGGCAAGGCGACGTCGTCCGTCGTCTCGAATGCGCGGTCGGCCGTCAGGAAGGGCAGGGGCACGGCGGGTCCTCACTCGATCCATGCGGTGGGCTGTGCCCGGTGAGGTTATCCGCCGCTGTCCCCGCGAGCCACCTTTGGGGGCGCGGTCGAGTCAGTGTCCCTGGGACGCCTGCGACTGCTGTGTCTGCGAGGGAGGTTGATCCTGCGACAGCGCAGGCATGCCTATGAGCAGGGAGCCCACGAGTCCGGCGACGATGGTGAGTCCCATCAGCCAGCGCCCGGCCATCTCACCGGCGGACGCCCTCTGCGGGGGTGGAGGAGTGACATTGCTGCGGAACCTGTCGGCTTCGGCGAGAAAGGCGAACGGTACGGGTTCGCGCCGACGCAACAGCATGGGGGTGCTTCTCCCTTCGGGGGTCGAACTTCGGGATCGAACGAATCGCTGCTGTCTGTACAGACGAGCGACTGCCGCAAAAGGTGCCCGTTTTCGCCGACTTGACTCGGGCACGGCAGTGAAAGTCCCGTTTGGTGGGCCGTAGAGTGTCGTCGCCACCGAACGAGCAGGGAAGGACCCCCCGAACCGTGACCCCCACCCCCGACGACGATTTCAAGATCGAGCTGCGCGACGACGTCACCGTCGAACTGGTCAAGCACAGCGCGGCCGACTCCGACGTGCTGTTCGCCGCCAGGGTGTCGACCGTCGGAGAGCAGTCCCTGGAAGAGCTGAGCAAGGACCCTGAGCGCTCCAAGGGCCTGATCAACTACCTCATGCGGGACCGGCACGGCAGCCCGTTCGAGCACAACTCCATGACCTTCTTCATCAGCGCCCCGATCCTCGTGTTCCGCGAGTTCATGCGGCACCGCGTGGGCTGGTCGTACAACGAGGAGTCCGGCCGCTACCGCGAGCTCCAGCCCGTCTTCTACGTCCCCGGTCCCGACCGCAAGCTCGTCCAGCAGGGCCGCCCCGGCAAGTACGTCTTCGTCGAGGGCACCCCGGAGCAGCACGCGTCCGTCGGAAGCGCCATGGAGGAGTCGTACCGCCAGGCGTACCGCGCCTACCAGGACATGCTCGCGCAGGGTGTCGCCCGCGAGGTCGCCCGTTCGGTCCTGCCCGTCGGCCTGTTCTCCTCGATGTACGCCACCTGCAACGCCCGCTCGCTCATGCACTTCCTCGGCCTGCGCACCCAGCACGAGCAGGCGAAGGTGCCGTCCTTCCCGCAGCGGGAGATCGAGATGGTGGGCGAGAAGATGGAAGCGGAGTGGGCCGCGCTCATGCCGCTCACGCACGCAGCCTTCAACGCGAATGGCCGCGTCGCGCCGTAACGGACGTGGACGCCTGTTTCCCCGTAGGGCACAGATGTACGGGCCCACCGTGCGAAGTGTCCGTATTGCGGCATTTGGAGAAGTTCATCTAGCCTGATCAAACGGACCCGGCACTGCTTGAACCCCCGAGCAGGCAGTGCCGGGTTCCATCTTTGTCCTGACTTTTCCCGCCCCCCTAGGGCAGACCCCGCCTTGAGCAACGAGTAGCGTGTTCCCCATGGCTCCGACCTCCACTCCGCAGACCCCCTTCGGGCGGGTCCTCACCGCCATGGTCACGCCTTTCACGGCGGACGGCGCACTCGACCTCGACGGCGCCCAGCGGCTCGCCACCCACCTGGTGGACGCAGGCAACGACGGCCTGATCATCAACGGAACCACCGGTGAGTCCCCGACCACCAGTGACGCGGAGAAATCGGATCTCGTACGAGCCGTGCTGGAGGCGGTCGGCGACCGCGCCCACGTGGTCGCAGGTGTCGGCACCAACGACACCCACCACAGCGTCGAGCTCGCCCGCGCCGCCGAGAAGACCGGCGCACACGGCCTGCTGATCGTGACGCCGTACTACAACAAGCCCCCGCAGGAGGGCCTGTACCGGCACTTCAAGGCAGTCGCCGACGCCGCCGAACTGCCCGTCATGCTCTACGACATCCCCGGCCGCAGCGGTGTCCCGATCAGCTCCGAGACCCTGGTCCGCCTCGCCGAGCACCCGCGGATCGTCGCCAACAAGGACGCCAAGGGCGACCTCGGCCGCGCCAGCTGGGCCATCGCCCGCTCCGGTCTCGCCTGGTACTCCGGCGACGACATGCTGAACCTCCCGCTGCTCTCCGTGGGCGCGGTCGGCTTCGTCTCGGTCGTCGGCCATGTGGTCACCCCGGACCTGCGCGCCCTGGTCGAGGCGTTCGTCTCCGGCGACGTCCAGAAGGCCACCGAGATCCACCAGAAGCTGCTTCCGGTCTACACGGGCATGTTCCGCACCCAGGGTGTGATGACGACCAAGGCGGCGCTCGCGCTGCAGGGCCTGCCCGCAGGCCCGCTGCGCGCTCCCATGGTCGAGCTCTCGCCCGAGGAGATCGAGCAGCTCAAGATCGATCTTGCTGCCGGCGGGGTACAGCTCTAACACCAGACTTCGCGCGCCCGGCGCGCAAACGGACTCAACAACTGAATACGCGGGCCACCGGTGCCCGCACCACCATGACAACTGCTGAACGCACGAACGTCACGCACGCCACGTGCCCCACCGGTACGTGGCGTGCGTGGTGAGGAGAGTCTTTTGAGCCATCCGCATCCTGAACTGGCCCCGCCCCCGCCGCTCGCCGAAGGCGGCCTGCGGGTCACCCCACTCGGCGGTCTCGGCGAGATCGGCCGAAACATGACGGTCTTCGAGTACGGCGGCCGTCTGCTGATCGTCGACTGCGGCGTGCTCTTCCCCGAGGAGGAGCAACCCGGAATCGACCTGATCCTGCCGGACTTCTCGTCTGTCCGGGACCGCCTCGACGACATCGAGGGCATCGTCCTCACACACGGCCACGAGGACCACATCGGCGGCGTCCCCTATCTCCTCCGGGAGAAGCCGGACATCCCGCTGATCGGCTCCAAGCTGACCCTCGCGCTCATCGAGGCCAAGCTCCAGGAGCACCGCATCCGCCCGTACACCCTCGAGGTGGTCGAGGGGCAGCGCGAGCGCATCGGCCCCTTCGACTGCGAGTTCGTCGCGGTCAACCACTCCATCCCCGACGCCCTGGCCGTCGCCATCCGCACTCCCGCGGGCATGGTGGTGCACACGGGCGACTTCAAGATGGACCAGCTCCCACTGGACGGCAGGCTCACCGACCTGCACGCGTTCGCGCGCCTGAGCGAGGAAGGCATCGACCTCCTCCTCGCGGACTCGACGAACGCCGAGGTTCCGGGCTTCGTTCCGCCCGAGAAGGAGATCTCGAACGTCCTGCGGCAGGTCTTCGGCAGCGCCCGCAAGCGGATCATCGTGGCGAGCTTCGCCAGCCACGTCCACCGCATCCAGCAGATCTTGGACGCGGCCCATGAGCACGGCCGAAGGGTCGCCTTCGTCGGTCGCTCGATGGTCCGCAACATGGGCATCGCACGGGACCTCGGCTACCTGAAGGTCCCCCCGGGCCTGGTGGTCGACGTCAAGACGCTCGACGACCTCCCGGATCACCAGGTGGTCCTGGTCTGCACGGGCTCCCAGGGCGAACCCATGGCGGCCCTGTCCCGCATGGCCAACCGCGATCACCAGATCCGGATCGTCCAGGGCGACACGGTCATCCTCGCGTCCTCCCTGATCCCGGGGAACGAGAACGCGGTCTACCGCGTGATCAACGGCCTGACCCGCTGGGGTGCCAACGTCGTCCACAAGGGCAACGCCAAGGTGCACGTCTCGGGCCACGCGTCCGCCGGCGAGCTCCTGTACTTCTACAACATCTGCCGGCCGAAGAACCTGATGCCGGTCCACGGCGAATGGCGACACCTGCGTGCGAACGCCGAGCTGGGCGCCCTGACCGGCGTCCCGCACGACCGGATCGTCATCGCCGAGGACGGTGTGGTCGTCGACCTCGTCGAGGGCAAGGCGAAGATCGCGGGCAAGGTCCAGGCGGGTTACGTCTACGTCGACGGCCTCTCGGTCGGCGATGTGGGCGAGCCGGCCCTCAAGGACCGCAAGATCCTCGGAGACGAGGGCATCATCTCGGTCTTCCTGGTCGTCGACTCGTCCACCGGGAAGATCACGGGCGGCCCGCACATCCAGGCGCGCGGCTCGGGCATCGAGGACTCGGCGTTCGGCGACGTGATCCCGAGGATCACCGAGGTCCTGGAGCGCTCGGCCCAGGACGGTGTGGTCGAACCGCACCAGCTGCAGCAGCTGGTGCGACGGACCCTGGGCAAGTGGGTCTCCGACACGTATCGCCGCAGGCCGATGATCCTCCCGGTGGTGGTGGAGGTCTGACGGATCGTCGGACAGCCGTCCGAGTGAACCAGGAGCGGGGGGGGGGGGGGGGGGGGGAAAATAAGCTAAAATATGATTTTAGGGGAAGCGGCCAACAGCGGCGCGGGC
>NZ_JBIAKA010000024.1:65918-149038 GCF_042872225.1 Streptomyces sp. NPDC005374 | reverse complement strand
GTGCTGCGCACCCCCCAAGTGAAAACCGAGCCGCGTTGCGGCTCGGGCCCGCGCGTTGCGCGGACCCACAAAAAAAGCCCGGGCGTGAACGCCCGGGAGCGATCCGCTCCGCGGCTCGTGGGCAGGTCCGCTTCGCTCCCCTGCCCTAGGCCCGCGTTGCGGGCCTAGCTGGCTACAAGGAGCGGTTGCCCGGCTTGCTGAGAAGCTGTGTTGGGCAGGGTGGTTGGCATGTCTGGTGCTGTTCCTTAGGGGAAGATCCGATTACGTTTCTCGGAGTTCGTGGTTGATCCTTCGGATGCAGATGTCATGCGGCGGGTGTTGGAGGTTGAGGCGGATCTGCTGACGTTCGAGGGTGGCTCAATCACCTTCTCTTTGCAGGGTGTTGAGGTGTGCAGTTTCCCCACTTCCGTGTTGAGCGGGGTGGAGCTGCCGGTGAGGTCGGAGCCGGCCTCACACGTGTACTCGGTGGATGAGGTGCGCAAGCAGTATCCGAAGGCTTACGAGCGGTGGGCGCCGGAGGATGACCAGCTGTTGCTGCGGCTCAACGCTTCTGGGAATGGTGTTGACGAGCTGGCCGAGCGGTTTGCTCGGCAGCCGAGCGCGATCCGGTCGCGTCTGGCGAAGCTCGGGGTGGAGAAGCTTCCGGAGTCACCTCCCTCTCCCCCGTCCTGATGATCCTTCAGTCTCTTTGCTGATTGAGGACGATTGCAGTGCGGGCGGGTGCGGGGCATTGTCCCATCCCGCACCCGCCCGCACGCGGGGGCCGGGCAGTTCCAGCGAGGGGTGCAGTCTGGGTGGGACGGTGATGAGTGCGGCCCTCGCGAGTGTGCCGCTGCTGTCGCCCGACAGGGCGATTGAATCAAAATGACTCGGGATAGAGTCTGTAGTGAGGGGCTACTGCCCCCGTTGGTGCGGCGTGGAAGGCGGAAGATCGTGTCGGGTCGGCATCGGCTTCGTCCCCATCAGATCGAGGCCGTGGATGCGGTTGTACGGGCGTTGGCTCAGCCGCCGGATGGCGTGTGGCCTGAGAGGGGACTGCGGGCTCAGGTAGTTGCTGCCACGGGGGCGGGCAAGAGTCTGGTGGGGGTGCACGCGGCGCTGGAGCTGCGTACAGGGCGCGTGCTGATCTTGGTGCCCACGCTCGACCTACTGGGGCAGATGGTGGGGGTGTGGCGTGCGGCCGGGCGTGCGGGGTCGATGTTCGGGGTGTGCTCGCCGCGCGAGGGTGGGGCGTTGGAGGTGCCGTGCACGACCGATGCCGGGCAGTTGGTGGCGTGGCTGGTCGGCCGTGAGCGAGTGACGGTGTTCGCTACGTATGCGGCGCTGGGGTTGGGGGTGTTGGAGCGGGCGCATGCGGGTGGTCTGGGCCGGTGGGATTTGGTCGTGGTGGATGAGGCACACCGGACGTCGGGGGTGTTGGGTAGGCCGTGGGCGGCGGTGCATGACCAGGAGAAGGTGCCGGCGGGGCGGCGTTTGTACATGACGGCGACGCCGCGGTTGTGGGATGCCTCGTCGGGGGGTGAGGGCGGGTCGGCTGCGCTGGTGGCGTCGATGGATGACGAGAGTGTGTTTGGGCCGGTGGTGTACCGGTTGTCGCTGTCGGAGGCGATCGAGCGGGGGTTGGTCGCGCGGTATCAGGTGGTGTGTGTGGACATCACTGATCCGCAGGTGCAGGCGCTGCAGTTAGTGGGGTCGGATGCGCGCAGTGATGCGGTGCGGGGGTTACGGCTGGGCGCGTTGCAGACGGCGGTGCTGAAGACGGCGGTCGAGCAGAAGTTGAGGCGGTTGTTGACGTTCCACTCGCGTACGAGTGAGGCGGAGGCTTTCGCGAGTGGGCTGGGCGCGGTGGCGAAGGCCCTGTGGGAGAGCGGCGAGGGGGGCTATCCGGAGCCGGGGGCGGTGTGGGCGCAGTGGCTTTGTGGAGAGCACAAGGTGGCGTACCGGCGGGAGGTGTTGGAGGAGTTCTCGTCGGGGTGCGCGGTTGACGGTGCGGTGTGGGAGCGGTGTGTGCTGTCCTCGGTGCGGGTGCTGGGTGAGGGGGTGGATACTCCGGGTTGTGACGCGGTGGTCTTCGCGGACGTGCGGGGTTCGGTGCCCGATGTGGTCCAGGCGGTGGGGCGTGCGCTGCGGATGCAGCCGGGTGAGGGCAAGATCGCCTCTTTGGTGGTACCGGTGTTCCTTGGGCCGGGCGAGGAGCCGGACGAGATGCTTGCCTCGAAGGCGTATGAGGATCTGGCGAAGCTGCTAACCGCGCTGCGGGCGCACGACGCGGAGGCGGTCGAGCAGCTCGCTGTCCCGCAGGCCGCCAGCCGGTCGGAGGCCGCCTCTGGCGGCTCGAGCGTGGGAGGCGGAGCAGGCGCTGCGGCGCAGGGACTTTTGTCGTTCTCATCGCGGCGGGATCCGGCCCAGTTGGCGGCGTTCATTAGTGCGCGGGTGCTGCGGCCGGAGGGCGAGTTCTGGCGGCGGGGCCTGCAGGCGGCGCTCGCGTTTCACAGTGACCATAGGCATCTGCGCGTCCTCTACGGGCACACGGCGCCTGACGGGTTCCCGCTGGGGGTGTGGATCTCCAACCAGCGGCGCCTGAACCGCCAGGGCAGTCTCAGCCCGGAGCGGGTCGCGCAATTGGACGAGCTCGGCATGGTGTGGTCCCACTTCACGGTCGCCTTCGACGAGGGCCTGGCCGCGGCCCGCGGCTGGGCCGCCGAGCACGGCCACCTGCTGGCCCCCACCGAGGCCACCTGGGAGAACTATCCGGTCGGGATCTGGTTGAAGAACCAGCGTGCCGCTGCCCGGCGCGCTCAGGACCACCTGGCGGAGGGGCCGCAGGCAGGCTCTGGGTCGGGTGGGTTGAGCCGGGAGCGGCGCCGGGCGCTGGAGGAGATTGATCCCGCATGGTGTCCGGCGTGGCCGGTGGCGTGGCAGCGCTGCTTTCATCTCGCCCGCATGCACCGCCAGAGCGGAGGTTCACTGCCGGAGCGAGAGGGCGTGTTGCTGGTGCAGGGTGAGGACATCGGGCGCTGGGTGCAGGTGCAGCGACTGGAGTGGGATGCGCTGAGCAGTGTGCAGCAGTGGTTGCTCGGCGAGGTATTGGGGATCGAACCCCGTGCGGAAGAGCTGGCTGTGGCGGCGGTTGCCTCTCGGCGCAGCAGAGCGCAGAAGTGGGAGGCGAACCTGGCGGCGGCCCGCCAGTACCGCACTCGGGAGGGGCACCTGAACGTACCCCGATCGCACATCGAAACCGTTGACGGGTCTGCGCTTGCGCTCGGTGTGTTCATCGCTAACTCCCGTACGCGTAAAGGCAAGCTCGCGGCGGAGCGGATTGAGGAACTGTCGGTTCTCGGCATGCGCTGGCAGTGAATGAGGTCCGCGTTCCGCCCGGTGGTCCTTCTTGGCACATGCTTGGATGCTTGTGAACGGCCCCTTGCGACCCTGCTGTCGCAGGGGTAGCGCTGCTACCGACACAAGTAGCTCGGTCTCGGAGGTGAACCCTTTCGTCGTCGAGATAGCGGGCCAGGTGCGGATCGAACGTGTCCGTGATCGCCGGGGCGAGCCGGCCGAGGATCTGCCGGAATTGCCGCTTGTCGTACTCGATCCAGTCCCCGGGGTCGTCGGAGAACATAAACCCGTCCTGACGGGTCAGGTGATCGGCGTCAGGTTCTCCGCAGCGACCCGGCTGAAGATCGACGTGCGTGGCGTACGCGACCTGGGCAAGGTAATACGCGTGTTGCTGCCGTTCCTCAACAACGGTGATAACGGTGGCCGATGAGCGTGCGCTCGCTCTCAGGGCGACTCCGACGTTGATGAAACCGTTACGAAGCCTCCTCGGACCCTGTGACGGGGTGATCGTAGGGCGTCGTCAGCCCGGTGCCCTGACGCCAGGACCGCGACAGAGCCCGGTTCAGGGCGCGTTCGGCCTCGGGATCCTGTGGCAGGGGCTGGTGCAGCGCCCTGAGCATGTCGAAACGGTGCAGGTCGAAGGCCGTGCGCACGCATTCGCCGTAGGCGAGGGCCGCCCGTACGGCTCCTACGTAGGCGAGCCGGGCGATGGCGAGCGGCACCAGGGCGAGGAAGGTCCACCAGCCTCCGTGGGGCAACAGCAGGCTGGCGGCGACGATGGCGGTGACGGTCATCGTCGCGGCCAGGCGGGCGGCCCCGTCGAGCGTGTTGCGCCGGTCGTCGACGATGAGGCGGGTGTTGCTGCCGAGGGCCGGATACAGCCGGGGCCAGGCGACCACTGCGTCCAGTCCGTACGGCTCGCCGGCCTCCCACTCCATCGCGGCCAGGACGTTGCCGAGGGCAGTCGGGCGGACCAAACCCTCGGGCGGGAAGGACCGGCGCAGGCGCGTGCCGGCGCGGCCGCTCTCCTGGATCTGCGCCTCGGTGGGCTCCGTGTCGCCCTGCGGCAACCGCGTCCGTGAGGCCAGCCGCGCTCGGCGCCACCGTTCGGCGTGGCGTGTGACCCGTACCACGGAGCGAGGCCAGTCGCCCTCCAACACGCGCATTAGCGCCAGTTGCAGCGGATGGCCGAGGACGGTGCCCAGGGTGACGGCGAGCACGATGGCCAGGACCTCGCCCGTTCCGAGGTCGGCGATGGTGCGCCAGGCGTCGCTGAAGTCCGGGGCGTTGCCAGGCGCTCCGGCCCAGATCAGGACGAGCACGAAGATCGCCCCTGTGTAGGTGGGCAGGTAGTCGACCAGGAAGAACCGGGCGCCGTCCAGGCCGGGTCGGACGGCGGCGTCGAGCTTCACGGGGTGGGTTCCAGCGCGCCGTGGCCGTTCGGGCAGACCGGCGCCGACCGCTCGTCGACGTGGATACGGCGCTCCTCGGCGCCGCAGGTGGAGCAGCGGTAGCGCAGGATCTCGTAGCGCAGCGACTCTCCGGGCAGGGTCGCGCCGTCCCCGTCGCCGAGGGAGCGCAGGACCGCCCTGCCGAGGCTGTCGAGGTAGGTCCGGGTCGTGACGCCGACGATCTCGCCGCCCACGCCGAGGGCGACCTCGTGCAGTTCGCGGTCCGTGACGAAGAGGGACTCCAGGGCGTCCGCCGCTTCGACGGCGCCGAAGCCCGGCGGGAGGTCGAGCACCGGAGTCCGGTCCGGGACGTGGTCGGCGGCTCTCGACGCGTCGAGGAGGATGCTGAAGGGGGCGTCGGTCATGGCACTTGAGGTATCAGGCCACCACGCTGCGCGTCCAGAGCTGTACATTGAGTGCGCGCATCGCGGCGGGGAGGCGTGTATGGGCAAGGGGCCGGTCGACGTGCTCGGCAGGGCGATCCGGGCGTACGAAGACGGCGACGAGGCTGCGCTCGGCGCACCCGACGCCGTGCGGGCAGCCGGTGAACTGTGGCAGTTGGTGTCCGATGCCGCCCCCGACGACACCGAAGTCCTCGGCGTCCTCACGCACTTCCACTGGTACAGCTACGAGGCCGGGTCGGCCGAGTCGCTCCCGGACGCCGTGCGCGCGGCGGAACTCCTGCGCGGCCGGGACCCCGAGGCCCTGCCGCCCGACCTGGCCACCGTCCTCGACACGGTGGACTTTGTCGTCGCCGAGGGGTCGGCCGCCCTCGAACCACCCGAGGACGACGAGTGGCGCGACTGGTACGCCCATCTGTTCTTCCAGCTCACCAAGGTCTGGGACAGCGAGGAGGACGATCCCGGCTCCCTCGACCGAGCCATCGCCGCGGCGGACATCGCCCGGTCCCTGCTGCGCGAGGACGACACCCTGCGGGCTTTCGTCACGGCGCTGCTCGGCCGGTTCCTGTCGCTGCGCGGCCACCGGGCGCGGGACGTGGCGCAGTTGACGGATGCCTCGGCCCTGCTGCAGCAGACACTGGAGCACTCAGGCTCCGACCGCAGACTGCGTGCGGTGATCCATGTGTTCCTGACCGGCGCGCTAGCGAATGCGGTAGACGTCGAGGACACCCCAGCCACCGGCATCGCCTTCGCCAAGGCTGCCACTGCGGCCCTGGCCGAACTTCCCCTAGAAAGCCATGAGTTCGCGGCCACCGCCGACCTCGCCGTCGTCCTCGCGGGCGAACGCCTCCAGCTGAACCCGGCCGCGGCCCGGGACCTGGACGAGCAGGTCGCCTATGCCCGACTCAGCGCTGCCGCCCGGCCCGGCGACCATCCGGAACGGTACGGCGCGCTGTACTTGCTGACCGTCTCCCTGCACCAGCGGGCCGCCGCGCGGCAGTCGCTACCGGACAACACCGAGGCGATCGCCACCGTGCGAGAACTGGCCGGCCTGGACACGCAGGAGTCGGTGCCCGCCAAACGCGCCCTCCCACACCTGCTGTTGAGCCAGTTCCTGGATCAGCGGCTGATCCTGACCGGCGATCCCGCCTCGGCCACCGAGGCCGTGCGGGCAGCCCGGCACGCGCTGGGCCTGATGCCGGCGGACGATCCCGAGCGGGGTTCCTACCTGACGTCCGTGGGCTCGGCGCTATACGCCCGGCACGAGGTCACGCAGGCCCGCACCGACCTGGACGAGGCCATCGAGGCGCTGTCCCTGGCAGCCGCACGGCCCGGCCCGGGTGACGAGGCCCGCACCCTTTCCGTGCTCGGCATCTGCCACTATCTGCGCTACGACATGACCGGCGACGTCGCCGACCTGGAGGCGGGCGTGCGCCATGCGCGCGCTGCGGTTGACGTGATGACGCCGGACGAACCGGGGCGCCCGGACTGGCTGGGCAACCTCGCCACCGTGCTGCTGCTGTGGCACAAGCACTTCGATGCCCCCGAAGTGCTCGACGAAGCCGTGGAGTTGATGCGCACAGCGGCCGAACTGACTCCGGTGGGCCACGCCGACCGGGAGCGGATGCTGGGCATCCTCGGCGACGCGCTGATGGAGCGCTACACGGCCGGGAACGCGGCCGACGACCTTGAGGAGGCCATCGCCGCCTCAGGCGAGTCGGTCGCCTCCTCCCTGCCCGGCACACAGGGCAGGGACAATTCCACGACCCTGTTGAGCAACGCCCTGCGGTTGCGGCACGGCCGCTACGGCGATCCGGCGGACCTCGACGAGGCGGTGCGGCTGGCCGAGGTGCCCGGCCCGGCGGACGCCGCCGTGCCGGTGACCGCGCGCGCCCTCAACAACCTGGGCATCGTACTGCTCGACCGCGCCGGCCTCACCGGGTCCGGGGCCGACCTGGACCGCGCGATCGACGCGTTCCACCGGGCCCGTGCCGCCGCGGCACCGGGCAGCACGCATGCCGTGGACGCCCTGCTCAATCTGGGCAACGCCCTCGAACAGCGCTACCGGTCTACCGGTGTGCCCGGCGATCTGGCGGACGCCGTCGCGTTCTTGAGGCAGGCGCAGGCCACTGACCCCACCCCGCCCAAGCGCCGCATGGTGCTAATCAACCTCGCGAAGGCCCTGGCCCTGCGGTGCGCGGTCGACGGGAGCGTCGGCGACCTGGACGAGGCGGCCGACGCGCTGCGCGACGCCCTCGCCACCCTGCCCCCCGGTCACGCCCGCCGCCCTCACTACCTCTCGGCGTACGGCACAGTGCTGACCGACCGGTGGGAGAGGACGCGTACGCGGGCTGACCTCGACGAGGCGGTCGGCCTGCTGCGCGCCGCAGTGAAGGCCTCGGCCTCGTCGGATCCCCGGCGCGGTGGCTACTGCCTCAACCTGGGCGTCGCTCTGGAGGACCGGTACCGGCTCACCGGCCGTGAGCAGGACCGTGCCGAAGCGGTAGAGGTGTCCCGGGCCGCAGCCGGCGCCGCCGTGTCGGCGGCCGACGTGCGCGTCCGGGCCGCGCGCCGGGCGAGTGCTCTGGCCTGGGAGCACGGCGACGTCGAGGCAGCCCTGTCGGCGGCGCGGCAGGCGGTGGGTCTGCTGCCGCTGCTGGCCTGGCGCGGCATCCCGCGCGCCGACCAGGAGCGGCGGCTGTCGCTGCCGGCCGGACTCGCCTCGGAGGCGGCGGCGTTCGCGGTGGCCGCGGGCCGCGCCGAACTCGCCGTGGAACTGCTGGAGCAGGGACGGTCCGTCATGTGGGCGCAGCTCCTGGACACCCGGGAGGACCTCACGGCGCTCACTGCCGTGCGGCCGGATCTCGCCGAGCGGCTCGGCGAGATCCGCACCGCGCTCGACACGCAGGCGGACTACGACGTCACCGGGTTGGAACCGCCTGCGGATCGCACGGTCCTGGCCCGCCGATGGGACCAACTCGTCGCCGAGGTGCGGGAATTGCCCGGTTTCCAAGGCTTCCTGCGGCCGCGCTCCTTCTCCGAGCTCGCCGAGGCGGCTGTGGCAGGTCCCGTCGTGCTGGTGAACTTCAGCGTGCTGCGCAGCGACGCCCTGGTCGTGCGCGACGGCGCCGTGCGCGTGGTGCCCCTGCCCGGCCTCGACGCGGAACGGCTCGTCGAGTACCTCGACGATGTCTTCGCCACGTTCGAGGAGCCGCCGTCCTCCCTCGCCTCCGTCGTCCGCGCCCATCTCACCGTGACCGGCCTGCTGGAATGGCTGTGGACCTCGGTGACCGGTCCCGTGCTCGACGCCGTCGGCCCGGTGCCCCGGATGTGGTGGTGCCCGACCGGGCTACTGGCCTTCCTGCCGCTGCACGCCGCGCTCCGCCCGGGCAGCGGCGAGTGCGCCCTGGACTTGGTCGTCTCCTCCTACACCCCCACCCTGCGCGACTTGATCACCGCCCGGCGCGGCAGTGCGCCGAGCGACCCGCGGCTGCTCGTGGTGTCCATGCCTCGCACCCCGGGCGCGCCGGACCTCGCCGTCGAGCCCGAGACCGACACGCTGCGGAAGCTGTTCGGCACCCGGGCCACTCTGCTCACCGGCCCGGACGCCACCCGGCAGCGAGTCCTGGACCGGCTGGGAGTTCACCCGTGGGTGCACTTCGCCTGTCACGGCCGACAAGACCTCGCCGAGCCATCCCGTAACGCGCTCATGCTCCACGACGAGCCGCTGGAGGTCCTCGATGTGGCGCGACTGCGGTCGGCCGACGCCGAGTTGGCCTTCCTGTCCGCCTGCCGCACCGCGTCGGGCGGCGCGGCACTACCCGACGAGGCGATCCACCTTGCCGCCTCCCTGCGGACGGCGGGTTTCCGTCATGTCCTCGGCACACTCTGGCCGATCTACGACGCTGTGGCCCCGCAGGTCAGCCAGGACGTCTACACGGCGCTGGCAGCCGGTGCGGAGACCTCACAGACCGGGGTACTGCTGCACCGCGCCGTCCAGCGGCTGCGCGACGCCGCCACCAGGCACTCACCCGTCGTCTGGGCGCCGTACATCCACATCGGTCCTTGAGCGCGTTCGGTGAGTCAGGAGACGAGCGCGCGATCCGACAGCTTCCCTTTCAACGAGATGTCGTGTTTGCCTGGCTCCTCAGCTGTGACGCAGATGCTGTGAGTAGCGCATTGTCAGTGCTGGTGGCGATGATGACTGCAAGACGATCACGATGCAGAACTTCGCGCTCACCTGGACCGACCTGGATGACGTCCCGCGCTCCTCCGCCGTCGCCTACGACAAGCCGAGTGCCGTCAGACGCAAGCAGGTCCTGGAAGACGTTGGCTGCAGCGACGTCCAGGGCGTCGAGACCGAGCCGGGCCAGCTGCCCGAGCCAGCGGTATGACGTCTGCTACGGCAGATGCCCTCCGCACCGTCGGCCCTTGCCCTGGATCGCGAGCGACGGTCTATGTGAGGAAGAGTGGCTGGATGAGCGTGACGTGGGCGGCGACGTCGCCGGAATCCGGGCTGTTCCATCCAGTTGAGAGACGTTCAGAGGTGAAGGACCTGTCAGACCGCTTCAACGACCTGCGGTCCTGCGGCCAGGGGTACGTGCAGGTTCGGTCGCCGAACAGGGAGTTCCCGATGCTGATCCTGGCCTTCCGAGGTGATCACGCGGTCGCCATCTGATGAGTGACGCCGAGCGGATGTCTCTGCTCGCAGGAGACGGCACCGTGCCCTCGGACGCCGAGGTCGAAATCCCGATCATGGACGGCCTCGCCGCGTTCAGCGGCGACTTTGTCCGGGACACCGATCGGGCGTGGGACCTGGTGCACGACTTCACCCAGACGCGGGCGGCCGGCCCCCTGGGTGAGTGGTGTGAGTTGTAGCTGAAGGCTCATGACACGATCACGACCGGCGCTTCTTCCGTCGCCTCCAGCAGGCGAGGCCGCAGGCCAATGAGACGAAGGCGTCGTGGAGTCCGTCCAGGACTGAAACAGCCCATTGCCCTGCGTCACGGGCAGGCGCGGCAGAGGGTGCGGAGGGTTGTCTCCGGGGATGCCGGACTTGGTCGACACCGCGCCATCGCCCCGGCAGCGCGCCGCGTGTGTTACGAGGGCACTCGCTCTCCCCCACTGTCTGCTACCTCGACGCCGTACGGCAGTAAGGCAGACAGCACGATCTCGAGCGACCGGCCACCGAGCCGTCCTGTATCTCGAAGAGTGCCACGCCATATAGCACCACTTTGCCCGCGAAGTAGCGTGCCAGTGGTCCCGGCCTGTCGATCCATGGCGGAGTTCTCTTTCACGGCGGGCAAGGCCCTGAGAGTGTTCGGCTGACGAGTCCGCGAGGTACGTCACGGACGGCGAGGTCACAAAAGGCGGGGGTGCGTGCACTCCATAGTGTCGGCAGGTGAACAGGTCACCGCCGAGGAAGGCGGACTGTGATGGATCCGGTGCTCGGGGGAGGGCTGCTGACGTTGTGTGGCTGGCTGTTTCGGTT
The DNA here is from genome assembly GCF_042872225.1 of Streptomyces sp. NPDC005374. Taxonomy (NCBI): domain Bacteria; kingdom Bacillati; phylum Actinomycetota; class Actinomycetes; order Kitasatosporales; family Streptomycetaceae; genus Streptomyces; species Streptomyces sp. NPDC005374. The sequence goes on along the minus strand of NZ_JBIAKA010000024.1, from coordinate 138,359 downwards.
GCTGCACGTATGGGTGACCAGCCGTATCGAACTACGCAGAACCGAGATGCAGCAGCAAGGCCTCAGCGAGCGGGTGCGGCACCTGCCGCCTGGCAGCCGTCTGCTGGAACGGCACGGCTGCGTCGAGGTTGTGACGGGAACGCAGCCAGCGGGAGCCCACCGTGGCTGAGTCGGCCTCGCCCGTGGCGAAGAAGACGGTACAAGCGCCTTCACACACCGACGGGGCGTCACCCGCGTTAACGGCCAGCAGCCTCGAGGACCTCTACCGCGTCGAGATGCCGCAGCTGACACGATTCTTGGTCCGTGTAGGCGCGACCCCCTATGAGGCTGCCGACGCCGCTCATGAGGCGTTCACAGTAGCCATCGAGAAATGGGACAGCATCCGGGAACCGCGAGCATGGCTGCGCAAGGTCGCTCACCGCTGCTATCTGCGTCAGACAGGCCAACGGGACACCCCGTACGACCCGTTGCCCGATCGACCGGGCGGTACCTGTCCCATCGCCCACGTGACCCTTAAAGAGGGAAACCAGCGGGTCCTAAAAGCGCTGGCCCAGCTGCCGCCGCTGCAGCGACACGTCATGGCGTGGGCCCAGGACGGCTTCACCGACCGGGAGATCGCCCAAGCTCTTGATATGCAGGAGGCCGCCGTGAGGAAGAACCGGAGCCGCGCCCGGCTTCGACTGCAGCAAACTCTCGTTGAGCAGACAGGGGGCCGCGATGAATGAGCACACCATGCCCCGGGAGACAACGGTCTTTGAGATTGACACCGTCTCGGGAGAGGGCCGTCCCACAGCCGCAGATACACGTCTGGATCAGCTCCTTGCAGCCGCCGACGAAGAACTGTCCCAGTGCCTCGACGACGCCCTCGATCTCACGGACGGTCTTCAGCAACTCGCTTCTCTCCCTGCCTGCCCCACTCCATCCCAACCGACAGGCGGCCCGGATGGGGATGCCGTGCCGCCTTCGAGCCGACACGTCACCGAGCGTCCCCGCGAACGCACCCGCGCCGACGACAACCAGCAACTACAAGAAGCTCTCAACCTCCTGCAGCACACCAGCAACCAGTTCCACGACCTTGTGAGCATGACGGACGACGGCCCGTCTTCCCTGGAAACCGCACGATCCAAACTGAGCCACGCTCAGCTGGCCATCTCGCGGCTCATCGCCAAAGCACAAGACAGGACGCTCACGAGGACGCAGAACACCGCAGCCTTCAACAGCATCCACGATTGTGTCAACGAAGCCTGGACCACCGTCGCACAGACACTGGAAAGCCCCGCCGCCGACCTTCACTCCGTGCTTCTCGACGACGCCCTCGACGCTCTCGACAACGCCACGAAACGCCTCACCCAGGCACACCACATCCTCGATCACCTCCTCGATCAGATCGGAGAAGACCTCGGCCAGCCTCTCCCCGCCTGAGCCACCGACGCCCTGATGACGCACTCGTCGATGGACCACGACCGTTTCACCAATGCCCCTGGGACCGTGCCACGTTGGGCACAGCTCCGTGAATCGGCCAGGGGGCATGTTTTCCTTGGCCTCGCCGGCAGACGGTCGGACAGAAAGGACTAGGCGTGGGAATGCGCAGCAGCCCGCAGGAGGGCTCCGGTTCGGCCGGAGCACACCGTGTGATGGCGGACTTCGAGGACCTCGGCTGGGGACCTGTGGAGAACAGCCAGCACGACCTGGGCATCGATCTCTTCCTTCAGGTACGGGACGAACGGCGTTTCGACCGCACGGTCCTGATGACGGCACAGGTCAAAGCCGGCCCCAGCTACTTTGAAAGTCCGCAGCACGATGCAGCGGGCAACGTGATCGGTTGGTGGTACGCCGAATCGGATGCCCGCCGCTTTGAGGACTGGGTCCAGCACGGCCTGCCGCATCTGCTGGTCCTGCACGACCTCGAGCAGAGACTGTCGTACTGGGCGCAGGTCACCAAGGACAGCATCGAGCCCAGTGGTGAGGGATTCAAGGTGCTCGTGCCCTCGAGCCAGCGTGTCGAACGCGCGCAGCTGCCTGGGCTGCTCGATGTCGCGGCCTCAGCCAAGACCGCATGGTCGCTGGAGGGCAGTGCCTGGAGCGCCGGTGCCAAAGCGGTAGCCCCGGGCCGGGCAGTACGCCATGCGCTGATTGCCCCGCGGCTGATCGCTCCCCATCCCAACACCGGCCGCGACCGGGTACTGGAACCGGAAGAGGCGATCGCCCTGGTGTCCCAGGGCCGGGCCGACGAATTTCAGTTCTACCTTGATGCGAATCCGGCCTTGGCCACGCTTGGGCAACAGACTGGCTGGCGCTGGCGGTTCCTGCATGCCTGCCTGCGCGCACTTGAGGACGAAGATGTCACGCCGCTGCTGGAATTGGCTGCGGACCAGACTACGCGGCATCACAAGCACCCTTACCGGCGTGCTGCTGCAGCGGTGGCATGCGCCGTGTTTCTAGCCGATGCCGAGCGCTGGCAGGAGGCCGAGGCGGTACTCGAGGTTGCGGGAGATGACCTGCCGCCCGTCGACCACGCCTGGGTCTTGGTGCACCGGGCGCTGCTGGCCGGGGAGCGCGGCGAAGTGGCCCGGGCGAGAACGCTGGCAGCCGAGTGCCAGCGGACGGTGATCCTGGACAGCGACGACATCACCGCCCGGGCGATCGCGGCGGCAGCAGCCGCCTTTCTGTTTGAATCCTCCCGCTGGGACATCCGGGACCTCAAAGAGACCCTCACCATCGGGGACACAGCCTCATCGTGGTGGCGCTCCCAGTCTGTCGCCTGGGCGCTGACAGACCACGACAGGCAGGTCTTCCTCTCCTGGGGTGTATGCGAAGAACCCGGCACAAAGCTGGTGGACTGGGCAGAGGAAAGACTCCAAGGAGTGTGGCTGCAGGCCTGTTTCAGCGGCGCCCGACGTGCCGCTGCCCGTCCCATGGCCCAGCGCGCCTGCCACGCGCTGATGCATCACGAGGCGCGCTGGCGGAGTGTGCCACCTGCTGTCGTTCCCGATGCCGCCGTCACCGCCTTGGCGGGTGGGGTCGACATGCTGCGCCGCTACGGGCATACCAAAGAACTCACCGGCGCCGTACGACGCTTGTGGGCCTCCGGGCCGGCCGTCTGTCTGTCCCCGCCCTTAGGGCGAAGCCTGGAAGCCCCCTGGCGGCACACCACTGCAGGAACGAAGCTGCTGCTGTGGGAACTGGCCGGTGACCTGCTGCCGGCCGAGCAGGCCGATGCCGCGGCCACCGAATGTCTGCGCATTCTGGACGACCTGCCTGCCTTCGAGCAGCAGGTGCACCCCACGTTCGTCAGCGACCACTACACGCACCTGGCCCTGGGGCGCATCCTCTCGGCCGCCGGGGACGCCCTCCACACGGAAACGGTCTCCTACCTCCTGCGCGCTCTCGAACAGGGCGACAGCGTCGTAGAAGACCTTGAGCGACTCACCCACCACTTGCATCCTTCGGCCGTGGCATCTACTGCCTCCGAGTGGCGAAGCGCCGCTCTGGGTCAATCGCATCCGGGGCTGTCCGCCGCGATGCTCGGCCAGCTGGCAAGCTCCGGCGACCACGCGGCCCAGGATGTTCTCACCCACCGTGCACAAAACGGCGACCTCGACGCCCTCGATGTACTTCCCCAGGTACATCTGACAGATGCAGCTGGCGCCCGGCTGACGGCCTTCTTCGCCGACCAGTGCCGCATACAGGTCGCGGAGGCTCAGAACAACGCCTGGGGCCTCGGCGGCATCGATCACGGCCGCTGGCTGGTCTGGTGCGGTCTTACATTTCCCGGACACGCCGACTGGCCCCTCGTGCTGGAGCTCGTCACCCACCCGAGAGTGGCCAACGAGCACAAGCTGGGCGCCATGGACCTTCTGGCGCGCCGCGCCGACGAACTGCCGCCAACGGTGGTCGAGCAGCTACGACAGTCCGCGGCAGTCCAACCAGACCAGCTCACCGGCGTCGCCGCGATCGCACCCTCTGAGAGACTGCAGGAAGCAGCTTTTTCTCTCGGGCTGAGCCTCGGTGTGCTTGACACCCGCGCCGCCCTTGTCCGCGTCCGCCAGTGGCTGGGCGGTGGAGCGCCGCAGCGGCTGTCAGCTGCGCGGCTGAGCGCGCTCGCCTACCGCCGCTGCGATGATCTGCTGCTGCAAGGCATAATCCTGTCGCTCGCCAGCGACCCGTACTACCGCATCAGAGCTGTAGCAGCCGCCGCCCTCACTCGCTCCCTGGCCAAGTCCACCAACACTGCCTGCGAAGAAGCCGTTTGGGCCGCAGCCCACGATGCGGGATGCCACACCCCCCACGCCGTGGCCAGCGCACTTGCCAACACCTGCGCAAATGAGGACCTGCGCCTGCAACTGCACGATGTCCTCGCCCACCACCTCTCGGCCCGGGTCCGCGCCGCCGCCAACCCACCATGACACACCCGCAGCACCGGAGTATCCGCCGCCCTTTGCTGGATCTTCTGGAGGCATCAGCGCCAGTGACGCGGTAGGAAGAAGTCGGTGGGCCGCATCAGAAGGTGCAGGCCCATCGACTGTCCGCGCCGCCGACGGCCGTGACGGAAGCAGCGGCCGCCGACGGAGAGCCAGCGAGAGACCCGGGATCCTGAACGGCGTCGTCAATCGTGGGACCGCCGGCCCTCGCCCACCGGACCGCTCCTGCGCCGACCACGTGCAGGCCCCGGACGGAGACTGGGCATGTCAGGCGATGCGCACCGGGCTGGAAACGTCTTAGCCCCGGCGACATGATCTTGAAGATCAGCGGTCCACCGGGGCTTGCCACTCATCACCATACCCGGCCTTCCAGCACGAGGAGCCGTGAGCGCGCGGGAGTAGGTGGATAACCGGATCAGTCTCGCCGAGTGCGGGAAGGTTGCCCGGCCGTCCATCTCACCTATGGGCCGCGCAGCTGATCTGGTTGCCAGCCAGTGCAAGGACGATGGGGCTATTCCTGCGAGGGGACACGGGCGGAGATCTCGCGGCCCATCCGGTCAGCTCGTCCGGCCAGGGGGCCGTCTTCCCGGGCTACTTCTCGGAGCAGGTCAAGCAGTTCGTGCGCTTCGTCCAGGCTCAGTACGGGCAGCCGCTCGACGGTGTCCGGGAGGGGCGCGAAGTCGATGTCGTCGATTGCTGCGTAGTCGTCCATGGTCTGGGAAACGGGCTGCGAGGCCGTTTCGTCACGCTGACGGGAACCCATCGCTTGCAAATTTGCGCGAACTCTTGGAGCTTCTGATGCTGACGGTGCAGCCCGGTCGACTACTGCTCGGCGGCAGGGTGTGCGCGGGGCGCGTTCGGAGTGGCCGGTTCCGGTAAATCCTGGCTACTGCCCCGTATTTATGCAGGAGGGGCGCGGACTTTTCCTGTTCCGGTCGACTTCGTTCAGTGTCGGTCAGGAATGGAAGCGTTCAGGTGTTCGCGTCGGTACCGCCTGGCAATTTGTCACCGCTGTGACATTCGAACTTTGCGCGATGAACCGTTTATATAGCGCCGGGTGTGACGGAGGCACTACCGTCCGTTGACGCGAGGTGACCCCGGGCAGGCTCGCTACCGACTCCGGGGTCCCCTCATCCACAAGACCAAGAAAGGCAGATGAGTGCCCTGTGCTTGACCCGTTTTCCGTTGCGGCCCATTGGGCGGCAACTCGCGACGACGCTAGCATTCCGCGTCTTCCCCGACCTGAAACCCGTAGCGCCAGTGCCTGGGCTGTCACGGTGCAGGCGAGCGTCTTCCTGGCCGTCTTCGTCCTGCCCGTGATCCTGATCCGCGGCTGGTGGGCGGCGCCCGCCACCACGGCGCTGGTGGCCGGGCTGATGGTGGCAATGCGCCAGTCGCGCTGCCACTACCAGCGTCTTCGGCTGAGCTGAGCTGCCTTGGCGCCTGGCGGCGTGCCTGCGGGTGCGTCGCCGGGCCGCCGGGCGGCAGCCCCTGTTGGGGCTTTGGGAATTGCGAGTTCCTCTTCCGGGCGCGCTGGAACGCGCGCACTTGGGGGAGAAACTGCCAGAGCACGTGGGAGGGACGATGGCGGGCATTGCTCCCCGCTATGACATCTGCCGCTACTGCCAAGAGCGGTTTGCCCAGACCAGTGGTCCGGGGCGGAAGAAGGAGTACTGCGGCCTCGAGTGCCGGCGCAAGGCCCAGCGTGAACGGGACGGCCGGCTGGGGCAACAGCACGCTCGCACGGCGCTGCCGCTGGGTCGGCGGATCGCCGAGGATCTGCAGGCGTTGGCGGCGGCGTTGCTGGAGGCCGAGTACGACGCACGGCCTTTGAAGGAGCTGCTGGGCCACGCGCGCGAAGTGACGCGCGAGGTGGACCATTACACGGCCGCGGCAGTGCAGGATGCCCGCAACCAGGGCACGAGCTGGGAACAGGTGGCCGAGGCCGCCCAGTTGAGTGCCACGACGGCGCGCACCCGGTGGCCCGAGGTCCGGGTGAAGGAGCGGCTGAAACGGCGGGCCGCGGAGCGTGCCGTGCTGCGGCAGCCCGCCGCTCCACTGATGGAAGGCCCGGATATGGCGGAGGGAGGGCCGAGCTCGCAGGCGGCCGAGCGGGCGTCGGCCAAGCTGGCCTCGGCGCTGTCTCATCTGCACCGCGCCAGCGACCTGACGATCCGGGAGGTGGCCGGGCAGACCTCGCTGTCGCCGTCCTACATCTCGCGCATCCTCTCGGGCGAGCGCACCCCTCAGTGGCCGGTGGTGTCCACGCTGGCCGAGCTGTTCGGCGGAGAGCCGGACGAGCTGAGGGTGCTGTTCGAGAGCGCGCATGGGCTGATGGCTCCCGCGCGGCATGCGATCCCCGATGCGGTGGCCCGTCTACAGGCGGCGCTGCGGGGGCTGCACCTGGCGGCGGGCCTGCCGCAGTCCGGGGTGATCCGCAAGGCCTCGCACGGGACGCTCAGCACGCAGGCGATCGGCGAGATCCTGGCCGGCGTGATGGTCCCGGGCTGGGAGCAGACGGCGGCACTGGTGACCGCGCTGGGCGGCTGGCCTGCGGATGTGCGGCCGCTGTGGGAGGCCGTGCACTACACGTTCCTGCTCTGCACGGACCCCGAGGAGGGGCCCCGGCAGCTGTCCGCCGCGCATCCCGAGACCAACTGATGCTTCCTCACCCGGAGATGAGGTGCCATGTTCATGTCCTTGCGCCGCCGCGGTGACCTGCCGACGCGGGCGTCCCGCCCCGACCCGGCTGCACCCAAGAACGCACAGCCGGTGATCAAGCTGGTCCTGCCGCTGGAGTACACGGCGTTTTGCCTGCTGCACCAGGAACGCTATCTGCGATACACGCGGGAGCGGGTGCAGGATGCCTGGATGAGCCGGCAGGTGGTGGAGGCGGCCTTGGGGAACCTCGCCACGCTCTGGCCGACGGTCATCAGCAGTCCGCGCCCGGCGGCGGTGGCGTGGCGGCTGCTGGATGCTCTGATCGCCTCGGCGCTGCGCGGCACGGCCCAGCCCGCGCGGCCGGTGGATGCAGTGCACCGGATGCTGCCGCCGGGGCAGGCGGATGCGGTGATCCTGCGCTGCCGGCTGCGCCTGAGCGAGGTGCAGGCCGCCGAGCTGATGGGCGTCGAAGCGCCGACGGTCGCCTCGCAGCTGCGGATGGCGCAGCGAGCGCTGCCCGGGGAGCTGACGGCGGCGCCCGCCGGATGGGCGGGGGCGCAGCCGGGGAAGGGCCGCGTACGCCGGTAAATAACGTTCGGCAAGGCGCTGCTAGCGCACTTCACACCGCGGGGGGGTAATTCTATGGAGAACTAACCCGGGCCCAGCCCGGCATTCCTACCATGAGGTGTCTGCAGCGTGCTGCGGGTGCCAGAACCGGGTGGGGGGCCGCATTGGAGCGCGGGCGGGTGCCGCTATGGGACGTCGTTGACGTCACGTCGCCGAATGTTGCCCGGATGAACAACTATCTGCTGGGCGGCAAAGACCACTATCCCGCCGACCGGGAGGCCTGCGAGCGGCTGCTGGCCATCGCCCCGGGCGCCCGGTCGGTCGCCGAGGGCGCGCACCGTTTTCTGCTGCGGGTGACCAGTCACCTGGCCCGGGAGTACAAGGTCCGCCAGTTCGTGGTCTTCGGAGCCGGGCTGCCCACCCCGGTGGAGGTGCATCAGATCGCCCAGAGCATCGACACACGCTCAAAGGTCGTTTATGCCGATGACGACCTGCTCGCCCTCGCTCACGGACGGGCGCTGCGGGAGGACCGGCGGCGCACCGTGGTGGTGCAGGCAGATCCGCTGCAGACGGCATCGCTGCTGTCCGATCCGGCGGTACACCGGCTGGTGGACGCCCGTCTGCCGGTGGCGGTGCTGATGGTGTCCGTCCTGCACCGGATCCCCGACCCCGCCGATCCGCCCGGGCTGCTGGAGCGGACGGCCGGTCTGCTGGCACCGGGCAGTTTCATCGTGGCCAGCCATCTGGTCAGTGAGGACGCCTGGGTGCGGCGGCAGGCCGACGCGGTGCTGCTGGAGGCGGCCGGCGGACGGTGGGGGCAGGTACGTCCACGGGCCGAGATCGAGCCGTTCTTCGGTGCGCTGCCGCTGCTCGCGCCGGGGCTGGTCGATGTCGCGCAGTGGCGGCCGGGCAGCGACCGCACCGCGGGCCGGGGCAGCCGTGCGTGGGCGGAATACGGCGCCGTGGCCATGGTGCGCTGACCTGGACCCTGCAGGGGTGCTGAGGGAGTTCAGTCCAGGAAGTCGGCCAGCAGTTCGAGGCTGTCCCGCGGGGACAGGGCGGACTGGGCCAGGCTGTCCAGGACCTGGCGGTAGTGCTGGGTGGATTCGGGCTTGTCCAGGTATTCGGCGTCCTGCAGCTGCTCGAGATAGACGACGTCGGGCAGGGCGGGCAGGTCGAAGCGCAGGTGCGTGATGGGGAAGCCTCCCGCGATGCAGCCGGGACGGTTGAACGGGGCGATCTGCACCGTGACATGGTTGAGCTGCGCCATCTCCATGACGTGCCGCAGCTGGTCGCGCATAACCTGCTCGCCGCCCATGGGGCGGCGCAGCACGGCCTCGTCGAGGACCGCCCACAGGTGGGGCGCTTCATCGCGGGCGAGCACCAGCTGGCGAGTCCTGCGCAGGTCGAGCCGAGCCTCGACCTCCTCCGGGGAGGCCAGCGGATAGGCCTGACGCACGACCGCCTCGGTGTAGGCGGGTGTCTGGAGCAGACCGGGCACCAACTGCACCTCGTAGGTGCGGATGACGGAGGCCGCCTCCTGCAGGCCGATCAGCTTGCCGGCCCAGTCCGGCAGGATCCCGTCGAAGCGGTGCCACCAGCCGGGCTCGCGGGCGACGCGCACCATCTCCTCGAAGCCCGCCCGGGTGGGGACATCGTGGACGCCGTAGAGGGTGAGCAGATCCATCACGTCGACCATCTTGCAGGCGACCTGGGCGCGTTCCATCCGGGAGATCTTGGCTTCCGAAGCGCGGATGGAGCGGCCCGCCGCTTCCGCGTCGATCCCGGCTGACTTGCGCAGGCTGCGCAGCAGGTGCCCCAGGACCAGGCGCACCGCGATCGGGCTGCGCGCCGAGGCGGCGAGGTAGTACTCCAGGGTCGGGGCATCGACCGGAGGGGCGGAGGCGGGCATAAGGGTCTCCTGTACTGGGCGGACGACGAGCGTCAGTCTTCCAGGATGCCGCCCAGCAGGAGGGTCAATTGGGCTGTTTCTGCCTGGCGTTAGGTGGCGATCAGATCGAACTCGCCCTCCTTCACCCCCGCGATGAAGGCCGCGATCTCGGCCTGGGTGTACACCAGCGCGGGACCATGCGGGTCCCGGGAGTTGCGTACCGCCACCTCACCCCCGGCCAGTAAGGCGACTTCGACGCAGTTGCCGTCCGCCGTACTGTGACGGCTTTTCTGCCACGTCACGTTGTGCAAGGAATCCGCCGGAACCCCGTTGACGATCCGCATGATGTCCGCTTTCTTTCAGGCCTGTCTGAATGTCACTCATCTCTGGTCCGTGCCGTTCTCTTTGCCGAGTACAAGCGTTCCCGTCCTGTCTCGTTCGGATGCAAGTCACGGATGCAATTGCATCCGGAGCGGACCGGGGCGGATACTAACCAGCCGGGCCGCATATTCGCGTCCGTGAGCTGGGCGTCTTTCCGGGGGGATGAACAGTGGCACCACGCGTCATAGCAGCACCAGACCGGGACGCAGAAGTTGATAACGCGTTCGCACCCGTCGCCTCGGCCCCGCCCGAACGCGCCCCTGCGGCCTCATCCCTCACACCGGACTGGGGACTCGCACTAGGTATCAGCACCGCCGACTTCGCTGCCCGGGCCTTCACCCCCGACCCGGACAGTCTCAAAACCATTCGCCGCTTCATCCGCGAAACCATCACCCAGTGGGGGCTGAGCCCTTTCGCCGACGACCTGATCACCGTCGTCAACGAGCTCACCACCAACGCCGTACAGCACGCACTGACGCCATCCAGCGGGTCACGCAGCACGGCCTGGCTTGGCATCGCCCGCACCGGAAACACAGTGGTATGCGCCGTGACCGACCCCAGCCCCACTCCCCCGGCCTACCACCATCCAGAGTCCCTGGCCGAAGCCGGCCGAGGGCTACTCATCGTGAACGCCCTCACCAGCCAATGGGGCTACGCCCCCACCCCATCCAACGGAAAAGCCGTCTGGGCCCGCATCTCCACACCCGACCGCTGACACCCACTCGGTTGCCTGTGCTGCTTTGTAACTGCCCTGCGAGTGTGGGCGGCCAGCTCGAGTGTGAACGCAGCCGTTTAAGCAAGAGCAACGTCCCACGGACCGCACCTCATTGACGTGACGCACATGAGGTGCGGTCCGTGGGATGTCAGGTAGCGCGCGCCGTAGGAGGTGTGTTTGGCCTGTTGTCAAACCGTTAGTAGAGGCGCTCAGATAGCGACGGTGTGCGCCGTAGACGTGCGTCTGTGCGCCCCGAGCGGTCGGGAACGGATCGTGATGGGCGCTCGTGCAATTGAGTAGCAGCACGTCGAGCGGGCGTGTGTCGTACGGCGAAGGGCGGGGCGTTGAACTGGGGAGTCGGCACGGGTCACTTCGGGCGTCCATCGCGCCTTAACGTCCGCCAGTGTGCTGCATGCCGACAACTGCGGGCTGCACCACTCCGTTCTCCGGGTGGGAGTCGTATCGGGCGGCCCCCACGTAGGCGTACGTTCGCGCGCATCCGTCCATGGCCGCCAGACCGCACGGACAGGAGCTACATCGATGCCCAAGGTCCACGCCCTGCTGGTCGGAATTGACATGTACCGGCTGCCGCACCTGAACCTGCGCGGCTGTGTGAACGACGTCAGGCTGGCCGAGCAGCTGTTGCGCGAGCGGATCGTGCCGACGGACTTGGTCATCGAGAAGCTCTGCGACGAGCAGGCCACCCGGGCCGGCATTGTCGAGGCGTTCCGCAGCCATCTCGGTGGTCTCGGCGTCGATGACATCGCGCTGTTCTGGTACAGCGGTCACGGCTCGACGGGGCCGTTGCCGGAAGGGATCTGGTACGCCGAAAGCGCCGGCATGTGCCAGACGGTGGTGTGCCACGACAGCCGTGCCGACGTTGCGGACCTGTACGACAAGGAGCTCGCTGTCCTGGCGCACGAGGTGGTCAGTACCGGCGCCACCCTTGTGACGATCATGGATGCGTGCCATTCCCGCAGCGCGATGCGTGAGGGCCTGCCGCCCGACCTGCACCCGCGGCTGGCACCCGGGCTGGAAGCACCGCCTCAACTGCGCGATCTGCTGCCCGAGTTGGTTGCTGGTGCTGCGGATTCGTCCGTACCGGTCCCCGGCGCGCAGTTGCCCAGGCATGTGGCGTTCTCTGCGTGCGACGAGTGGGGACTGGCCAACGAGCGGCACTTCCCGGACGGCTGGCATGGCGTGTTCACCGAGGCGCTCGGTCATACGCTGGCCCGGCTCGGCCACGGCGCCACCTATCGCCAAGTGCTCAGTTACGCACGATGCCGTGTCGAGGGCCGGCTCATGCGGCAGATTCCCCACCTGGAAGCCACCGGCGGTCTCGCCGACCGGGAAATCTTCGGCGGGGTTCTGCGGCCGCGTATGGCCCGGGTCACCATGCGATACCTGCGGGGCCAGTGGGAGGTGGACGCGGGGGCCATCCACGGCGTCGTCACGGGCTCTCGGTTCGCAGTGCACCGCTCCTCGCCGTTCCGGGAGGTGGACGTTGCCGAAGTGGATACCCAACGCAGCATCGTCGAGCCAGTTGGGTGGGCGCCCCACGAGGAACAGCAGTACGACATGGTTCTGACCGATGTACCGCTGCCTCCTGTGGCGGTGTCGGTCCAAGCAGACCCTGACATCGTCCATCGCTTGACCGGGGCCGTCCGGGCCGCCGGTCCCGGTGGCGGCCCGTCGCCGCACATTCGCATCGTTCCGACCAGTGATGAGTCCGTGTTCCAGCTCCGTATGCGGGTGTGCCAAGGCGACAGCGGCCGCACGATTCAGGTCACCGGCTTGGACGGTAGGCCTCTGGCGCCCCCGGTCCCCGTCGATGATCGTGGCATCCAGCAGACCGTCCACGACCTGGAGCACATTGCGCGCTGGCTTCAGGTACGCAACCTGGAAAGTGCCTCCCCTGCGCTTGAGGAGGCAATCCAGCTCGAGTGTGTCCTGGCGCTGCCGGGTCAGCAGCGTCCGCCCCGCGACAGCGTGCCAGCCCCGGTGAAGGACCTCAACTTCACCTACACCTGGACAGGCACCGGCTGGGTGCCGCCCTCGGTCTTTGTGCGGCTGCGCAACACCACAGACCGGAAGCTGTTCTGCGTGCTGCTCGATCTGACTGACCGGCACCGCATGCATGCGGACCTGTTCCCCGGGGAGTACGTGGCGGGACGCTGGACAGCGGAGGCTGGTAACGGTGCGGCCGTCACGCTGTCCCTGCCCCCCGACCAGCCGGTTGAGCCGGGCGCCTCAGTCACCGACTGGCTGGTGCTGCTGATCGCGGAGGAGCCGTTCAGCTCGGCGCCGTTCACGTTGCCCCGGCTTAGGCAGGCTCCCCGGCCGTCCGCCCGAGGCGGGCGCGGCGTCACCGGGGTCTTGGGCCAGCTCGGTCTGCTCGCGGTGGAGCGCGATGCCGAGACGGCGCCGCATGTCGCGTTGGACTGGGCGGTCAAAACCGTCGAGGTCATCACACGGGTACCGGGCCGCCCTGGCGATCTTGACCAGGACCCGCGCACCCAGTAGGCGCATTGGCAAGCAACGGGGAGATCAGGTGGACCATAAACCGTTCGAGCAGTGCCTGTGGGCGTTCGTGCGACGCGACTACCCCGCCGTATCCGCGATCGCGATGAACATCCTGCGAACAGGCGGCGTCAGCCTGGGGATAGCGCAGATCTTCCTCATCAGCATGCGCCGGATGGGGATGTCAGCCGCCGACGACGCGATCGGGCAGAACCTGCGCGAGCTCGTCGGCGGCCCGTGGGAGTCTGCCCTCCTCGACGTCACGCTGGGCCGGCGAGAGCTGGCGTCGGTCATCGCCGAAGCGGACGATACTCTTCAGCGGTGCCAGGCTCTGTGCTATGCCGGGATGCATCTGATCACCACCGGCGACCTGAAAACCGGACGTCAGCACCTGCGCGAGTGCCTCGACCTGGACGTCACGTGCATGGAGACCCAGCTCGCATTGATGGACACGGACCTGCTCGACGAGTGGAGCCAGGCGGCGCCTGATGTCGATGCGGAGGTCAACCGTCTCCGGGGCTACTACCACGCCCTTTGGTCCAACGGGCACCACGAACAGTCGATCCACATCGCCGACGTCGTGTTGGCGCTCGTCGTCGGCTGGCACGGCAAGTTCCATCCCGAGACGGGCCGCAGCCTGAACGAGTTGGCCATGGCCTACGCCGCAATTGGTGACTGGCAGCGAGCCGAGCCGCTCCTGGTTCCCGCTGTTCAGATGGCGCTGGTTTTCGACGGAATGTTCAGCGAGGCCTATGCGACCTACCTCGACAACCTTGCCCAGGCGAAACACGCTCAGGGGCACAGGGAGGTCGCCGAGGAAATGCACCGCCAGGCTCTGCCATCCTTCGCTAGAGCGGTCGGAACCGACCACCCGTCGTATGCGACGTGTCTTGGCAACCTGGCCCTTGTGTGCGCAGAGCTCGGCAAGCACACCGAGGCCGAGCAGCTCTATCGCGAGGCCCTCGATCTTCGGCGCCGCCTCTTCGGCACCGACGACCTGCGGTATATCGGCATGGCCGACGGCCTCACCAACGTCTACATCGCCATGGGAAAGCTCAGTGCAGCCGAAGTCCGAGTAACGGAGATCGTAGAGATTGTCAGCCGTATGAAGGGCGCCGACTCGCTGGAGTACGCATCGCGCCTCAAGCAGCTCGGCTACCTCTACCACCAGTTAGGTCGGCATTCCGACAGCGCCGACCGATACCACGAAGCCCTCGTGATCGAGCACTCGAAGCTGGACTTCGACCACCCCACCGCCGTGGACACGGCGGCCCAGTTGGCGCTCGCCCAAAAGCTCGCCGGCCGGTTCAGGGAGGCGATGCTCGGCTACCAGTACGTCATGAGCCGCCAGTCAGGCGCAGACCTCGCGGTCACCACGCACAACTTCGCCGTCCTCCACCTCGACGTCGGGGACACGCGTTCCGCCCGCCGCTACGCAGAGGAGGCGATCGAACTCCATCGCTCGGTTGGCCTCGAGGACTCCGTCGACCACGCAATGCTGCTCACCGGTAAGGCTGCAGTCGACTCCGCCGAGGGACAGCACGACGACGCGGAGACCACCCTCCGCCAAGCGATGGACCTAATCGAGCAGAAGGCCGGCCGCGACAACGAGCACTACGCGCACGCCTGCACTGGCCTGGCGAAGTGCCACATGGCCCAACACCGCTACGACGAGGCCGACGAACTTCTGCAGACCAGCCTCCAGTTGATGGAGGGGGCGGTGGGCCACGATGCTCCAGCCATCGCGTCCACCATCCGCCTGCGCGGAGCTGTTCAGCTCGCGAAGGGCCGCTGGGAGGGCGCCGAGAAGCTGTTGCGACACGCGGTCGAGCTACTGGGCGGGGACACCTCCACGGAACAGAAACCGCTGTACATCGAGCTGTTGCGGGATCTCGGTTCTGCCCTCGTCGGGATGGGACGCGAACGCGAGGCGATCAACGTCCTTCTGACTGCCGAGCGGCACCAGGACGATCTCGTCCTGGGGCAGTCCGCAGTGGCAGGTATCTCGTCCCTCTCCGTCGACCAGCCGGTCGCGCTGCTGAACATCCTCGGCCAGCCCCGGTTCCAGTCCACCGGCCTGGTATCGCAATTGTTGGAGGTCGTCTGGCGGCGCAAGGGAATCGTGGCCGAGGCCGACTTCATCCGCAGGCGCGAGGAAATCCACAGCAGGGAGCACGACGGCGGCGACGCACAAAGCAAACTCGCCGAGGTGCTGCAGAGCATCGAGAACGGCGAGATCCCACAGGACATCGAGAATGTGCTCGAGGATGTGCTCGCCACCTACGCGCGCAATCTGCGGTACGGGATGTATCCGAAGATCGAGGGGGCACACCAAGAGGTGTACGCGCACCTCATGGACGGATGGCCCGAGCAGGGCGACCTGAGCCGGGAGGAATGGCTGGAGCGGCTTTCCGAATACGCCGGCACGGCGGGGGCCCTCATGGGAAACCGCGACCGCCTCGAGTCCGAACTGCGGGTCCTCTTTCCTGACGGCGGATGGCTGGGCGAGGTCCTGCAGCGGGTCACCCTGGAAGCCGTCCGGTCCCGGCTTCCCGAGGGTTCGGCGCTCGTCGAGTTCCTGTGCGTTCCGACACTCGACGAGACGGCTGTCCGGGCGAAAGGCGAGTCCCGGTGGGGACCCGACCGGTACTACGCCTTCGTCCTCACGCCTGGTCGCGACGACGATGTCCGCCTGATCGACCTGGGCAAGGCCGACAGCATCGACACGAACATCATCCTGCTGCGCCGCTACGTCAGCCGTGGCGGCCGGGCACGCGATATCGACCTGGACAAGACCGCTGCGGACGACGCCGCAGGGGCGACCGGCAAGGCAGCCGTCGAACTACGCAAGACCCTTATAGACCCATTGCAGATCAACGACCGGACGCGGTTGTTCCTTGCTCCCGACGCCCAGCTGTACACACTGCCCCTCGAGATCCTGCCCCTCGACGACGCCCGCCTCGTCATCGATGACCACGAGATCACCTACCTGACGACCGGCCGCGACCTGGTCCCTGCCCGCCCAACCGCCCCCGAGCCAGCCAGTCCCCCGGTCGTCGTCGCCGACCCCGACTACGACCTCGCCCTCAACACGACCACCGACCCAGCTCCCCCGGGCGGCGAACCGGACGGGCGGCGGGCCGCGGGCCTTCGCTTCGCCCGGCTACCGGGAACCCGCGACGAAGGCCAGCACGTCGCCGACCTGCTCGGTGTCCAGGCGTGGCTCGGCACCGATGCCGTCGAAGGACCGCTCAAACAGCAACGGTCGCCCGTCATTCTCCATATCGCCTCGCACGGCTACTTCCTCGACGACGACCAGCCGAAGGAAAGCAGTACCCGGCAGGCGGACCGCCGCGCATTCAGCGCCTTCCCCGCTCCGCTGCTCAACTCCGGGCTCGCGCTCGCAGGAGCCAACACCTGGCTGCGCCGCGGCCACCTGCCCCAAGAGGCGGAAGACGGGCTACTGACCGCAGCCGACCTCGCCACCATGGACCTGTCCGGCACCGAACTCGTCGTGCTGTCTGCCTGCGACACCGGTCGCGGGCTGGTCGCCGTCGGGCAGGGGGTGTACGGGCTGCGCCGGTCGGTGGGAATCGCTGGCGCACGGACCCTGGTGATGAGCATGTGGCAGGTCCCCGACCGGGAGACGCAGGAGCTCATGGAAGATTTCTACGGTCGTCTCAAGCGTGGCGAACCACGCGGTTCCGCGTTCCGCGCGGCCCAGTTGGCGATGCGTGCCCGCAAGCCCAATCCTTACTACTGGGGCGCATTCATCTGCCAGGGCGATCCCGGGCCGATGCCCGCGGGCTTCCTGAGCGATATCGATCGGTAGGGTGTCGTGGCCGCTGTCACGCCTGTCGCGGTGGTCAGCGTGAGGCTGATGTGCCTCTTCGCCGCTCATGCGAGCAGCGAGCGGGCACCAGCCAGCGGGATCAGCGATCAGGTGGCTCTACGCCCACTGACGCTTGGGACATTCTCAGTGGAGGTCTGGGGCTCTTCGCTGCCCTACGGCTACCTGGAGTCACGGTATCGCGGGGCGACTGCTCAGACGGCCCTCGGCTGGCGGTATTCGTGTGTGGTGAGCGGGTATCGGGAGAAATTCGGGAGGGGGACGCCGAGCTGCTCCTGGAGCTCGTCCCGGTCGGTGCCTCGGGGTTCAGAGGGCGGTGTGACCAGCTGGGTGAGGCGGGCGCGTGCGGCGTTCATGGAATCTCCCTCCGCTAGCACAGCCCGTCCCAGGGAGCGAACAACCAGTGCGGGACGTTCGGCGGCCCACTTGTGAAGTCGAGGTCACGCGTATGAGGCCCGCTCGCTACGAATCGGTGTGAATGCGCTTGCCCTCCTGCGGCGCACCAAGGCGGAGTTCCTCAGTGGCAGAACTGCAGAACGACCGAACTTCACTCCCCTCCCTGTGTGGCGCGCTGCCAGGCGTCGCGGATGGCTGCGGGGATGCGGCCGCGGTCGGGGACGTCGTAGCCGTTGGCGCGGGCCCACTCGCGGATGGTGTTGGTGTCGACCGACCGGCTCACGGGGGGCGTGAGCGGTGCTGCGTTGTCACGGCGGGAGGGCGTGAAGGTGATGCCCTGGTGGAGGACGTCCGTGGGGAAGAGGGGGATGTGGAGTTCGCCGCTGAGGAGTGCGGTGAGGAGGTCGGTGAGGGTGCCGTCGTAGGTGTACCAGTCGTGGCCGCGGGCTTCGTTGATGGCGATGCGCCACCCATCGGGCTCGGAGGCGGGTTCGGTGATCCAGAAGAGGTAGTTGCCGTTGTCGGTCACTCCCGCGAAGAGGAGGTGCCGGGGGTCGTGGGGCACGGGGAAGGTGCCCTGGTCCCGGTCGCGCTGGAGTTGTTCCTGGACGCTTGATGCCAGGGGCCCGGCGAGGCTGCCGGACGGGTGGTAGACGTGCAGGAAGTTGCAGAAGCTGCCCGGCCCGTACGCGGCGGCGAGCTCTTTGTAGTCCCGGGGAAGCGGGCGGCCGAGAGCACGTTCTGCAGCCGTCCAGTCGACCGCTGGAGGGGCCGCGGGTGGAGGGCAGAGCCGGGTCAGGTCGTCGATGGTGCTCACAGGAGTCCTCGTCGGTGTCGCTGTTGCTGCTCGTGGGCCGGATTATCCAGAGGCTGGTCCATGACGAAGCCCTTGGTGCCGTGGGCCTCGAGCTGAATGTACTTCGGGACCGAGTCCGGCAGGTCGTCGCTGTATTCGAGGTAGACGTTGTAGGTGACGACCTCGCCGTTGTCCTTGACGGCGTTGTAGATGGCCTGCTCGTGGTCGCGCATCTCGGGGCTGTTGATCGGGTTCTGGGTGATGGTGAAGAGGTTGTCGAGGGTGTCGCCGGATCCGCCGAGCATCCGGGCCAGCATGTGGCCGCGGGCCTGGTTGTAGTCGCCGCCGAGGAAGCCGGGCGGCTCCAGCGAGTTCCTCGCGTGGGTGCCCTCGTCGAGCATGTCCCTGGTGATGACGGCGTTCATCTCGTAGGGGCGCCCGTGCTCGTCGCGGGTGAAGGTGACCCGCCCGCCCCAGGTCGGATCGGCCGTGCAGCCAGCCAGGCCGAGCGGGTCGGCGAGGGTGAAGGGGTTGGGGACGTAGGTGTAGTGGTTGACGGCCGGGGCGAGACCCAGGGGGTCGGGTGTGGTGTAGCGGCCGAGTTCGGGGTCGTAGTAGCGGTTGAGGTTGTAGTGCAGGCCCGTTTCCGCATCGAAGTACTGGCCCGGGTAGCGCAGTGGCGTGTATGCGGTGGCGTCGCGGTGGGACTGGGTGGCGCCCCAGGCGGTGCTGCGGCTGTGCCAGGCGATGGTGCCGTCGGGGGCGATGAGGTCGGTGGGTGCCCCGGCAAGATCGGTGACGATGGCGAAGAACCGGTGGTCGCTCTCGCCCTGCGCCTGGGTTTTGGCTTCGCGTTGCGCGAGGGGGTGCAGGCCGGTGTAGTCCCAGATGAGGGTGACACCGTTGGTGTGCTGTTCGGCGAGCTGGCCGCCGTCCCAGCAGTAGGTCGCCACATCCTCGATGCGGCCGTCCGCGCGCAGCTGGTGCTTGGCGGTGCGGCGGCCCAGCGCGTCGTAGAAGTAGCGCCAGGACACGTCACCGGGGGTCTGGACCTGGGTGAGGCGGTCTTCGGCATCCCAGGTGAACGTCCAGGTCAGGTGTTTGCCGCTGAGCGTGGTGAGGCGTTTTTGGGCGAGGCGGCCCTGGGCGTCGTAGGTGTAGCGGGTGCGGCCGGCCTGGGTGATCCGGCTACCGGAGTAGGTGCGTTGGCCAGCGGTGTCCTGTCCGGGGGTGCCCGGCGGCAGCGCGGCATGCATCTGGTCGCCCATGGTGTTGTAGGCGTACTGCTCGCTCCAGCCCTCGGCGGTGACGGCGGTGATGCGGCTGGCTGCGTCCAGCGTGTAGGTGCGTCGGCCGGTGCGGCTGTCCTCGATGGTGTGCGGGGTGCCGTTGGGGGTGTAGGCGAAGGAGCGCTCGAAGAGGGTGTCGTGCGGGCCGGTGAAGGCCTGGTTCACGATGCGGCCGACGGGATCCCACGTCTGGCTGAAGGTGAGCTGGCCGTTAAGGGTGCGGGAGACTTCCCGGCCGAGCACGTCGCGTTCGAAGCGGAAGGTCTGCTCGCCCGCGGTGTAGGCCGCGAGCCCCCGCTGGTCGTAGGTGAGGGTGCTGGTGGCGCCGGACGGGGTGCGCCGGTGGGTGCGCCGTCCCAGCACGTCGTAGGCGCGGGCCAGGGCGCGGCCGTTGACACTCTCGGTCACGACCCGCCCGGCCAGGTCCCGTTCGAGGTGGATCTGGGCGTGGGGGTTGGTGACCTCCACCAGGTGACCGGCGGTGTCGTAGGTGAAGGCGGAAGTGGTGCCGTCGTCGTGCTGCATCCGCACGATCCGCCCCAACAGGTCACGCTCGTAGGTCAGGGACTGTCCGGCGGCGTTGCTGCGGCGGGTCAGACGGCCCAGGGCGTCGTGTTCGTAGGTCAGGGTGCGGCCGTCGAAGTCCGTCTCCGCTGTCAGGCGGCCAGCGGCGTCGTACTGGTAGCGCCACTGCTGCCCCTGGGCGTTCACGACCGCGGCCAGGCGCAGTTCGCTGTCGTGGGTGAACTGGTAGGCGGCGCCTTCGGCGGTGCGGGTGGCGGTGCGCCGGTCGAAGTGGGTGACCGCGTGTGTGGTGGTGTGCCCGGCCCGGTCGGTGTGGGCAAGCAGGTTGCCCTCGCCGTCCCAGGCCCACTCCTCACAAGTGCCGTCGGGCAGCTGCCGCCGCAGCGGCCGGCCCTCGATCGTCCAGGTCATGCGCAGGGTTTGGCCGAGGGCGTCCGTCACCTCGGTGACCCGGCCGAAGCGGTCACGGACGAGGGTCACGCGGGCTCCGTCGGGTGCCGTGATCTCCACCGGCAGGCCCGCCGCGTCGTTGCGTATCCGGGTGACCTGGCCGGCTGCGTTGCGCACCGCGGTGACGTGACCGTTCTCGTCGACCTCGTACTCGGTACGGGCCCCGTCGACATCGATGACCGCGGTGCGGTTGCCCCGCGTGTCGTAGGCGAAGTGCCGCTGGCGGCCGCCACGTTCGGTGATGGTCACCGGAAGGTCCAGCTCGTTGAAGACCGCGGTCGTGCGGACCCCGTCGGGCGCGACGAACCCGACCAGGTTGCCCCGCTCGTCACGCTCGAAGCGCACGGTGTGGCCCAGCGCGTCGGTCTGCTCCAGGATCCGGTCGCGCGCATCGAACACATAGCGGGTGGTGTGGCCCAGCGGGTCGGTCTCTGCGACGATCTGCTGCCGATCGTCCAGCTGGTAGAGGGTCGTGGCGCCTGTCGAGTCGGTGTACCGGGTGATCCGGTTCGCCGTGTCGTAGGCGAACGTGGACGAGAGCATCCCGGAGGGCCCCACCGTCTGCACGACGCGGCCGGACCCGTCGTAGACGTAGCGGTAGGTGGAGTCGTTGCGGTCGGTCCACGACGTGATGCGGCCCTGCATGTCGTAGGTGAAGCGCAGCGGCGTGGCGGAGGAGTTGATGACCTCGGTGAGATCGCCGTCTTCGTCGTAGCCGAACTCGACCACAGGTAGAGCAGGCTCGCCGCCGGCCCTGCCGCGGAGAGCGATGACGGTGACGCGGCCGCGGTCGGCGGTGACGTTGATGTCGTAGCCGCCGTTGTGGGTGATGTCGAGGGGGCGGCCGGTGGCGTCGCGGTGGATGTCGATCTGGTTGCCGTTGCGGTCTTCTATGGCGGTCAGCCACAGCTGCCAGCCCTTGCCGTCCGGCTTGGAGAAGAAGCGCGTCCAGCCACTGCGCGGATCAGTCGCCGCGAACTCCAGGTCCTGGGCGCCCACCTCGGAGACCCGGCGCAGCGGGATACGGGGACCCTCCAGCGGCAGCACCTCGGGTGTCTGCGGGCCGGGCAGCTGCTCGTAGACAAGGATCGTGCCGTCCTCGCGCGCCCACATCGCCTGATTGCGAATGTCGACCTCAATGCGCTCGTCCAGCGTCGAGGCCCACGAGCGGCCGAACCACACCCCGAACGTGTAGTCGGACAGGTGCGTGCGCTTGAGGATCAGCGGCAGCACCCCGGGAAGGTCCAAGTCGGTCTGCTGCAGCAGCATCTGGCCGCTGGCCACGTCGACCGGGTCGGTGCGGCAGACCCGCTTGTCCGGCTCCACACCATGATGGCGCACATCGTCGCGGGCGCTGTTCAGCGGATCCGGGCCCCTGCCGTCCCGCCCGCCGCTGCGGGCGCCGGGCAGCTTGGGGGTGTCCGCATCGCCCTTGGTGAGTGCCTTGAGCCGGTCGGAAATGTCGCTGTCGTTCTGGCGGTGGGTGCGCGACGTGGCGCGCAGGCCCCCGGGCACGTCCTCCGTGAGGTGCTTACCCACCTTCTTCAGCGCCTTCTCCGCGCCGTTGAGCGCACCGTGCAGCACGGAGTCGAACGCCTGCGTGAACGGGTCCCGGCCCCTCGTGCGGCCGAAGGCACCCTTGGCCCGGCCCAGCGAACCGAGGGAGTCGGTGTGCATGGCCTCGCCGTGGCGGGACAGCTTGCCCGCACCGTTCTCGTACTCCTCATGATCGATGAAGACCCGGCCGCCACCCCCTCCCCCACCGCCGCCTGCCGAGGGCCCGCCTGCGGAAGCGAGGGTCATACCGGTGTGGCCGACGCCGTGACCCCCCTCCCCCGCTCCGACGCCGCCAGCGGCGGGCGGAAGCTTGATCAGGTTGTCGGTGAGGTCCAGAACGGTGTCCTCGACCATCTGCTCCAGCCGACCGGTGATCGGCTCGGTGACCCGGGCCAGGAGCTCGTCGACGATCTGGTCGGCCGCCTCGTCGATGATCCGCTTGATCAGCTGGCGCATCGCGGCGGTCTCCGCCGCCCCCACGATCGCCGACAGGCCGCCGGTGACGACCGCGAGACCCAGGCTGACGCCGATCGAGGCGGCCATCACCCCGAGTTCGATCTCGGCCTTGGTCTTCATCCCATAGATGATGTCCGCGACCACGTCACAGGCATCCGAGAACAGCCGGGCGATATCGGGCACCTTCTCCAGATGCCCGGACTTCACCAGGTCCCAGTGCTCCTGCAGGGCATCGACCGCGGCACCCTCGCTGGAGGCCAGGATGCGGCTGACCGCCGCATGCGCCTCCGCACCGTGCCCCTCGAACTGCTCGGCGAACTCCCGCATGGCATCAGCCATTTCACGGTAGTCGTCCTCGTCGACGTTCGGCCAGTTGATCCCGATGAAATCCAGGATCTCGTCCATCCAGCCAGGCAGGACGTAGCCCATCCCCCGTCAACCCCCTCAAAACCACAGCCACTTCGCGCACACCAACCCGAAGCGCACACCCCCACCACCCTAACCGGAGGGCTCGCCTGCAGATCATCCCCACCACACGGCACGAAGCTGTCTGTTTTGCAGGAACCGGCCAGGGTGGTGCGGCTGCTCAGATCGTCAGAAATGGTCGGGAAATGCTCACCGGTGCAGTGCGGCACACGAGCGAACGATGCTCCCCCTTACGCGAAGCGGCCAACGACTCAAACGTGACCGCCCGGGTTGCTGCATGACTGCTCCCTCCCTGACAGGCTCGGGGCATGCCAGAGATCAGCCACGTGGGAGCAGTCAATATCGAGCACTGCAGTCATCCATGTCCGTCACCAGGTGGACTCTCGGTCCGCTGACCAGGGGCAGTCAGATTTCGGGCCCGGCCGCCTCCGGTTACCACCCGCATGCTGACGGAGTCGGGCATACACCGTGACCAGTGCAGCTCTCTTCGGGCGCCGGGTCTCGTCGAGGTGGGCTCAGCGGTTGGCCTTCCCTGAGCCAGCTCAGGCATTCTACCTGCGGACGATCAGTCCTAGGAGGGGGAGGATTGCCGTGCAGTTCACGTTGCTGGAGTACGAGGAAGCACTACCTCATCGCGTCGGTGCATACTTGATCAAAGACGGCTGGAACGACCACGGGTATGTGACCACGTTCGATCTCCATCTCCGTCTGGTCGATATGACTAGGCGGCGCATCGGCTACCTCCGACTCGCACATGTCTCGATGAGTCGAGATGGGCTCGTCAGCACGGCAGAAATCTTGCCAGGACGCTTCACGTCTTTGGAGAGCGGTTTCTTCAGCCTTGGTCACGAGGACGACTACTACGTGGCGCTGCTGGAACTGCCCCCAGGCATGGGCCGCGAGATCCTCATGGCCTTGCACGATGTCGCTTTTGGCTGGGATACGGATCTTCGGTCACTCAGGTCCCTTGAGGTGTTCAATAAGTCCGTGCTCCGTGGCCGCAGCGAAGATCAGCTGTTCAATGCGAATCGCATTGCCCACGGATTGCGTGCGCGGGTCGTTCCCTTCCGCTGGACGTACACCCTCGGTGGAGAGGGTCTCTTGCCAGCACATGAGTTCACCTTCGACGCCGAGCCGGGGAGTCGCCCTCCCACCAACCTTCATGCGTTGATCGGCCGCAACGGTGCCGGTAAGTCGACGCTGCTGCACCGCATCGCTGTCGACGCGATGGCGGGTCGCATCACGGTGGAGAGCGATGGTGATGATGACAACAGCTTCAACGGCTGTGTCGTCGTGTCGTTCAGCCCCTTCGATCAGCCCTACGGGCCGATGCCCTCCAGCGCGCTCTCCTTCCAGTACATCGGCTTGTATCACCATGAAGAGCAGCGGCTGAAGACGAGGGATGAGCGGCGGAAGGAGTTCGTCGACAGTTTCGCCACTGTAAGAATCGGTTCGCGAGGCATGCGGTGGCGCCAGGCCATCAAAACGCTGAACTACGCGGCGAGCGGCTTCCTCGACGATCACTTGACGGTGCTGGACGCCATGATGAGGGAGGGCAGCAGCCGCAAGTTCGAGGCGCGGGTTGGCAAGGTCTTCGACAGTCTGAGCTCTGGCCACGCAGTGGTGCTCCTGATGATGACTCGTCTGATCGAGGTGGTCGGCGAACGCACCCTGGTGCTGATCGATGAACCGGAGACGCACCTGCATCCGCCCCTACTCGCTGCCTTGACAAGTGCGTTGTCCACGTTGCTGGCCGACCGAAACGGCATGGCGGTGGTTGCGACTCACTCCCCCGTCGTCCTGCAAGAGGTGCCCGCGTCTTGTGTGTGGAAGATGATCCGTCACGGTGATGAGCTCACTGCTCACCGCCCAAGCCTGGAGACCTACGGCGAGAGCGTCGGTGAGCTGACCTACGACGTGTTCGGTTTGGAGGTCAGCTCGACCGGCTTTCACGCAGCGATCGCCGCGGAGGTCGAGAAGGGAGGAAGCTATGAGGAGATCACGCAGCGGTTCAGCGGCCTGGGAGCGGAAGCCCGCGCTCTACTGCGAGCGATGACGTTTGCTCATACGCGGGGGGACCGCTGATGCTGTGGCCAACGCGGCCGGGGATCACCGTTCAGCACGTGCTGAACGCCTGTATGGGGTGGCTGGCGAAGAAGGAATGGGACGAACTCCTCCAGGGCCGGCTCCCGGAGCTCATAGAGACTCAGGAACGGTACCGAGCGGCGGCTGATACAGGGCAACTGCTCGCCCTGCTGATTTCCGAGGTCCACGCTCAGAGCAAAGACCCGGACAAGCACCGGCTCAACGCCACGTACGACAAGGCGTTCGTGGGAGGGGGTGGACGCAAGCTATACAACGCGATCAAGGCCGCCGCGATACACGGTGCCTGCACCATGTGCGGGGTAGGACTGGCGTCCACGCTCGACCACCATGCTCCGAAAGACAGCTTCCCGCTTCTGGCGCTGACGCCCCTGAACCTGGTGCCTGCCTGCGTGCCCTGTAACCAGGGCAAGAGCAAAAACTTCTCCAACAACCCGGCCGAGGAACCCTTCCACCCCTACTTCGACGACCTCGGATCCGCCCGATGGCTGTATGCCGGGGTCCGCCATGTCGACGGGGGCGGCGCGGTCGAGTTCTTCGTCCGTCCCCCTGGGGACTGGTTGCCGATCAAAGCGCAGCGCTTAAACCACCACTTCACCAGGCACAAGCTCGGAACGAAGTACGAGTTCGAAGCGTCCCGTCGTCTAGCGGCCCGCCGCCGGAAGGACACGCACCTACTCGATTCCTCGGGCCCTGAGGCTCTGCGCGCCACCCTCATCGAAGACGCCGACAGCTGCGCGGCATTCGATCCGAACGACTGGGAGACTGCGCTGCTGTACGCCCTGGCAGACTCCGACTGGTACGTCAATGGGGGCATGAAGGACATCTGAATCGGCTCAAGGATGGCGACCTGGACCGCGGGACCGGCAGCGGTCTCGATCTCGGTACGCGGGGCGAACCGGTAGGTCAGTCGCGCGGTGTAGGGGGCGAAGTCGACGGTGGCCGTCGAGAGGATGCCCTTGGCGTCATCGTCGTGGTCGTACCCCTGCAGCTCCACCGCGATGGTTACTTCGGCCCTGACGCTCAGGCCTCCCGGGTGGCCTTCCCAGATGTCCCCCTCGCGCAGCAGGCGGCGTACGTCGGGCAGCGAGGGGTCCAGAACCAGGCGGATCGCCTCCAGCAGGTTCGACTTGCCGACCCCGTTCTCACTGACGATCACCGCGTGGGCAGGGAAGTCGTCGATGACCAGGTGCTGGAAGTTGCGGAAGTTTCGTATCCCAATCCGCGAGATGTGCAGGCCCATACGACCCCTTACGGCGTCTGGACTGCAGGATCGCCAGCCGTTCTCTGCTACCCCGACACGGCGCGACCGTGCCAGAGCCTCCACCAGCAGGCTGTACGAGCGCGCGAAGCTCGCGCAGTCTCGTCATACCCGCTCACCGAAGGTGGTCAATGGTCCGTTCAGGCCGGACAGAATGCGCTGGAGATTTTCGATCAGAGCGCGCTCGGCAATCGGATCGAGAATCGCCGCCAGGCTGGCCATGCCCAGGTCGAATGCGGCATCGAACCGGATGACCACCTGATCCGCGACCTGCTCGACCCGCCAGCTCCCGTCGAAGGACTCGAAGTCCCCGGTCGTCTGGGCGAAGGTGATGGTGCGACTGGCCTGGTCCACGATCTCGTTCTCGCTCCAGCGGAGAATGCCGTTGCGGAAGTTGACCTCCCACTCCGAGTCGATGACGCCGTTCTTGCGGTGGGTGACCTGCACCTCCCGAACCGCGTCGGTGAAATCGGGGTAGCGCTCGAAGTCGGATAGCCGGGCGAAGACCGTATCGGCATCGGCGTCGGGGACGAATGCTTCGACGGTGACCTGTCGCGTCACAGGGTTCCTTCCAAAGTGGTGGCCGCGTCGTTGAAGGCGGTCAGCAGCCAGTCGACGTCGCTCTGGGTGAGTACGGCGGGCGGGGTGAAACGGATGACCCGGTGTGCGTTGAGGCTGTGATTGACCAGGACGCCGCGGTCGTGCAGCTCCATGACGAAGGCGCCTGCGGTGTGCTCGTCCTTCAGCTCGACGCCGATGAGCAGTCCGGCGCCGCGGATCTGCGTGACCAGTCCCGGACACCGCTCGGCGACGATCCGGGCCAGGGCATCCAGCAGGGTGGGGCCCAAGGCGGCGGCACGCTCGACCATGCCCTCGGACTTAATGGTCTCGACGGCGGCGCGGGCGGCGGCCATCGCAATGGGCGAGGCTGCAAAGGTCGACGTGTGCAGGAACGGGTCGCGGCTGAACGGCTCATAGGCGGCGTCGGTGGCCACCATGGCCGCGACGGGTACGACGCCTCCGCTCAAACCCTTTCCCACGAGCAGCACATCGGGGCTGAGCCCTTCACGGGAGGCGCCCCACCACGTGCCCAGCCGGCCGAGACCGGTCTGGATCTCATCCAGTACCAGGAAGGCTCCGCGCTCCCGGCAAAGGCGCTGGACCTCGGTGAGGTAGCCGTCCGGGGGAATGACCACGCCCCCTTCCCCCTGGACGGGTTCGAGGACTACACAAGTGTCGACGCCGATGATGTCGGCCAGTGCGGACGCATCGCCGTACGGCACGTGCGTGACATCCGGCAGCAACGGGCGGAACGGCTCCTGGTAGAGCTCTTTGGCGGTGAGCGAGAGAGCTCCCATGGTCTTCCCGTGAAATCCTCCCCTGGCCGAGACCAACCGCCGCTTGCCGTGGGTTCGGGCCAACTTGATGGCAGCCTCGGCTGCCTCGGCGCCGGAGGTCACGAAGTGGACCCGGTCGAGTCCGGCGGGTGTGACGGCGGCCAGGGTGGCGGCCGCCAGTGCCGCGGTAGGCTCAAGCAGCAGCCGCGTCGACATCGGGTGCGTACGAGCCTGCGCCACCACAGCGTTGACGACGGCGGGGTGCGTGTGTCCGACGAGGAATACGCCGTACCCCCCGCAGTCGAGGAAGCGTCTCCCGTCCGCGCCGAAGACGTGTGCGGCGTGTGAGGCAAGCTCCTGGTCGCCTCCGATCAGCTCGGCGAGACTGGCTCGGCCCTTGCTCAGATGACGGCGGTAGAGATCCGGTATGTCCGGCGCCAGTCGCTCGGTCCGCACTGTCATGCGGCCACCTCGCTCAGGCGTATCAGGTTCTTCACCGTGGCGTAATGGCGCATGGACGCGGTGAAGGCGTGCTCAAGGTCCGTGGTGGATAGCAGCTCGACGCCGGGGATACGGTCGTAGGTGCTGCTGAACGGCTCAGCAGTGTGGAACAGGGTGGTCATGGCCAGCATGTCGTCGAACCGGCGACGCTGTCCCTTGGGCAGCGAGTCGATGAAGACCGGCCGGATCAACCGGTCCACCATGTCCTGGGAGACAAAGCGCGGCGTGTCCAGCTTCAGGCCGAAACTCCTGGCCAGCTCGATACTCAGTTCGACGATTCGCCCTGCGGACGGGGCGCCGTCGCCGCCGGTCACCCAGTACTCCCCGCCGGTCTTCCCGGCCTGCACCAGGCCGACGATCACACGTGCGAGCAGGTCTTGCGGAACGAAGTCGATTCTCGTGTCCGGCTGCAGAGGAAGCATCGGGAGCGCGTTCCTGAGAAGTGCGCCGGCGATGCCGTGTAACCCCTGAAACTGCGAGATTTGGCCGGTGGCAGAGTCACCGATCACTACAGAGGGCCGAATGATGTTCGCCGCCACGCCGGAGTCCCGGATCGCTTGTTCGGCGAGGCGCTTGCTGTCCAAATAGACTTCCGGCCGGGCGCTGCTCTTCCCCTCCCGGGTCAGGTCCTGGCGGGTCACGAAGGCGGTGCTGACGTGGTGCAGCGGCGCCTTCGCCCGCTGCGCGAACGCGAGGATCGTCTCGGTGCCACGGACGTTCAGGTCGTTGGTCCGGCTCGCATCGACGCTGAATGCGGTAATCGCGGCACAGTGCACGACCACGTCGACTCGGTTGGCCAGGCTCTCGTACGCCGCTCGGTCCAGGCCGAAGCGTGGGAAAGTCAGGTCGCCACGCACGCTGACCACATCAGGGCCGCTGACCGGCTTGTTGTGAGTGAGGCACACGACGGTGTGGTCGGTGAGCTGGCCCAGCACCGCCTGGCCGACGACGCCGCTCGCTCCGGTGAGGAGGATGGTCGGTCCGGGCTTCGTATTGATAGACATGTGGATTCTTTTCAGCCGACGCGCAGCGGTTGGCCGGCGAAGTGGTCGCAGAGCTCGTTGGACATGTGGGTCCGGGACGGCGGATGGAACATCAGGCCGGCGCAGGCGGCTGCCATGTAGGCCCCGTCGCTCGAACCGATGTAGGACATCCCTCCGAGCAGTTCCACAGCACGGCGGTTGATCCGGCCGATGGCGTCCTGTACGGCGTAGCGGACGCACAGGACCTTGGCGAACATCTCCTGGCCCTGCTCTCCGGCCTCCTTTGCCCGGGCGACGCCCTCCAGCATGGCCATGGCAGACTCTGCCTCGATGACGAGCGCCGCGCGCTCGACCGCGTCTGCCTTGCCCGCGGACAGCACGCCTTCCACCAGGGCACTTGCCGCACCGAGGTAGGAGGCGGTGACCAGCAGCTCGAACCAGATGAAACCGCTCGTCTGCAGCTCGTCGGGCTGCTGGTCCTCGGTGCTCTCTGTCATGACGACGAGGCGCCCGGGTACCTCGACGTCCTTGAGGATCACCTCGTCACTCTCCGCGCCGGCCAGGACGAAGTTGTTCCAGAACGGCTTGACCTCCAGGCCGGGGCTGTCCACCGGGATGACCACGACGGCCATCTGATCACGCCCGTCCTCGCCGGTGACCGCCACCGAAGCGGTGAGCAGGTCCATGGAGTGCGACAGGGAGCACGGCTTCTTGGAGCCGGTCACGATCAGATTGTCGCCACGCCGAACGGCGCGCAGGGTAGGGGACAGGATGGGGGCCCCGCTGCGGCCTTCGGCAAAGCCCGAGGCGACCAGCAACTTCCCGTTGGCGATTCCCTCCAGCAGCATCCACTCCCACCCGTCGCCGAGGCTGGCCTCGGCCAGGCTGGCCACAGAGAAGTGGTGCATCGTCGAGGCGACTCCGAGCGAGGGCGACCTGGCGCCGATCGCCCGCTGCACCTGGATCGCCTCCTGCGGGGTGGCGCCCGCACCGCCCTGCGCGGTGGGGATCAGCAGGCCCGGACCACCTGCGGCCTTGAACAGGGCCAGAGCGGGGTTGCCCGGCTCTTCGAGCTCCGCGAGCGGAATCTGCGCGAGTTCGTCGTCGAGTCCGGGCATGAACCGCTGAAGCGTCGCCCGTTCGGTTGCCAAAAATTCCATGTTGAATCCCTGTGCGTTCAGTGAATCAGTCCGATGGAGAGGCAAAACTGGCTACCGCTGAGCGTGCGCCCTCGAGCCAGTTCGTGATGCGGTTGGCGAGGGCGAATGCTTGGTCGCCCGCGATGATCGAGTGGTGATCCGCGGCCAGACCTCCACCTCGAGGTCGGGCAGACGTCGCGCCACGCCGGAATCGGATCGGCGCGGTCGGCCGCGCCAGCCACGAAAAGGAGCGTGGGCGCCCCGGACTTGTCCGCTCGGTAGGAGCCCAGGGCCGCCAGGTTATGAGCGTGGACGCGCATCAGCAGCTCGTGCTGCTGCACGCCGGCCGCTTGGACCACAGTCGTAGGCCGTCATCAGCACGGCGGCCGGAGCGAGCCCCCGGCTCTCCGCTTTCTGCCGGATGGTCATCCAGGCCTCCTTGCCGGCCCGGCCGCTCTCGGCGGCGAACCCCGCGTACGACGGCTCCTTCCCGGCCCGTGACGCGACGACAGCTCCGAGGCCGGCGGCAGGCTCGGGAGCCGCACGTCGATTCCCCTGGCCAGCAGTTCTCTGAGCAGATCCCATACCATTTCGCATTCCCCCGGGACAGCACTCTCGAAATATTCAAAGTCAAAAAATCAGAGGCTTACCACGTCACCATTCTCCGCCCCCAGTCCAGGTGCGTCTGATTCATCGGGCATAGGTTCCGAATACTCACTGAGGCCGAACCGGTCGTGCAGTCGGCGCAGCAGCGGAGGCGCCCACCAATTCGCCCGCCCAGCAAGTCGCATAAAGGCGGGTACGAGTAGACCGCGGACCAGCGTCGCATCAACGACGACCGCAAGGGTGAGGCCGACTCCGAGCAGTTTGAGCAGAGTGAGTCCTGAGGAAGCGAAGGTGACGAATACCGTTCCGATCAGCACCGCACCCGCGCTCATCACCCTTCCGGTCTTTTCCAGACCGAGCGCGACCGAGCGTTCGTTGTCTCCACTGCGCAGATATTCTTCGCGGATCCTGGAAAGCAGGAAAACCTCATAGTCCATGGACAGTCCGAAAGCAATACAGAACATCAGAACGGGCATTGTCGCGTCGATCATGCCGGTTGTTACGAATTCGCCGACCAGCCACTTCAGATGGCCGTCCTGAAAAACATAGACCATCGACCCGAATGTGGCCGTCAGGCTCAGCATATTCAACACTATCGCCTTCATCGGAATAAGCACGCTGCCGGTGAAGATAAAGAGCAGGATGAACGTCATCACCGCGGTGATGAGCAGCGCTATTGGCAGCCTTTCGCCGGTGGCATGCGTGGTGTCGACCAATTGCGCTGCCTGGCCGCCGACCTGAACCGGGGCAGGTGCCCCGTCCGCCGCCCGGACGGCCGCCACGAGTGCGCGGCCTTTGGGTGAGTACGGCTCGAACGGGGACACGACCGACAGCCAGCTCCCCGCCTTGGCGGTGAACCGGTCCGAGGCGGGGGTGGGCGGAGCGACCAACCGTCCGCCGGCGTAGGAACCGGTGACGGTGTCCACCCGGCGAACGCCCGGCAGCGTCGAGAGCTTGGCGGCGTACGGCGGGAGCACCTGCCGAGCGTCAGCGTCGCCCACCCCCGGGACAATAACGGGAATCGGGTTGGTCTCCCCAGCGTCGAAGTTGTCCCTGAGGTACTGGGCCGCCTGGCGGGCCGGCGAAGCGGCGGGCAGAACCCTGTCGTCGGCCAAGCTGAACGAGGCTGACAGGAACGGGCTTCCCAACAGCAGCAGGAGTCCGACGATCACGGTCACGATCGGGATCGGACGCCGCATCACACCCAGCGCCAGACGCTGCCAGAACCCGCTCGCCGTGGGACGCCGAAACCGCACGAAGACGTCGAGCCGGTTCACCCGATGACCGAGCAGTGCGAGCAACGCCGGCAGGGCGACCACGGAGGTGAGGGCCGCCACCAGCACTACCGCGATGCCTCCGTAGGCGATCGAGCGGAAGAAGTACATCGGGAAGACCAGCAGCGCCGACAGCGAGAGGGCCACGGTGACGCCCGAGAACATGACTGTCATGCCCGCTGTGCGAACTGTGGTCCGAACAGCCGAGCTGACGTCCGCACCGGCGGCCAGTTCATCCCGGAACCTGCTGATGACGAACAAGCTGTAGTCGATGGCGAGGCCTAGTCCCAGCGCCGTGGTCACGTTGAGTGCGAAGACCGACACCGGAGTGACCTCCGTGAGCAGTTGAAGCACAGCGGTGGTGGAGACCACAGAGATCGCTCCGACCGCCAGAGGCACGACAGCGGCAACGAGGCTGCCGAAGATGAGCACCAGCAGGACCAGAGTGATCGGGGCAACGATCAACTCGGCGCGCAGGAGGTCCTCGGCCGAGACGCGCTCTACCTCGACATAGGTCTGCGCGATCCCCGTCACCCGCAGGTTCAGCCGGTCGTCACCGAGTTGAGGGACGATCCTCTTCGCCGTGGCCTGGTAGGCGCCCTCATCCCCGCTGAGCCGGACCAAAAGCAGACCGCTGGCCCCGTCCTTGGAGCGGAGCGACGCGGGCCGGCCCTCGGTCCAGTAGGAATCCGCCGAAACCACACCGGCGAAGGTGCGGACGCGCTCGACCAGCCCATTCGCAGCGTCGGCGACCTCGCGATCCTCCAGAGCCTTACCGCCACGCCCAGAGACGACCACGACCAGGTTGGGCGCCCCGGTACCGAAGTCCCTGGCCAGTGTGTCGTCTACCCGCATTGATTCTGACGATGGATCCTGAAAGCCACCGTTGGCCAGGTGCTGCTGCACACCCGCCCCGTAAAACGCCGCCAGTGCGGCGACTAACACGGTGAGAGTGAGGACCAGGCCCCTTCTGGCGACGGCCAGTTGTGCAATGACGTTCACGAGGATCCTCACGCAGTCGCGGTGGGACTCTGCTCAGGCCCGGGAGCCAAATGGCGCCCAGGCGACGGAGAGTCCTGAAGGGCCCTGCCAGACAGAGGACGTGGCTGTCTCATGAGGTCGACGGTGCGCGGCTGACCATCCGCCAACCGAACATGACATCCAACTTAACTACTATGGCGCACCGGGACTAGCCCGGCCCGCGCGATCAGATTCGAGTCATCAAACACCCCCGAAACCGCCGCCGGTCTGTGGGTAGATTGGCATCTGAGAGGTGCCTCGGTGTCGTACGCGGTGGAAGCGTCGGGCGTACTCCCGTCATCGCAGGTCAGCAGACGCCCCTCTTCCCTTCTTCATTTATAGGCCTGCCGCCAGTCGGTGGATCAGTGCTGGGACGACACTTCCTGGGACGGATTTTCATACACCTGCTTCGCTGGCGCTGCAGCAACTTGCCCGGGGCTTGCTGATATTGGGCACAATCGACGTTGTTCAACATCGGAGCAACCGCAGTCAGACAGTCCGCTCCGGCGGACTCTCGTATCGGATGTAGTCGGCAGGGACGCGACGCTAGTGCCGTGACTACTCATTGGAGTGCGTGACCTGCAACTGATCGGTTCCTTGAGCTGTTCGTAACATCTGCGAAGCGTCGTACGACGATCTCGTGTGCCTGTTTGGGGAGTTCTAAGCCGAGCCGAAGGCAACGCGACGACATTTGCATGACCAAAATCCAGATGCACAGTATCCGGCAGCTGGCACATCCTCGACGGAGCCAACCGTTGACTCCTCGCCCGCTCCTACCTCTCCACTGCATGCAAACACGGCCTCAACCCCAAAGCCGTCCTCTGCGAGCTGTTCGCAGGTAATCCCCGGACACCACTCAGGCGTAGTCAAGAACATGAGCAGTCACCTGGTGTCCAATTGAACGGTTATTGCGGTGCCGCAGGGCCAGGTTCATAGTTCACCGGAAGTAGACCGACCGCTGACCAAAGGGGACCGCAGATGTCGCGTTATGAGTGGGGCAAGCAAAATCCGGCGGTCGATAATTTGCGCAGGGTGGTCGACACTGCACGCATGCAGGTGGTGAAGCATCCGCTCTACGGGCGGCTGAAAACGCTTCAGGACGTCAACACGTTCACCGAGCACCACGTGTTCGCCGTGTGGGACTTCATGTCGCTGCTCAAGAACCTGCAGCGCAACCTCACCTGTGTCGACGTGCCCTGGGTGCCGCGCGGCTCCTCCGAGAGCAGGCGGCTGATCAACGACATCGTCCTGGTGGAGGAGAGCGACGCGCTCGGCAACGGATTCATCAGCCACTTCGAGCTCTATGTGAACGGCATGGAGCAGGCCGGCGCCGACACCAAGCCGATTAACAACTTCCTTGCCCGGATAGGCCAGGGTGTGTCTGTTCCGTCGGCGCTCGCCGACGCCGTAGTGCCACAGGCGGCGGCGGACTTCGTGAAGACCACCTGGGGCTTCATCGAGAAGGCGGAACTGCACTGTCAGGCGGCGGCCTTCGCGTTCGGCAGGGAGGACCTCATCCCGGAGATGTTCGACCAGATCGTCAAGATCGACGATCAGCAGGGCCTTCTCTCGACGTTCCGGGACTATCTGGAACGCCACATCGAGGTTGACGGCGAGGAGCACACACCGATGGCCATGGCGATGCTGGCCGACCTGTGCGGTGACGATGTGAAGAAGTGGGACGAGTGCGCCACAACCATCGTCACCGCCATGCAGGCGCGTCTGACGTTGTGGGACGGCATCGTGGCGGCGCTGGACTCCTGACCGGTCACCGCGTCGCAGGCCGGCCGGGTCCGGTTGGCGCCGGTTCAGGTGCTGCGATGCATCGGGATCGTGGTCCGCTCGCCCAGGGCACACGGGTAGCTGTTACTACGCAGGCTGCACAGCCGCCTAGGTCACCGAATCCCGCCGCCTACGAGACCGTCCTCGCGGCCTGACCACCACACCAACGGTGTCCGTCAAAGCGGAACAATCTCAGCGCCGGTCCGGACCGGCGCCGCAGCCAGGCCCACACGCGCGATTCGTTCCCGACCGTGCACCAGTCGGCTCGGCGCCGTGTGAGTTCCGAAGACGCGGTCAGAAGTGCAGTTGGGTGGGCGGCCAAGCGCCTGGGTTCCGTTGTCTCCGTCCGCTTCTCGGAAGGCACTCGCCTTGAGTCAGCCCCATGACCACGATCACGCGACGTCCCACACCCACCGTGACCACGGCGGTTCGCGGTGGTCACGGATCCGGCACGTGGTTGCACCGCACAATCACGAGGCGATGGACAAGGTCGACTCGGCGATGGAAACCTCCAGGGAAGGGATGCGCACCCTGTGGCTGTCGCTGGGCATCCTCGGGCTGACCACCGTCGTCCAGGCAGTCGTGGTGGCGCTGTCCGGGTCGGTGGCGCTGCTGGGTGACACCATCCACAACGGCACCGATGCGCTGACCGCCGTGCCGCTGGGGATCGCGTTCGTCGTGGGCCGGCGGGCGGCGAACCGCCGTTACACCTACGGCTACGGCCGCGCCGAGGATCTCGCGGGCATCGCCATCGTGCTGACCATCGCCGTCTCCTCCGCCCTGGCCGCCTACGAGGCGATCGACAGACTGCTGAGCCCGCGGGACGTCAGCCATTTGTGGGCGGTCGCGGCGGCCGCTGTGGTCGGGTTCATCGGCAACGAATGGGTGGCCCGGTACCGCATCCGCACCGGCCGCCGGATCGGCTCGGCCGCTCTGGTCGCCGATGGTCTGCACGCCCGCGCCGACGGTTTCACGTCGCTAGCGGTGCTCCTGGGCGCCGGTGGCGCGGCGATCGGCTGGCGGGCCGCCGACCCGATCGTGGGCCTGCTGATCACTTTGGCCATCCTGATGGTGCTCAAGGACGCGGCCCGGGAGGTCTATCGGCGTCTGATGGACGCCGTCGACCCTCAGTATGTCAACCGCGCCGAGAACGCCTTGCGGGTGGTGGACGGTGTCCGTGAGGTCGGCCAGGTACGGATGCGCTGGATCGGACACGCCCTGCGCGCGGAGGTCGACATCGTCGTGGCACCGGATCTCACAGTGGCCGCCGCCCACAGGCTGGCGGTCGAGGCCGAGCACGCCCTGATCCATGCTGTGCCCCGGTTGACCGCCGCCACCGTGCACACAGACCCCTCTGGCGATCACAGCGGCCCCCACTCGGCGCTGGCCCACCACGCCGATGCCTGACCCGGGCCCCAAAGGCAAGCTGGGTTGCCGAAGTGACCCGGCCGGTGTTCACCGCTTCGGTGGTGAGGTGGCGACAGGTCCCTCCTGGGTCGCGGCAGCGGTAGGGACACTGTGCGGCCGCCTCTCCGCGTCCGGCGTGTTCGGCGGCGGATGCGGATCGGAACCGTCGGCGGCCATGAGCTGACGGCTGCTGGGCAGCAGTGGGCTCGCCAGCGCAGTGGTGACGAGCGCCATCACCACCATCATGGTGAACATCCGGGAGTCGAGGACTCCGAGCTGGACCGCGGCGTTAAGGATGATCAGTTCGGTCAGCCCGCGGGTGTTCATCAGCAGCCCGAGGGCTCGTGACTCCCGCCAGGACAGTCCGAGAAGACGCGCCGGAGTCATGGCTCCGAGCAGCTTGCCCGCGCAGGCGACGGCCACGATGACGGGCAGCTCCAGGTATTCCCGGGCGCCGAGGCCGTTCAGGTTGACGCCGAGGCCGGTGACGATGAAGAACACCGGCAGCAGCACCGTGCTGATGTTGTCCAGCGGACGGTGCAGGGGCTCGGTGAGAGCGACCGCAGACTCGCGCGGCATGATCAAGCCGAACAGGAAGGCTCCGAAAATGCTGTGGATGCCGATCCAGGTCGTCGCGTACGCCGACAGGAAGGTTCCGGCCACGAGCAGCACGAGCAGTTGCTTCCACCACTGCCGGGCTGCGAAGTGGCCGACCACCTTGGCGATCGCCGGCCGTACCACCAGGAACATCAGGAGCACGTAGCCCGCGCTCAGCCCAAGGACCTGCGCCACGTCGCTGCCTCCGCCGGAGGTGACGAGCGCGGAGACGTAGGCCAGCATGCACCAGGCGAGGATGTCGTCCACGGCCGCGCTGGCCAGGGCGAGAGCACCGACCCGGGTGTGGGTGAGCCGGTTGTCGGTGAGGATCCGGGCAAGCACCGGGAAAGCGGTCACCGACATGGCCGCGCCCATGAACGTGGAGAAGGTGAGGAAGGAGACGTGGTGGCCCGCCACCGTGCTGTGGTGCGGATAGAGAAAGACGGCCACCGCCACACCGAGACCGAAGGCC
Source organism: Streptomyces sp. NPDC005374 (assembly GCF_042872225.1). NCBI lineage: Bacteria > Bacillati > Actinomycetota > Actinomycetes > Kitasatosporales > Streptomycetaceae > Streptomyces > Streptomyces sp. NPDC005374. The sequence goes on along the minus strand of NZ_JBIAKA010000024.1, from coordinate 100,976 downwards.
AGGGCCACGGACGAGAGGGAGACTGCGACCGTCATCCCGCGGTGCGGGCGCAATAGGCTTCTCTCGAACTCCCAGCCCACTATGAACATGAACAGGGTCAGGCCGATCTGGGAGACCGCGGACAGCAGCGGCCGTACGTCGGCCGGGAAGAGCTTGCCGGTCAGATCGCCGGGCAGAAGTCCGAGCACGCTGGGACCGAGCGCGATACCAGCAAGTACCTCGCCGATCACCACGGGCTGGCCCAGCCGCCGTGCGACTCTTCCCAGCAGCATGCCGACGAGGAGCACGCAGGCGATTCCGGCCAGCATTGTGGCCACTTGGAGGTCGGCGCGCGAGGCGGGGGACGTCAACGCGAGGGACATCATCACGATCTCCTACGGAAGCGGGACGCGCCCGAGCGGCGGCCTCCGCAGCGTCCCGTGCGGACGGGATCGCCCGCGGAGGCCGCCGCGGACTGCCGTTTCCTACCGCCGGCTGTTGAGCGCCGCTTTGATCCGCGGGGTGTCCACGAGGTAGCGCATGTCCTCGGGGCCCTCCTCGGCGAGCCAGCGGGCCAGGGTCAGGAACGAGTCCTGGGTCTTGGCGACGAAACGGGACTGGGGATCGTCCAGGCCTTGCATCGGGAGCACCGCCGGCGAGGAGCGGACCAGCCGCATCAGCTGTGCGCCGGCGTCACCGGACGCGAGTTCGCCGTGGTCGACAGCGTCGCAGAGCCGGACCATCTCGAGGAACAGTTCGTCGTAGGCCTTGTTCGGGAACAGCGAGCCGGTGAACGCCTCGTCCTCCAACTCCTTGAAAACGCCCTCGTCGCGGGTGGCACGGAAGCGTTCCACGGCGCGGGCCAGGCGCATGCTCGCAGGCATCTGCGAGGAGGCCCACACGCGGTACACGGCGTTCCACAGGTCCCAGTCCGACCAGGAGATGAAGGAGCAGTTGACGAGGTCGTCGTTGTAGGTGATCTGGGCCTGCTGGAGTCGCTCGACGTAGGAGAAGCGCTCCTCGGAAAAGTCATCGTCCTTGAGGGCCTCAAGGAGGCGCCAGGCGACTGCGTCGATGACCTGACCGGTGTTGGACAGGCCGCGGGAGTACAACGGGTCGATGAAGCCCGCAGCATGCGACATCATGCACCAGCGGTTGCCGACGGTCTTGGTCGAGGTGTACTGGAACCGGCCGGTGGACACCCAGGGACGGACCGTCTTGGCGTTCTCGAAGATCCGCTCCAAGACCGGGAACCGGCTGACGTGGTGGGCGAACTCCTGCTCCGGGGTGAGATCGTCCCGCTTGGGGTAGCGGCGTTCGTCGAAGGTCAGGCCGACGCTCACCAGAGGGTTGATCGAGGCGGGGTCGTTGTTGAACGGGATGATCCAGAACCATCCCCGCTCGAAAACATGGTGCACCGTGCCCTTCACCCAGGGAAGAGGCGGCCGAGCCGATTCCGGCATGTTCAGGCACTCGTCGGTCGGACGGACGTCGATCATGTGGGTGAACAGCGAGCGCGCATGATGCTTGAGCGCGTCGGGTCCGGCCCGCAGGCCCAACTGCTGGGCCACCGGTGACCGGAAGCCGCTGGCGTCGACGAGATACCGGGCGCTGTGCCGGCTTCCGTCCTGCCCGACGACGGTGACTTCGGAGTCGTTCAGCTCGACGTTGTCGACACGGTAGCCCTGCTGGGCGACGCAGCCGTACTTCACGGCGGTGTGAAAGAGGTAGGCGTCGGTGTCTTGCCGGAACAGATGACTGGTGTGCAGGTTGGGGATGGTCGTGCCGAGCTGTGTGGTGTGCTCCGGGTCCGGCTCCTTGCCTTCCTCATGCATCATGAAGCCGAAGTGGAGCTTGCGGCCCATGGTCGGAGCGATCTGCTGCATCGCGTCCTCGAACGAGCAGAACAGCTCCAGTTCGGGCACTCCGTAGCGCTCGGCGAGGATGCGGAACGTGTTGAGGGTGTGCGGGATGGTGGACTCCCCGACGGCGAACCTCGGGTGCACTCCGGAATCGACGAGCATCACCTTCGCCCCGTTGCGGGCGAGGATGGCACCCAGGATGGAACCGGCTATCCCGGAGCCGAGGACGATCACGTCATAGGCGCCGTCGCGAGCTTGCATGGACTTTCCTCCCTGGAACGTGGGTGTAGCGATCTGTTCGGCGTGACGTCCTGCGTGCCGTCCGCCCGACCGCCGGACGACAGTCCTCAGTCAGGCGAACGCGGTCCACCAGTCGGCGTGCTGCGGGTCCAGTCGGCGGTAGGCGCCGCCGTAGAACACCAGGGGATCGGGCAGTCCCTGCTCGTCGGCGGACATGGCCACAACACGGCCGATCACGATGTCGTGGTCGCCTGCCTCCACGATCGACGCCCTGGTGCATTCGACGACGGCCAGCGCGTCAGGCAGCACCGGAGCACCGAGGCGCCCGGTGTCAGGCGTCAGGTCCTTGAACCTGTCCCGGCCGGGTCGGGCGAAAGACAGCGAGACTTTCCGCTGCGCCTCGCTGAGCACGTTGACCGCGAAGTGCGAGGCGCCCGTGAACAGGGGGTGGAGCTGAGAGGCCCGGCTGACGCAGAAGAGCACCAAGGGCGGTTCCAGGGACACCGAGCAGAACGAGTTCACGGTCATTCCGATCGCGAGTCCGTCGTCGGTGCGGGTAGTCACCACCACCACGCCGGTGGCGAATCGCCCGAGGACACCGCGGAGGGTACGCGGATCGATAGTCGGAGTGTCGATCATTTCCGTGCACCGGCTTCCTGTCGGCCACAACCAGCGTTCTTCTCGGGTCTGCGGTCGCCCCTGTCCGCGCCCGCATGCGCGGCACTCAGGCAGCGACGGTGACTCCCTGCTCACGGACCCACAGGTCGAGCCCGATCGTCATTTCGACGCTCGCCCGGCTGATGCCCCGTTGTGCAGCGCCCGGAGCCCCGGACAGCACGGCCTCGACCCGGGACTTGTCCAGCAGGTTTGCGACCGGACTGGCTGAGTCCCGCGTGAGTTCGCCTAGTTGGGCCCGCAAGGCTTCGTCGTAGGCGGGGTCCTGCAGCTTGGGGAACGGTGACTTGGGGCGGTCCAGGACCTCGGCGGGCATCAGGTCCCGGACCGCATCCCGCAGCAGGGACTTCTCCCGGCCGTCCGCCTCCTTCATGGACCACGGCACGTTGAAGACGTACTCCACCAGGGCGCGGTCACAGAACGGCACGCGGCCCTCGAGAGCCGCGGCAGCCCCCATACGGTCCTTGCGGTCGAGCGTCACCCGCACATACCGGGTCATGTGCAGGTACGTCAGCTCCCGCATACGCCGCTCGAGCCTGGAGTCCGAGTCCAATCGCGGCACCTCGGCGATCGCGTCCTTGTAACGGTCACCGATGTAGCCGGGCAGGTCCAGTTCCTTCACCAGCCGACGGTCGAGAAGATCGGAGAACTCCTCGAAGCGGTGGCCCGCGCCGAACCACGGAAACGCGCCGGACTCGGCACGGGGCTCCTTGAACCAGCGGTAGCCGCCGAACAACTCATCGGCGCCATCACCGCTCAGCGCGACTTTCGATGTCTCCCGTACCGCCGACGACAGGCGGTGCGCGGCAACGTACATGTCCAGTCTGGCCGTCGGACGGTCCATCGCCGCGATCACCGCGAGTTGACGTCCGCGGTCGGCGGAATCGGCCGCGCTGAGTACGAGTTCGCGGTGTGTCGTACGCAGATGCCGGCTCATGAGGTGCGCGTACGGGCTGTCGGTGTCGGGGAACTGCTCGTTCGAGCGGAAGTTGTCGAAGTGGTACCCGAACTCCATCGAGTACGTCCGCAGTTCGTCGTCGGGTGACCCGCCCACGTGCGCCGAGAGCTGGGAGCCGCCCAGAGCCGCAGCCAGGGCGCAGATGGCACTGGAGTCCAGACCGCCGGAGAGCATCACCCCCAGCGGCACGTCGGAGACGAGTTGGGTGCGGACCGCGTCCTCCAGCAGCTCCCGTACGGTCTTCACCGTCGTCACGTAGTCGTCGGTGTGCTCCCGTGCCTGCAACTGCCAGTACTTGGCGCGGTGCAGGCCCTGCGCGTCGTAGGTCACCACCTCGCCGGGAACAACCTCATAGACGTCACGGAAGACGGAGAGGCCTGGGGTGGGTGTGAAGCCGAGCAGTTCTCGCAGACCGTCCTGGTCGACCTCGGGCCGGCGCAGCCCGCTGGCGAACAGCGCCTTCGGTTCGGAGCCGAACAGCAGTCCGTCAGCTACCTGGGTGTAGAAGAGCGGGTAGATGCCGAACCTGTCCCGGATCATCACCAGACAGTCGGCGCGCTCGTCCCAGACGGCGAAGGCAAACATGCCGCGCAGCCGCCCCGCGCATTCCGTTCCCCACTCCAGGTAGGCGTGGAGCACGACCTCGGTGTCGCTGCGGTCGCGAAACCGGTGACCGCGCGTGGACAGTTCGGACCTCAGCTCCTCGGTGTTGAAGATTTCACCGGTGTAGGCCAGGACAGCTGTGGCGGTACCCGATTCGTTTGCCGCAATCATCGGCTGCTGTCCGCCGGACAGGTCGATGACGGCATTCCGGCGGAATGCGATCACCGCATGCCGACCGATCCAGCGTCCTTCCTGGTCCGGTCCTCGTGTGGTCAACGGCTCCGACATCCGATCCACGAGATCGTGACGGCCGGAAAGGTCACAATTGAATGACACCATTCCTGCGATTCCGCACATAGCTGCTCCTCATGGAGACGTCGAGTGAACCGCAACGAAAGGCGGCACCGAATACCGGCGGGCAACGGGAGAAGGCGGAACCTCCAGAATTCCATGATGGGAGGTCTCCGGAAAAGTGTGCAGCCACGGATGCGCCATTGTCATCCGTGCCAGACCGGACGTGGTGCCGGTGCCCGCCCGGTCAGAGGTCGAGCACTTCGACGGGGATCGCGAGCTCGCAGCCGAGCTGCCGCCCCGCCGCGCGGGTCCTGGAGCGCAGTACCAGGGAGAGCTCCTCGAACGTGCCCTGGCTCTCGCCGAGCCCGTCGAGGTAGGCGGAGTGTTCCTTCAGTGAGGCCAGGCCAGTGGCGAAGTGTTCGGTGACATCGATGCCGTGGGTGGAGTCGGGCGAGGCGAGGACGACGATCGTGCGGGCGCCGCTCCAGGGCTCGTGCCCTTCCTTCAGCAGTTCACGGAAGACCCACCGGTTACCGGCGTCGCGAGCGGCGTCGATGGTGGCGAGACCGACCGCTATGTGGTCGGCCTGGTTGAGGGTGCCGTTGATGAACTTCGGCCGGCAGTTGATCAGGACCACGACCTCAGGCCGGTGGCGCCGGATCGCCCGGGCGATGTCGCGACGGAGTGCGAGCCCGTATTCCAGCGTGCCGTCCGGGTGTCCGAGGAACTCCACCGCCTGCACCCCGACCACCGAGGCCGATGCACGTTCCTCCTTCTCACGCAGAGGCCCGGCGTCTTCAGGGTCCATGCCGTCGATACCTGCCTCGCCGCTCGTGGCGAGGCAGTAGGCGATCTTTTTTCCCTGCGAGGTCCACCTCGCGATGGCGGCGGCCCCGCCGTATTCGAGATCGTCCGGATGCGCGACCACCGCAAGTCCGACCGACCAATCCTCGGAAAGTAACTGCAATTCAACTCCCATGTTCTCGATGCTAGCGACTCGGTGGTGCGATCCCAACAAGGAACAAGACACTATGGATCCGCGGTCAATACCTTGAGGAATGGGAGGAGATTTCCATGTCCGATCCGGAGAGTCCTGAGGAAATCGTCGAACGGGTCAGGGACGCCCATGCCCGTGAACGCCGGCTCATCGGGGCGCTCGCCGAGGAGCAGATACGGGTCCCTTCGCCGCTTCCGGGATGGTCGCGCGCGCATCTGCTCGCCGCGCGGCCGACCTTCCTGCACGCGGCGCTGCGGCAGATCGATTACGGGCGGGCCGGACGGACGACGCCGTTCTATCGCGGTGGAACCGACCCGCGCGAAGCCGACCGGGCGGGCCGTGACGCCGAGGTGGAGGCGAACGCCGCGCTGCCGGCGGAGGATCTCGTGCAGGCCGTCGGTGCGGCCACCGCGGTTCTCGACGATGCCTGGTCACGTCTGGGCCCGGCAGATTGGGCGCGCCCCGCCCGGTACCGCGGCCGCGGGATGCTCCTGGACGTGCTGTTCGCCAGCTGGCGGGAGAGCGAGGTCCACATGGTCGACTACGACTTGGGCCCGCGACCGGCCGACTGGTCCGCGGAGTTCTGCAGCCACCTGCTCGACTACCTCGCGCGGCGAGTGCCGAAGGGTATGTGCCTGGAACTGTCGACGCCGGACGACCGGCGCTGGAGCCTTGGTCGGGGTGAGCCCGTCCGGGTCCGGGGTGCACTGACCGATCTCGCGGCCTGGCTGGGGGGACGGGCGCTGGACGGCCGACTTGAGTGCTCGACCGGGGAGCTGCCACTCATCGGCCACGCCGCCGCGCGATCGGTCGCCTGACGTACGTGGCTGCACCGAAGAGCACGGCGTGCTCTTCGGTGCAGCCATCGCTCAGTCGGGCAGAACTTCGACGGTTCCGCGGGAGCCGTCCACGCGCACGCGAGCGCCGTCCGGTATCAGCTTGGTGGCGTTGTCGACGCCGACGACCGCGGGAAGTCCCAGTTCTCGGGCGACCACGGCGCCGTGCGTCATGAGACCGCCGATCTCCACTACCAGGCCACTGACCGCGGAGAACAGCGGGGTCCACGCGGGGTCTGTGAAGGGCGCGACCAAGATGGCGCCCTCCGACAGCTGGGCATCCTCCGGTCGCAGCACTACGCGGGCCTGAGCCTCCACCACTCCGGCGGAGACCGGCAGGCCGATCAGAACACCGTCGCCGGTCGGCTTGGGCCCCAGCCCCACCAGGATTTCGCCGTCGCTGGTCATCAGCCGGGGCACCGTCAGACCTTGCGCCGCTGTGTACTCACCCTTGCGCTCGGCGATCAACGTATCGAGGCCCGGCAGTCGCTCGCCGTCCACGAGCCGCCGCAGTTCGTGCAGTTCCAGGTAGTCGACGTCCTCCACCGCCGACAGTGTTCCCGCGCTCACCAGCGCGGCAGCCTCCTCGCGAAGGACACGGCGATAGGTGTCGTAGAGGTGCACCGTGAGGAACTTCTGGTGCTCTCGCATGCCCATCATGGCGCGGTAGACGTGGATCAGCCGGGACATGACGGCCGCCTTCGGCCGGCCTGCCGGGGTCGATCGGATGGCGGTGAGGATGCGCCCTGCGGCCGCCTTCGCTTCGCGCTCGCCTGCCAGGAAACGCTCCCGGTGCTCTCCTGCCCGGCCGGTGTTGGCATTGGCGAGGATTCCGGCGAACAGCTGCGCCGGGCGGCTGTGCCATCGCTCCCGGGTGATGTCGAGTTCACCCGGGCACCGCATCCCGTAGCGCTGCAGGAATCCCTCGAAGGCGGTCCGGAACGCGGGTCCGCCCGGCACCGCGTCCAGCGACTGCATGACGAAGGGTTCGGGCGGGGCCTGCAGCAGTTGCTGCAGTTCGGGTTGCTCGCGGACGAGGTCGGCGAGGTCGCCGATCTCCACGCTCATGCGTGTCGTGACGTTGCCCGGCATGGACTTGTCCAGCGAGGCCAGTTCCGACGTGTCGTTGAGCCACACGCGGCTCTGGCGTTCGATAAGCGTTCTAGCCAGAGCGGCGGAGAACTGTGTCGTGGTCAGCTCGTAGTACACCCGTATCGACTTCTTCATGTCCTGCTGGATACGGGCGATCCGGTTTGCGCCGTCCTCGGTGTCGAACGCGTCGCGGGTGGCCTGGGTTTCGCGTGTGATGAACGCCTGCCGCTTGGCCTCGGCCGTCTTCCAGTCTCGCCAGCCCAGGTCGGCCGCGACGTTGCCGAGGGTGCGCAGAACGTTGACGTTGGTCCGCACGAAGCTGCCGAGCCGGAAGCCGTGGCCAGTGCTGAACTCCGGACGCCGTGCCACCTCCAGGAAGGCGCCGGCCATCCGCCTGTCCATGGTTCCGGCCGGATGGGCGTACAGCATCCGGCCCAGCCTGGTGTGCAGCAGGTCGGTGTAGTCGATGAAGAGCCGGTTGCCCGCACTGGCCATGGCCCGGGTGCGGCCGTCGGGGCCGCGGGTACCGAAGGGGAAGTAGGTGCGGATCACGGAGAGCGCGAGCGGCTTCATCGCGTCCGTCATCATCTGCTGGTGGCCCAGCGAGAAGTAGACGTGCAGGCGCCCGTCGTCGGGCGGCTCCGTCAATGGGTACAGCGTGGTGACCGGTCGGGACTGCAACACGTGGAAGCGACTGCCGTCCCAGGCCCACTCGATGTCCTGCGGGCTGCCGAAGTGCCGCTCCAACCGGCGTCCGAGGTCTGCCAGTTCCATGATCTGCGGGTCCGGCAAAGCCTGTGCACGCCGACGTTCCTCGGGAACCGGCTGCCGCACGACGCCGCCGGACGGCTCCGACACGATGGCCAGTGCCTTGTCCGCGATCGTGCGGTCGAGAGTCCCGTCCGTGCTGATTCGGTACAGGTCGGGGTTGACCAACCCCGACACGATGGCCTCGCCGAGTCCGTAGCTGGCGTTGACCACGACCACGCCGCGGTGTCCGCTGATCGGGTCGGCGCTGAACATCACCCCGGAGACATCCGGTTCGACCAGGCGCTGCACGACGACCGCCAGGTCTACATGCCGGTGATCGAATCCGTGCCGCACGCGGTACACGATCGCCCGCTCGGCGAAGAGCGAGATCCAGCACCGTCGGACTGCGTCCAGCATGTGGGTCTCGTCGCCTACGTTCAGGAAGGTGTCGTGCTGCCCGGCGAAGGACGCGCCCGCGAGATCTTCCGCCGTGGCCGAGGACCGTACGGCGTACGCGTGGTCGGTTCCCGAACGCCGCCATGCGTGGAGCAGTTCCGAGCGCACGTCGTCGGGGACCGGCAGCTCGCCGAGATGCGTGCATACCTCGCGGCTCAGTTCGCTCACGGCGGTCCGGTCGTCCACATCGATTTTTTCCAGCCGGAGGTACAACCTCTCCATTTCGGGTGACGCGTCGATGAATCTGCGGAATGCCCCGGTGGTGAGGCAGAAACCGTCCGGTACCGGGACACCGGCCCGGTGCAGCTCGCCCAGATTGGCGCCTTTCCCCCCTACCAGGAGACCGGAATTTCTGTCCACTTCGGACAGCGCGATCGTATAGCCGACCATTCTTTATCGATCCTCCATGTACGTCGACGCCACCGAGCAGATCCCGTCAAGAGTGCGACAGGGCCCGAGCCCGCACAAAAATCCGATACGGGACGAGCAGTGCCGCCGGGCACAAAGCGACGAATCCAATGTCCCCCGGCGGCTGATGCCCTGTCACGCAGTGTTGTGCACCTCGGTTCCACGTGCGGCCGGCGCTGCCGTGCCACTGTTCGACTGCGGTTTCTCCGCTGTTGAACCGACGTGGGTGGGCGTTCGGGCGTGAGCGCCGGTTCCGGGCGGGGCCCTGCATCGGACGCGAAGCGGCCGGTAGTCTCTGGCCGAGCATTCACTGCATTGAAGGAGCCTGCCATGACCTGGGTCGAACGTGCCTCGGTGCCACTGGAATGCGAGCACGTTCTGCTGCGGCCGTTGCGAGAGCAGGACCGTGCCCAATTGCATGCAATCGCGCTGGAGCCACGAATCTGGCGTTACTTCGTGACGAACATCGAGACGGATAGCGACTTCCACGCCTGGTTCGACGGGATGATGCGCGAGCAGCAGGCAGGCCGCCGAACGGTCTTCTGCGTTACCGACAAAACCAGTGGCGCCGCGGCCGGCAGCATGTGCTTCAGCAATTACGCAGAAAACGAGCGGCGTCTGGAGATCGGCGGTTCCTGGCTCGGCACCGCGTTCCAGGGCCGGGGGTTGAACCGCTGGGCCAAGTTCGTCCTGCTGCGGCACGCATTCGAAGAACTGCAGGCCGAGCGGGTCGAGTTCAAGACTGATGTGCTCAACGTCCAGGCCCGGCGTGCATTGTCGAACATCGGTGCCGTCGAGGAAGGCGTGCTGCGCAGCTACAACTACATGCCCGGTGGCCGCCGTCGTGACGCGATCTTCTACAGCGTGCTGCGCCAGGAGTGGGCCGGTGTGAAGCAGGCTCTGCTCGACCACGCCAAAGTGCGTCCCGCCGGGGCGCAGACCGGCTGACCCCCGTCATCACCTGCAGGGCGTCCTTCATGGCGTCGCGGTGATCTCCAGCACCACGCAGGCCGCCTCCATGCCGGGCGCGCAGCCGACCAGCAGGACCTTGTCCCCCACCGCGACACCACCCTCGCGCCACACGTGCTCCACTCCGCGGATCATGTCCAGCGGACCGGCGTGGCCGACCCGGCGCGTGAACTCCCAGATGCCGCGGTCCAGGTCGATTCCCAGCGGGTCCAGCAGCATGTCGCGGATCCCGTCCAGGGTGAAGCCGTCGTGGACCACGCGCGCGACTTCGTCCACGGTGATACCGGCGTCCTTGAGGGTCTGCTCAGCAGCGTCGATGAGGAGGGAACCGAAGTCCCCCAGCGGCGGCACCGCGCCGAGCGCGGTCTGCCGCTGGAAGTGGGCCATACGCGACCGGAAGTCCAGGGATGCGCCGACGGTGAGGCCGGGCGGAAACATCTGCTCTCCCGAGCGGTGCTTCAACTCCAGTTCGGGATCGGACACCGCGCCCACCGCCAGGATGCGTGCAAAGCCCTGGCGTTTGGACACCACCACGGCGCCTCCGCCGTCGGCGAGCACGTACTGCTTCGAAGCCCGCCAGCGGTCGACGGCAGGCGTTCCGAAGTTGTCCCCCGCGGTGATCAGCACTGCGGACCGGTCCGGAACAGCGTCCAGGAAACACACGGCAAGGTGCAGTGCCGAGAAGAATCCGACACAACCGTTGCGCACCTCGAGAGAGGTGACGGGCTGGTTGACCGTGTGCCGGTTGATGTAATGGGGCGCCGACCAGCCGTCGGGGCCCTGAGGGTGCACATCGGTATGGAAGACGGCGCTGATCTCCTCTGCCACGTGTCCAGAGTGCAGCAGCGCCGACCTCGCCGCCTCGACGGCGAGATCCGGGGCGGTAGTTGCGCCGGCCACCGAGATCGACACCAGGCCGCTCTCCTCGCATTCCCGAGCGTCCCACCATCCCCTGTCGACCGCCTCCGCGGTGGACACGATGTCCGTCCTGGCCGTCCCTATTCCGCTGACATGGATGCCATCGACCTTCATGTGCGCCTCAACCCCCGCCTGCGATCGTTCGCGCGCTCAATTGCCGTACGCACTCGTGGATTCCGCGGTGCGGGATCCGCGTCGACTGTTCCTCGCGGCGAGCGCTGTGTCCAGGCGCTCATCGCAGGACCTGAGTGCGACTGACGCTTCGTCAGTCCCATGTTCGACTGCGAGTGCTCCGTGGTTGAACCGTGAGACCATCGCCGGGCACCGGCCCCTGGAGCCCGTGTACCAGTACCCGATCGAACAGCCGGAGGAGTAGTGGCCATGTCGACTCGGCGGTGGTCGAACTGCTTTGCACACAGCAGCGTGGGGCGCCCGGGATTCGTCGAAGAATTCGGCTCCTGGGACGACCAGAAGAAGGCGGCGGCCGAGCAGATCGACGCCGGGCTGGACGGGATCGAGTTCGTCCGGGTCGTCTTCTGTGACATCCACGGGCTGGCCCGGTCGAAGACGGTTCCCGCGCAGGTGTTCCGCAGCGTGCTGCGCAACGGCATGGACTTCAGTCCGGGACCGTTCCTCTTCGACACCGGGCATGCGGTGGCAGTGGACTTCCTCAGCGACGACCCGCAGGTAGGTGTCCCAGAGATCGCAGGCGCGGGTGACTTCGTACTGATTCCCGATCCGCTGACCTTTCAAGTGCTGCCGCACATCGAGCCGGTGACCGCTTGGGTGATCGGAGACGAGTACCTGCGCGACGGCACCCCACACCCGCTCTCCGCACGACGCACGCTGCGCCGGATCGTCCAGCGGTATGCGGCCCAGGAGCTGGCCCCGGTCGTCGGTCTGGAGGTCGAGTGGTACCTCACCCGCCGCCTCGGCGGGCCTGCCGGGAACCAGGGGAACGGCTTCGGCCTCCAGGGCGACGCTCCAGTGGTGGAGGCCATCAACTCCGGCTACCAGTTCAACCTCGACTCCTTCTACGACTCGGCCGCAGGCATCGTGGACCCGCTGGCCATGCTGCTCCAATCGCTGGGAATGCCGCTGCGCTCGATGGAGCACGAGTCGGGCCCGGGGCAGATGGAGACGACCTTCGCCCCCATGCTCGCCATGGACGCGGCCGACGCCATGCTGTTGTTCCGGACCGTCGTCAAGCAGTACTGCGCGCGCCGCAGCTACCACGCCTCGTTCATGACGCTCCCGGGGATCGACGGATTCGACCCCAGCGGTTGGCACCTGCACCAGTCGGTGATGAACACCCGGACCGGCGAGAACATCTTCGCCGGCGCTGACGCCCCGCAGAGCCTGTCGCCCGAGGGGAAGGGGTATCTCGAAGGGCTGCTGGACCGCGCCCGCAGCCTGTGCATGCTCTCGGTCCCCACCGTCAACGGCTACCGGCGCATGTCCCCGCGGTTCACGCTGTCGCCGAGGTCGGCGAACTGGAGTCCGGAGGATCGCAGTGTGATGGTACGGGTGCTCGGCGAGGGCGCGTCGCTGCACATGGAGAACCGTGTCGGCGAGCCCTGCGCCAATCCGTACTTCACCATGGCTGCGCAGTTGTCGGCGGGACTGCACGGGCTCGCGGGTGACGCTCTTGTCCCGGGGGCACCGGGCGAGGACGCCGCTCATGTCGCGGCCCTCCAGCACGCTCAGCTCCCCGGGTCGCTGCGCGAGTCACTCCAGGCCTTCCGCGACAGCAGCCACGCGGAGTCCCTGCTGGGCCGACCGCTCGCCTCCTGCCTGGCAAAACTGAAGGAGAGCGAACTCTCCCGGTTCGAGGATTGGTGTGCGGTGGAAGGTGTCTCCGGCGAAGAAGTCACGGAGTGGGAGCAGCGGGAATACTTCGGCGTGTTCTAAACACCTGCGGCCGGCAGCTGTCCGACTTGGGCCTGTATCGCTCCTTCGCGCAATTATTGGACCAAGTCTCCATTAGCATCGGCGGGTTGACCCGACTCCGCATATCGCCATAGCGTGATGGAATGGACTCGGCCACTGTGGCGCCCAGGAGATCACGAATTTTTCGCCTCTATGCGAGTTATTGCCGCCAGGCCTACGACACGGGCCCTCTATTGACGGTCATGACCGGCTGCACTGCCTTGGCCGGTTCGATCATCCCGCTGGGTAATGTCGCGGTCATCGGTATCGTCGTCGGCAAAATCCCCGCGGCTGCGCGCGGCGGGCCGGATTCGGCCGCCACGCATTCGGCCCTGGTATGGACGGTGGTGGCCGGCCTTCTCCTCGCGTTCCAGTTCGTCATCGGCGGTCTGCAGACCACGGTCACCACCGCACTGGGCAACCGGGTGGATCTGGCGCAGCAGCGCAGGCTGATGGCCGCGGTCATGCGACCGGTTGGCATCGCACACCTCGAACGGCGCGACGTGGCGAGTCTGGTTGCGGTCGGCGGAGAGACGTTCCGTGCGTGGCTGAAGCCGGGGAGGGCGGTGGGCGGCGTCTGCGCGCTGTTCACCGCGCGGGTCGGACAAATCGGTGGCTGTGTCCTGCTCGCCACCTTCAACCCGATGATGGCGGTTGTGCTGCTGGGAGCGTCGCTGTGGGCGGAGTACGAGATCCAGAAGGTGGCCAAGCGGGAGACTGCGCACCACCTCGGAACCAACCAACTCGCCCGGCGCCAGGACTACTTCTACGATCTGGCGGCGACCCCGGCGGGGGCCAAGGAAGTCCGGGTCTTCGGCCTCTCAGGCTTCCTGCGTGACCGGTTCGCCGACAGTTGGCTGCAGTCCGCGAAATTTCTGTTCAAACGGCGGCAGACGCGATCGTTGTTGGCGACGCTGACGCTCGCGGCGGTCACTCTCGGCGGCCTGGGATGGCTCACCGGCCGCGCGCTGGACAGCTCGGTGGGCATCGGCTGGGCCAGCGCCTACGCGCAGGCCATCATCATGACCGCATCGATGGTGGGGGCGACCTCGCTGGCCCGTACTCAGTCGGCCCTCGCCCTGGAGACGTTCGCCAGGTTCGAGGCCGCCGTGAGCGTCCTTGACCAGGCCGCGGCGGCCGACCCCGTGGCCCAGGCGACCGTCGAACGCGGGCAGCTCGCCGCCGCTTCTCCGCAGGGGGCGCCGCGCAGCCGGATCCGGTTCGAGAACGTCGATTTCCGCTACTCCGACGACTCCCCCAAGGTCCTGGAACGACTCGACCTGACCATCCCCGCCGGACAGTCGCTGGCCATCGTCGGCGCGAACGGCGCAGGCAAGACGACCCTGGTGAAGCTCCTGTGCCGGTTGTACGAGCCCACTGCGGGCCGGATCAGGGTCGACGGCACTCCCCTGCCGGACATCGACCCGGTGTCCTGGCAGCGGTCGGTAGCCGCGGTCTTCCAGGACTACCTGCGCTTCGAGCTCTCGGCCCGCGACAACATCGGCCTCGGACACCCAGCCGCCCAGGACGACCTGGACGGCATCCGCAGCGCGGCCGCGGAGGCCGGAATCGCCGACCGGATCGAACAGCTCGCCAAGGGCTGGGACACGGTCCTGTCATCGCAACACAAGGACGGTTCGGACCTGTCGGGCGGCGAATGGCAGCGAGTCGCCCTGGCCAGAGCGCTGTTCTCGGTGCGCCACGGTGCCCGGTTCCTGATCCTGGACGAACCGGCCGCCAACCTGGACGCCCGGGCAGAAGCCGAACTCTACAAACAGTTCCTGACCCTCACCAAAGGGCTGACCACCATCGTGATCTCGCACCGGTTCTCCACCGTGCGTCAGGCATCGTCGATCATCGTGCTGTCCGACGGCCGTGTCGCGGAGCAGGGTACCCATGACGAGCTGGTCGCCCAGGGCAGCGCTTACGCGGAGATGTTCCAGCTGCAGGCGGCACGGTTCGGCGAGGTGTCGGCATGATGAGGGTCCCGGGTGCAAGCGGAGCGCGCCGCTGGCTGCGGACCGGCGCTTTGATGCTGGGCATCGGCTGGGAGACAGGCCCCGCCCTGTTTCTGGGCTTCGTGCTCGTCGGGCTGGCCGGGTCGCTCGGTCCGCTGATGTTCGCCCTTGGCCTGCGTCCGTTGGTCGACGGTCTCTACGAGCACCGGACCACACCTGCGGTCGTGGGCGCGGTCGTCTGCTCGGCCGCGCTGCTGCTTGTCGTCTGCACGCCGGCGGCACAGAACTGGCTTACCGCCCGCATCCGGCAGCGTTCCATCATGGTGATGCAGCGCCGGATCCTGGTCGCCGCCTCAGGTGCTCCGGGTCTGGCGCACCTCGAACGGGCGGACTTCTGGGAGCGGCTCCAGATGCTGAAGCGGAATTTCAGCAACCTGTTGATGGGCATGGCGAATGCCCTGGTGCTGCCGCTCATCGTCGTACAGCTGCTGGTCAGCGCAGGCGTGCTGGCACGGGTCAACCTCCTGCTCGCGGCCCTGCCGGTGGTGGCGGTGCCGGCGGCCGCCCTCACTCAGCGCGCGGAGGAGATGCGCATCAGAGCCGACCAGCAGGCGGCACCCGGCCGCAGGCTGCTCGGCCACCTGTCCGCCGTCGCCTCCAGCGTCGCTTCCGGCAAGGAGATCAGGACGTTCGGCCTCCAGGACGAACTGATCGGACGGCACCGTGATCTGTCCTCGGACGTCGAACGCACCACGGAACCCGCCTCGTTCCGGGCGTACTGGGTGGGCCTCGCAGGCTGGCTGATCTTCGCCCTGACCTACATAGCAGCCGCCGTGGTGGCGATCCGGGCCGCAGCCCAGGGGCGCATCAGCCCCGGTGATGTCGCGTTGACGCTGTCGATCACCGCCGCGGTGGTCGCAGCGGCGGTCCGCGTGACGGAGGTCATCGGCCTGCTGAAGCGGGCCACAGTCGTCTCGGACGACTACTACTGGCTGGCCGAGCAGATGGCCGATCCCTCGGCGAACCGAGTGAAGCAGCCTGTCCCGGCGGCCCTGGAACGGGGCATCGAGCTGCGGGGGGTCAGCTTCTGCTATCCCGGCAAGGAGTCGCCAACGCTGCGGAACGTCGACCTGATGCTGCCGGCCGGGTCGGTCGTTGCGATCGTGGGAGAGAACGGCGCGGGCAAGACCACCCTCGTCAAGCTCCTCAGCCGCATGTACGAGCCGACCGAGGGAACCGTGCTCCTGGACGACACCGACCTGGCATCCGTGGACTACGAGGAGTACCGGCAGCGCATCACCGCGGGCTTTCAGGACTTCATGCGGTTCGAGTTCCCGGTCCAGGAATCCGTCGGCGTCGGCGACCTGAAGTCCCTCGGTGACGAGAACGCGGTCCGCACGGCCCTCGGCGAGGCGAACGCCGACTTCGTCGACGGGCTGGCGTCCGGCGTGTTCACGCAGCTCGGCTCGATGTGGGAGGGGGGAACCGACCTGTCCGGCGGCGAGTGGCAGAAGCTCGCACTGGCCCGCGCGATGATGCGCCGCAGTCCCCTGCTCGCGGTGTACGACGAGCCCACATCGGCGCTGGACCCGCAGACCGAGCACGCCCTGTTCGAGCGGATCGCAGACTCCCAGCAGCGGATCGCCGGCCGGCACGGCATCACCCTGCTGATCTCGCACCGTTTCTCGACGGTACGGATGGCGGACTTCATCGTCGTCCTGAGCAACGGCCAGGTCCTGGAGCAAGGACGCCACAAGGAACTGATGGCCAAGGACGGTCTCTACGCGGAGCTCTACTCACTCCAAGCGCGCGCCTACCGGTAGCCGACGCGCTGTCGTTGACCGCACACCGCCCGCGCGCGACCAAGAAACGGCACGACACGGCAAGTGGCCGCCCTCCGCGAGATTCGCGTGAGGGCGGCCACTTGCCGTGTGCGGGCCAGGCGTCAGCCCAGAGCGTCCCCCAGGCTCGCCAAGTGGCCTGCCTGGTGGGCGATGATGACGTCGAGCACCGTGAGGAGGGTCCGTTCGCCGTCCGCCCACTGGTTCTTCATCGGAGGGATGCTGTCGAGCTGTGCGTCGGTCAGGTCCGCCAGCAGTGTCAGCCTGACCTTGGCCGCGTCCAGGCCCTTGAGCACGTCCGTGATCTCGGCCTCATGGTCGTGGTCGTGGCGGTGACCGTTGCCCTGCACAGTTTCTCCGGTCAGCGAAGCCGACACGTAACCCGCCCCTTTCAGGAGCCGGCCGATCTTCTGATATCCCTCGACAAAATGCAGTGCGGCGTTGCCCACCGAGTTGGCGGAGTGATCGCCTTCCCTGTCGACATACGGCCGGTGGAGATCTGAGTCATGTGCTTCGGCGAGAAGCCCGCGAGCCTCGTCGAGTTGTGCGAGCGCTTTGCTCATCAACTCCGTACCGCGTTCACTCATTTCACTGTCTCCTCCCGAAGGCATCGAATAACGATGCCTTGCGACCGACTTTCTCCTGGGCCCCATATAGTCGCCCGCCTTGTCCGGCGTTCGCAATGAGTCATGGGGCGTTGCCGGTGCGTAGGCGGCGAGAAACGGGCCTTTGTCAGGACGGAAAGAGACTTCGAAAGACGCGTCCAGCCCGGCTACGCAGTCCCCGCACCCTCGATGCGGCTCCAGTTCACCACCAGGCCGTCCCGACGGCCGAATCTGTCGAGGTCCTCGGTGATGATCTGCCGGATCCTGACCAGCCTGCCCTCGTCGGTGGCGTCGATCCGCACGTCCAGCCCTGTCCCGGTGGCGTCGACGGCACAGCGGCCGTGCGGTGCGAACTCGATGACACCGCGGGTGTCCGACCACTCAGACCGAACCTGAACATGGCCGTCGCCCCCGCCGTCGGGGCCGTGAGCCGTGGCGTCACCGTGCCGCCCGGACCGGTGGCCCTCCGCCTCGCTCATCGCCGCCGCGTGTCGACACAGCTGGACGAGGTAGCGACCGGCACGTGCGGTGTCGATATGGGCCTCGATGCTCGGCATCGTGCTCCTTCCGGGGGCCTTCACCTGCACCGACACTTTATCGAGACACCATGTATATGGTCAAGCGTCAGTGTATTAAAAGATAGCGTGGTGTATCGTTGAGCTGTGCCCAAATTGTGGAATGAGACGATCGAGGCGCACCGGCGCGACGTTCGGGATGCTGTACTGGCCACGACCGCGGCGTTGGTTTTCGATCGCGGCCTCCGTTCGGTGACGATGTCCCAGATCGCCGAGGAGACCGGCATCGGACGGGCGACCCTCTACAAGTACTTCCCGGACGTCGACAGCATCCTGCACGCCTGGCACGCCCGCGAAATCGGCCAGCACCTGCACCAGTTGTTCGAGGTCCGTGATCAGATCAGCGACGCTGGGCGCCGGCTGGAAGAGGTCTTGAACGCCTTTGCCCTGATCACCTACCAGACCCGCGGGCACCACGACCCAGAACTCGTTCGGCTCCTGCACCGTGACGAGCACGTCGGCCACGCACAGCATCAGATCCGCGACCTGATCCGCGATCTGATAGCCGAAGCGGCCCGCGGCGGCGCACTGCGCAAGGACGTGTCGGCGGACGAACTCGCCGGCTACTGCCTGCATGCTCTGTCAGCGGCCGGCAGCCTTGATTCGAAAGCGGCGACCCGTCGGCTCGTCCAGGTGACCCTGGCGGGTCTGCGTCCGCCCTCCTGAACCTGCTGTTCCTACTCGGACCTCACGCTCATACCTACCGCACACAGCGGTGCCCGAACGTTGGGAAGCATCTTCTATTTCCGTGACGTCGAGGCGACGCGTACCGGGAAGGTCTCGTACCCTCTCAGCACGAGACGGTCGCGCCGCGTCGGTGAAGCAGCGGGGGCCAGTCCCGGGAAGCGCGACAGCAGGCGGGGAAAGGCGACCGCTGCCTCAAGGCGGGCGAGGCCGTTGCCCAGGCAGACATGCGCGCCGACGCCGAAGCTGAGCGGTTTCATGGTGGTCCTCGCAGGATCGAAGCGGTCCGGGTCCTGGAACCGCTCGGGGTCGCGATTGGCCGCGCCCAGCATGAGGATGATCCGTGACCCCCTCGGGATCGGGACGCCGGCCAGTTCCAGTCCGTCGGTCAGGGCCACACGGGAAGTCAGCTGGACCGGGGACTCGCAGCGCAGCACCTCCTCGATGAATGCCGCCACATCGCCCCGACCCGACCGCAGCCATTGAACGGTCTCCGGACGGGAGAACAGGACCCCGAGCCCATTTCCCAGCAGGTCCGTCGTCGTTTCGAATCCTGCTACCAGAAGGAGGGCCAGATTTGCCAGGAGCTCGGCCTCGGACAGCCGGCCGTCCTCCGTGTCCCGGGCCGCCACCAGCGCACTCACGAGGTCGTCACGGCGTGCCGCCCGGCGCTCGGCGGTCAACGCCGTGAAATACTGGGCCAGTTCGCGCGCCGCCGCGTCGGCCGGCTCCAAGCCGGACGGGTCGGGCATGAACTCCAGCGCCGTGGTCAAGCCGGCGGCCAGTGCGCGGAACCGGTGACGGTCAGAGCGTGGCACACCCAGCATTTCGCAGATCACAGTGACCGGCAGTTGGAAGGCGAAGTCCGCCATGAAGTCGACAGGCGTACCGTCACTGCCTGACTCGGCCAGCTTGTCGAGCAGCGAGTCCACCGCTGCCGCAATCGTCGGTTCCAGCGTCGCGATCCGGCGCTGGGTGAACACCGATCCGATCAGGGACCGCATCCGGGTGTGCTCCGGCGGGTTTGTCTCCAGGATCGACGGCGCCAGCAGTGTCAGTGCGGCGTGCTCGTCACGGCGCTCCTTGCTGATCTCCGCACCGGTGACCCCGAATTCAAGGCTGCGCAGCACCTGATTGACCACCGCATAGCCCGGCGCGATGAACCAGCCGCCACCGATCGAAGAGATGGGGCCCAGCTGGTGGGCCTTCGCGTAGAGCGGATACGGATCGATCCTGCCCTGCGGCGAAAGCAGTTCCATGGCCACCGTCGCCCCGTCAAGCGGGGTCTCTTCCGGTTCGCCGCGCCTCCCGCCGTAGGCCTGCGCCAGCGATGCGGCCAGGGTCGGCCCCCGTAAGGGCTCTTGGCGCCGCGCAGGCCGGCCAGCCTGTTTGCGGACGACGGGCATGGGGATCCCTTCCGGGCCGCGCAGGGGCCACGACGCACTGCTGCGAATTCGCCCAGTGTTTCGAAACACTCTGTCGCTGTCAAATCATTGTGCCCGAGTCATGGCCGCCGTGATTACCTCCACGAGCGCTGTGCAGCTCTGTCGATTCGGGCAGTCGCCACCCGGTACCACTGGCGCCCGCGGGCACCGACGGTCGGTGCCCGGTGACCACTGACCGGTAAACCGGTGGTCACCGGGCACTGAAGCAGTCGCGGTGCGGGCCCGACCCCGGCGCGACCGGCGTCGCCCGAGACCGCCTTGGGTCTCAGCGCCGCTCGTCCAGCTCTTCGGCGAGCATGAGCCACGCCATTGCGCAGCTGCGCGCCAGCTCGGCGATGGGCAGCGACCAGTGGTTCGGAATGGTGCTCCCCACGCCGCGACAGCTTTCTGGATCCACCGCGTGGTGGTGTAACCAACGCAGCGTCACCCGGCCGCTCTCGCTGAACCGCAGCGAGGGATCGCTCACGAGCTTGGCCAGCAGCGCCTTACCGTCCACCGTGGCGGGTCCCGGTGCCGGCCGACGGACAGGAAGCGTTTCCTGCGGCGTCGGACAGGGCTCGGGGTCGAGGTGCACCGATGACGTCTCCCGGTACTTGGCGGGAACCGGGTCCTCACCCCGGCCGGTCCTCATCCGCACGTCCCGTACGGTGGCGGGCGACAGGCCGGTCGCGCGGGCGATCTCCCGCAGTCCCGCTTCCGGACGCTCAGCGATCAACTCGGCCGCCTGCCGACGCCGGGCCGCGCTGTTCAGCGGCCGGACCCGGCCGTCCCGTCCCACACGGTCGTCCGACTGCGGAAGGTCCGAGGTTGAACTGGCCCGGATCGTCGACACGGTCTTGTCCGACAGCCCGGTGGCGGCCGCGACGGCGCGGTCCGACCAGTTCGGGTGCGAGGTGATGATGCAGTCGGCCGCCGCCCTTCGATCCGGCGGTGACAGCGGCAGGCCGTGCGTGATGTTTGCCCTGACCGCGAGCACAAACGCAGTGGCCGAATCGCAGTCGATCACGCGTGCCGCGATGGCAGCCCGACCGTTGAGCAGAGCCGCGCGAACGCGATGCATCCCATCGATTACTTGCATGGTCGACTCGTGCACGATGATCGGCGGAAGGTCGATTATCTCGGCGAGAGCGCGAGTATGCGCCGGGTCTTCTCCGGCCGATCTCGGCGAACCAAACAGAACCAATTGTTTGATTTCGACGATGCGGATCGGATAGTTTTCTATCGACAGATCAGACGCCGACGCTTCCTCGTGCCGAGTAACGATTCCGCCGTAGTCCTCGTCAGATTTTCGGACTAGATCCAGCATGTTCCCAACCCCTCCGTGTCCGAATAATTTCAGGACGTTGGAACGCGGCTATGACCCTAGGAAACGCGGTCAGCCCTCGTCAACGACTGTGTCTGCATGCAAGTTCAAATGCTCGCAAAGCCCTGTTGAGCTGGTGTTTTCCTTGTCAGGACGGCGCGGAGCGGAGCACTGCCAACTCACAGACTTCCCATCGCGACTCGACTTGACCTGGAATGAAATATTCCAGAACGATGGCCAGACCCGCCATCATCAAATTGATTTCATTGACCATCTTTAGGTCTCCACGAACAGACATCAGCCGACTCGCAATGCGCAAGAAGCCTGGTCCGAAAGCCATCTAAACGATCACCAGGAGAACGCAATGGAGACGATTGACGGTGCGTCGGCGCCGATCGGCACCAGGCGACCCGACCGCATCGCCGAGCGGGCCCGCAACGAGCTATGGAAGAAATCTCCACGCCGTATCGAGGCGTCGGAATGCATCACCTGCGATACGTGTCTGAGGCACTGTCCGCCGGAATTCGACGCGATCTTCGACCGCGGACTCGACGTCGTCATCATTCCGGAGCTGTGCTCGGGCTGCCCGGCGTGCGTGGTCGTCTGCCCAATGGACTGCATCTACGTCGACGACGACTGGGAGCCGACCGGCCACGACCTGTGGAGCCTCGTGAACCTGACGGCCGGAGGCCGGTGATGGACCGGCCGGCCCAGCCCCGCCGGCCCTCCCGGCGCGAGGCCATCGCGAGGGCCCGGCAGAGCCGCCGGCCGAGCCGCCTTGGCAGCCCGGCCGGCTCGGCCACGGGCCCGGACCGGGCCAGGGAGCCCGACGCCGGATTCCCCGGCCTCCTCAAGCGTGCGTGGGAGCAGGCGGAGCACGCACCCGATCTGGTCACGCTGGTGCAGTCCCTGCTCACACTTGGCGGCCACGTGCCGTCCGACATCCAGCTCCGGGCCCTGAGCATGCCCGAGGAATGCGCGCTCAAGGTGTTGTGCGGCCTGTCCTGGCGCGAGGGCCACTCCGACGAGCGACCCGCGGTTCACGAGGTCGACGACACGCCGGGATTCCACGGCGCGATCGGGCTGACGACCAGTGGGCGGATCGTCATCCGCTTGCCGTCGCAGCCGCCACTCGCAGACACGTCGGACCTCGTCGGCGGCATCATACGGGTGCCCTGGCCTGCCAAGGCAGTGGCCGACTACCAGGCTGAACTGGACAGTGCGACGGTACGGCGCCGGACCGCGGTCGCCGACTGCCGACGCTGGCTGGAGACCGTCGACAACCGCGACGAGCTGTTGGAGGTGCTGAAGCAGGCGACGCTGCGGACCGCGCCGGTCGTTCTCTACCAGGGTGACCGCCGCTACACCAACTTCCGAGAGCGCAACAACCTTCCCGGCAAGACTCTGTGGCCTGGGCATCCGGACTGTGCCCTCACCGGCCTGCAGGGCCTGCCGCTTGAGCTGTGGTCCGACAACGACGCCGAACTCGTCGTGTGCCTCATACTCCTGGTTCGTTCGGCCGGATTCGGACGGATCGAGGAGAGCAACGGGACCCAGCTGAGCGTGGACCACATCGCTGACCTGCTCGAGCGCGCACGCCGCAACTACGAGAGCACGCAGACCGCCGAGCGCATCCCACCGGCCTCCTCCAAGCGCATCGAGCACCTCAACGACCTCGCCGGGGCGCTCCGTTCCCGGCGCACAGCTCTCGGACCGGGTGTCCAGCTCTACCGTGAGATTCACGGGCCGCTGATGCACAAGATCGAGCGGGTCGCAGGACCCCCGGCGCAGCCCTGCCGGACTCTCGACCAAGAACTCTGCTCCCGGTTGCGGGACTCGCTGCCGGTGGCCGGCAGCACTCTCGCTGCTCTCGGGGAGAGCCTGGCCGACTCGCCGGACTGGCTGATCGCGCCGCACGGCGGCTACGGCACAGGCCAGGAATCGCTCATCCACACGACGGTGGCCGCAGCCGTCGAGGTGTTCGGAGCGGACTTCGCCATGAGTCGCGGCATGCGCTCACTCCCCCGGCTGATCAAAGCCCTCCGAGAGCAGGACTGGCAGCGCATCGTGTCATGGGATCTGCCGGAGTTCTTCTGCTGCGTCGTGCCCGATCCCGCGGCGATCCGCTACTTCGGCGGGTCGACCGCCCGGCTGGCCGATGTGGCCTGGTCCATGTCCGCGCGGATGCAGTACAACTCCTGGCACTTCCTTCCCGGCGGCCTCCCGCCAGGTCACGAGGTGGACGGCCGCGACTACTTCGTACCGCCCACGATGCCAGACATCGCCTACTTCTCGGATCAGCACCACCACGGGCACATCGCCTCCCGGGTGCGTTTCAGCATCCGCAGTCCTCAGGCGGTGACCGTACTGGACCGGACGTTCAACGGGTTTGTCGATGTGCGGCTGCTGCGCTGCGAGGGCCGTCCCTTTGACGAGCAGGAACTTCTGGCCGCGCACCGCGTGTCCGGGTTCATCTCGCGGGCGACGACCCTGGTGGCAGAACTAGCAGCCCGCGGGGCCAACGCCGACGTGACCTCTTTCGATCCCGCCTGGCACTGGGTGACGACCACCGGAGGCGCTCCGATGCCGGGAGACCGGAACCAGACGGAGGAGCGGTGACCGTGCGTCGGCCCGCGCTCGGCGCCGGCACCCCGCTCCCAGGGCTGCACAGGCCCGAGCAGCAGCAGGGGTTGAGCCGCCTTCCCGCGGCACAGCAACCGCCGTGGGCCAACCACCCGGATCTGGCATGCATCCGGGCAGAACTGGCCGACCTCCCCGCGCTGGTCGTCCCGGACGAGATCCGAGCCCTGCGCAGGGCACTCGCGCGGGTGGAGAGCGGCAGTGCCTTCCTGCTGCACGTCGGCGAGTGCGCCGAGACGTTCGCCATGGCCGATACCGACAACATCGCCGCGCGACTGTCCCTCTACGAGCAGATGGCGGACTGGCTGGCCGACCGCACCGGACGCGAGACCGTCCTCGTCGCGCGGATGGCCGGCCAGCACGCCAAACCGCGCAGCGAAGCTACCGAAGCCCTGCCCGACGGCATAGTGCTTCCGGTGTACCGCGGCGACGCCGTCAACGGTACCCAGCCGACCCCCCTCGCCCGACGTGCGGATCCATGGCGTCTGTTGACGGCCTACGACCGCTCCCAGGACACGTTGCGGCAGTTGCAGGCCCAGGCGGGTCCGGGTCGCCGTCCGGTCTTCGTCTCGCACGAGGCCCTGCTACGCGACTACGAAGAGCCGTTCACGCGAGGCGGTTTCCTCCGGTACGCCGCCAGCGGCCACCTTGTCTGGGTCGGGGAGCGCACCCGCGGACCTGCCGACTGGCATGTGCGGTGGGCCGCCTCCGTTGCCAACCCGATCGGGGTCAAGCTGGGCCCGTCGGTGACCACTCAAGAAGCCGTCGACCTCGTCAGGCTCCTCAATCCCGAACAGGAGCAGGGCCGCCTGAACCTCATCGCCCGGATGGGGGCCGCCGTGGCGGCGGACCGGCTGACCGCCCTGTCGCGCGCCGTCGCCGGTACCGGGTCTCCACTGCTGTGGCAGTGCGATCCGATGCACGGCAACACCCGCAAGTCGGGAGACCGGAAGCTGCGCCTGCTCCCGGATGTCCGCGCTGAGATCTCCGCATTCGTCCGGACCCTCACCGCAGCCGGATGCCACCCCGGAGGCCTGCACCTCGAGGTCACGCCCGATGTCGTGGCCGAGTGCCACGAAGACCTTTCCTCTGCTCCGGGCAGCGGGCCGAGACCACCGTGCGACCCACGGCTGAACCCCGCCCAGGCACTGGCGGTCGTCGACCATTTCGCCACCGAGACGAACCACCACCAGTGAATCGGAGCCCTGTGATGACTTCAGCAACCACCACGCTTTACCTCGAACATGACGTCCCGCTTGCCACCGACCCGCTAGCCGCGGTCGCACAGCTCGCCTCGTCCGGACTCCACGAGGACTACGTGCTCTACGAGCGGAACGGTGAGTGGTCCTTCGCTGGCGGCGTGCTGGCCGAGGTCTGCCTCGACCGCTCCGGCGCCCGGATCCGCGGGCCGGAAGGGGAAACTCTGCTGCCGTGGGACGGAGCACCCCTGCGCCAGATCCAGAGCCTGCTGGCCGAGCTCGCGGTAGCGGACTGGCGCGCCTACGGCTGGGCCGCGTTCGAACTGGCCTACGCCAAGGGTGGGGACCGCACCACCGTCGGCGACCAGCGGCTGCTGCACCTGGTCGTGCCGGAAACCGAGGTCCGCCTGAAGAACGGCGTGGCACGGGTCCGCTGCACGGACCCTAAGGCCCTGGAGAGGACCGTGGCGGCGCTGGCGGGGCCCTCGCCGGCTCCCGGGAGGCCGAACCCGGTGAATGTCCGACAGACCGGCGCGGAGGAGTATCAACAGGCCGTGGCACTGGCCATCGAGGAGATCCACGACCACAAGCTGCAGAAGGTGATCCTGTCCCGGGTCCTGCCCCTCGGCCATGACGTCGACTTGGTCGGGACCTACGTGGCCGGGCGACGGGGCAACAATCCGGCGCGCTCGTTCCTGCTGCGTCTCGACGGGATCGAGGCGGCCGGCTTCAGCCCGGAGATCGTCGTCAGCGTGAGCCGCGACGGCCGCGTGGTGAGCCAGCCCCTGGCCGGCACACGTGCCGTCACCTCAGATCCGGAGCTGAACCGGCGGTTGCGCAGCGAGCTCCTGGCCGACCCCAAAGAGGTCTTCGAACACGCCATCTCGGTCCGGATCGCCCTCGACGAACTCGAGGCAGTCTGCCGGCCGGGCTCAATGGCCGTGGAGGAGTTCATGGCGGTCCGCGAGCGCGGCACCGTCCAGCACCTGGCCTCCAGGATCGCCGGCAAGCTGGCCGAGGGGCACAGCGCCTGGGACGCGTTCGGCGCCGTCTTTCCCGCCGTGACCGCATCGGGCGTCCCCAAGGACGCCGCGTACGCCACCATCCGCAACCACGAATCCCGGGCGCGAGGCCTGTACAGCGGTGCGGTGCTCACCGTGGACCAGGACGGCTTCCTGGACGCGGCCCTGATCCTGCGCGCGGTCTACCGGCACGCGGGCACGGCCTGGCTGCAGGCGGGTGCCGGGATCGTCAGCCAGTCCCGCCCCGTCCGGGAGTTCGAGGAGACCTGCGAGAAGCTCGACAGCGTCGCCCGGTTCCTGGTCTCCGCCTGACGGTCCCCAGCCGCCGTCCTCGCTGATCGAAAGAGGTTTGTCCAGTGCTCGAAGGATGCACGCCTTGGCCGGAGGAGTTCGCCACCCGCTACCGAGCCGCGGGCTTCTGGCGCGGCGAGAGTCTTCCGGACCTGCTCCGGCAGTGGTGCCGACGGTTCGGCAGCCGCTGCGCACTGGTCCACGGCTCCCTCAGGCTCAGTTATCACGACCTGGACCACCGGGTGGACCGGATGGCCGCGGGATTCCTGGCGCGCGGGATCCGTGCCGGCGACCGCGTGGTCGTGCAACTGCCGAACACCCCCGAGTTCGTCGTGGTCTGCTTCGCGCTGTTCCGCATCGACGCGAAGCCCGTCTTCTCCCTGCTGGCCCATCGGTCACTTGAGATCGGCCACCTGTGTTCCATCTCCGGCGCGGTCGGATACGTCGTACCGGGCCGGCATCAGGGCTTCGACTACACCGCTCTGGCAGCCAAGGTCATGGACTCCTCGCCGACGTTGCGGCACGTCTTTGTCCTGGACGGCTCCGCGCCCGATCCGGGTCCTGACGGCGGGGCAGTCGCTGGCTTTACCGCCCTCGACGCAGTAGACGCCGACCCCGCGCCCGTGCCGCAGCGCTTACCGGACCCTTCCGACGTCGCGTTCTTCCTCCTGTCCGGAGGAACCACCGCACTGCCGAAGCTCATTCCGAGAACGCATGACGACTACGCCTACCAGTTTCGCGCCACCGCGCGCATCAACGGCGTGACCGGCGATGACGTCTACCTTGCGGTGCTTCCCGTTGAGTTCAACTTCGCCTGGGGCTGTCCCGGTGTGCTGGGGACGCTCAACGCCGGCGGGACGGTCGTGTTAGTCGACGGCCCGGACCCCGACGAGTGCTTCGAACTCATCCACGCCGAGCGGGTGACGTTCACCTCCCTCGTACCGTCCCTGGCTCAGCTGTGGCTGGACGCCGTCGAGGACTTCCCGTTCGACGGTACGAGCCTGAGGACGATCCAGATCGGCGGGGCCCCGCTGCCGCAAGAGGTGGCAGAACGTATCGGCCCGGCGTTCGGCTGCCGCTTGCAACAGGTCTTCGGGATGGCTGAGGGCCTGCTCAGTGTCACCCGGGATTCCGACAGCGCGGAGACCGTCACAAAGACGCAGGGACGTCCTGCCTCACCCATGGACGAGATCCGCATCGTCGACGAGTCCGGTACCGAGGTCGCGCCCGGGCAGCAGGGCGAACTTCTCACCCGCGGCCCTTACACCCTGCGCGGCTACTACCGCGCCTCCGAACACAACGCCCGGGCCTTCACCGACGGCGGTTTCTACCGCACCGGCGACGTCGCGCGGCTGACCGAGGACGGGCAGCTGGTGATCGAGGGCCGCATCAAGGACGTGATCATCAAAGGCGGCGGCAAGGTGTCGGCCGCCGAGGTCGAAGAGCATCTACTGACTCATCCAGGCGTGGACCGGGTCGCCGTCATAGGCGTGCCCGATCCGTATCTGGGCGAGCTGGTCTGTGCCGTCGTCCGCCCGACGGGCAGGCCTCCGTCCCTGCGGGAGCTCCGGAAGGCACTGCACGAGCGCGGACTCGCCGACTACAAGCTTCCCGACGTCCTGGAATTCACCGCCGACCTGCCGCTCACCGGTATCGGCAAGGTCGACAAGGCGCTGTTGGCCAAACAGGCCACGGCTCTCCGTGAAGCGGACGCCCCGAGGACCGATCGCGACCCGAAGGACTGATGCGGCATGACGAACGACTCCGAAGCTTCCCGGCAGACCCTGGACGAACTACGGGAAGCCGTGGCCGCGCTCCTGCAGGTCGAGCCCTCGTCAGTCTCCGACGACGCGGACCTGCTCTTGCTCGGGCTGGACTCCCTGGGGATCATGCGCCTGGTGAACAGCTGGCGACGCAAGGGCATCCGGGTCTCCTCCCGGGTACTGATCACCGAACCGACCCTGGCCGCCTGGCAGCGGCACCTGGAGTCCTCACGCCGGGCCGCCGCGAGCGAGGAACGTGTGTCGGCACTCCGACCGGCAGTGAGTACGCTCCGCGTCGAGGAAACACCGCCGACACGGCCCGCATGAGTGCTCCCGCCCCGCCGAGCCGCGATGCTGCCGGACTGACCGGGACGGCATGGGACAGTGGCCGGTCCCCCCGGGGGGAAGGGGCCGACCACTGTCGGTATCAGGGGTCACACCAGATCGGACTGCTCTACCCGTAGGTCCGGCCCGGTGGACTCTCGGATGCCGATCCGGCTGCGCAGCGTAGCAAGCGGGCCGGGCGCCCACCATGCGGCGGCGCCGACGAGGCGCAGGACGGCGGGCATCAGCACCACTCGGACGAGCGTGGCGTCCACGATGAGCGCGATGATCATGCCTACCCCGATCATCTTGGTGAAGACGATGCCGCTGGTGGAGAACCCGGCGTCGACGATGCCCAGCAGCAGCGCCGCAGCCGTGATGATCCGGCCGGTGCGCTGCAGTCCGCCCGCGATCGCGGCATTCGCGTCGCCGACGGCCAGCCACTCCTCGCGCACAGCCGAGACGAGAAAGAGTTCGTAGTCGGTGGCCAGGCCGTACAGGGTGGCGAGGATGAGGACCGGGATGGTGGGTTCGAGGAAGCCGGTCGGGGTGAAGTTCAGCGGGCCGGACAGATGGCCCTGCTGGAAAATCCAGATGATGACGCCGAACGAGGCGCCGATCGAGACCAGGTTCATCACCACCGCCAGAAGGGGCAGCAGCAGCGAACCGAAGGCGAGGAACAGCAGCACGAAGGTGGCTGCGGCCATGATCGCGAACATCCACGGCAGGCCGTGCCGCACCGTGGCCAGCCGGTCCACGTCCATGGCGGGTCGGCCGCCGACCAACACCTGCACACCGGCCGGTTCCGGCAGTGCCCTGATACCGCGGACGGCGTCGTAGGCTGTGTCGCCGGTGCGCGGCCCGTCGTAGCCGACGGTGAGCATCGCCGAGTCGCCCTTCTCCGCGGTGACCGCGACCTGCCTGATGCCGGGGACGGCCTCAATCCGGCCGGCGATGTCTCTGACCTGGACGGCCGAGACATTCCCGACGAAGACGTCGAGAGGTGCGTCGGAGCCGCCGGGGAAGTCGGCCGCGATCTTCTCCGAGACGATCCGCGCCTCGGTACTCTTCGGCAGCACCCGCTCGTCGCTGCCCGCGAAGTGCACCTGCAGGAAGGGAGCGGCGAACACTGCGAGCACCACAAGGACTGCAGCGGTGTAGGTCACCGGCCGACGCATGACGGTGTGCGCCAGTGCCGCCCAGGCACCTCCACTTTCGCTGGTCTGCTCGGTCCGCGGTCGTCGGCGGCCGGGCAGCGGAATACGCCAGGCGTTGATGCGCCGGCCCAGGATCGCGAGCAGGGCGGGCAGTACGGTCAGCGCGCTGACCATGGCCACGAATACGGCCGACATGCCCCCGAGTCCGATCGAGCGCAGGAACACCAGCGGGAAGATCAACAGGCTGGACAGCGCGAGCACAACGGTGAGCCCGGACACCAGGACGGTACGCCCGGCGCCGGCCATGGTGCGGGCGATGGCTTCGGCGGGTTCGTGTTCCAGCAGTTCCTTGCGGTAGCGGCTGACGACAAGCAGCGAGTAGTCGATGGCCAGGCCGAGGCCGAGCAGGGTGATGGTGTTCGCCGCGAAGGTGGACACCTGGGTGAACTCGGCGATCACCCGAGTCGCGGTCAATGCGCCGAGGATGGCCAGGATGCCGACAAGCAGCGGCATACCGGCCGCGACGACGCCGCCGAAGATGACGATCAGCAGTACCAGGAGTGCCGGAAAGGCGATCATTTCGCCGTGCGTGATGTCGCTCTTGGCCATGTCGTCGGTGACCACTTGGAGCGGCACGATTCCGCCGACCTGCTGGGTGAGGCCGGCCGCCGACAGCGCGGACTCGATGTTCTTGTACTGCTGAGCTTTGCGGTCCTGGTCCTGGCCGGTCAGGGTGATCGCGACATCGGTGGTGTGCCGGTCCCTCGATATCAGGGACGGCGACCTCGTCTCGGTGTACGTGACCACGTTCGCTATCTCGGGGCGTTGCCGCAGGGCCGCGACTCTCTTGTTGACGGCGTTCGCAAAGGTGGGGTCGTCCACGACGGCAGTGCGGCTGGAGTACAGCACCACGACATCCACGTCCCGCGCGCCGAGCTCGGCGGCGATCCGTACCGACGCCTGGGACGACTCGCTGTGCGGGTCCTCGAAGCCCCCTGACTTGAGCGCCGTGAACACGCCCCCGCCCCAGGCTCCGCCGATCACGATGACCATGACACCCACGGCGATCGTCACCCAGCGGAACCGAACGAGTAGACGGCCCCAGTCGGCCAACATAACGGCTCCAATAGTTGTGTAGCGCAACGGTGGGGCTCAATTCCCCGGCCCCGGGCAGGAACGCACGATCAGACAGTCGCTGGTGCCAACTCATCGCCTGGTTGTGATCAGCCGGTCGCAACCGGGAGGACCGGCTCACGGGCAGAGCCGGAAAACGGGTCGGGCATCGTCCCGAGGGCAGCTTC
Source organism: Streptomyces sp. NPDC005374 (assembly GCF_042872225.1). Taxonomy (NCBI): domain Bacteria; kingdom Bacillati; phylum Actinomycetota; class Actinomycetes; order Kitasatosporales; family Streptomycetaceae; genus Streptomyces; species Streptomyces sp. NPDC005374. The sequence goes on along the minus strand of NZ_JBIAKA010000024.1, from coordinate 69,902 downwards.
GGCGGCGGCCGCGACCGACAGCACCAGTTCGTCGCCGCCGACGGGTCCGACGAGTTGGAGCCCCACCGGCAAGCCGTCGGCAGTGGTCCCCGCCGGGAATGAGATCGCGGGCTGACCAGTGAGGTTGAAGGGGTAGGTGGCCGGCGTCCAGGCCAACCAGAGCAGGTCGGCCGGATCGGTGGCCCAGTCAGGTCCGATCGCGTCGACGGCGTAGGGTTCGATGGGAACTGTGGCCATCACGAGGAGGTCGTAGCGCCGCATCACCGCGTGCAGCCTGATGCGCAGCGCCATGCGCACCTCCTCGGCCCGCGCGACCGCCGCGCCGCTGACGGTGCGTCCGTGGCGCACGACCGCCAGCCGCCCCTCATCGCAGTGCGACTCGTCCTCGGGTGCCGTCCCGGCGGCTTCAGCGGCCGCGATGATGTCGATCAGGGCTGCCTGAGGGTCCGGGAACGGAACCTCAATGGGCTCGACCCGGTGGCCCAGAGCGGCGAGAACGGGCAGAGCGTCCTCGGTGATCCGGCGAACCTCCGGCGAGGTGCCGGGGAACTCCATCCACCCGATCCGCAGCCGGCCTGGGTATGAATGCTCGGCGGTGAAGCCTGAGTCGGGGTCGTCCGGATGGGCTCCGCCCATCAGAGCGGTCAGTTCACGGGCGTCCGCCACACTCCTGGTGAGGGGACCGAGGTGGGCCAGCCGGTCGGCGCAGGCCGGTACGTAGGGGACACGGCCGTGCGAGGGTTTGAAGCCGACCACGCCGCAGAAGGCCGCTGGTATCCGGATGGAGCCCGCGCCGTCGGTGCCGAGCGCCGCCGCGCACATACCTCCGGCGACCGAGACCGCGGCTCCTCCGCTGGAGCCGCCGGCGGACCGCCCGGCGCTCCATGGGTTACGGGTGGCGGCCGCCACCCGGCTCACCGTACTGGCGCACCAGCCGTATTCGGAGGTGGTCGTCTTGCCGATGACGATCGCACCGGCCGTGCGCAGCCGGCCAACCGCGGGAGCGTCCACCGACGCCCGTAGGTTCGGCAGCAGCGAACCGCGCGTGGTCGGCAGATCCGCGGTCTGGATGAGGTCTTTCACCGAGACGGTGATGCCGAGCAGCGGCTTCTGTTCCCACGCCTGGGGGCCGAGGGCGCGGATCATCCGGTCCGCCGCCTCGGCCTCCGCCAATGCCCGTTCGCCGGCGACCGCGACGAACGCGCCTAACTCCCGGTCACGTTCGGCGATACCGGTCAGTGCGGCGCGGACGTGGTCGGTGGCCGACAGTTCGCCGTGTCGTAGCGCGGCGCGCACTTCCCTGATGCCCGGTACCCCTGTCATGGATTGAGGACCCATGCCGAGTCGTGACGGGTGAACCCGATGTGCGGGTAGTAGTCCGTCGCGGCGGGCGCCGAGAGGAGCACGATCTTGGCGGTGGGAGCCTCCTGCCGGACGGCGTCGATCAGGGCACGTCCGATGCCGGACCGCTGGCACCGGTCGGAGACCGCGATGTCCGACAGGTAGGTCGTGTAGGAGAAGTCCGAGACGCAACGGGCGATCCCGGCCAGTTCTCCGTCGACACGGCAGACCACGACGAGGTTCGCGTTGCGCAGCATCGCCGCGAACCGCTCCCGGTCCCCGATCGGCCGGCGCGCGCCGAGGCCGGAGGAGCGGTAGACGGACAGGACTTCGTCGATGTCCAGACCGGCTCCGTCGACCCGCTCAATCTTTCCGTTCACGCAGGGCCTCCAATCGCTTGAGGGTGACGTCGTGATGAACCAGGAACCTCTCCGGCCCGACGGTGCCGACCGACATCCCCTCCTCGGCGAGCTCCACCGCGAGATCTCCGCCGCTGGCCAGGACGCGGTCGGCGGCGCGCTGCACCGCGCGATAGGCAGTCTCACGCTCCACGCCGGCCTGCAGGAGGTCGGCGAGCACCGCAGAGCTGAGTGTCAGGCCGCTGGTCCGGTCAAGGGCAGTCCGCATGCGCTCCGGGAACACCTGCAGGGATGTCACGAGCTCGGCTGCCTCAGTGACTTGGTAGTGGGCGACGGACAGGCAGTCGGGCAGCACGACTCGCTCGACGGACTGGTGGGCGAGGTCCCGTTCGTGCCACAGCGCCACGTCTTCGAGAGCCGCGCCCGCATAGCCGCGCAGCAGCCGGGCAAGCCCGCACAGGCGCTCGCTCGTGGTGGGGTTGCGCTTGTGCGGCATGGCGCTCGATCCCTGGTAGGCCGCGGAGCGGCCCTCCTCGACCTCGCGGACCTCGGTCCGTTGCAGCAGGCGCAGTTCCAGGGCGATCTGCTCGACGCAGGCGCCGAGCGTCGCCACCGCCTGGACGAGTTGCGCATGCCGGTCGCGGGCCACCACCTGGGTGGGCGCAGGCTCCACGCCGAGGCCCAGTTCTCGGCACACATACGCTTCCACGGACGGGTCGATCAGGGCATAGGTGCCCACTGAGCCGGAGATCGTTCCCACCGCGACGGCGTCCCGGGCCGCGCGCAACCGCTCGAGTGAACGGTCGACGGCGAACGCGAATCCGGCGAGTTTGTGGCCGAAGGTCGTCGGCTCAGCGTGCACACCGTGGGTGCGGCCGATACAGATGGTCCCCCAATGCTCGACCGCCCGGTCCGCAACAACGTCCCGCAGCCGGGCCACTGCTCCCATCAGGAGATCACAACTGCGCGCCAGCGTGTGGCCGGCGGCGGTGTCCACAAGGTCGTAACTCGTCATCCCCAGGTGCACCCAGCCCGCGGACTTCTCGGGCATGCTCTCGCAGTAGGCGGCGAGGAAGGAGAGTACTTCGTGGTCCCGCTGGCGCTCGTGCTCCGCGACACGCGCCGCGTCCGGCACCGGAGCGGCCATGATGTCCTTGAGGGCGCTGTCCGGCACGACGCCGAGTGACGCCTGCGCCTGCGACGCGAGGACCTCCACGCGCACCCAGGTCTCATAGCGAGCCTGGTCCGTCCACAACTCCGCCATCTCTGGGCGTGTGTAACGGGGAATCATGTCGGTTCCTCCCTGGGCGGCGTTCACCGTCAGTGCAATAGCGGTGATCGTGGGCCGTTCGCCGCCACGGCGGCCTCTCTGACGTGAAGTCTTCCGTGGCGGAACAGCAGAAGACAATCATCCCTGTCCAGTGGAATTTCCGCGGAGCGTTTGACTGCGCGGTCTCCGCAGTTGAACCTTTCGAATGGCGTCTCGGCTCCCGGTTACTCTGATGCCCGCATTTCCACTGCCGCCGACATTGCGCGCCGCGGAAGCCGCCGACGGAGGAGATTTCCTTGACAGGAACAACGAAGAACCGTACGCCTAACAGGTTGTTTACCGCCGCCGCAGTAGCAGCGGCCTCGCTGATCGCCTGTACGGTGCCCGCTGCTGCCCACACGCCGGTCGAGATCACGTCGGCCGCCGTCCGCCCCTGGCAGGGCCCGTTGATCCTCGACGGGCAGAATCCCGTGATGCTCTTCGGTACGCTCCCCCATCCCGGCTCGCTGCGCGGGGCCCAGCTTCACATGACCGCCGGTCAGCAGCTCTCGGTCGCCCTCGCCATCCCGGACAAGGCACCGGAGAACCAGTTGGCCACTGACCGGCTCCCCAAGGTCGTCGTCGTGGCACCTGGCGGGAAGGTCACCGTCGTACAGGTGACGGTGCGGATTCCGATCACGACGGAGTCGGGGCAGAACCTGCTGGTACTGGGGAACACCACTGCGGTGGCACTCACGGGTGACTACTCGATCGCGGTCGTGGGTGCGGCGGCGGAGCGCTTCGCTCTCGCCACTGGGGTCGAGGGCGACGAGCCGTTCATAGGCGTTGCGCGCGGCACCGTCGCCACCGACGCGGCCGTGGCCGCCTGGTACGCGACTCCGCCACAGAGCGCACACCGGTAGCCGGTGCGGGGGGGGGGGGGCCCCCCCCCCGCCCCGGCCCCCCCCCCCCCCCCCCCCCCCCCCGCCCCGGAGAGCCCAACAAACGAGAGTGGGCGGAACAAGATGCTCAACC
>NZ_JBIAKA010000024.1:0-65908 GCF_042872225.1 Streptomyces sp. NPDC005374 | reverse complement strand
GCCCCCGCCGCGGGGGGGGGGCCCCCCGCCCCCCCCCCCCCCCCCCCCCCCGCCCGGGGGGCGGGGGGGGGCGGGGCCCCCCCCCCCCCCCCCCCCCCCCCCCCACTCCGCCTCGCCCACCAGGAGCGATCGTGACCACATGCAAGGTCTGCTCGCTGAACAGTGAGCATCCCGGGATAAGCGTCGACACCGCCGGGCTGTGCAATCTCTGCCGCCTTGATATCGCGGGCGATCTGCTGGTGAACTATCGATACACCAGCAACGTATTCCACGAATTCCAGCACGAAAAGCCGAATCCGGACGCACCGTACGACTGCCTGTTCATGTACAGCGGCGGAAAAGACAGCACCTACATGTTGGACAAATTCGTCAACGAATACGGCAAACGGGTCCTGGCTTATACCTTCGACGTCCCGTTCGAAAGCACGCACGCCGCCGACAACATCCGGCTCGCGCGCGAGAAGATCGCCGCGGACTTCGTGCTGGATTCTGACGACGTCAACATCAAAAAGGTGATGCGAGAGGTCTTCAACCGGCCCGCCCCCGCCAGGCCCGGCTCGTATCTCGACGAGAAACTGCCGTGCGCCTCGTGCCGCACGTTCTTCGTGCTCCGCGCCATACTGCACGCCTTCCGGGAGGGGATTCCGTACGTGGCGATGTGCGCGGATCCCCAGCAGATCCTCACCATGGAGTCGAACGTCCGGGAGGTCGTGCGGGGCTTCTACCAGTCCTTCGGCGACCGGTTGACCGACGAGGTCTTCCGGGGCGAGCTCGAACAGGTGCTGTTCGCCGAGGACGACGAGCTGCCGAAGATCGTGTTCCCGTTCATCGCCATGCGCCATGAGTACGACCCGGACCAAATCGTGGCCGAGTTGAAGGCCAAGGGCCTGTACGAGTCCTCGCCACTGGAGACCCACTGCACGCTGTTCCCCCTGCTGAACTACTACGCCTTCAAGCACTGGGACTGCATGTTCTACAAGCTCAACGCCGCCAGTCACGTACGGGCGGTCAAGCGGAGCGCGACCGGCACCGAGCGCTCGACCTTCAGCATCAAGTTTCCGCAGGTGCTGAACATCGTGGAGATCGAGGAACAGCTCAGGAGGGTGACCCTGCAGATCGCCGCTGGCGAGGGCGATCGCGGGGAGCATTTGCGCGAGCTGGTTTCGATCTTTCGCGGCTTCGACGCCGACGAGGCCGCGGCGCGGTTCGTCGCGGAGAGTTTCGTAGACATGCCCAAGGTCGCGGCGGACGTGGGCATCCGACTGCCGTGAGATGACAAGGACACAGCGTGGACGCTTCAGACGACACCCGAGAGTCGGACGTGGCCATTGTCGGCATGGCCTGCCGCTTCCCCGGGGCGGAGAACACCGAGCGGTTCTGGCAGAACCTGTGTGACGGCACGCAGACAGCCACCTACTTCACTGACGAGGAGTTGCTGGCCGCGGGTGTGTCCCCCGAGTCCGTGGCCGACCCGCAGTACGTGAAAGTCGGCCAGATCCTGCCCGACATCGACATGTTCGACGCGGACCTGTTCCGTATCCCCCAGGACGAGGCGGAAGTCCTCGATCCGCAGCAGCGGATATTTCTGGAGTGCGCGCTGACCGCCTTGGAGGACGCGGGCTGCGACCCGGATCGCTACACCGGCGCGATCGGCGTCTACGCAGGTGTCGGACTCAATGCCTACGCCCTGCACAACCTCGCCGAGCGGTTCCGCGCCGCTTCCGATGTCGAGCGCTACCGGTTGATGATCGCGAGTGACAAGGATTTCCTGGCCACCCGGGTGTCCTACAAGCTGGGCTTGCGCGGACCCAGTGTGAACGTAGGTACCGCGTGCTCCACCTCCCTCGTCGCGGTCCACCTGGCCTGTCTGGCGCTGCTCGGCGGAGAGTGCGACGCGGCCCTGGCCGGCAGCGCCCACATCCGCTTCCCGCAGCAGCACGGATACCTGCATCAGCCGGGCATGATCTTCTCGCCCGACGGCCGGTGTCGCCCCTTCGACGCCAAAGCACAGGGCACGGTGATCGGCAGCGGTGCCGGGGTGGTGATCCTCAAGCGCCTGACCGATGCGCTGGCCGACGGCGACCGTGTGCACGCGGTGATCAAAGGCTCGGCGATCAACAACGACGGTGCGCTCAAGGCCAGTTACACCGCCCCGAGCGTCCAGGGGCAGGCGTCGGTGATCACCGACGCGCTGAGCGTGGCGGACTGCGGGCCGGAGACGATCAGCTATGTCGAGGCACACGGGACCGGGACAGCGCTCGGCGACCCGATCGAAGTGGCCGCCCTGAACGCGGCGTTCGCCGCCGCGGACGCGGGCCACTCATGCGCGTTGGGCTCGGTGAAGTCGAACATCGGCCACCTCGATACCGCCGCAGGCATGGCCGGACTGATCAAGACCTCACTGATGCTGCGCCACGCCCGCCTGGTGCCGACCCTGGACTTCGAGGCGCCGAACCCGGAGATTCCGTTCTCCGAGGGCCCGTTCTACGTCAACACCGAAGTCTGCGAGTGGCCGGCCGGTGTCGGCCTCCGGCGCGCGGGCGTCAGTGCGTTCGGAATCGGCGGGACCAACGCTCACGTCGTACTCGAAGAAGCACCCGCACAACACGTCCCGGATGCGCCCGGGCGCCCCGCCCTGCTCCTGATGTCCGCATCCACCCCGGTCGCGGCAGGCCGAGCCGCATCCGACCTGTCCCGGCATCTGCGGCGCCATCCCGGCACACCGCTACGCGATGTCGCCGGAACCCTGGCCCTCGGCCGTCGCGTCCACCCGCACCGGAGTTTTGTCGTGGCCACCGACACCCGGGACGCCGCCATGGCGCTCGCGGTGGGTGGCCGGGACCGAGTACCCACGGGCGAAGTCACTCAGCAGGTCGAGGCCGTCGCGTTCGTGTGCACCGGCTCCTCGCCGGACGGTGGCGCCCACGCCGTCGCCCTCTATGAACAGTCGTCCGCTTTCCGGACCGCTGTTGACGACTGTCTGACCCAGCTCGGCCGGTCGGACGCCAGGTCAGCACTCACCGCAGGCGACACGAGTGCCGCTGCCTTGGCCGAATACGCGACCGCTCAGGTGTGGCTAGCCTGGGGTGTGACGCCAAAGGGTTTCATCGGCACCGGCGACGGCTGGCGTGCCGCAGGCTGTCTGGCCGGCGCGTTCGGGGTGGCGGCGATGCTCGACCCCGCGGCTGGCGGTCCGCCCGCCGGACGCCCTTCCCTGCCGCTGTGGCTCTCCGGCGGGCAGGGCTGGACAGGCCCCGGCGCTCCTTTCGTAGCCGGCACGCACGCCGGCGACCCCGCCACCTCGGCGACGGCGGCCCTGGACGGAATCGGGTGGATACCCCTGGAGCTGACGGTTGACAGCCGCAGTGTCCATTCCCCCGGTCTGCCCGCCCTGCTCGCATCCCTGGGCCGGGCGTGGCTGTCCGGTCTCGTGGTGGACTGGTCCAGGTTCTACGCGGACCAGCCGTTCAGACGGACCTCGCTCCCGACTTATCCCTTCCAGCGTGCGCACTTCTGGTACGACGGTGCTCGGCCGCCGGCGGGGAAGGCCGCCAGGGGGGGCACCTCACTGCGGGAGCAGATGGCCGGTCGGCCCGTGGTCGTGCAGGTTGCTCTGCTGACCGAGTACCTGCGGGACGAAATCGGCAGGGCTCTGGGCCCTCAGGCCACGAGCGACGCTCTGCCGGACCCGGCGGTCAGCCTCTTCGACCTGAACGCCGAGTCACTGATGCTGATCGAGCTGACGGCGAAACTCAGCGACGAACTGGATTATGAGGTTCCGGCCACGGGCTTCATCGACTATCCGACGATCGACTCGTTTGTGGAGAACCTCGTGGAGGAGATGGAGTCGCAAGGGTCGATGCCGACGTAGGCCGCACGGTCCGCTGATCACGGCGCCCGGATCATGGTCGACCCCTACGCCCTTGGGGCGGCCTTTCAGGTACGGCGCCTGCGCCGGTGGATCAGTGACCTGTCGATACGGCGGGCGGAGACGACAGCCTGCCCGTCGCCCTCCGGTCGTGCCAGGGCCTCAAGGTGACCGGCCATGCTGCGTACCGTCGGGTTGTGGAACATGTCGACGGATGTCAGATGCACGGCCATCGCGGCGTTCAGCCGTTTGACCGTCTCCACCAGCAGCAGGGAGTTGCCCCCCGCCTCAAAGAAGCTGTCGTCGACACCGATGTCGTCCCGTCCGAGCGTGGCCCGCCACACCGCAGCGACCGCTTCCTCGGATCCAGTACTGGGGGCCGCTCCGGAGGGCACACCCTCCGCGCTCCGCGGCGGCTCGGGCAAGGCTTTGCGGTCCACCTTCCCGTTGCGCGTCAAGGGGATCTCGGTCACCGGCACGAACACCGCGGGCACCATGTAACTGGGCAAGTCACGAGAGAGGTGCCGGCGCAGCTCGGCGGCCGTGGGGATCGTGGGTCCGGCCGGAACCAGGTAGGCCACGAGCCGCCGAATGCCGACGACGTCCTCGCGGGCTACCGCGACCGCGTGCTGCACACCGTCGTGGCGGAGCAGAGCGGCCTCGATCTCGCCGAGCTCGATACGGTAGCCGCGGACCTTCACCTGGTCGTCGATCCGGTTCAGGTACTCCAGCCGCCCATCCGCCAGGTACCGCACCAGGTCACCGGTGCGGTACAGGCATCCGGCCCCCGTGAGTCCGTCGGGAACGAACCTCTCCGCCGTCAGCTCCGGACGCATGTGATACCCGTCCGCCACTCCGTCGCCGCCGATGTACAACTCCCCCGGCACGTAAGGGGGCACCGGCTGGCCGCGCCGGTCCATCACATAGAAACGGGTGTTCTCGATCGGTCGGCCCAGGGTGATCCGGTCGCCCGGACGGACCCTGCAGGCCGCCGACCAGATGGTGGTCTCGGTCGGACCGTAGAGGTTCCACAGTTCCTTGGTGCGTGGCAGCAGACCCGCTGCGAGATCCGCCGAGAGTGCCTCGCCCCCGCACAGTGCGCGCAGTTCGGGGTCGCCCTCCCAGCCGGCGGCGATGAGCATCCGCCAGGTCGCCGGGGTGGCCTGCATCATCGTCGGCCGGGACCGGGACAGCCGCGCACGCAGGGCGTATCCGTCCGAGGTCACCTGTTCGCCCACCAACTCCACGCTGCCGCCGGTGATCAGGGGGAGGAAGAGTTCAAGAGCTGCAATGTCGAAGCACACGGTGGTGACGGCCAGCAGCCGGTCGGTGTCCGTGCATCCCGGATCGGCGGCCATCGAGCAGAGCAAGTTCGTCAGAGCCCGGTGGGCGATCCGCACGCCTTTCGGTTGGCCTGTCGAGCCCGATGTGTAGATGACGTACGCGAGGTCGTCGGGCGTCGCACCATCCAGTGGTCCATGTGCGTCGTCCGCTCCGGGTACCGTCTCCCGTTCCCGGCAGTTGTCCGGGGCACCGGAGGCCGGTTGCGCTGCGCCAGCGCCTTCGATATCCGGCTGCCGGACCTCCAGCTGCCGGATGCCGTCCATGGGCAGTGGCAGGCGGCTCTCGGTCAGCACCAGGCGGACGCCCGCGTCGACGGCCATGGCGCGGATGCGGTCCGGCGGATAGACAGGGTCCAGCGGCACATAGGCGGCGCCTGCCTTCAGGACCGCGAGCAGGCCCACCACAAGGTCGGCGGAACGCCCGAGGTAGACACCGACGAGAGACCCGCGCCGCACCCCTGCGGCTGCCAAAGCCGCGGCCAGTCGGTCTGCGCGCGCGTCGAGTTGACGGTAGGTCAGCGTCTCCCGGTCGCAGACCACTGCCACCGCCTCGGGACGGCGACGGGCCTGCTCGGCGACCATGTCGTGGACACATACACGGCGCGGCCGGTCGACCCGGGTGCTGTTCCAGCCCTCCAGGACCTCCTGCCGTCGCGGCCCGGACAGCAGCGGAACACGGGCGACGTCGAGATGGCGTGCGTCGCCGAGCGCCCCGAGGAAGGAGGAGAAGTCTTTGCGCAGCGCCTCGACCGCGGCAGCCTCAACCCGGTCGGCGGCGACAAACCAACGGCACCGGTCACCACGGGGAGCCACAAGGACCGACGCGGTGATGCCCTGCAACAGCAGTCGAAGGGCGGCCGCGGGGTCGCCCGCTTCGGGCACGTCCCCGCCGATGCCGACGACGACGGCCGGCCTGTGCTGCCCGGCGTTGCCGCCGAGCGCCGGATACCGGATCCAGATATCGCGCAGATGGGTGGAGCCGCGTTCCTCGGCCGCCGCCACCGCTTCCGCGGCCTCGGCGCGGAAGTCCCCGAAGCTCCTGCCCTCCGCCGGTTCGGGTATCCGGATCGGAACGGCAGACGCGAACAGGGGCCCGTTCCCCGCCCTTTCCCGTCCGCGGAACCCGACATCGGCCTGTTCCTCGCCGGAGACCCGGGCGAGGAACAGCAGAACTGCGGCCAGTACGGTCCCTGCCGGGTCGGCGGCGACCGCCACCAGTGCGGGCGGCACCGGTACCTCGAACTCCTCGAAGCGGTGACGTCGGGGCGTCTCCGCTTGTTCGTTCCCGACCACCGCCACGGCGCCCCGGTGGGGCAGCTCGAACGGGCGGGCGCGGGCCAGGCGCCGGACCCACCAGAACTCGTGCGGGCGGGCCATCGCCATCTGCGCGACCAGGGCCTCTGCGGCATCGGGTGCGGCAAGGCGCCCGCCGCACTCCAGCCCCCAGCGGGCCACCAGTTCGGCCGATGGCACAGCGACTCCTTCGGGGGTGGAGAACCCGCGCACCGTGAGGTCGTGGTCGGCGGTGGCCACCATGAGGCCGCTCCCGTCGGCGGCCAGGAGGGTACCGGGAACCTGACCGCTGCGGTTCGGGGAGAGTCTGCTCTCGCCCACGACGACGAACTCTCCGGGGCCGGCGAGCTTCGCGGTGCCGAAGGCGTTCGGGCTGCGGCCCAGACAAGTTGCGCGTACGAGCGCATGCAGCTGCCGCCCGCTGTGTGTCCAGCGCAGCATGCCCCCGTCGGGAAGGACGTCGCCCCGGCCGTGATAAGTGCGCAGTTCGGCGTCCTGAGGCACGGGGGCCTCGTGGCCGGCGGACAGGATGTCGGCCAACTCCGCGAAGGACTCCATACCCGCCTGGAAGCACTTGGCGTTGAGGCTGTAGGCAGTGTCGTCGCCTCCGACCGTGAACCGCCGCTGGAGCAGGATGTCGCCCTCGTCGGTCCCTGCGGTCATCACATGCCAGGTCACCCCGTGCTCGCTGGGCGAATCCAGCAGCGCCCAGCTGGTGGCGTACACCCCTGCGTGCTGTGGCAGCAGTGCGTCGTGGAAGTTGACTGGGAACCGCAGCGGCAGGTCGAGCAGCCGTTGCGGCACGATCCGCATGTTCGTGATGCTGAACAGGTAGTCGAACGGCTCGCCCTTCAAAGTCGCTTCGAGGTCGTCGAGACGCTCGATGCCGGGGATGTCCCTCTTCTGCGCCCAGGTGCGCAGCTCCGGGTTCGGGGACACCAGAGCCGTGAGGCGATGCCCGCGCTCCACCCACAGCGCGGCACACCCGGCCAGAAGCGAGTGCTCACCGATCATGACACTGCGCAGGGGAGCCGACGGCAGGGTGGACTCATCCGGCATGGGCTGCTCCACCGGTTCTGGACAGCCGGGTGCTGGCGGGCTCGAAGACCAGAGCCACGTTGTGGCCGCCGAACGCCGAGGACGTCGACAGTGCGGCACGGACCTGGGTGGGCCGGGCGCTGCCCCGTACATGGTCCAGATCGCATCTGGGGTCCGGGGCATCGAGATTGTGCGTGGGCGGCAGCAGACCGCGGGCCACGGCGAGGACCGTCGCGGCCGCCTCCACGACTCCGGCACCACCGAGCAGGTGTCCTGTCACTCCCTTGGTCGAGCTCACCGCGGGCTGTTCGTCACCGAAGACCGTCCGGATGGCAGCGGCCTCGGCGATGTCGCCGATCTTCGTCCCGGTCCCATGCGCGTTGACGTACCCGATGTCGCTGGTGGCCAGACCGGCCCGCGCGACTGCCGTGCGAAGACAGTCCGCGACGCCCGCTCCGTCCGGGTTGGGCATGATCAGGTGGAAGGCATCCGTGGTGGAACCCCATCCGACGAGGTCGGCGTATCCGGCGGCGCCTCGCGCATCGGCGAAGTCGGCCCGTTCGACGACGAGCATGCCGCCGCCCTCACCAAGGACGAACCCGTTGCGTCGAGCGTCGAAGGGACGGCTTGCCGCCGTGGGGTCCTCGCTCCAACCACTAGCCAGCGCACGGGCGTTGCGAAAGCCCGCGACTCCTGTGAGCCCCCCCAGCGTTGCCTCCGTGCCTCCGCACACCACCACGTCGGCATCTCCGGCCGAGATCAGTCGGAACGCCTCGGCGACCGCGTGGGCACTCGCTGCGCAGGCCGTGGTGATGGCAGAGCTGTAGCCCCGGATGCCATGTTTGATGGCGATGCGCGCCGTTGCCATGTTCGGCAGGAACGCCGCATACAGAAACGAGGACACCCCAGAAGCGCCGCGTTCCCCTGAGGACCGCGCCTGCCGTTCGAAGGTGATCATCCCGCCGGCTCCGGTCGAGGCGACGACGGCGACCCGCCGGGGGTCGACATCCTCGCCGATCTTGATCCCGGAGTCGGCGAGCGCCGCGTCGGCCGCGGCCACAGCCATCAGCGCGAAACGGTCGACGACACCGACATCATGCCGTGGGACCAGCGCGGACGCGTCGAGGTCAGGGGCGATGCCGACCGCGTCGGTCAGTCCGTGGGCGACATGTCCGGCCGGTGGCCGGACCAGCCCCGAGCGCGGCAGGCACAGTGCCTCGAAGAACTCTTCCACATCGGTGCCCAACGGCGAGATCACACCGATACCGGTCACGACCGCCCGCGGGCTGGTCCGGTTCACTCCCCCACCCCCGTCTCACTCCGCCAGATCGGCGGTCGGCGGCGCACCGATCCGTCCGGCCACCATCGCGGAGAACTCGTCGAGGGTCATGTCCGCCATCAAAGGCAGCTCCTCGTCGGCGAACTTCACACCGAAGTCGTCCTCAATGTGCACCGCGAGCTCGGCGACGGCGAGCGATTCCAGGTCGAGACCGGCCGGGCCGAGCACCGTGCTGTCCGTCAGTTCGCTGACGTCGTAGTTCATCTCGATCAAGGCGGCCTTCACCGACTCGCGTATCGTCTCGAACACACCGACTCCCGATTTTTGGCCACAGCGTGCCTGTGCGAACGTCCTGAATAGGCAGCCACCCTGACACGGAGTCAGTCCCGAAGGCACGCCGTCGCGGCGGTTGCACAGCGGGGGTACGGCACCCGTTTCGGACGGCCCCGGCGGCGCCCCGACCGGGTCCGTCCGTGACCCGTGCAACCTCGGAAACTCCGATGTTGCACGCATGGTTCCGGCTCTGTCACGGGCCGGCCTCGCCGCCGAGGATGCGGGCCCGTTCCAGGACGGTTGCGACCGGCAGACCGGTCCGCCGTGCCGCTTCAAGGGCCTCGTCGTACTCGGGCTGGACCGTGACGATCCGCCCGGCCAGGTAGCCACGTTTCACCTGGACCGCGCTGCCGTCGACCTGGACCTCCACTTGGTCCCGCCGCAGCGCACGACGGCTCACCGGGGAAACCCGTACCCCCAGCGTCGTCGTCTGCTCGAACACGACACCGCAGACCAGGTCGAGCCGTTCGTCATCGACGAGCACGCTGAGCACCTGGCCCGGCCGGCCCTTCCGGGTCAGGGCGGGCGTGCACCAGGCGTCCGCGGCGCCGACCGACCGCAAACCGTCCAGCAGGTCCGGCCACAGCCGGGGGTCGAGATCGTCGACGGTGGTGTCGACGCGGTGCAGCGGGGAGGTCGCCCACTCCGGTTCCGCCGCACTCTCGCCGATCAGGACACGAAGCACGTTGGGGTGGGTGGGCGGGTCCGCGGTGCCCGCGCCGACCCCGACGGCCACCGGCGTGAGGGCGGGGGGCGGTCCCCATCCGGTGGCGAGTGTGCACAGCAGGGCGGCTCCGGTGGGGGTGCACAGTTCCATCGCCGCTGTGTGGGCGGCGACGGGAGCGCCTGCGGCGGCGAGCAGTTCCAGTACGGCCGGTCCCGGGATCGGGATGGCCCCGTGAGCTCCGGACACCACACCGGCGCCGACCGCGATCGGTCCGACGACGCAGGTCACCTGGCCGAGCAGGTCCAGGCTCTGCAGCGCCGTCGCGCACCCCACGACGTCGACGATGGCGTCGAGCGCGCCGACCTCGTGGAAGTGCACTTGCGTCACGGGGATTCCGTGGACCCGCGCCTCGGCCCGGGCCAGTCGGCGGAAGACGTCGGTGGCGAAGCCCGCCGTCTTCGGCGGCAGGCCGGCCGCCGCCACGACGGCCAGCACATCGTCGAGGTTCCGCCGGGTCGTGGTCTCCGGCGCGGTGACCACGACCTGCTTGGCGCGGAACCCGTGCCGCCTGACGTCCTGTTCGGCGAGGCTGATTGGTTCCACCGGCAGTCCGGCCAGGGCTGTGTCCACGGCGTCGCGATCGGCTCCCGCGTCAAGGAGCGCCGCCAGCAGCATGTCGCCTGCGGCTCCGTTCGCTGCGTCGATCCACAGGGTTCTCACTCGGCCGGCCTTCCGGCGTTCCGGGCGATACGCGCGGCGGCGACGCCGGCGCCGAAACCGTTGTCGACGTTGACCGAGAGCACGCCGGGCGCGCAGCTGTTGAGCGTCGCGAGCCAGGCCGTCAGCCCGTCGAGGTGCCAGCCGTAACCAACACTCGTCGGCACCGCGATGAGCGGCACGCCGACCAGCCCGCCGAGCACGGACGGCAGTGCGGCTTCCATCCCGGCCACGGCGACGACGACGTCGCACGCGGCGATCCGGTCGCGCTGCGCCAACAGCCGGTGGAGACCCGCGACGCCCACGTCGACGATCTCATCGGCGTAGGAACCGAAGACGGTGACCGTGGCCGCGCATTCGCGCAGGACGGGAAGGTCGGCGGTGCCCGCGCAGACCACGGCCACACGGCCGCGGGAGGGACCTGGCCGCCCGAGTGTCGCGGTACGGCCGATGTCGTCGACCTCGACGCCGGACAATTCGGTGCGGCACAGCTTCTTGGCCTCGTCGGACAGCCGGGTTGCCAGTACCAGCCGGTCCGGATGCGCCAGCGTCAGCGCCCGCATGGCGCCGACGACCTGTTCGGGCGTCTTGCCTGCCCCGAACACCACCTCGGGATCTCCGGTGCGCGCCGCGCGGTCGACATCGAGCCGGGCGAATCCGAGGTCCAGCTCTCCTGCTGCAGTTGAGACGTTCTTGTAGCCTGCGGCCATCTGTTCCATCGCGTTCGGACCCTTCGTTTCGACTCACCGGAGTGGCACGTGGCGGAGTTCGGTTCAACAGCCATGGCGGCGCAGGCACTGCTCGCCGAGACAGCCGGTTACGGCGGCACTGTGGTCGCCTTTTCAGGCGGCGTCGACTCCAGCGTGGTCGTCGCGGCCGCCGCTCGGGCGCTCGGTACGGGCGGCATGGCGGCGGTGACCGCGGTCTCTCCGGCGCTGCCGACCGCCGAGTTGCGTGCAGCCAGACGATTCTGCGATGCCCTGGGGGTGACCCACCACCTCGTGGACACCCGCGAACTCGATGTCAGCGGCTACAGGGACAACGGGCCCCAGCGCTGTTTCTTTTGCAAGAGCACCCTGCTGGACGCGGCGCTCGAGGTGGCGGAGCGTCTGGGGTTCGGCACGGTGGCGACCGGTACCAATGCCACCGATGTCCTTGACCGGTTCCGGCCCGGTATCGCCGCTGCCGCCCAGCGCGGCGCGCGGACTCCGCTGGCCGACGCCGGTCTCGACAAGGCGGCCGTCCGTGCGGTCGCCCGCCTCTGGTCGCTGCCGACCTGGGACAAACCGGCGATGGCCTGTCTGTCGAGCCGCATCGCCTACGGCCTGCAGATCACCCCCGGACGGCTGGCCCGCGTCGAACGCGCCGAAGCGTCGGTGCGCGAGGCCCTGGTCGTGGCGACCGCGCCCGTGGGCCTGCGCGCGGACCTGGCCAATGTCCGGGTGCGGGATCTCGGCGAAGCCGTCCGCATCGAGGTGGATCCACAGGTCGCCGAAAACCCCGCATGCCATCCGGCGCTGGTGGACGCGATCCGGCGGTCCGGTTTCACGCACGTCGCCGTCACCGTGGAGGTGTTCAGGTCCGGCTCGATGAATGCCACTTGACCTGCACCGATGCCAAATCCTCTACAGAAGGGGGGCATTGCCCGGCCTCCGGTGGGTGTCCTAACCTGAGGCCGTCGGCACCGCCGGACCCGCAAGGCTGCGTGGTCCGTCGCATCACCGCCGTCATTCCGACCACGCCCTGGCAGATCCAGGTGGAGGTCGGACCACGACCAGGCAGCGGCCGCCGGTTGCGACACCGACGTGCGCCCCGGAGGGGGAACCGCACATGGGCGGCTCACCTGCTTCGCGCGGCCAGCCCGTCCACCGCACCGTGTCATCCCCTCGGAATCCGTATGGAGGTTCTGCTGTGGCGCCATCCGCCCGGGACGGGAATCCGCCGACAGCCGAGTCCGGTCCGATCGGCAGCCACGTCCTGCTGACCGGCACGACCGGGTTTCTCGGCCAGGCGATGTTGGAGCGGCTGCTCATCGAGCACCCGGACACCCGGGTCACCGTCCTGATCCGGCGGCGCGGCAATGTCTCGGCGGCCGAACGGCTGGCGGGGCTCGCACGCAAACCGGTCTTTCGGACCCTGCGGGAACGCATCGGCTACGCCGGGGTCCAGACCGCGCTGGCCGAACGGGTGGACTGCCTGGAAGGCGACCTGGGGACAGGGATGCCGGCGCTGCCCGGCACCCTGACCACGGTCCTGCACTGCGCGTCCACCGTGTCGTTCGACCCGCCGATCGACGAGGCGTTCCGGATCAACGTCCTGGGCGCCTCCGAGCTCTACCAAGCCCTCGCCGCGTCGTCGTCCAAACCGCATGTCGTCCACGTGTCGACGGCCTACGTCTCGGCGCTACGCAAGGGCATCGTCGCCGAACAGGCCCTGGAGCACGACATCGACTGGAAGTCGGAGCTGCACCATGCCCTCTCCGCACGCGAGGAGGCCGAACAGTTGTCACGCGCTCCCGGAGTCCTGCAGTCACTGCTCGACGCGGCCCGTACCGAGCACGGCAAGGCCGGATCGGCCGCGACGGCGGACGCGGCCGAGCGGGCCCGCCGTGGCTGGGTGCACGACCGCCTGGTCGCGGCGGGACGCCTGCGGGGCCAGAGTCTGGGCTGGACGGACATCTACACATTCACCAAGGCACTCGGCGAACGGGTCGCCGAGGAGTACGCACGTACAGCCGGCCTGCGGGTGTCCGTGCTGCGCCCGACGATTGTGCAGGCCGCACTGCGACTCCCGTACCCAGGCTGGTTCGAGTCGTACAAGATGATGGACCCGATCATCCTGGCCTACGGACGGGGCGAGATCCCCGAGTTCCCCGTCCATCCGGAAAGCGTCATCGACATCGTGCCGGTGGACTTCGTCACCGCTGCCGCCCTCGCGGTGGCCGCCACCCCTGCTGAGCCGGCACGGCCCGCGTACTTCCACATCGGCACCGGCGCCCGCAATCCGCTGACCCAGCGGGACCTGCACCTGGAGGTGTCCGGCTACTTCGGGGAGCACCCGCTTCCCGACGGCGGACGCGGGCATGTGAAGGTGCCCACCTGGCGCTTCCCCGGGGCTGCCGCAGTGGAACGGACACTCAGAACGGGCGAGCGCGCGGCGCGGCTCGTCGACCGGACTCTCCTGAAGCTGCCGACGACGGCCCGCACCAGGGACTGGCTCGACAAGGTCCGCGCAGACTCCCAGCTCACCGAGTCTCTGAGACGTCTGCTCGATCTGTACGGCGGCTACGGAGGTGTCGAAGCCTTCTACGACGACCGGAACGTCATCGCCCTGCACCGAGCACAGCCGCCGGACGGCGCCGGCTTCGACGTGGCCGAGATTTCCTGGCCGCACTACGTTCGTGAGGTGTACTGCCCGGCGGTCACCGCTGTGGCCAGACGCACCGCACGGCCCCGGAGGCGACGTCCGGCCCAGGACGTGCTGCCCGAGGGCAGGGACATCGCCGCGTTGTTCGACCTGGAGGGAACCGTACTCGCCTCCAACCTCGTCGAAGTGTTTCTGTGGACCCGGCTCGTCGGCAGCTCACGGTCCTCCTGGGCCGGGGAGTTGGCCTCGCTAGCACTGTCGGTGCCCGGGTACCTCCAAGCCGAGCGGCGCGACCGTGGGGACTTCGTCAGGTCCTTCATGAGGCGTTACGCCGGTTGCTCCGAGGCCGAGCTGAAGGACCTGGTCCGCCACCGGATCGGCGACGCACTGCTGCACCGCTCCTTCCCCGAGGCGATCCGCAGGATCCGCGCCCACCGGGCGGCGGGCCACCGCACCATCCTGATCACCGGCACCGCCGACCTCCTCGTGGAACCGCTCGGCCCGCTGTTCGACGAGATCGCGGCCAGCCGGCTCCAGGTACGCAACGGCATACTGACCGGATTCCTGGAGACCCCGCCGGTCGTCGGTGAGGCACGGGCGGCATGGGCGCGCAGATACGCCGACACAGCCGGCATCGACCTGAAACGCTCCTACGCCTACGGTGACAGCTTCTCCGATTGCCCGCTGCTCGAACTGGTCGGCACACCGGTGGCGATCAACCCGGACCAGCGGCTGAACCGGCACGCGACGCGACGCGCCTGGCGGATCGAGGAATGGGGCACACACACCGGCGGGCGGATCGACGCGGCGATGACCGCTCTGTCGGGGACGCCGACGGGGGCACGATGAGCCAGGCACTGGAGTTCTACCGCTCGCCCGTCCGCTACCTCGCCGCCCGCGGCATCACCGCGACCGGTGTCGGCGGACGCCTCACCGGCGCCGTGGCCGGCTCGGTCTCCCCGATCCGCCTGGTGGACCGGCCCTCAGCGCAGCGGAGCGGGCCCGACTGGGTGCGGCTGCGACCCCTGCTCTCCGGGATCTGCGGGTCCGACCTCGCACTGCTCAGCGGACGCTCCTCGCCGTATCTGGGTCCGATGGCCTCGCTGCCCTTCGTCCCCGGGCACGAGATCGTGGCGGAGTCCCTCGAAGACGCTCCCGGCCTCCCCATGGGCAGCCGGGTGGTCGTCGACCCCGTTCTGTCGTGCGCGGCCCGGTCCACTCCGCCATGCCACCAGTGCCGGACAGGCCGGCCGAACCGCTGCGAACACGTCACCACCGGTGCGCTCAAGGCCGGACTGCAGACCGGATGTTGCACCGACACCGGCGGCGGCTGGAGCCGGTCCGTACTCGCGCACGTTTCCCAACTGCACGCAGTTCCCGACACACTCGACGACCGCAGCGCCGTACTCGTGGAACCGCTGGCCTGCGCCGTCCATTCGGTGCGGCGCGTGTCGATCCCGCCCGGGGCCTCGGTCCTGGTGGTAGGCGCCGGCACGGTTGGGCTGCTGACGATTCTGGCGCTGCGGGAGTTCACCGCGGCCGGCCCGGTGTACGTGGTGGCGAAGCACCCCCATCAACAGGCGAAGGCCGAGGCGCTGGGGGCGACCGAGACGTTCGGTGTGCGCCGCACCGCCAGAGCCCTGCGCATGGTGACCGGTGGGTCACTGGAACACCCCGATATCGGCGCCGAATTCCTGCTGGGCGGAGTCGATGTCGCCTTTGACTGCACCGGCGGCGCGAACGGCCTCGACACGGCCCTGCGCACCGTGCGCGCCGGCGGAACAGTCGTGATGTCGGGGATGCCGTCCGGGGCGGTCGACCTGACTCCGGTGTGGTTCCGGGAATTGAACCTGATCGGCTCCTACGCCTCGAACGGCGGTGGAGGCGGGGGGACACCGAGCACGGCCCCGGATTTCGCAGAAGCTGTTCGCCTGGCCGGCCAGGCAGCACCGCTTGCCGGGTACGTCGACTCGGTCTACCCGCTGTCCCGCTGGCGGGAAGCGATCGGGCACGCGCTCGCGGCAGGCCGGCTCGGCACCGTCAAAGTCGCATTCGATCCGAACCTGAGCTAGGAGCACCAAGTGGGCAGACCGGGCTTTGTGCTCGAAGTCGACGAACGCACACCGGCATTGCTGGTCAACGAAGGTGAGGGAGCACGGCTGGAGCGGTTTCCACTGGGCACCCGGGTCATCTACCCGCCCGACTCGCTGCCGGGTATCAGGGATGTCAACGCCGCAATCCGCCACGCGCTGCTGCACCCGCACGGTCAGGACCCGCTGCCGACGTTGCTGCGCCCGGGGATGCGGCTGACGATCGTCTTCGACGACATCTCCCTGCCGTTGCCGCAGATGCAGACACCGGATATGCGGCAGCGGATCATCGAGCAGGTGCTGGAACTCGCCGCCGCGGCCGGAGTGGACGACGTGGAACTGCTGGCAGCCAACTCACTGCACCGCAGGATGACGCCCGCCGAACTCAAACGAACCGTCGGCGACCGGGTGTTCCGGTCCTTCTTCCCCGGGCACCTGCGCAACCACGACGCGGAGGACCGTGCGAATCTCACCGAACTCGGGACGACCCGCCACGGCGAGGTCGTCGAGATCAATCGGCGCGCCGCCGAGAGCGACCTGATCGTCTACGTGAACATCACCCTCACCGGCATGAACGGGGGCAGCAAGTCGGTTGCGGTCGGGCTGGCTTCTTACCGGAGCCTGCGGCACCATCACAACGTCCACACACTGCAGCAATCGCGTTCCTTCAACGACCCGCCGCGTTCCGCGATGCACCACTCCTATGACCGGATGACCGAGGTCCTGGGCCGCGAGGTGCAAGTCTTCACCGTCGAGTCGACGGTCAACGGCAATTCCTACCCCCCGCAGGTCGGCTTCATGAACAAGCGGGAATGGGAGTGGTCACTGGCCGACCAGGCGGCATACCTGGCGTTCCGGAAAGCCAACGGCATGGCCCCGACGAAGCTGCGGCGGCAGGTGTGGCAGCGCAGCTATTCGCCTTACGGAATCACCGGGGTCCACGCCGGCGCTCCTGCGGACGTCCATCCGCACACGCTCACCAACGTCCACCGCCAGCAGCTGACGGAGGTCGACGGCCAGAGCGACATCGGCATCTGGGGCCTGCCGTTCATCTGCCCCTACAACGTCAACTCGATCATGAATCCGATCCTGGTGATGTCCCTGGGCCTGGGGTACTTCTTCAATCTGTACCGGAATCAGCCGATCGTCCGCCAGGGCGGCGTCGGAATTTTCTACCACCCGATGCCCGAGGAATTCCATCCCGTCCACCACCCGAGTTACATCGACTTCTACGAGTCGGTGCTCTCCCGGACGAAGGACCCGGCCGTCATCGAGGCCAAGTACGAGGAGCAGTTCGCCACCGACCCCTGGTATACCCACCTGTACCGCACCAGCCACGCCTACCATGGAGTCCACCCGCTGTACATGTGGTACTGGGGCGCGCACGCGCTCCAGCACCTCGGTGACGTCATCTTCGTCGGCGCCGACCGAAGCGCCGCGACCCGGCTGGGGTTCCGCACCGCCAGCACCCTCAATGACGCCCTGGAGATGGCACGGGAAACGGTCGGGTCGAGTCCGTCCATCACGTACCATCACAGCCCGCCGCTGGCGCTGGCGGACGTCCGATGAGCCGCGCTGCGAAGGGGGCGACGGGGATCGTCGGGGGCGTCCGGCTCATCGCCTACAGCCGGGACTGGCTCGGCCGGGCACGGGTGCCTCGTTCCGCCGAGCAGTGGGAGGAGACGCCGCCTCGAAAGAGGTTCCCCACCGCCTGGGCGAGGACGCCCGTCGCTGGTGCGGTGCGCTTCGGGCTGCAGCGCGGAGTGCTCAAACCGACTACCTGGTCGGTCTGCGCCCCCGACATCGAAGGCGTTGAACGGCTGGAACAGCTGCGCGGCCCCGTCGTCTTCGTGGCGAACCACTCCAGCCATCTGGACACACCACTGATCCTCGGGGCGCTGCCTCGCAGATTCGCGCGCCGGATAGCGGTCGGGGCGGCGGCCGACTACTTCTTCGATACCCGCTGGCGCGCCATCGTGACAGCACTGGCCATCAACGGCTTCCCTGTCGAGCGCAAGGGATCGAATCGGCTGAAGAGCCTTGCTCCGCAACTTGTGGCGGACGGCTGGCACTTGCTGCTCTTCCCCGAAGGCACCCGGTCGCAGGACGGCTGGATGAACCGGGTTCGGGCCGGGAGTGCTCACCTGTGCTGCGGCTTCGGTATCCCCGCGGTCCCGATCGCGGTACGGGGCTCGTTCGCCGCCATGCCCCGAGGCCGTGGCTGGCCGGTACCGGGCCGGCCACGGGTGTCCGTCCGATTCGGGCAACCGCTGTACCCGCAGCAGGGCGAGAGCGCCTGGGACTTCAGCAGCAGACTGTCCGAGGCCGTTGCGCGGCTGTGGAACGAGGAGGACCTCGGCTGGTACGGCGCAATGCGTGAGAGTCAGGAATCGGCCGTCGCCCGACCGACCGGCTCCGGGACAGCGGCGTCCTGGCGACGGATATGGGAGTCCAGCCGCCCGCTACCGAAGGGCTCGCGCAGCCTGCCGAACGGCCCGGAGGACGGCTGACGGGTTGTTGCGCCACGCGATGCGCCGGTGACTTCGCGGCGCCGGCTACGCGTCGCGGCGGGTGATCGAGACGAATCCGGCCGTTAGCGCGATGGCCGCGTACAGGCAGAAGACACCGAATCCTGTCCACGGGCTCAGGCTTGCCGCTTCCCGCTGCGAGGCGACGAAGATGTCGCTGCCGGCGTTCATCAGCAGATACGGGCCGATCGAGTCGCGCCAATTTCCCGGCATCAACTGGACGAAGATTTGCGGCACGAAGAGCAGCCCGAAGAGTGCGGCGATGGCGCCTGCGCTGGACCGCAGCACTGCCCCGAGGCCCAGACCGAGCAGTCCGAGGACCGCGAGGTAGAGGCCGCCGCCCATGACGGCGCGCAGCACGCCCGGATCGCTCAGAGATGTCTTCATGTATCCGGCGTCGCTCGGCAGGAACGCCTCGAACGCGAAATAGGCGGCGAAGCTTGAGATCGTCCCGCCGATGACTGCGGCCGCCGCGAAGACGACCGCCTTCGCGGAGAGCACGCTGCTGCGCTTGGGAACAGCGCTGAGTGTGGCCCTGATCATGCCGGTGCTGTACTCGCTCGTGATGACGAGTACCCCGAGCACTCCGATGGCGACCTGCGACAGGTGCAGTCCGGCCAGGCTCAGCTGGATCGAGTCGGTGGTTTTGCGGTCGGCGGCCGAGAGTCTGCCGGGAATGAGAACGGCGACGACAGCGGCGAGGACCACGTTGAATACGACGGCGCAGGCCAGCGTCCAGAAAGTGGAGGGCACTGACCGGATCTTGAGGAGCTCTGACCGTAGTGCGTTGACGAATGCGGTCGTCTTGCCGTAGCTGATCGTGGGACCGACGAGGGTTGTCACGGTCATGGCCTCAGTTCGTGTTCTGCGCCGGGACGAGTCCGCCCCCGCCTGCCTGATATTCGCCGGAGCCGCCGGTGAGCTCCATGTACCTTTCCTCCAGGGTCGCCTGGTGCACCGACAGCTCCAGCACGGTCGCCCCGTTGACACCGGCCAGTTTTCCGACCTCGTCACTGGTGACCCCGGTGATGCGCAGCGTTTCGCCGCCTTGGACATCGACAACGGCGCCGTGTTCGCGCAGTAGCGCTGCCAGGCCCTCGGCCTGGGGCGAGCGCACACGGACGAAGCTGCCCTCGCCACCGACGAGGAAGTCGGCGATCGGTGTCTCGGTGATCAGCCGACCCCGGCTGATGATGATCAGCCGGTCCACGGTCAGCGCGATCTCACTCATCAGGTGGCTGGAGAGCAGGACTGTCCGGCCATCGGCGGCAAGGGACTTGAGGAGGTTGCGGATCCACTGCACACCCTCAGGGTCGAGGCCGTTGACCGGCTCGTCCAGCAGCAGGACCTTGGGGTCGCCGAGCAGCGCCGCAGCGATGCCCAGGCGTTGCCCCATCCCCAACGAGAAACCGCCGGAGCGCTTGCGTGCGGCGCCGCGCAGCCCGACCTGTTCGAGCACCTTCTCGACGCGGGCCCGGCCGATCCCGTTGCTGAGCGCCAGACACATCAGATGGTTGTAGGCACTGCGGCCGCCGTGCACCGCCTTGGCCTCCAGCAGTGCGCCGACCTCGACCAGGGGGCGGCGGAAGCTGGTGTACTGCCTGCCGCCTACCGTCACCGA
Organism: Streptomyces sp. NPDC005374; assembly: GCF_042872225.1. Lineage (NCBI taxonomy): Bacteria > Bacillati > Actinomycetota > Actinomycetes > Kitasatosporales > Streptomycetaceae > Streptomyces > Streptomyces sp. NPDC005374. The sequence goes on along the minus strand of NZ_JBIAKA010000024.1, from coordinate 45,765 downwards.
ACCCGAGGTAGGCGTGTCCAGGCCCAGCACCATACGCATCGTGGTCGACTTGCCCGCCCCGTTGGGGCCGAGGAACCCTGTCACTTGGCCGGCCGGAACGCTGAACGACAGGTCGTCGACGGCCAGCGTCGCGCCGTAGCGCTTGGTGAGGCCGATCGCCTCGATCATCTACGAACTCCAGACTTGTCGGGCGTGTCGGTCACGCGCCGATGACGCCGGTGACGTGCAGCAGGATGACCGCGACGACCACCACCACGCCGACAGCGATCAACACCATGCGCGTCCGCTTCGACATGCCCCGGACCAGCGTCTGCTCTCCCGCGTCGTCCGTAGCGTCGGAATGGGTCGGCAGGTCAACCATGGATGTCTCATCTCTGCGGCTGTGGTCAAGGGGTGTCAGGGCGCCCATTTTTGCAATACACGGTGTCTCTGTCAAGTCGCTCTGACTACATGGGATTACGACTGTCGCTATCGTCGGCAGGTTGTCCGTTGGTGCGCACGGCCGGCTCCGGTGTGCACGATGCGCCGTAACCCCCCTTCGGTGTACAGATGCCGGGGGCCGGAAAGTCATGGTCGCCTGCCCCCGAACCACCGCCCGTCAGCACCAGGCACAGCGCCGTAAGGCCATCGGCGCGACACCGAGCGAAGGGTGAACGGCATGACATCCAGACCACCCCGGCGCACGCCTCCCTTGTCGGTTCTGCGGCCGGCCCTGAGATTCCTCGCCGGCGCATTGCGACGCATCTGGTACCACGTCCACACGTCCATGAGTGAATTCGGCTGCACCGCAGTGGGGTTGGTGCCTCCGGAAAAGGTCCCCGCGCAGGCGAAGCCGTATGTTCTGTTGTCAGAGGACGAACTGCTCTGGCTGGCGGAAATGGAGTGAGGACAGGGGCCGACGGCGATCGCGCAGCATCAGGCGGTGAGCGGGTGTTTGACTGCGGTAATTCCGCGGTTGCCTTGGAGGCTGCATTCAGCCGTTCGGTACCACCGCCTCCTCGCGCTCCTGCACCTCTGCGGACCACCTCTGCTCGACGCGTCCGAGTTTCCACACGCCGAGCGCGACGACCCAGGTGACCACGAAGAGACCCACGATGAAGTACCCGATCTTGTTCAGATCGACGCCCGCGACCGCGTCCCAGAAGAAGCCGTGCAGTCCGAGCCGGTCCTGCAGGATCGCCAGCAGTTCGATGGTCCCCACCAGCAGCGCGACTGCCACGGACAAGCCGGTGATCGTGATGTTGTAGTACACCTTGCGGATCGGCTTGGCGAACGCCCAGCCGTAGGCGAAGTTCATGAACACTCCGTCAACGGTGTCGAGCAGTGCCATTCCGGCCGTGAAAAGTACCGGCAGGCACATCACTGCGTACCAGGGAATCCCGGCCGCGATTCCCGAACCGGCCAGCACCATGAAGGCCACCGAGGTGAACGTGTCGAATCCCACCCCGAAGAGGACTCCGATCGGATAGATGTGCCAGGGCTCGGTGACGCTGTTCATGAGTCCCCGCAGGATCCGGTTCATGAATCCGCGCTTGTCCAACTGCTCTTGCAGCGCCGCCTCGTCGTAGTCTCCATGGCGCATCTGCCGGAAGACCTTGATGATGCCCACGAGGATGATCAGATTGAGCACACCGATCAGGTAGAGGAATCCGCCCGAGACCGCGGTTCCCACAAGTCCACCTACGCTGTGCAGGAGCGAATCGTCGTCCGAGACCTGAACGCCGATCGCCTTCACCCCCAGCACCAACAGCACCGTCATCAGGCAGACCACCGTCGAGTGGCCGAGCGAGAACCAGAACCCCACGGTCAACGGTCGCTTCCCCTCGGACATCAGCTTCCGCGTGGTGTTGTCGACGGCCGCGATGTGGTCCGCGTCGAAGGCGTGCCGCATGCCCAGCGTGTAGGCGAGCAGGCCGGTGCCCAGACCAAAGGCAGCACCCTGGACCCGCCAGTGCTCGGGTGCCACCAAGAGGATGAGTGTGCCCCAGCCGACAATGTGCAACAGGGCGATGAACCCGGCCATCCCGCTGATGCGGCGGCGGTCAGCGGTCGTCAGCTGTCCATTGATCCGGGCTAGCCGACCTTGCACCGGTTCCTTCACGAGTGTCGATGTCATGAGTGGTGAGAGGCCCCGGAGCTCAGACGAGCCCGTCGCCTCCGTCTCCCTTCGATGCGCGTGCGGTTCTCCTGCGGAGGACTTGGCGATGGAGGTGCCCACGTCTTTTTGCGCGACGGGGCCTCCGGTGTACGACCACGGCAAACATGCTGGAAGCGCTGTGTAAGCAAGTTGGATTGCGGCGGCCGCCGGACGGCCCATCCGGCGGTGGGCCTTGCATCGAACGATGCGACGAGGCTTGGAGATTCGCCTCGCCGAGGTTTCGCCAACGACCGTAACCGCAGCATCAACGCTGTTGCAACAGTGTCGCAACTGCCCAGTCTGTCGCCGGCTCCCGAGCACTACGGACAGGGGACGGTGCCTGCGGCAAGCCGACCGCTGAACGGGGACTGTCCTCGTTCGCCCCCGTAGCTGTTTCGGTGGTGACGGGGTGTGGCTGGCATCGTTGCGACCACATGTGCGATGTCAACGAGCTTGTGGGGCCTGTATGTTCGGGGTCATCGAGAAGGTGACGAACGGGGCGAGCTGATCCGGATGCGGACACGAGGGGCCGGCGGCATGCTCAGGCTGGGGGCCACCAGGCAGCAAGCCGGACAATGAGGCCCATGCCCCCCTTACCAGTGAAGTGTTCACCCACTGCACCAGGACCGCCGCGACCTGCGACGCCCAGGACAGCAGACGGTGGATCGCCTGTGACGAATCCGGATGGGACGGGGAGCAGTTCCTCAACGGAAGGCGTTCATCGCGTTCGCCTCACAGCTGGCCGTGGACATGGAGAAAGCCGTCACACTCACACTCTTCGACGAGTTGGAACCTCCCGCGCGGTGACGCGTCCGCCCACAGACAACACCGGGCCGCCGGCCGTCGCGCCGCTCGTCCACGAACCGGACGAGCGGATGCTGCAGTTGCCGAAGCAAGCGGGCGCAGACCTGCGTACAGTCATGACAGCCCTACCGGAACCGGTCCTCCCGCCGCCACTGCCGACAGTCCGGCTCACCGCGGGCCATCGTTTGTCGACGGCGCACCCTTCGGCTCACTACGGGGCGAGCACGTCGCAGGGACTGCGAGAAGAACGGCTCCAGCGGTCCGGCATCCGATGTGCGGTCGTGCGGGCGCCGGGGGCTGATGCCGGCGGGCCGGGCTGCGCATTCAGGGCCGGTACGCGACGGCGGTCATGACGAGGCCGCGAATGACCTGCCAGCGTCCGTCAAAGGCGCTCAGCTGCCGGCCTTCCCGGTCACGGCCCTCGCGCAGGAGACTGGCGCGGAAACCTCCGCCCTGCGGGTCGATCTCCAGCTCGGCCTCCTTGAAACCGAGCAACTCTCCGGTGAGCGGGAACCAGGTCTTGTAGACGGATTCTTTGGCGCTGAACAACAGCCGGTCCCAGTGCACCGAGGGGGCATGGCGGGTCAGTTCGGCCACCCAGTACTGCTCGCGCGGCAGCGCCACCACGTCGAGGACCCCGTCCGGCAGCGGTGCGTGCGGCTCCGCGTCGATGCCCAGAGAGGCGATGTCGGCACTACGGGCGACGGCGGCGGCGCGGTAGCCGTCACAGTGGGTCATGGATCCCACGATGCCCTGAGGCCATGTCGGCGCGCGCCGCTGACCGGGCACCAGCGGTTCGGCCGTCCGTCCCAGCGCCGTCAGAGCCCGGCGCGCGCAGTACCGCACGGTGGCGAACTCCCGGCGCCTCTTGTCCGCCGCGTTCGCAATCACGGCCTGTTCCTCGGGGAAGAGGAACACCGCCGGAGGGTCCTCGAACGCCTCGGCGGTCTCCGCATCCCGGGGCAGCAGCCCGGCCAGAAGTGTCGCACTCACCGTCTGCCTGTCCCGAGATCCATCCGGCGCAGAATGCCATGCGGATGGCCGTGCCTGCGCCACTGCCGCGGACAGCCCAGGCAGACCTCCGGGAAGGGCACCTGGTCGTGGACTGTTCGACGCGGGATGGGCAGATGGCCGTAGAGAACGTAGGAGACCCGGAAGCGACGGGGCCGGTCCTCGGTACGCCGCGTGCTGGTCATGGAGATTCTCCTGGGAGGACCGGGACGTACGGCGTCCGTATGAACGGAGCGGGGACGACGTTTTGTGGCCCGCAGCCGCCGGGCCACGGGTGAGGGGCTCAGATCATGCCGACGAGTTCGTAGCCGGCCTCGTCGACAGCGGCGCGGACGGCCTGCTCGTCGAGCGGGACGGCAGAGGTGACGCGCACCTCGCCGGTGGCGGCGACAGCCTTGACCGCCGTGACGCCGTCCAGCACGGATATCTCCTGCGAGACCGCGCCCTCGCAGTGGCCGCAGGTCATGCCGGACACCTTGTAGACGGCGGTCACCCCGCCGGCCTCGACATCGGTCGCGCTTGAGTGGCAGGAACCGTCGGCGGAGCAGCAGGAGCCGGAGTTCTTCTGGTCGGTCATTTTCTCTTCCTCGGGTGCTCGACGGGTGGGTGCTTCTGCGAGGCAGGGTCTCCGCTCCTCCCAGCGCGACCAATATAGACATACCCCATAGGGGTATTACAAGAGGCGGATCGGTACCCCCTGGGGGTAAGATGCGGCATCACTGATCGGCAGGCACGGCACAGGTGATCTCATGGCGATGCGAGCAGGGCGCGGCGGCGGGGCCGTCCGCTGGGCGTACGGGGTGGTCGTCACCCTGTGCGCCGTGCTGGCCGTGCTCGTCCACCACGAGGTGACCGCGATCGGGGCCGCCCCGATGCCCGGTATGTCGCTTGCGGCCATGCAGGCCGCGGACCACGCCGGCCACGGGATGCCCGACGCGGTACAACCGTCCTTCTCGGGCTCCTCGACGCACGATCTCGGCGCCGGTACGTGCGCGGGGGCCGGCATGCAGCACTGCGGCGCGGCCGGCGTCTCCTCGGTGCACCTCGTCGCACCGGATCACAACGACGTCCCCCCGCCTGTGAACCTCCCGCCGACGCTGTCCGGGAATGCGCCCGGCACCGTCGTGAGCCGAGCTCCACCCGATCTGTCCGTCCTCTCCCAGCTGCGCATATAGGCGCACCGCACGGCGCTCGACGCGCCGTGCCTCCGCGCCCCCATCCGCAGTTGCACAGCAGAGGACAACGAAAAATGAACAGCATCAACCGCCGCTCCGTCCTGCTCGCCGGGCTGGGAGCCGCAGGCGCCGGCGCGCTCGCAGCCTGCAGCAGTGGTTCCGGCTCCGGTGGCAACGCCGCCCTGGCCGGCCCTTCCGGATCCGAGGTCGCCGCCGCCGAGAAGAAGCGGGCCGGCACCGGACGGCAGCAGAAGCTCACCCTGACCGCCGCGTCCGCGGTGATCGACCTGGGCGGCGGGGTCATGCCGAAGACCTGGGCCTTCGACGGACGTACCCCGGGCAAGGAGGTCCGGCTGTCCGTCGGCGACACCCTGGTCGCCGAGCTGTCCAACCAGCTCCCGAACAGGACCACCACGTCGGTCCACTGGCACGGCGTCGCCCTGCGCAACGATATGGACGGCGTTCCGCCCGTCACCCAGGCCGCCGTCCGGGCCGGCTCCACCTTCACGTACAAGTTCATCGCCGACGTCCCGGGCACATACTTCTTCCACCCGCACGTAGGCGTCCAGCTCGACCGCGGTCTGTACGCCCCACTGATCGTCGAGGACCCCAAGGAGACCCTCGCCTACGACGACGAGTGGGTCGTCCTCCTCGACGACTGGGTCGACGGTGTCACCGGCACGCCGGACGAGGTCTTCGCCGAACTCAAGCAGGGCATGGGCGGCATGGACATGGGCGAGAGCAGCCCCAGCCCCAGCTCCAGCAGTACGGAGAGCCACGACATGGGCGGGATGGACATGGGACGTGACTCCGCGTCCCCCTCCGCCTCGGCCTCCTCGTCCGGCGACATGTCGACGAAGTTCATGCTCATGGGCGCCACCAGCGCCCTGCTCGGCGGCGACGCCGGCGACGTGAAGTACCCGTACCACCTGATCAACGGCCGCGTGGCGAGTGACCCGGACGTCTACACCGGCAAGCCCGGCAAGAAGGTGCGACTGCGGATCGTCAACGCCGGCTCGGACACCGCCTACCGGGTCGCCCTCGGCGGCCACAAGCTGACCATCACCCACACCGACGGCTTCCCGGTCCGGCATCAGGAGGTGGACGCCCTGCTGGTCGGCATGGGTGAGCGCTACGACGTCCTGGTCACCCTCGGGGACGGCGTCTTCCCGCTCGTCGCACTCGCCGAGGGCAAGGACGCAGGCGGCCTGGCCCTGATGCGGACCGGCGCGGGGAGCAAGCCCTCAGCGACGGTCCGCCCGAAGGAACTGGGCGGCATGATCATGACGGCGTCCCAGCTGCGCTCCGCCGACGAAGTGCGGCTGAACTCCGCCCAGACCGACGTCACGCACCAGATCAAGCTGACCGGCCGCATGGAGAAGTACAACTGGGCCATCAACGGCACGCCGTTCGACATGAACGATCCCGGGGCGCACCCGATCGTCGTCCGGGAGGGGCAGCGCGTACGGCTCGACTTCGTCAACGACAGCGCCATGTGGCACCCGATGCACCTGCACGGCCACACATACCAGATCGGCGATTCCGGGCCACGCAAGGACACCGCGATCGTGCTGCCCGGGAAGAAACTGTCCGTCTTCTTCGACGCCGACAACCCGGGCCAGTGGATGCTGCACTGCCACAACGCCTACCACGGTGAGGCCGGAATGATGGCGAACCTGGCCTATCGGGCCTGACCTGCCCTCGCGGATCGGCCGTCGAGCACGCACATCGACGCGTTCTCCATCCGGGGGTGGACCCTGACTGTCCACCCCTGGGCCGATCCGCCCTTGCCACCGCCCTGCTGGAATAGCGCCGTGTCTGCCGTGACTGCGACCCTGCCCCGCATCTGGCCCAGCCCGGGCGGCAAGCCCCTTCCGCCCGCCGGGACGGCCGAGGTCTTCCGCGCCTTCGCCCGTGACCTGGCGGCAGGCCGTCGCCCCTGGGACGCCGGCACCGCCCATTTCATCGCCGCTCAATTCGACGAACTGGCCGCCGAATGGGACACCAGCCGCGCCACCGGCCGTGACGATCCGCTGCGCGACGCCCTGGACCGGGGCGGCCCCTTCCCGGACGGCACCTGCCTGGAACTCGGATCGGGCACTGGTCTGTTCACCCCGCTCCTCAACAGCGCCTTCGAGCAGGTGATCAGCGTGGATCTTTCGGAGCGGATGCTCCACCAGGCCGTACACCGCTCACCGCTGCGCGTGCGGGCCGACGCCAGTGCCCTGCCCGTGGCCGACGGCCAGGTCGCGGTCATCACCGCGATCGACATGCTCCTGTTCCCCGCGGAGACCGCCCGAGTGCTGACCCCGTACGGCGTGCTGTTGTGGATCAACCAGCTCGGCCAGGACGGCCCGCTGTACCTGCCGGCCGAAGACGTCGCCGCCGCGCTGCCCGGCGAGTGGCGCGCCGTGGAGGCCCAGGCTGGCTGGGGCAGTTGGGCCGTGCTGCGCCGGCAGGGGTGACGAGGTGTCTACGGCTGGGTGGAGCGTGGGGTGTAGTGGCCGAGGAACATGTCGACGCCGCCGCCGATCAGGCGGTCACCCTCAGCGCGATCACCGCCGCGGTGAGCGCGCTGTCGCCCTCGTCCTCGTACCGCACAGCAGACCGCAGTCGACGGGCGGCCCGCACGCGCACTGAACGCCGGCGACCCCGAACCGATACCCCGCCGACGCAGGGGAACGGGGCCCGGTGCGAACACCGGGCCCCCTTCGTCCGTCCGGCGCGTGTCAGCCCTTGCCGAGGAGGTTGTTCATCTCCGTGATCTCGGCGGTCTGCGCGGTGATGATGTCGTCGGCCATGGACGTGGCGGGGCCGTACGCGCCCTTGTTCTTCTCCGCGGTGGCCATCTCGACGGCACCCTTGTGGTGGTCGATCATCATCGTCAGGAACATGGTGTCGAAGTCCGTGCCGGACATCTTCTTGAGATGGCCCATGTCCGTGCCGTCCATCATTCCGGGCATGCCGGAGCCCGCGGAGTGGTCCATGCCGGGCATCGAGGACGACATGTCCTGGCCCCAGGACTTCAGCCAGCCGTTCATGGTCTGGATCTCCGGATCCTGCGCCTTCTCGATGCGCGAGGCGAGGCTCTTCACGGTGGCGGACGAGGCACGGCCGACGGCGAGCTTCGCCATCTCCAGGGCCTGCTGGTGGTGCGGGATCATGCCCTGGGCGAAGGCCATGTCCTGCTCGTTGTGAGCGGCGGCGCTTGAGGAGGCCGAGGACGACGAGGCGGAGTGCCCGTCGTGCCCGCTGCTCGCACTGTCGCTGTCGTTGCCGCAGGCGGCGAGGACGAGGGCGGCCGTGACAGCCGTGGCCGTGAGGGCGGCCCGGCGGGTGAGGGTACGGGTGTTGCGCATGCTGGAACTCCTGCTGTGAATAAGGGATCTGGACATGCCGAGGAGCAGCGCGCCGCCGAGCAGCGGGCGCGGTGCAAGGCGGTGTCTAGATCCGCAGGAGTTGGAGTTCTGCCAGGGACGGCGGGGCGCGGGCGCCGTCCGGGGCCCCAGCCGCGTACGAGCACACGGTGTCGGCGCGTACCGGTAGGGCCATCGGGTCGGGAACCAGGGCGGGCAGCGCCGGCCCGCCGGTCACCGCACCTGACGCGCAGGTCGAGTCGGCGTGCCGGAGGTGGCCTCCGCCGCAGTCGCCGTCTCCAAAGCAGCCATCAGGGGTGCTGACCACTGCCGTCATGTGCTGCGGCTCGACGCGTTCGTGTGCGTGCGGCTGCAGGCCGCCGGGAGCCAGAGCGTGCATGCCCAGCAGCCCCGCCAGCAGTCCGAGCACGAGCAGCGCCCGCCACCGCCCGGCCGGCGGTCGTGGAGGGCGCTGCTGCGGGCTGGTCATCGGGCTCATCCTGGGCAGGTGTCGGGGTGCTGGTTCAGTCGTGGTGTCCGTGGTGCATACGGGCGTCGTCGTGTTCGTGTTCAGCGTGATCGGGTGAGCCGCCCATCATTCGCCGCATCGCCGGTGCGCCAGAACCGTACGAGCAGACTCGCGGCCAGCAGCATGAAGGCGATGGTGAGCCAGGTCGTGCAGTTCCAGGTGATGCCTTACCCGGGATCTTGGCGTCGGCCTGGTCGGGGTCAGTCCCAGGCAGCCGAAGGCGAACTCGACGGCGTATCCGGCGACCGCCATCGCTGCGAAGTAGGTGAGACCAGGAGGAAGACGGCCATAGGGGCGCCGTAGTACTTCCGGTAGACGTTGAGGATCGGGACCGGCATCCGGCGGTCCCGGCGAGCGGCTGGAGCGGGTACCGGAGGCCTACGCGTTCATCCAGCAGCGGCGCCACGGCCACGGGGCTGAGCTCGGCGCACTTGCTGCACCGGGGCGAGCACATCTCGGGAGCGGAGCAGCACCTCCAGCACTTCCTTCGGGAGCTGTTCGCCGAGGGCGCGCAGACCGGGGACGTACGGGACGACGTCTCCTCGGACGAACTCGCGAGCTACTGCCTGCACGCCCTCGCCGCCGCCGGCACCCTCGACTCCAAAGCCGCGGCCAGGCGCCTCGTTACGGTCACTCTGACCGGACTGCTTTCCGCCGGGTGATGCAGGTCCTGCGTCCGTTTCGCGGGCTCTGGCCGGAGGGGACGGAGATGCGGTGGGCGGGTTCCGGCGCGATGGTGGGAGCGGAGGACGTCCCCAGCCGCTCCCGCAGGAATTTCGCTGCCAGGAGGTCCGCAATGGATCCAGTCATCGACCCGACGGAACTGAGTGCTGCCGCAGCGCCGGACGGACTCGGAAGCTATCTGGCCGGGCTGCCCATGCCGCCCATGCACCATGCACACGGCCCGGCCAAGAGTGTCCGTACGACGCAGTACGAGGGCCATCGGATCGTGGTCACCACCACCTACGAGGTGACGGTGGACGGGGAGCCGGTGAAGGCCGATCTCCAGGTGGACGACAGCGGCACGCTGTACTGCCACGGTCTGCCCAACTACCAGTTCGCCTCGGCACTGGACACCGTCCGGGCCCTGATCGCCAACTATCCCGACCGCTTCGGGGGAGGTGCCTGAGATGGCCGTGGTCCGCAAGAACATCGTGACCGACCAGACCTCGCGGGACGCCTACGTGCGCGGCGTCGGCCTGCTGAAGGCGGAGGAGAGTCAGTTCACCACCGCCGACTTCAACATCCCGGGCCCGACCGTGCCGGTGCACACCTACGACCTGTTCGTGATCTGGCACGGCCTGACGATGATGACCCCTATCCCACCGGGCGGGAACCCGCTCGTGCGGAACGCGGCCCACCGCGGGCCGATCTTCCTGCCGTGGCACCGGGTGATGCTCGCCGTCCTGGAAGCGAATCTCCAACGGGTGCTCGCCACAGCTGACTTCGCGCTGCCCTACTGGGACTGGGCGGCCGACGGGGACCTCGGCTCACCGACCGGCGCCGCGATCTGGACGCCCGCGTACATGGGCGGGCAGGGCAGCCCGGTCGCCGACGGCCCGTTCGTGTTCGACCCGGCCGATCCGAGCAGTTTCACGGTCCGCGTCGAGAGCGACCTCAACGGGATGCTCGTGCAGACGGGGCGGGGCCTGAACCGGGACTTCGCACGGGCCTTCCCGGCGGGCTGGCCGACCCTGCCGACCAGCGCGGACGTCAAGGGCGCGCTGGACTTCACACCGGCCGGCGGCAGCCCGGCGGACCGCTACGACACCCTCCCCTTCAACGCTTCCTCGGAGGGCTTCCGCAACCGGGTCGAAGGCTTCATGCCGCGCACGCCGACCCAGCCGGTCCACCTGCACAACCAGGTCCATCTCTGGGTCGGCGGCGACATGACGCCCGCCACCTCTCCCAACGACCCGGTGTTCTTCCTCAACCACTGCAACGAGGACCGGATCTGGGAGGGCTGGATGAACCGCTACGGCCGCCTCTACGCCCCCGACATGACAGCCCCCGCGGCCACCTTCAAGGGCGAGCGGATCGACGACCCGATCGTCTCCCCGCTCGGCCCGACCGGCACACCCCGGACCGTCCTGGACATCTCCGCGATCTACACCTACGACGTACTGCCCTGAGTCCGGTACCCGCGCCCGGTCGCACGCTACGCCGGGCGGCTCCCGTGTCCGTGCTCGACGGGGAGTTCCAGACGAACCTCGTAGCCGCCCTCCGCCGTAGGACCGGAGGTGACGGTCCCGCCGAGCAGTGTGGCGCGCTGATGGAGGCCGGCCAGGCCGTGGTGGGCGCTGGGCAGCGGCAGGGCGGGGCGTGCCGAGGCGGTGTTGGTGATGGTGGTGTGCACGGCGCCCTTGCGGTGGCTGACGCGGACGGTCGCGGTCGCCCCGGGGGCGTGTTTGCGGACGTTGGTCAGGGCCTCCTGGACGGTCCGGTAGACGGCACGCTGGACGGTGGGCGGGAGGTCCTGGGGCAGATCGGTCTCCAGTTCCGCCTCGATGCCGCTGCCGTCGACCAGTTGTCGCAGATCGGCGAGCGAGGGTTGCGGTGTGAGCTCGGTGGGGCGGCTGCCGGAGGCGCGCAGCACGCTGACCATGTGCCGCAATTCCTCCAGGGTCCGGACGCTGAGCCGGCGGATGGTGGCGGCGGCCTCTTTGGTGCCGGCGTCCTGGGTGGCCACCTGAAGGGCTCCGGCCTGTACGGCGATGAGGCTGACCTGGTGGGAGACCACGTCATGCATCTCGCGGGCCAGCTGGGCGCGTTCCCTCGCCAGGACGCTCTGGGCGGTCAGCAGCCGTTCGTGCTCGCGGGCTTCGGAGATCTCCGCGAGACGCAGGGACAACTCGCGGCGGGCCTGGACAAGTTGACCGAGGAAGACCGGAGCGGCCGCGGTGGCCAGGGTGTAGGTGAAGTGGATCAGGCTGTAGGTGTCGGAGAGATCGTCGGAGTTTACGTCGGTCCACGGCCAGGGCAGGAAGTCGCAGACCGTGAAGGCCATGGCGCACCCGGCGAGCAGGGCGCGATGGCGGCTGAGCGAGGAGAGCGTGTACAGCGCGGCCAGCGTGGCGAACACCGCGTCGGTGACCGCGGCGGCCGGCAGCGTGAGGGCCAATGTCGCCAGCGGCAGGCTCCGGCGCAGTGCGAGAGCGGCAGTCGCCAGCAGGGCGCAGGTGAAGGCCAGCCGTTCCTCGGTGTCGACGTTGGCCCACAGGTCGGCCAGGGAGGCCCCGATGAGGACTGCGTCTGCCGCCAGGCCGCGACGGTTGTGAGGGCTCACGGGCCGTCCCCGTTCCTGGCCGGCCTCAGCAGTCCGGCGCGCTCCGCGATCAGCGCGGCCTGGACGCGGCTGCTCACCTCCAACTTGCCGAAGACCGTGCTGACATGGCCTTTCACCGTGCCGACGCTCAGGTGCAGGCGGTCGCCGATGTCGGAGTTGGCGAGCCCTTCGGCCATGAGGAGGAGGACGCTGCGTTCGCGGCCGGTCAGTCGGGCGGTGAGGCGCGCCGCGGCAGGTTCGGCGGCCCCGCTGTCCAGGTAGCCGTCCACCACCGTGCGGGTCACCGCGGCGGACAGCACCGTGTCGCCGTCGGCCAAGGCGGCTACCAGGAGGGGCAGTTGTTCGGGGTCGGTGTCCTTCAGCAGGAAGCCGGCCGCCCCGGAGCGCAGCGCGGTGGCCACGTATTCATCGGTGTCGAAGGTGGTGAGCATGGCCACCACGGGCGGGTCCGGCCTGCGGCGGAGCTCGCCCAGGACGGTGAGGCCGTCGACGTCTGGCATCCGGATGTCCAGCAGGACGACGTCCGGCCGTAAATCACCCACGGCCCGGACGGCTTGTCCACCGGACACCGCCGCCACGACCTCGATGCCCTGCGCGGCGTTCAGGATGTGTGTGAAGCCCGTGCGGACGAGTGCCTCGTCGTCAACCACCACTACCCGGATCACGTGCACTCCGCCTCTCGCATGTCAGTCAATTCGATAGGTAGCACGCAAATAGGCCAGCGTCTGCAACGGGATACTTCTCCCTGCCGTCGGCCACGTGGTCACCGGCCGTTCGGCGGGGGCGATTTCGGCCGACTGGACGGGGTGCTTCGGAAAGGCGCCGGGTGGGCTGCACGGTGCCTTGCGCGAAGCCTTGATCACATGACTGACGCTGCATCAGCGGCAACGGCACACCAAGCGGTGCTGCCGTCGCCAAAATCCGCTCCCTCGAACGTCACCCCGCCGTCGACCGGCCGGTTGATCGGCATCGACCTGGCCCGCGGGCTCGCGGTCCTCGGCATGTACTCCGCCCACGTCGGCCCCGATGTGAGCGTGGGCGGGCCGGTGGGGTTCCTCCTGGAAACGGCCCGCGGCCGCTCCTCCGCCCTCTTCGCCCTGCTCGCCGGCTTCTCCCTGGTCATCATCACCGGCCGCCCGCACCCCCGTACCGGACGTGCCGGCCGTAGGGCGGCGGCCAGGATCGTGATCCGCGTGCTGGTTCTGCTGGTCCTCGGCTACTGCCTGACCGCCCTGGACACCGAGGTCGACGTGATCCTCAGCTTCTACGCTCTGCTCTTCTTGGTCGTTCTCCCGCTGTACCGGCTGCGGGCCTCAACGCTCGCGCTCATCGCCGTCGCAGGGGCGCTGATCCTGCCCCAAGTCCTCTACGTCATCAGGAAGTCGGCCGAGGAGGGTGGCTGGGCGGACGCGTTCGTCTCCCTCGATCCGCTGGCTCGCCTCACCGGCACGGACGGACTCGTCGAGCTGCTGTTCACCGGCGAGTACCCGGTCCTGACCTGGATGCCGTTCCTGATCGCGGGCATGGCTGTGGCCCGGCTCGACCTCACCCGGCCCGGCATCCGCACCCGGCTGGCCGCCGCCGGCGGCGCGCTCGCACTGCTCGGCTACGGCGGCTCCTGGCTGGCCCTGCGCCTGGCCCCGCACGCCCTCGCCACCATCGCGGCCGCCACGGACGGCGGTTCGGCATCCTCGGCATGGTGGTCCGACACCGTCGGCGAACCCGAGGACAGCACGCCCCTCGCCTGGCTGCTGGTGGCCGCACCGCACAGCCAGACCACCTTCTCCATCCTCGGCAACACAGGCATCGCACTCCTGGTGGTCGCTGTATGCCTCACGGTCGCCGACCGGATGCCGCGCCTGACCCGGATCGCCACACCCGTCTGGGCCGTCGGCATGCTGGCCCTGACCGCCTACGTCCTGCACATCGTCGCCATCTGGCTGCTCACCGATGTCTGGTACGTCGCCGCCATCGAGGACGAGACCATGTCCGGGCTGCCCGTCCTGCTCGGCTTCATCGCAGCCGCCATGCTGCTGGCAACCCTCTGGACCCGACGGTTCCGGCGCGGCCCACTGGAGTCCGTGCTGAACGCCGCCACCCGGCCCGCACGCCACATGAAATAGAGGAAGCGGTGAACGGCTCCCCCACCACGGAGCGGAGTTTCAGGCAGCGCCAGACCATCCCTGACCCTGCTAGCTGCAGCAGCTGCAACGCCCGCCCGGTCAACTCCGCCTGCACGGCGGCCGGTCGAGGACGGCCTCTGCCCGCAACAAACGGTCCGCCTGCCCGCCGGGCTCGTGGGCGCCCGCCGGAAGGCCTGCGTCTCTGCTGCCGCTTCAGCGGCGTGTACCGCGGTGCCTGGTCGTAAGGGAGCTCACCACGCGACGACCGCCGACGATCCCCGGTCCTCGTGGCGGCCCTGATCGCACCGGCGGGCTAGTGGCATCGCTGTGCTCGCCGACGCGAGGACCGGGGAGGAGACGGAATGAGAGGAGGAAGATCAGCCGGACCGGGCCTCTCGGTGCGGCCCCCCGATCCCGCCCGCTCGGTAACCGTCGTGCCCGTCCGCTCCGCCCTGCACCTCAGGCGAAAGCACTGCGCACCCAGAGGCCGCCCTGTGTGATCACTGCGGTGGGCGAGGGCTGGCCAAGACGCCTTCCGGATGCTCATCGATCCAGGACAGGCCGCCAAGGTCGAGGCGGTGCCGGGTGCGGGTGACAGCTACGTAGGCCAGGCATGCCTCCTTGTCATCGATTCGGCGGGGCGTCCCCGCATCCGTACTGCCCGGCGGACCGTCGGCCGGCGGCGGGGTGAAGTCGTCGGCGATTTTCACCTGCGGCCATTCACGGCCTTTGGCCTTGTGCGCGGTGGAGACGGTTACCTCGGCCCGGTCCTCGGGGGCGAGATGGGCAACGGCGGCCAGGATGGCGTCGGCACCGTGGGTGTCCACCAGGTCGACCAGGGGTTGCAGGTCGCGTCCGGCGGGGTCGTGGGCGGCATAGTCCTGCAAGTCGCCCCAGGTGGTGAACAGGACCAGTTCGGGGTGGGTGGTGCGCCGTCCTTCTTTGAGGTCGCGGGCGGCCAGAGCCAGGGCGCGCAGGCTGTCTCCTCCCCCGGCCAGTGCGACCCGGTGTCCGCCGGACAGCAGCTCCATGATCTGGGCCATAGCTCCGACGTTGGTGCGGCACAGCACCGCGTCGGGCCGGGTGACGGGGCCGAGTTCGGTGGGCACGGTGTCGGCGCCGGTGAGACGGATGGGGGCGTCGGCCAGGTGCAGCCAGCGGTTGGCTTCCTCGGCGAGGCGGGGGCCGAAGCGGAAGGACCGTGACAGGGCGAGCTGGGTGCCGTCGAAGCCGGTCATGACGTCTTTGGCGCCGCGCCAGTGGTAGATGGCCTGAGCGGAGTCGCCGACCATGACCAACTGGGCGTGCTCGCGTTGGGCGAGGAAGATCTGTTCGACGACGGGGTTGGTGTCCTGGGCCTCGTCGAGGAGCAGGAAGTCGGCGTCGATCTTCGGTTGGGTGAGGGCCCAGATTTTCAGGTAGTGGTCGTGGTCGAAGCGGACGGCGCCGTCGTCGTCGGGGTGTTGCAGGTCCGTCCAGGCTTTGCGGGCGAACGGGACGATGTGGGCGGCGAGTTGCGTGTGCAGGGTGGGCTCTTCCAGGCCGCGCAGGTGCGGGATGTGATGGCGGGTGATCGTCGCGTCGGCGGTGTGGCAGAAGCGGGCCACGGTGCGCAGGGTGAGGTAGGAGAGGGTCTTTTGGGACAGGTCGCGTTCGCCGATGCGGATGGCTTTGGTGATACCGAGGGCTTGTCCGGTCTGCCAGGCGGGGCGGCGGGGGGCGTTGAGTCGGCGGGTGTAGCGGTGGCCGACGGCAGCGTAGGCCAGCGCGTGGGCGGTCTTGCACAGGACGCTTTTGGGGAAGCGCGCGGTGGCGTCCTGGGCGATGGCCCGGTTGTAGGCGAGGTAGCGGCCGCGGCGCTGGGTGGCGTGGGCGAGCTGGGCCAGGGTGGTGGTCTTGCCGGTGCCTGCGCCGGCTTGCAGGGCCAGGTGGTGGCCGGCGTGGAAGGCGTCGGCCGCGGCGGCCTGTTCGTCGGTCGGGTTCAGCACGGCGCGGCTCCGGGAGTGCGGGTCAGGGCGTGCCCGACAGCCGCGATGAGGTGGGCGGGGGTGGTGTGGGCGAGCAGTTGCTGCAGGGCCCGGTCGAGGCGGTCGGCCTCGTCGCTGGCGTGCTGGGCCATAGCCCGGTGAACGGCCAGTTCCACGAAGAGTTGGGGTGTCTGTGCTGCGCGGTCGGCCGCTGCCCTGAGGGCGGTGTGCACGGCTGGCGGGAAGGCGACGTTGAGCAGAATCTTGCCGCTTCGGTCGGGGTAGTGCGTGGCGATGACGTCGATGGGCAGCCGGGTGCCGATCCGGCGGCGCAGTCGGGTGAGAGCCTTTCCCGGGCTCTTGGCGCGTACGACGGTCATGAGCCGGGTGGCGTCGTGGTTGGCGGCGAGCGGCATCGTGCGGGCGGCGTGATGGAGTTCGGCCGCGGTAAGGGGGCGGGTCAGGGTGATTTCCAGGGCGTGGTGCGGCATCGTCAGCCCCTTTGTCCTTGGTGCGCCGGGTGTGGGAGGCGGGTGCGGATATGGGTGGCGTGCAGGAGGGGGTCGAAGACTTGCCAGCTGGCCAGAGCCAGATCGGGGGCGCTCGCGGCGGTGGCGTGGACGGAGCAGCGTTGGCTGCGCCAGCGGAGTTGCTCGGCGTAGGGCAGGTGGGTGAGGTCGTAGAGGGCCATCAGTGTGTCGGGCAGGGTGAGTTGGCCGCGGCGGAGTCCTGAAGCCGCCAGTGTCCAGCGTCCGGCGGGCCGCTGAGGTGTCAGGACCTGCTGGGAACAGCGGTGGCGGTGGCGGGTCTGGGCGACGCAGCGGATGGCGTCCAGCGGTCCGGGAGCGAGGTAACGGACCAGCAGGATCCGCACGATCGGGTGGCCGGGGCGTGAGGAGTCGTCGGGTAGGGGGCTGACGACGGGCGGCGGCGCGGGGTGGAAGGCCCCGGTGTCGATCAGTCGGCGGGTCTGCACGGCGAGTTGGCGACGAGCTGCTTCCAGGGGTGGGCTGAGGAGGCAGGCGGGGGTGCGGGCGGGGCAGAGGACGGCGTGCGGGATGCGGCACCAGGCGCTGCCGTCGCCGTGCGGGTGGGCGATGCCGCCGCTCAAGTGCCAGCGGCAGGACGCAGGGACGTGGGCGGCGGCCAGTTCGGCGGGGTGCAGGGCGACGGTCCGCTGGTCGGTGCTCTGGTAGAGGTCGAGGCGGTGACTACAGCGGCGGCAGCGGCCTCTGCCGCCGGCGCGCAGCAGTCGGCCGGGGCTGGTGGGGGCCACCCGCAGGGGACGGGGACGGTGGCTGATGCGCGGGCTGCCGTCCCAGTGACAGCCCGGCGAGGAGGGCGTGGGGCACATGGCGGCCACCGTGCCAGGCGACACGCGGGGATGAGTCGCGTGTCGGCGGGCATGTCCCACGGCCGGCCCAACATCTTCGAACACATGGACCACAGTTCGGCCGGGCGTTTGACGCCTGCTCGCCGGTTCGGGTGATTCGGAATCGCGCACCCCTCGGAGGCGAAGGGGTCAGGAGCCGGGCGTGCCGGGCGGGGTGTGGTTGTCGCAGAGGGCGCTCAGCAGGTGTTCCATGGGCACGTCGAAGGTGTGGGCGAGGGCGTGCCAGGTGGTGACGCTGCCGGTGGTGCGGCCGTGTTCGAGGTCGATGAGGGTGCGCCTGGCCAGGCCGCTGCGGTCGGCGAGTTCGTCGAAGGTCCAACCGCGCGCGGCCCGCAGGCGCGCGAGCGCGACGCGCAGCCCGGCGGGGTCGGCATCTGGCGGCAAGATCGTCACTCCACCATCCGACGGTGCAGACCCCTGCCCCGTCAGTGCGGGTTCCTGCACTTTCCGTCGGGGCAGGAGTGACGCTCGCTCGCAGTGCGAGGATCTGCACTACCGTGCGTGCGTCCTGGGTGCTTCCAGGCGGAGCACCCGCCACAGCGGCACGAACAGCAAGGAGGGCAACGGGCCGATGAGGCTTGCCGGCGCGCATGCCGCAGTGCGGCGCATCTGGACGGTGGAACTGCGTGCACGGGCGGGCGGCCCGAGTCTCGTCTGCCCTCACTGCGTCGCCCGCACTCGTCCCCTCAAGGCCGCCTCCGCACGGTCCGCCGCCCTGGCCCACCTGGCCTGCCACGCGCGTACCGACGCGCTGCCCGGGCATCTGCGCACCTGTCAGTGCCGGGCACGGGGGTGCTCCTGGCATCCGCGTCACCGCGGCTGCGACGGGCCGGTGCTGCTTGCCCTCACCCGCGACCGCACGGGCCGGGTATGGCGGCTCGCCGACACCTGCGCGGCCTGCGCGGCTGCAACCAGCAGCACCGCGGTCGTGCCGGACACGCTGCTCGGTCCACGCCCGCCGCGTCCGGCGGCCCGCACAACTCGCCCCGCATGCTCGGCCCGCCCCTTGGGGCCGGCCGAGCGGACGAGGGTGCGGGAGATGCTCACCTATCTGGCCACCGCGCTGCCCCGGTTCACCTCTCCCGCCGCCCGGTTGCTGGCCCTGCAGTGCGCACTGCGCTGCGACACCCACGGGCAGGCCCGTCTGCCGGCCGGCCTCTTGCACGGCATGCGTCTGCGCGGGCACCGGGAGATGTGGGAGGAACTCGCCCAGGCCGGCTGGCTGGTACTCCCGGACCTCCGGCCGACACCGGTCACCGTGCAATTGCTCGACGCGACGGTCCTGGGCCAGCCTGCCGGCCGCCGCGCCCGCCACCGGGCCGCACACTGGGCGCTGCGGCCCGCGCCGCTACTGCTGCCGCCCGCCGCGCCTCTCGCCCTGCGGCTGACCGCCCTGGTACTGGCCGCACACTCTTCCGCCCACACCGAGCACGGCACCGACATGGACGTCCTCGCCCGCCTGTGCGGGCACTCCCCGCAGCAGACCGGGGAACTCTTCGACCGGCTGGTGGCCACCCTCACGCTGAAGGCCTGGTCCCACAACCGGGAGACCGATGAGGTGGTGTGGCAGCTGGCCCCGGCCATGGAAGCAACGCAGTCCCTCACGGCGCTCCAGACGCCAGGCACCGCCGTCTGAAAGCGGGCAGTGAGCAGAAGACAGCTTCGGGAGGAACCATCGGCTCCACCTTCCGTACTATCTCTACGCCAAGGCATGCACGGCAGTTCGGCATCACGTCACGCCGCCGGCATCAACTCACGCGGCAACGCTGTTCCAGCACGGCTTTTCCAGCCAGCTCCGCAGCACAAGGCCGCACACCATCCCCAAGGAAAGGCCAGCACCATGCCCCGCTCCCCCGCTGCCACCACCGAATTGACATCGGGCTACATCGCCCAGGTGAACGGCGACCTTGAGCGCAATGCCGAGGAACAAGAACGCCTTCGCGCGGACATCGCCTCGCTGCAGGAACAGTTGACCGCGCTGAAGCAGGACCACACCGTGCTGGTCAACATGCAGACAGCTCTCGGTGTCACGCAGACACCGGCCGGGCTCACGGCCACACCCGAGAGCACTGCAGCACCCGCCTCCCGGCGGCGCGCCACTGCCGAGCCGGGCGGCAGGCAGAAGACCCGCAAGACCGCAGACTCAGGGCCCACGACAGCAAAGAGGCCGGCCGCCAAAAAGCCTGCCTCCACCGCTGCAGTCGGCGCGAAGACAACTCAGCCCACCCTGGTGGAACTCATCCGCCGCCACCTCGTCGAGCAGAGCGAACCGCGTTCCGCTGCGGAAATCGCCGTCGCACTCGGCCAGGCCCATCCCGAGCGCGAAATCAAGACCAAGGTCGTGCGCATCACGCTCGAAGGCCTCGTGGCCAAGAGCCACGCTCAGCGCGCCAAGCAGGGTGCCTCGGTCTTCTACACCGCCCCCGACGCGCCGCAGCCGGCGGCTGCGTCTCACACTGGCGAGCAGCCCGACGGCACCGCATAGGCTGCGCAGAAACCAGGTCGAAGCAGCCGGACTGTCACCAGAGAGGCGCTGGAGTTGTCACACATGGCCGATCGCCGGTCTTCCTGTCACCGGGGCGCAATGTGACTCGCGACGACCTCATCGCCATGCTCCGCGAACAGACCCCGGCATGCGGGCCTGCACGTAACGCCTTGATCGCCGGGGCTGACTTCGTCGTCTGGGAGGGCCTGGTCCCGGCGAACCGGCACGCGGGCGTCTTCCGGGGGCGAATGCGCCGCTCCTTGAGGCGTGGCCACACGATCGATGGCCTGGCCGACAGCGTCGACATCCTTCGGCGAGCCGGGGAAGAGCCGCTTCGTACCGGATCCATCGACGCGGTGGACAGGTCGTCCTGGTTCACGATCTTCCTGGACTCCACGGCGACAGTAGTGGTGGCCTGCTGCGGCGGACGCCGACCCGCCACCATGGAGTCGGCCGACACCCCCGAGTCCGGTGCCCAACCTCGCAGGTGACAACAAGCCTGTCTATATGACAACTATCGCGCTTCGGCTCATGTGGTTGTGACTGAGTGCTTCAGTTGGCCAGTTGAGCATGTGGCCCCAGACCGTCCGTCACCCCACGTCCCGCCGGATGAGCGCGTGCGCGATCGGCTCGCCACTGCGCTGCGCGTACGTCATCCGTTCGCGTACCTCACGCAAGGTCCGGGGGCGGTATCCAGGCCCGCCGCAGCAGCTCTTGTGGAACCCCACGCCGGCGTTCAGCAGCACCGTCAGTGTTCGCCACGCCGCGACATCGCGCCGTCGGGGCGCGGCGAACGCCGAACCTGCGTGGATCAGCGGCTGCGCACAACGGGGACAGGTTCGCTGTCGTGTTCTGTCGTAGGGCTGTTTGTAGGAGGCCCGGCAAGAGAGGCAGACGTACGAGGTCTTCGCATGAGCCATGGGCTCAACCCTAGAGATCTCCCTGGGAGTCAACCAACGAATTGAACGGATCGAGAGGCCAGGCAGGAGCCGGCACGCCTTCCAGGCTCAACTGGCCAACTCGAACGCTCGCTCGCCAACTGAAGCACTCAGTCACAGTGGTCCGGTTTCCGCGAAAGGCACCGCCACGGTCAGTAGTCGACGTCGAGGTAGTCGATATCGGTGAAGTCCACCAGCAGGCCGTGAGCGCGCCGCCCGCGGTCTTTGAAGTAGAGGTCCTGAAGTCCTTCGGCGACGATGTCCTGGAGCTGCTGCTCGGTGGCTCCGGCTGCGTGGGCGTCGAAGAGGCGGGCGGCGTAGGCCGGGGGCAGGCCCTGGGTGATGGGCCGCAGCCGCGGGTCGTCGGTGGTGCCCGGGGCGGCGGTGAACCCGAAGCATGCCCGGGTGTCGATGTAGATGCCGCCGGTCGTGGCGGCCTGCTTTTTCGCCCGGTCGCGTACGCGGGGCTGCCACCGTTTACGGATCTCGTCGGCGAGCCGCTCCGCGAGGTGGCGGCGGGGCTGCTTGAGCTGTCCTGTGAGGTAGCGCTCGACAGTGCGCTGGGTGATGCCCAGCAGGTCGGCTGCGGCCTTGGTGCCCTTGGCCTGTTTCACCAGGTACTGCATCTGTTTCTGGGCCGACTTCGGCATGGGGCGGGTGAAGTGTGCGGTGTCGGCCTTGTCGAGACTGTCAGCGAGGATGCCCACCGGTGTCTACTCCCCTGCGTCCGGGCCGGAGACAATGCCGGTCTTGATGTGCCGGGCGATGTTTACGTCCGGACCGTGCTCCTCCATCAGGCCCTCGGCCCACAGCACGCTCTGGGTGCCCTCGTGTTTGACCATGCCGGGTGAGACACCGAGCCGGAAGCCGCCGGGCATGGGCTTGCCGTCCTTGTAGGGCAGGAAGTCGAGCGGGCTGGGGCCGTCGGAGGCGTACACGGCGCAGTCGGAGAGGATCGCGACTGGGTACAGGTCGGCGTGGGTGGCGAGCTTGAGCATCTTGCGGTGCATGTTGGTGCGGGCGTTGGCGATGACCGCGGCGCGGATGTCGGGGCGCCAGGTGGGGCGTGCGAGGGCGGGCCAGGGCTCACCGGGCCGCCAGCCGCCGCTGCGGGCGCGCTCGCGCAGTTTGCCGATGCCTCCCTTGACGGTGGCCTTGATGGCGCTGAGCACTGCGGCAAGGACGGGATCGGTGTGCTGGTGGCCGACCATCGCGGCCAGGTACTGCTCCTCGGGCATGCCCGAGGTGATGCCGACGTCGGCCATGGTGGCGATGTAGGCGTCGCGCAGCCGGGTGTACCAGGCGTCGAGGTAGGGGCCGTGCTCGTAGCGCACGTAGGCCTCAAGGGGATTCACGGAGTAGCCGAGTTCGACCGCGTAGGCGACGGTCGGGGTGGCGTACCAGGCCGGCCCTGTGGGGTGTTCGCCGTGTGGGGTGAAGGGGCTGGGCAGGCGTTCATCGAAGGTGATGTGGGAGAGGTCGACCAGCCAGGAACCGGGCAGTTTCGCGTCGAAGGCCGGGCGGTGGACGTGGACGGGGGCGGAGAGGCCGACGGTGAGACGGTTGGCGGCCGCGGCGAAGGCCATGTTGACGTCGATGCCGACGACGTGGGGCTTCATGCATTCCGCGTCCGTCAGCGGGCGAGCCCACTGGTAGGCCTCTTCGTCCAGCACCTGGTCGGGGGTGCGCTGGTGGAAGCGGGGATACAGGGCGGCGACTGTCGGGTGTCCGTCGGGGGCCTCGGGCGGGGCGCACTCCACGGGCTCGCTCAGCGAGCCGGGCATCGTCCCGGAGACCCAGCTGCCGGTGGCCGGGTCCTTGACCGCGCGGGTGGGCGGGCGCAGCGCGGTCATCAGCTCCAGTCCGGTGACGGCGGTGGAGCCGCACGGGGTGAGCACGCGGGTGGCGTAGGTGCCCAGCAGGCGGGCGAGTTCGGCCGGCGGCAGCTGGTCGGCTGTCCCCCAGGCGCGGGTGTCGAGGGCTCTCCAGGGCACGACGGCGAACTGCACGCACTGGCGGCGGGTGCTGTCGGCCGTGCGGTAGACCCGCGCCCACGGCCCGAAGCCACGCTTCGTCAACTTCCACCGCGCCGTGGCGAGTTGCTTGAGCACCGGGTGGCCGTCGGGCAGGCGTAGGCCGCGCCGGTCCTCCAACACGGGCGGCAGCCCGAGGCGCTGGACGGCGGAGGCGGTCAGCACGATCAGCGGGTCGGCGTCCTTGCCCGAGCGGTGCAGACGCGCAGCACCCAGCTTTGCCTCGCCCAGCGCCCAGCCGACCAGCGCCGGAAGGTCGGTGAGCGGGCAGTCGAGCACCAGGTCGCCCGCGCCGTAGGCCCTGCCGTCGCCGTCCACGACGGCAAGCGGCCCATGGGCGAAGCGTGCCTCGGCTGCAGGCACGGCCGCCGTCTTCCTGGCGACTGGTGTGTGTGCCGTCATCGACTGGGCGGGGGCAGCCGGGCCTTCCGCGGGCAGGACGGACGACGTGGGTGTTTCCGGCTGTGAGAT
Organism: Streptomyces sp. NPDC005374; assembly: GCF_042872225.1. Classification (NCBI taxonomy): domain Bacteria; kingdom Bacillati; phylum Actinomycetota; class Actinomycetes; order Kitasatosporales; family Streptomycetaceae; genus Streptomyces; species Streptomyces sp. NPDC005374. Next base: position 22,057 of record NZ_JBIAKA010000024.1, on the reverse strand, counting down.
GACGGTCGGGCCGGTACGAGGTGCTGACGCCGAGCCAGAGAGCGGCTGAGGAGCGGAGAAGCGTTCAGCGAGGCCGTCGAGGAGGCGGATGTAGGCGGCCCGTACGGGAAGGCGCGGCTCGGTACGGCCTGCCTCCCAGCCGGTCACCGTCTCGCGTCGCACGTTCAGCGCCTTCGCGACCTGGTCCTGGCTCAGGCCCGCAGCCTCGCGCAGCCGCTTGCGTTCGGCGGGGACCGGCAGGGCATCCGGTGCCGCCGCCTGCTCCAAGAGGGCATCGACGGATGCGAAGAGCCCGTTCTGCTCGTTGGACACGACAGTCACCTCCGCCACCACACTACACGGAACGCACATCAGATCACACGTCAAACACACATGGAATGTGCATTATTGAGGAGAAGGCGCCCAGTATTCGTCACTTAGTGGTCGGCGTTGTAAGTCCTTCGAGGGTTGATCAAGTTGCCAGGGCGGCGGAGGATTCTTCTGGGCGATCGGCGATGTGCCGGTCGAGCCTGGCCAGCAGATCGTCCAGGTCGGAGGTGGTGAACTTCCACTGGAACGGCTGTGCCGTGGCGTTGTAGCGGTCTTCGAAGATTCGGAGCCGGTCGGTGACCTCATTGAGGTCTGTGAAGTCGTTGGGCGTCACAACCTTGCGCTGCACGACGGAGAAGAAGATCTCCACCTGGTTCAACCAGGAGGCGTGCACCGGGGTGTGGACCAGGACCGCGTTCGGGAACGCGGCCGACAGCCGAGCTGCGGCCTTCTTCCCGCGGTGGGAGGAGCCGTTGTCGACGACCCAGAACACTCGCTTCGCGCTCGCGTAGGGCTCCTGGCTCATGACCTGGGTGACCAGGTTCATGAACGGTTCGATGCCGGTGGTCTTCTCGCAGCGGCCGGACACCTGCGCGGCGTGGACGTCGTAGGCGGCAAGGTAGGCCAGCGCACCGCCGCGCCCGTAGGTGTGGTTCACGCGCATCGCGCGGGCCCGCCCCGGTGGGAGGGTCGGATGGCAACGGCAGCGGGCCTGGACAGAGGTCTTCTCGTCGGCGCTGATCACGTACTCGTCCGCGTCCAGGGGCTCGCCCTGCCAGGTGCGGACGTACAAGTCCAGCACCCGCTGGGCCTTGGCGCGGAAGTCCGGGTCGGTGATGAAGATCCAGGACTGGTACTGCCAGGGTTTGAGCGCGTCCCGGCGGAGCCAGCGGCGCACCGTGGACGCCGAGATGCTGTCTGTGATGCCACGTGCGGTCAGCTCGGCTGCCAATTCCGGGCACGACCACCGCGACAGCGGCACGCCGGTCTCGGCCGGTAACTGGCAGGCCAGGGCCTTGGTCTCCGCGACTTGCACGGGGGTGAACCGGGCGGGGCGACCAGAGCGTTTGCGGTCGGCCAGGGCCGGCAAGCCGCCGTGGGCGAACCGGCCCCGCCATGTCCGCACCGTGTCCACGTGCAGGCGGGTCTCGGCGGCGATACGGGCGTTGGAGCGTCCCCTGGCCGCGTGCAGCACAATCTGCGCGCGCATCCGGGCCTGGTGCGCGGTCTTGTGGCCGTAGGCCGCCTTCTTCAGCCGGTGCCGGTCGGAGGCGGTCAGGACGATCGGGCAGGCGCTGGCAGCAGGCAAGGAGGGCAACGGTCAATCTCGGGAGGGGCATTCAGGACGTTCAGGCACCGACCGCGGCCCGAATTCCGTGGCCGCACGACCGCTGCGACTGGTCAGATCCTCAATCTCGATGCCCGTGGGTCGGTGCCTTCAGCAGTCGCTCCAGCTCGTGCCCGGCCTCGTCGTACCCGGCGTCGGCGATCCGTTGCAGCTCGCGCAGGTCGCCGGCCGCGGCCGCGCGTTGAGTGAGCAGGAACCCGGCGTGCAGTGATCCCTCGTCCAACAGCTCGCTCAGCTCACCGAGGTCGCCGGCTGCGTCGGCAAGGTCGGCCAACCGGTCCAGAGCGGTCTCGTTGCCCTCGTCGGCCAGCTCGCGCAGGGTCTCCCGATCGATGTTCGTGTTCGCCATGACCTCATGCTGCAACCCTGCCCTAGGGGAAAGGTCAAGTGGGACGATGCCCGGGTGATCACCATCGGGCAGTTGGCAAGGTATGTCGGCGTTTCGACCAAGACCATTCGCGTCTATCACGACAAGGTCCTGCTCCCCGAGCCCGACCGCGATGCCTCCGGGTACCGGCGCTACGGCGCGAACGATGCCATCGACCTGATCAAGATCCGCACCCTCGCCGAGGCCGGCGTCCCCCTGGCCCGGATCCGCGACCTGAGATCAGCGACCGACAGAGAGTTCCAGCACGCGTTGGGCGAGATCGACGACGAGCTCACCGCCCGCATCCATAGCCTGCGGGCAACGCAAGGGCGCCTGCGCCAGCTCGCCGCAGGGCGGCTGGCACAGTTGCCCGCCGACATCGGTAGCCACCTGGAGGACCTGGTCCGCTGGGGGTTCTCCCCCCGTTGGGTGGATCTGCAACGCGACCTGTGGATCCTCGTGTTCGCCACGCACCCAGACCAGGCGATCACATTGTTCCAGGACCAGACCGAGACCCTGGCTAACCCCGCGCTGCGGGAGCTCTTCCTCGCCTACGACGACGCGCACGACCTCGACGCCGACGATCCCCGCATCGACGACCTTGCCCACCGGATCACCGAGGCGACCCGAGAACGGTACGGGCGCAACGCACCGCCCGCGCTGGATGCAGCTTCCGAAATCCCCGCCCTCATCCAGAGCACGGTTAACACAGCGTCCCCGGCATGGCAAAGACTCGACACACTCATCCATGCACAACTGGATACGTGACTCGACGCTGGGGACCAGAGCCCCGGCTCACGCGCGGAAATCAGTCAGAGCGGGACGCGAACCGCAGGACAACCCTTGCCGACGTGGCGCTAGATCGCCCGTCACACCTCGGCCCCCCACGTCAACCCCCGAAGGACTTCGAGCGCCGACCACCTAGCGAAACCCCCTCTCCACGCCTGATCGCAGGCGCTTTATCGTCCAGGCCTGACCGTTCCGGATTGGCGCCGCGCGACCAGAGCGCGCATTGGCACCCAAAGACCGTCCGCCGGATGTTCGCCAATCCGACCGACAGGCCGCCGACCATGTACGCACGGAGCGTGGCGTCCGAAAACCGGAGCCGACACCGGGGCATCCAACCCGTTTTAGGGACGCCGCGAGAGCGGCGACGAGGGAGTACGGCCAGCAGGGAGTGGAAGCCAGTCCCTGCCCGGCCGGGACACGTCCACGTCTCCGTGGTTCAACGCCTTCTGCATCACGCCTTGCTCGCCACTCGCGCGACATCATCGGCATTTGCACGCGGCACCACCTCATCTCCCGCTACGCTACGTGCCGTTAGCGCACCTGTAGGTGAGGGAAGCGAAGCGGAGCTTTGCTGTGCGCCCGGGGGGTTCAGTTGGGGCAGCCGAGAATTTCTTTCGATGCGGCATGCGGCTTGAGCAGTGAGGATCAGGAGCGGGTCAAGGATGCGCTGTTGTACGTGGCCATCAGCACCGATTCGAATGCCTCCGATAAGCAGTGCCGAGAACGCGGAGTGTGGCCTGCTGATGTGAAGTTGGTATCGGTTCACTGCCAACTAGCCGGGGGACGTGGTGGAGCACGAGTCCTGGAGATCAGCGTAGCTTGCAAAGATCGTCCTGCTTCATTGCAGGTGGCCAAGCTGATGCCTTATGAAGACGCGGTGCAGGAGTGGGAGGCCTACCAGCGCCTGCAAGCCGCGCTCGACTCATCCGTCTACGTGCCGATCGTGGCGGTGAGCCGTGCTGTTCACGAACAGCGCGACCCAGAACTGACCGACAGCGTTGTCGTGTACCGGCATGTCAGCGATTGGAATCACGTACCGGGCAGTCTTGAGTCCCTGGAGAGTGCCATCGCTGCTGCTGTGGCTTCGCCGCAGCAGCTGCAGAGGTGCAGACAGACCGTGGACCGCGTGCTCGCCTCGTTGTCGCGCACGTTTTACGGCTCAGCACGGTCTGAGGATTCGGACCTCGAGGGGGAGAACCAGCGGCTCGCAATCGATCTGCATCTCAAGGTCGACAAAGTCACGGGCAGTGGTGCTCAAGTGTGCCTGGTGCACGGCAACCCTGGTGCCCAAGCTGTCTTCCCTCGGCCGTCGTCGTCGGAGGTACTGCGCACCGCGAGTTCTCCCCCGGGCCCGGACCGCTCCCTGCGGACGGGCGACACGGCGGAGATGACGCTGGAACGCGTCGCCGTGAAGGGCAACGTGGTCTACGGCGATTATCACTCCACGCGGGTGTGTGTGGAGTTGACCGGCGAGGCAGAGGAGCACCAGCAGCGGACCAAGGTCCGCAATGGTCGCACCATCCGCGTCAAGGGACTGGTGACCGCGGTGCGGGCCGACCAGTGGTCGAACTATCTGCAGGAGCATTTCCACGGCACGGACACCTTCGGCGAGGATGTCGACACCCAGACGCTGTGCTGTGAGGGGACAACGGTTGCTCACCCTCTGGTGGCTCTGCACAGTCTGCTCGTCAACGGTGCCGGCAAGCGGATGCGCTCGGCCGTCCATGGGGACCTCAACCCGCGCAACGTGATCCTGTCGGACAACACGCCTTATCTGATCGACTTTGCCACCTTCGCCGAGGACGCCTTCACCGCCGCGGACATCACCTGGCTGGAGATGTGCATCCTGCGCGACTGCATCGCGGCGCATCTCACGTGGCCTGAGATTGTTCGGTTGCAGCGTGCTTTGGGACTGCTGGCCATGCTGCTGCCGCACTGGGACGCGCAAGAGCTGCAGGGCGCCGTCTCAGCTCTTGGCCGCGAGGTGGGCAAGGACAGCTCCGTGCTGGAACGATGCCTGCTGATCCTGTGGCAGGTACGGTGCGGTATCTGGGACGTAGTGCCCGAGGATTGTCGCGGCGAGTGGCCGCAGCACTATTCCGAACACCTGATCCTCTCGGCCTGCCATACCTTCAAATGGCCTGACCGAGAAGCCCCGGAACGGGTCCGGGTATCCGCAGCTGCTGCAGGCGTGGCGTCAGAGTTCCTTGCCCCATCAGACGTGTTCGGGCACTGGCCTGACCAGGACAAGGACGCAGCAGCTCGGGTCCTGCTGGCGTCGGGGAACACTGATGCGGTCACGTTGCGACTGCTTGAGAACGTCACAGCGGGCTGCGGCAATACCGCACTGCGGCGCGAGATCCTCAAGCGATTATCGGCCCGGCCTCTCCGCGAGGCCCGGCACAGCCTGCACCAGCAGTACACGGCATCTCCCCCCGCGGGGGAACTCGACTGGGGCGACGACTTCTACATCGAGATGGAGGGCCGACAGCTTGCCCCGGGGGAGCCGTACGTGCAACTGGGACAAGGTGCGCTCACCCTGCAGTCCCAGGACTGTCTGCAGCTTCTGGCGCAGCATCCCGCTGTGGTCTTACTGGCCGAACCGGGCGGCGGAAAGTCCAGAATTGCGCGTGAACTGCGCCTTGGCCAGCTCAGAGAGGAGGATGCAGCAGAGACGCAGAGCGGCATGCTGCCGCTGCAGGCAACCGCCTTACAGATCATGGAGTTTCTGGGGCGGGAACGCGGGCCGGAACGCACCGTGGCGCGGTTCTTGCTGCAGTTGGCCGAAGTGGGGCCGCTGCTGTCGGAGGACAGACTGGGGCATCTGATCGATCTGGGGGCTGTGCACCTGACGATCGATGACTTGCATGTGGTCTCCGACCGGGACCAGCGGAAAATCCTTGCCTGGATCAAACGGCTGCGCGCCCGGCAACCCGAGCTGCGTCTGCTGGTGTGCCAGCGAATGGGCGATTTTCATCCCGACGTGCTCAGATGGCCGGTCGTTGTGGTGCACAAGGTCCGTGAGAGCGCAGCACGCGGGTACGCGACCAGAGTGCTGCTGGACCGCCGCCTGGACAACTGGCCGCGGCTGCTGGAACGGCTGGAACACCATCTATTCGCCGACCCGGCTGCCGCTGCGCTGCGTGACCTTGCGGGCAAGCCCCAGCTCCTGAGGCTGTTGGTCCACCATCTCGTAGAGACACGCGAAATGCCGGCCAGCCTCGGCGGGCTGGTGCGCACATACCTCACCAAGATGCTGGACCAAGTTCCGTCGGACGGCTCCTTGGCTGACAAACGCCTGCCGTTGCTGGGCTCTTTGGCCGAGGACCTGGACTCCGCCGGTTCACTCACGCGCGAGCGGACCCTGCAGGTATTGGAGAGATCCGCGCAGGACACGTCCGCCGATGGCGACACGCTGCTGGACGTGCTGCTGGCCACCGGCGTCATTATCGCGTCAGGTGACCGCATCAGTTTCCGCTACCCGCTGGTGCAGTCCTACTGTGCGGCAATCGCTTTGCAGAACTACCCCAAGGAGCAGCTGCCGAGGGTGCGGCAGCTGATTTTGCGGCATGGATGGCGTGAGACGGCTGTGCTGCTGGTCGCGGACGAGTACTCCCCCGCCTCGACCGTCCTGGAAGCAGTCCAGGCTGGCGTCGACGCCAGCCCGTGGTACGGAGCACTGTTGCTGCAAGCGGCACCGGAACAGTGCACGCAGGGGGCTCGGACAGCCTTCCTGCATGCGCAGTTGGAGGTGCTGCGCTCCCCCCATAGCGGGATTCCGGCGTGGAAGAGGTCGGCATACGCGCTGGCGAAGTATGGCGTGCCCGCAGCCACCGACATCCTGGTCACGATCGCTTCCGCTGCGCGCAGTGCACCGCAGGCGGCGCAGGCCGCCCTGGACGGGCTGGTGATGATGCATCAGTGGTCCGTGCCTGGTGCCACGCAGCAGCTCACTAAGGTCGTTGCCGGAATTCTGGAGAATGAGGAGCGGGACGCGGAGCCGGGAAGCGGCACAGTCCGAGACATCGGGGTCATGGTGCGGGCGCTGCGCAGCGTGCACGTGGCAGGGCTCCATGAGCTGGCGGGCTATGTGTGGAGTCGTATAACTCCTGGACAGCCGTGGGGCGTTGTCTGGCAAGCCTGGCAGACGCTGAAGGGGCTGCAGACACGCTCCGACCTTGTTCGGTCTCTCACCTACGCCCAGGCCTGCCGGTCACGGCTGAGTGCTTTGGACAGCGAGCTGCGCACCACAGCTGACACGGAAACTGCGGTTGACCTTAACGGGCAGCGTCTCGATGTTCTGCGGGATCTCGCAGCGCTGGGCGATGCGGAGACCCTTCTGACCTACCGTTTCAGGGCCGGACTTGCAGAGGATCCTGCGTGGGGGCAAATGCTGCAGGACGCTCTCGCGGCCGGGCCCTCCGCGCTGCCCACCCTCCTTGAGGAAAGCACCCTCCGTGTTGTCGGAGTGGGCTGCGAGCAGTGGAAACGGCTACTGACGGCAGGAAACGAAAATCTCGCAGCGCTGGCTGCGCATTACATCCTCACGGCCAGGGACGTCGTGAGCATAGAGCTGTTGTCAGAGGTCGCCGCGCTGGGTACAGCCCGTTCCCTGGCAGTGGTGGCGGCTTTTGTTCATTGCCTCTCCCCTGACGAACACAAATTGCTGGAACAGTTGCTCGTTCCTTTCCTGGTCAGTATGGACGAGGCGATGGTCGAGGCAGTGGCGAGTTTCGTCAGCGCTGCCGAGACCCTCGATCAAGACACCGGCAGGCGGCTTGCCCTGCGCGTGCAGCAGGCCCTGGCCGCACAAGGCCTGGATCAGGAGGCCCTGCACTGGCCGTGGTGTACGACGTGGCGGCGTGCGCTGCCGCCCCGCGCAGAGATCCCGCTGTTTCTCGCCGAGCACAGCCGATCGGCCGCACGGCCGGAGGCAGGCCCCGATGCCACGCTGCTGGCCATGCTGGGCAGCGCCGATGTCCTTCTCGACGCGCCGTACGTCAAACCGGTCTCGCTGACGCCCGAGATGCGCACGCGCCTGGGCAGTCTCAAGCCCGCCACATCCGACGGTCTGCCGGCTCACCAGTTCGTGCTTCTGGCGGCCAGTGCCGGGCTGCCGGACGAGTTGCGGTTCGTCCGGCAGGTCGCCAGGGACGAGTACAACGTGCAAACCGTGATCCGGCACTCGCACGGCCAGCACGGTCTGGTCGAGGTAACGCTGGCCGCTCACGCTGTTACGGCGACCGGCTATCTCGGCATGCTGGCGGCGCTGGAAGATCCCGATCTGGATGTCGCCACGATCACCCACCCGCTTGAGGAACTGGGCCGCCAGACCAGCGACATGCATCCCAGCATGGAACGTGCCCGGCTGATCGCGCTGGGCTACTTCGGCCAGCTGGCGCCCCTGCTGGGAGCACTCTGCGCCCGTGAGGACGTCATTCTGGCGCACGCGGTCCGCAACATCGTCAACCACTGGCTGCCCGGGCCCCGAACAAGCATGGGCACGGATCCGTATTTCACCAAGGTGGCAGAGACTCTCACTGAGAAGTTGCGTTCGAAACAATTGCCGCCACAGACACGAGCACTGCTGACCGAGCTTCGGATCGGTATCGAGGACAGACTGGGGCGCTATGTCATCTGACGCATCACAGGCCCATCTCCTTCTTGGCGGCATTCACGACGCCCCGCCGACAGGCCGCTGCTGCGGCCAGCGCGGCCTCCCGCGCCGGCCCCGGGGCCGCCTCGTGCACAGCCCGCTGGCAACGCAGCAGTTCCTCCCCTGCCCGCAGCACGTCACCAGACGCCAGCAGCCGCAGCCGCGTCAGCTGCGAGCGCATCTCCCGGTAGAGCCCATGCGCCGTCTCCCGACCGGCGGCCGCCTCGTGCATCGGCGAGCGCACCGCATCGGAGTGGGCCCAGCTGGCCTCCAGGAAGGCCACGAAGGCATCGGTCAGCGCATCGCGTGCCCATCGGTGTCGTTCTCTGCGTCCACCCACCACCGTGGTCACGATCAGTGTCGCCACGCTCGTCGCCGCGGCTGCCCAGGCGGCCCAGGTATTTGCATCCCCCACCCCTGCATTCTCACAAGCACTGCCTGCAGTCCGCCGGGAGAATTGATGAGCGCAGCAAAATCAGCCGGTTTGTGTCTTGGCTGGAACAAGCCGCTCCCATCACAGTCATATCAGCGGCACAGACTCGGCAGCGACGATGAAACGCTGGCATCTGTCAACGGGGGTGGGGGACGTGGGGGCTTCTGAAGCGGCTTGGCAATTGCGTGCTCTGTGGGATGCAGCAGCGCCCAAAGCGCTGGAGAAGGCGATGGTCGAAGTGCTGCGCAGCGCACCGTCCTTGTCGCAGGCCGCTGCCCGCAGGGCTCTGGCCAGCATGCTGGCCCACGCTCTGAACTGGACGTTCCCCAGCGATGAGGCCACCGGCCGGCTGCCCGAGGAGCACCTGTCGCTGATCGTGGCACGCTGCATGGCCCAGGGCGAACCCGTCGAGGCCACGGATGCGCTGGCCAGGGCGGCGGGTACCGTGACCGGGGATGCCGACATCAGCGCCCGGTTACGGCTCCTGTCGGACTGGCAGTCGGCGCGTACCCGGCTCGGCGACGATGACCTCAGCACGCTCAGGCAGGTACTGCAGAACACGGAATCAGCCGACCCTCGGTCCATCGCGCAGGCCTGCCTGTACCCCTTCCCTGTGCACCTGCCGGCGCACTGCACCGATGCCTGGAGCCTGCTGCTGTACTTGCTGCGGCGCAATGCGCTGCCCAACGGGTTGCCCCCGTTCCTCCTCTTCCTCGAGTACCTGGCGCCCGCCCTGAAGGCGTCGGCGTGCCAGGCGTTGCAGGCCTGGACCGCACAGCATGCCCGGCAGCAGGGTCTGGACGACCAGCTGGCCGAATGCCGCAGTCACATCGCAACGACCCCGCAGATGTCCGGTGACAGCGGCGAAAGCCGGGTGATGTTCGTCCTGCTCCCCGACGGGCTGGACCAGGAGTACTGCGTGCTGCAACTGTGGGTCCAGAGCAGCCAGAAGGATCAGGCGCCGCCGCTGCGCGACGGAGATGCGCGCGTACATTGCAACGACCTCGGGCCAATCGTGCATGAACGGCTCCGGCAGGCAATGGCCCGCCTGGGGCGGGCAGCCGACCTCACCATCGAATTCTGGCTGCCGGCGGCACTCGCGAATCTGCCGGTCGCTCAGTGGTGCCGCCCTGGCCCTGATCGCGTCTGGCGGACCGACTACCGCGTCGTGGTACGCAGCCTGGACCGCCCCAAAACGTCGCACAGCTCTTGGAACCGGTGGTGGGACCAGATCGTCACGAGCGCTCCGGACACCTGCCCGGCAGAGCCGCACGCCGAGCGGCTGGGCAGCCACGGTGACAGGCACGACGTCCAGCTGCTGGTCCTGGACTCTCCCCCGGACCGAGAGGAAGGCCTCCAGCAACTGCGTGCGGGGATCCACTCCGGAGCTCCGGCCATCCTGTGGCATCGCAGCGACTGTTCCTCCACCGCGTTCCGCCAGTCGGTGCAGCAGCTCATCGGCAACCGGCCGCTGACCGAACTGCCGTCACGTCTGGGCGAACTGCAGCACAGCGCCGGCGGTGTGGGCACTGAAGCCTTTCGCGATCTGACCCTGCTGTGGGATGACCCGACTCTCCCCCGGCCTGAGCCCAAAGCTCTTACCTCGCCCGACGAGGTGGTCGCTCGGTGACAGTGTTCGACACGCAGCCGTGGCTCGTTACGGCAGCACCCGTGCCCGCAGTGGACCACAACTGGCGGACCGCGCTTCCCTCCGAGCCCGTCTTCCGCGAGCCTCCCCCTTCCTGGCCGACCGTTTCGCCTTTAGCCGCCATCGAGGCCGCCACGTCGGCGCTGAGCCCCTTTGTCCAACTGGCAGGAGTCGCGCCTGCCCGCCTGGAGTCCAGCATCTACGACCCGCCCGAAGACCTCGCCGAGCCGCAAGCAGGGCCCAGCTGGGATCTTGTTCTGGTCGTAGACACCAGCCCGTCGATGACGGCTTGGTACCCGGTAGCCAACGCCATCGCGGCCTACACGAGCGACTTGCCGCTCTTCCGCAGCGTCCACGTCGTCAAAATGAACAACCGCAGGCCTGCTCTGCCCAGCGACCTGTTCACGGACTCGGACATCCCCATCCTGCAGGCCCCCTCCTTCTCCTCAGAGCACTCGAAGATCACCCTGGTCCTCACCGATGGCGTCGGAGCCGCATGGCACCGGCGCCTGCTGTGGAAAGACCTGTACCAGTGGGCCACCAGCCACACCGTCGCCATCCTGCATGTGCTGCCCCATCACCACTGGCCCCTGTCCGGCATCCGTACCCAGCCCATACAGTTGCGCGCTCCGCAGCCGTGCTGCCCCAACGCCGACCTGGTGGAGACGGCTGCCACCTGCAACCAGCCGGCAGCCGTTGATGACACCCCCAGCGCAACGGCAGACAGCGTCCTGGTGCCGGTGCTCGAAATGCGCAAGCGCTGGCTGGATCAGTGGACCCGCCTGCAACTGACCGACCTGCTGGTCCACCAGCAGGCGCTCAAGGTCAGCGCCAATGCCCTGCCCAGTTCCCCGGTGCCTTCCCCCACTCCCGCCAAGGACGACGCGCCGAGCCCGGACCGGCTGATCTCCGACTTCTACAAAGCCGTCTCCGAGCAAGCCTTCGACCTCGCCATCCTTCTGGCCACCGCACCGCTCAACCGCTACGTCATGCAACTTCTCGCCGTGGAACTCGCCCCGGCGGCCAGCACACGCGATCTGTCGGCCATCCTCACCAGCGGGCTCCTCATCAGCCTCGAGACCCCCATCGGGGTGCCCGACCATTACGGCCGAATCACCTTCGACTTCGTCGACGGTGTAAGGCAAGGCCTCCTTGCCCTGGGCGTATCCAGCCAGACCCATCGCGCGGCCGCCTTGCTCGATAACCGTCTGGCCCCCTTCGTCCCCGCCCTGCACGGCCTCGCTGCCCGTATGCGCGCCCCGGACGCCGGCCGCCTGCCAGCGCCCACCCCTCAGAATCTCCCCTATCTCAAGATCGAGCACAGTCTCCTGACCGCTCTCTCCGGCGAAACACCAGCCCACCGCATCGTCGCCAAAGCCCTCCGAGAACAACTCGACGCCGCAAAAACCTCACGCCCGTCAGCAACCCCTCAGATCTGAACAGGTGCCACCGGAGCCGCTCGCGGATGAGCCGATCAGGAAGAGGTTCTTGTCAGCAGTCCCCGCATTGCGGCTGGATGCAACGGCGCCGCGTGCTCGCGCCGGTTCCCTCTGCCTGCACGCTCGCTGCGCATGCGCAGCATCCGGAGCGCAGTTGACGAGATAATCCTCGTGACTCGCGCCATGGGAAGCGCTCATACTCCACTGAATGACGCATCAGTCACCCCGCTACGGGATACGGGCCATCTCGTGGAGTACCGTCCAGGCCGACCGGTACCCTCAGCACCCCGACACCGCGTACTGGGACGGAACCGAGGCTGCGGAACTGAACCGGCTGCGGGGCCTGGTGGTGGTCCAGGCCGCGGAGACCGAGACAGTGCTCGGCATGATCCTCTCGCGTCTCGACCCGGCTGCCCGCACCAACCGGCCCGCTGGCGAGCTGCTGAAGGCCATAGAGCAGAAGATCGGCGGCTCCTGCGACACCGAGTGGCCGCCCGCGATCGCCCTCATCGATACCGCCGTCAAGCGGCGCAACAGGATCGTCCACGACAGTCCGACGATCGGCAGGGTCTGGCGCGAGTATGCAACGGGTGGTGGCGAGTGGGCCCATGTCCTGACGCAGCTGGGCGATGCCGAATACGACGCCAGCGCTCTCGTGGGTGATCTGGCACTCCAGCAGGACGCGACCGCGGCCGCTGTGGAACTCCTCAACTGCCTGACCGTCTCCGCGCATCCCTGAGCCGCGGTGCGAGAGTGGTGCTCCGCCTGCTTGTCCCGGGTCCCTGGGCCGGCGGATGCCCTGCTGGAGGACGTCCGTGGGGGGGAATAGGGGTGATGAAGTTCGCCGCTGCGGAGGTCGGCGAGGGTGCCGTCGAAGGTGTACCAGTCGTGGCTGCGGGCTCCGCTCATGGTGATGCGCCACGCAGCGGGCTCGAAGGCGGGTTCGGTGATCCAGAAGAGGTAATTGCCGTTGTCGGTCACTCTCGCGGCAAGGGGGTGCCGGGGATCGTGAGGCACGGGGAAGGTGCCCGGGTAGCGGTCTCGCTGGAGTTGTTCCTGGACGCTTGAGGCCGGGGACGCGGTAAGCAAGGACGTCTGCTGAGCGGGGGCCGTGTTCACGAACGCGGGTGCACGGGCACCCTGCAGTTCCCGGCGGTAGCGATGCAGGCTCGAGGCCGCACAACTGTGGGCCGTCTCGGTGGACTTCACGCTCGTGCGCGCTCACCAGCACGCCGGCCGGGGCCGCAGAACGGCCCCAGTCGGCGAACCCGACGACCACGCCATCGGCCGGTCCCGCGGGATCTACCTCTGGTCCGCCCACCGATCCAAAGGAAACTGCCGAGCCGCTCCAGATCAGCGGAATCGGCGCCGCCTGCTTGCGGTCCGAACGTGATGCGGAAGATCAGTGAGCGGCTTCATACTTCTCGACGACATCCCGAGGTACACGCCCCCGGGAATTGACCTCGATGCCCTGGCTCAGGGCCCATTCACGTACTTTCACCGCATCCGGCCCCGCAACCGCCTTCTTCCCGCCTCCACGCCGGGAACCGACGCCTGTCTTACGTCCCACCTGAACGAACGGCCCCAGGGCATCCAGCAACTTCTGGTAGCTGTCAGGATTCAGGTCGACTTCATAGCTGACACCGTCAAGGCTAAAAGTATGGGTAGCGATACCCTCACCTTCAGTGCCGGTCAGATCATCGGTATAGACGGTTACGGTGCGCTGAACCATAGCAACATCCTCTTGTTAGGTCGGATTACCCGCAGCCTAATCCGTAAAGGCGATACAGCAACCCGATTCACGCAAGGAAGCCTACTCACCGGTCTCCTCGCGTCAGGCATGTGGGCACGGAGATGGCATCGCTTCCCGAGTGGCATCGAACTGACTACCTGCCTTCGTCAGGGACACCCCCAAGCAAGGACGTCACCCGGCGGGAGAGCGCTCTCGTGGCACAGCTCCATCCTCCGCTGCGAAGCGTCGACCACGTACGCGAAATGCACCGGCTGCGGCGGGCATACGAGGGGGAAGGTGCGCCGCCTTCCGAGCGGAATGCCCGCGCCTTCGGCATCACAACGCCAATGGATCCGGAGCGTCCACTCCGGGTGCGCGCAGGTGGCTATTCCTGGCTGGCGTGGTCACCGGTGTGAGCGAGGTGCAGCTGAAGTCGCCGCGTCGGAGCAGGCTCCGCCATGCCGTCCTTTTCTCCGCCTGGGCGGAGCGTCTGCAGCGCGTGCTGGGCGGTGAGCCGGCTGGGTGTTGGAAGTGATGAACGGCGCCTGGTCGTTGCCAGTTGGTGGGCAGCGCCTGGCACTGAGACGGAGGACAGTCGAGGCGTCGGTACGAGGGGACGGATTCGGCTGCGACGCCATGAAGAGGAGTTCGCATGGAGAGCGGGGCCAGCGACGTGACGGAAGTCAATGCTCAGCAGGTTGTGCGGCTGCGCGCCATGAGCGCGGACATCACGGTGGAGTTGCAGCGGGCGGATACGAAGGCGGCTGCGCTGTGTGGGGCTGCCGGAGGGTTTTGGGCGGCCGGCGTGTCGGCGTTGTCTGTTCTTGATGCTTCGCTCTTTCTCGGTCTGGCGCTGTTGGTGGCGTCATTGCTTCTGACTGCAGCTTTGGGGGCAGCGTTGCGGGCTCTTCGTCCGATGCTGCCTCGTCGTGGTGCACAACATGGGCTGCTGGCAGCGGGACGCGGCGCGGATGCAGGGCAGTTGGTGGCCTCGCTGGCTGGATTGGACTGCGAGGGCCAACGGCGCATGGAGGAGCGTCGGCTGGCGGTGATTGCGGTGTTGGCGCGGCGGAAGTTCAGGGCCGTGCGTCTCGCTGCGGATTTGGTGTCAGTTGCGCTACTGGTGGCCGGAATTGGGCTGTTGATCACCTACATGTCACGTTGAGATCATCCGGATGGCAACGAGACATATGGGGGGACTGTGTATCAGCCGCATATCACCGTGATGGGCGAGCATTTATGGTCTGCACTGCGTGATCTGGCGCCGAAGAGAGTACGGCCGGCACGCAGTGTGCTGCTGCGTCAGGGGGATCCGGGGACGCATGTGATCCTGCTGGACTCTGGTTCCACTCTCATCACTCTGACGGGCACGGCCGGGGAGCGGACGCTGCTGGCTGTACGCGGAGCAGGGGAACTGCTGGGCGAGTTGGCGGTGCTGGACTCCCAGCCGCGCACCGCATCAGTGATCGCTGCAGAAACCTGCTGTGTGCACATCATCCCGGCCCCGGACTTTCTTGCTTTCGTAGACGAACACGACCTGGTGACCGTTTTGCTCAGGCATGCCATCACCCGCGTGCGGGAGGCGGAGACGGTACGCCTGGAGATGGCCACCGCGCCGGTGGCGGTGCGCCTGGCGTCCGCGCTGAGCCGGCTGCTGCAGGCCGCCTCCGCCGCAGGCAGTGGCTACATCGTGCGGCTGACGCAGACGGAGTTGTCGCAGATGATCGGCGCTTCCCGCAACGCCGTGGGGACGGCTCTGCGGCCCTGGCGCGAGCAGGGGTGGCTTGCGACGGAGGCTGCCGGCGGGCTGGTTGTGCGGGATATCGCCTCCATTCGTTCGCACGCTCTGACCCAGGGGTGACCGACGGCACCGGCGGGCTGCCCACTGCTGGGCACCACCGCCGAGGGAGCGCAGCCAGCATGAGGGCTCAACCCGCTGTCGTGAGCCGGAAAGGGCCGTGCCGTGAATTCTGTCTTTGTGCCCGACGCCGACGATGTTCCGCCGGAGCATGCGTTGCTGGTGGTCGATATGAAGAACTACAGCCAGATCCCCGAGGCGAAGATGGCTCCCACCCGGGCCGACCTCGACGACATCCTGTCCACGGTCTTCGTCCAGTGCGGGATCAGCGATGCCGCACTGCTCGACAGCGCAGTCAAAGACCGGGGCGACGGGGCCATCTTCGTCCTTCCCGCCCGGCACGCGGCCCGGCTGGTCGATCCTCTGCTCGGCCACCTCAGGCTGGCGCTGGAGCGCCGCGAGCAGAGTCGGCTGGCCAACTCACCCACCATCCGGCTGCGCGCCAGCATCCATGTCGGCCCGCTCGCTCCGCCCGCACACCGCGGGGATGCCGCCAACGACGCCTGCAGGCTCGTCGAGAGTGACGCCGTCCGCGCGGCCATGACCGCTGCCGGCGACAACGGGCTGTATCTCGCCGCGGTGGTCTCCGACCCGGTGTTCCGGCGCACGGTCCGCGCAGAGCGCACCAAGACGCTCACATCACGCCACCTTCGCCAGACGACGGCCCGCGTCGAGGGCAAGGACGGATTCCAGGAGACGTGCTGGCTCCACGTTCCCGGGCTCCCCCCGTCCGTCCTCGACCCCTACCTCGACACCGACCCCGGCCAGACACTCCCCACCGGCGAGGAAGGACCCGGCACGCCACCGGGCGATACCGGCGCCGCAGCCGTCAAGGACGACGCAACGGCACCCATGCGCCAGCGCGGCAAGGCCACCGGAAAGTCCCGGCTGATCCAGGTCGGCCGCGACTACAACACCGGCCCGGAGCAGCAGTCATGAGCGCCGCGGAAGAGCCCGCGACGGGCCACCTGCAGAGCGTCGAGGCCAGCGGGCACGCGCGCGTGACACAGGTCGGCCGCGACTACGCCGAGCACCATCACCGCTATGTGCGGGGCTGGCAGTACCTGCGCGGTTCCCGCGTGGATGCGGCCGAGATGGAGTTGGCCGAGCATGCCTTCGTCGATGTCGTCGGCCCCAGCGGCAACAAACAGGCGGCGCAGACCATCAGCGCCCTGACCCGCCCTTTCCGGCGCAGTCCGGTGGTCGTACTGCGGGGCGAGGCCGGCGTCGGACGACGCACGACTGCCCTGCATGTGCTGCGCGGTGCGGGGGTGCCGGCCGAGCGGATCCGCTGGCTGTCGCTGGACTGGGACCAGCCCCGCACCGAGCAGATCCCCACCACCAAAGGGCACGGCTTCATCCTGGATCTGACCCGCAGCCAGGAACTGGACGAGGACTTCTACACCGGGCTCGCCGATTACCAGAAGGCGGCTGAAGAGACCGAAGCTTTCTTGATCATTCTTGCTGATATCGGCAACTGGAACCCCGGGCCCATGGCCACGGTGCCCGTGGTCACCCTGGTCCGCCCACCGGCGGTGCAGATCGCCCAGGCCCACCTGCGCCGTCACGCCGAGGACCGGGTGGATTGGCTGACGCGTCCGGAGCTGAACACGTTGCTGGCCAACGGTGCTTCGCCAGCCGATGCCGCTCGTCTCGCCCGGCTCGTCGCGGACGCCGACGATGGCGTCCAGGGGGCGGTCCGGGAGGAGTTCACCGGCTGGAGCGACCACCTGACGCAGTGGTTCAAGCAGCACAGCGCTCCGGAGGACATCTCCGAACGCGCGCTGCTGATCGCAGCTGCCCTGCTGGAGAACGTTCCCGCCGCTGTCGTACTGGAGGCCGCTGACCGGCTTTTCGCAGAGGTCGGCGGCGTGCTGCCGGCGGGCGGCGCGCTGGCCGGCCGCGATCTGCGGCTTCGGCTGGACTCCGTCAAGGCCTCCACCGTCGACGACGAGCGCATCTCGCTGGATGCCGACCGACACGGTCTGTCCGAAGCGGTCCTGAGGCATGTCTGGCAGGAGCGCCCGCAGCTGCGCAGTGTCCTGTTGACGTGGGCCTCGCAGATCAGTGCACCGCACGGTGCCGCCGTGCGGCACCTGCGGCGCATCGCCGACTGCCTGGTGCGGCTGTCCCTGCTGCCCGGAGGGTCGACCGTCCAGGGGGTGGTGAGCAACTGGATCGACACCGGCGGCCCCGCGCACCGGCAACTGGCCGTGGAGGTGCTGGAGAAAATGGCGCTGCACCCGGACACCGGGGTAGGGACCCGCAAGCTGCTCTACTCATGGGCGCAGGCAAAGACCTCCAGCGAGGAAACGCTCACAGCCGTCGCGGAGATCTGTGCCGGCCGGCTCGGCCGCGAGTATCCCCGGATCGCTCTGACCCGGCTGCGGGTGCTGGCCTCACGGGCCGACGGCCTGGCCCGCAAGGCGGTCGCAGACGCGGTGCAGGTCCTGGTGGACGCGCCCGAACAGCGCCTGCTGATCCTGTCGGAGATCGTCAGCTGGGCCGAATCCGCCAACGAAACCACGGCCGGGGCCGGCGCGACCACATTCTTGGCCCTGACCGACATCAGCAGCGAGAGTCTCTTTCCCCTGCCCACGCAGCAGGAACCCGCTAATCACGAAGGCGACGTCCGCACCGGTGACCTGTTCGTGCGTGGCTGGCGTGCCGCCCTGCGGGAGGCGACGACAACCGTGGCCGCTCACAGGCAGCTCGCCGCCTGGCTGGACACGGCCAAGTTGTCGGACGAGCAGGTTCTGCCGGTAGTGGCCGCGGTTCTACGCGGCAATCTCCACCAGGCCGGTGCCGCCGAACTCCTGGTGGGCTCCCCCGACACCTCACCACTGGGGCGTGCACGGCGTAAGAAGCTGCTCGACCAGTTGCTCACGGAACAGATGCCTGATCTGCCCGCCACGCCTGCCCTCGAGCCCGGGCCCGACAGTACCGACGACCTCACGCCGGCGTGAGTCTGCTGCCGTGGCGCCGCGCGGACGCCCCGCCCCTCCCGGGCGGGGCTGATGCCGCCGCAGCCTATCCGCTCGCCGTGCACGGCGAGCGGATGGCCAGTACCCACACCGGCGCCCTGTTCTCAGTCCGGATCACCGGCGCCTGGCGCAGGACGCCCACGAGCGCTCCAGCCCATCACGAACCTGCCGCCGTGGCGCGCAACCATCTGCGCCAGCAGACCGCAGCCGTCCTGCGAAAGCACTGCGTACTGAACCTGCCAGCCGCCGAAGACGCCACCAACACGGCCATCGGCACCTGGAGCTGCCCCATGGAGGGGCTGGAAGTCACCGGCACCGTACATCTCGGCACCACAGCCCACGACTGTGCCCTAGCCCAAGAACACATCCGCCGCCGCCAGGCGGCAGACCTCGCCCACGAGGCAGAACTGCACCGGCTCACCCACCTCCAGGCCCTCCTCGCCGACCGTGATCTGCGCCGGGTGTGGTGGATAGCCCAGTTCCCCGACCGCTTCGGCGAATGCGACGCGCTGGAAAAGGCGCTCCAGGACCTGCCGTCGCCACACGACGCCGAAGCAGAGGAAGACGGCCTCCGCAGGGACATCCGGCGGTTTACCGACCAGCTCCTGACCGACCTGCACGCACCCCAGCAACGCGACCTCTTCCTCACCGCCCTCGTCCAGACCTTGCGCGCGCTGGGCCACGACGAGCTGACCGCAGCCGCAGCCGCCTTCCAGAGCCGACCCGCACCCAGGAGCGAACCCACATGAACGTCCGCACCCGACGATGGCTCCTGGCACCCTGGCGGCAACTGCGCACCCGCCTGCTCATGCACCGGCACGGACCGGCTCTGCCCTACGACACCGCCTGGGCACTGATCACCTTGCAGGCCGCACCAGACGAAGCCGCAGTCGTGCGTATCTGGGTCCGTGAGAACTCAGGCGGGCCGCCCGGCATCCACTACGACAACTGGCAGGAGCTGAGCCACGGCGAACAGCAACGCCGGCGAACCTGGCTGCAGCGCCACCACCGCTCCCCCATCCAGCTCCTGGACCTCGAAGCCAGCCTCGTCCTCAGCACAGGCCTCCACGTCCTCGACTGGAGCCTGCCACCCGAACGCATCACGCAGCGGACTCCGGCTTCCCGACCCCGATCCGACGACACACCACAGTCCTGACGCCGCGGCCCGGGCTGCTGGCGGTGAGCTCCTCGAGAGCCAGCCAGCAGCCGCCCAGTCGCGGACTGCTGCGCCGTGATGTGCCAGGGGCAGTTGGCCTGCCCTGCGCAGAGGTGGGCCGCCCCGGCCCTGGAGATCCTGCCCAGTCAGGTGTCTCGGCTTGCTGTCGTGCCCGCCGGAAGGTCTGCTCGATCGAGCAGGCGAACCAGGTCGTCGTAGACGCCTTGCACGTCTCCCGTCTGCACAATGAGAGATGCCGTTAGGTCGATGGCCTGGTCGATCGTGCCCTGGGTGGTGCGCTTCGCCTCCTCAAGTCGCTCCAGTTCTCGAGCGATGTCCGGCCGGGCAGCGGCAAATACGGCAGGCAGTCGCTGCAGTGCGTCGGCCAGGTCCCATCGTTGAGGCACCAAGTAAGACGTCATCTCATTTGGTGAGTCTGCGGTAACAGATGAGGGTGCAGGCGATGCTGGTGAAGGCCAGAAAGTGCTCGGCTTTGCGCTCGTAGCGGCGGTGCAGTCGGCGGCATCCGGCGAGCCAGGACATGGTGCGTTCTATGGTCCAGCGGTGGCGGCCCAGACGAGTTGAGGACTCGATTCCTCTGCGGGCGATGCGGTGCGTGATGCCGCGCCCGCGTAGCCATCGCCGCAGGTGGTCGTAGTCGTATCCCTTGTCGGCGTGGAGCTTTGCCGGCTTGCGCCGCCGGCGTCCGCGCCGGGAGCGGATCGGCGGTATGCCCTGCACCAGCGGGATCAGCGCCTGGCTGTCGTGCAGGTTCGCTCCAGAGATTCCGACGGACAGGGGCAGACCGGTCCGCTCGGTGATCAAGTGGATCTTCGAGCCGTACTTGCCCCGATCCACAGGATTCGGACCTGTCAGCTCCCCCTTTTCAGGGCCCGCATGTTCACCGAGTCGATCGCGCAGCGGGACCAGTCCAACTCGCCGCGGGCGCCGAGCTCGTCCAGGACCAGGCGGTGGAGCTTGGCCCACACCCTGGCCTTCGACCACTCGGCAAAGCGCCGGTGAGCGGTCGCCCCCGACGGACCGAACGACGCGGACGGCAACTGCTGCCATGTGCAGCCCGACGTGGCCACGAACACGATCGCGGCCAACACTTCCCGGTCACCGTGCCGACGCCGGCCGCCGCCCTGAGGCCGCGATGGAGCTTCCGGAACCACCCGCTGGAACAGCTCCCACAACTCATCCGGCACCAGCCGCTCAATGATCGAGGCCACGACCGACAGCCTACCGAACCAAATGAGATGACCTCTAATACTGCAACGGTGTCTGTTCTGATTGCTGGGCAGTTTTCAGGGGCTGTGTCCCCGTCGTTTGTAGTGACTGCGGCGGGCTTGGTGTTGGCGTCGGCGGCGCCATGTCGACCAGTGCAGGATGTGGTCGATCGAGGTGGGTCGGCGGTTGGTGAGGCGGGCGATCAGTCGTCGGATTTCGGCGAGGCTGAGGTGGATGAGCTGGGAGGATCCGTTTCTGCTTTGTCCGTGTCCAGCTGGCGGGCGCGCAGGACGGTCAGGCAGGCGTGGGCGGCCATGGCGAGGGTCATGTGGCGGTGCCAGCCGGGGTAGCGGCGGACTTGGTAGTCGTCCAGGCCGCATTCCTGCTTCGCGGTCTGGAAGCATTCCTCGACCGCCCAGCGGCTGCCGGCGATGCGGATCAGCTCGTCCAGCGTGGTGCCGGCGGGGCAGTAGGCGATGTAGTAGGAGATCTGCTCGGGCCTGCTGACACTTCGGCGGGCGATCACCCAGTGCCGGCGGTCCTGGCGGTGCCAGGGCCTCACTTCGACGCGGGCCCAGTCGTATATCCGGCGGCCGTGGGCTCCCTCGCCGCAGGAACGGCGTTTCCACTTCTGCCGTGGCAGGGCGGGGAACAGGTCGTGGACGGGGTGGTCGAGTGCCCAGCGGGTGACGACGGTGTCGTGCCGGGTGGTGGCCATGACGTGGAAGACGTCGGCCTGTTCGAGTTCGTATCGCCAGCCCTTGCTGAAGCCGTAGGCGGCATCCGCGGTCACCCAGGCGAAGGGAATCCTGTCGGCGATCGCCTTGCGGACCATCGCTTTGGCCATGGCCACCTTCGTCTCGAACACGGTCTCGTCGCCGATGCCCGCGCGGCTGCAGCGTTCCCGGTCGTCCGTCCACGACGTGGGCAGATAGAGCCGCCGGTCGATCAGGGTGCGTCCGCGGCCGGCGGCGTAAGCGAGGAAGACGCCGATCTGGGAGTTCTCGGTGCGGCCCGGGGCCCGCATTTCAATAACTGTCAGCGACCGGTTTCCGCAGGGGTTGTTCGGGCGTGGAGCTGTTCTATTGTGCGGGCGGGCGATCCGGGT
>NZ_JBIAKA010000023.1:0-164126 GCF_042872225.1 Streptomyces sp. NPDC005374 | reverse complement strand
GTTACATTCCGAACCCGGAAGCTAAGCCTTACAGCGCCGATGGTACTGCAGGGGGGACCCTGTGGGAGAGTAGGACACCGCCGAACAATTTTTGAACGGAAAGGCCCACACCTTATGGTGTGGGCCTTTCTGCATTTCCGATTCGTTTTTCTCAAGTGCCAATGGAATGGCTCGTTGGAAGCCGCAGGGCAGCTGGGGCAGGCCACGCAAGTCGCGGACGACGTAGCCGCCACCAGTTGAAAGCCACCTACAGACGTCCCGCTGCTTTCAGCGCCAGATAGGCATCGGCCAGCGCGGGAGCCAGATCGTCCGGTGTTGCGTCGACGACCGTTACGCCGTGCCGACGGAGTTGCTCTGCGGTGCGCTGACGTTCTGTCCGGGCCTGGGCGGCGGCTGCGGCTTCGTAGACGGCGTCGGCGCTGCCACGGGCTGTGGCCATGCGGGCGATGTTCGGGTCCGCCACTGAAGCCAGAAGCACCGTATGCCGCTGGGTGAGTTGAGGGAGAACGGGCAGCAGGCCCTCCTCGACCGGCGCGGCGTCGAGGCTGGTGAGCAGCACGATCAGGGAGCGGCGAGGGGCCGTACGGAGAGCTGTGGCCGTGAGGCCCCTGGCGTTTGTTTCCACGAGTCTGGGCTCGAGCGGGGCCAGCGCGTTGACCAGGGACGGGAGGAGATCTTTGGCTGTTCGGCCCTGTACCAGCGCGCGTACCCCACGGTCGTATGCGAGCAGGTCCACGCGGTCGCCGGCGCGGGATGCGAGGGCTGCCAGGAGCAGGGCCGCGTCCATGGAGGCGTCGAGGCGGGGGGCGTCGTCGACGCGGCCTGCTGAGGTGCGGCCGGTGTCGAGGACCAGGAGGATGTGGCGGTCACGTTCGGGGCGCCAGGTGCGTATGGCGACGGTGGTCTGGCGGGCTGTGGCTCGCCAGTCGATGGAACGGGTGTCGTCTCCTGGGACATATTCGCGCAGGCTGTCGAACTCCGTGCCTTCGCCGCGGGTGAGGACGCTGGTGCGGCCGTCGAGTTCGCGTAGGCGGGCGAGCTTCGAGGGGAGGTGCTTGCGGCTGGTGAAGGGAGGGAGGACGCGGACCGTCCAGGGGACCCGGTGGGTGCCCTGACGGGAGAAGAGTCGCAGGGGGCCGTAGGAACGAATCGTCACTCGGTCGGCCTGGCGGTCGCCGCGGCGGGTGGGGCGTAGACGAGTGGTGAGGCGTCGGCGTTCGCCGGCGGGGACGGTCAGGTGGTGGCGGGAGGCCTCTACCTCTGTGCCCGGTTGCCAGCTGCTGGGGGGCCAGGCGTCGCGGATGTGGGCGCGGAGCGGGCGGCCGGACGGGTTGGTGACCGTGAGGGTGACATCTGCCGTCTCGCCGAGGCGGGCGGAGGTGTCACCGGAGCGGGTCAGGCCGAGCCGTCGTACTGGTGCCGCCAAGGCGAAATCGCAGGCGCAGGCCAGGGCCAAGGGGGCGTTGACCGCGAGGATGCCCGTCCAGCTGGGTTCCCAGATGCCGACGGGGAGGGAACCCAGGGCTGCGAGGAGTGCGGCGCGGCCGGTGAGGGCCATCAGCGGGGGACCGGGACGTGGGCGAGGATCGCATTGATGACGGAGTCGGCCGTCACACCCTCCATCTCGGCCTCGGGACGGAGCTGTACGCGGTGGCGGAGGGCGGGGAGGGCCAGTGCCTTCACGTCGTCGGGGATGACGTAGTCGCGGCCGGTCAGCCATGCCCACGCGCGCGAGGTGGCCAGGAGGGCCGTGGCGCCGCGTGGGGAGACGCCGAGGGTGAGGGACGGGGACTCGCGGGTGGCGCGGCAGATGTCGACGACGTAGGCGGTGATCTCGGGGGAGACCGTTGTCTTGGCGACCGCGGCGCGGGCGGCTTCGAGATCGGCCGGCCCTGCCACGGGGCGTAGGCCGGCTGCGCGCAGGTCGCGGGGGTTGAAGCCCTCGGCGTGGCGGGTGAGGACGTCGATCTCGTCCTGGCGGGAGGGGAGCGGGATTGTCAGCTTGAGGAGGAAACGGTCCAGCTGGGCTTCGGGGAGGGGGTAGGTGCCCTCGTACTCGACCGGGTTCTGGGTCGCTGCGACCAGGAACGGGTCGGGGAGGAGGCGCGGGGTGCCGTCGACCGTCACCTGTCGTTCCTCCATGGCTTCCAGGAGGGACGACTGGGTCTTGGGCGGGGTGCGGTTGATCTCGTCGGCCAGGAGGAGGTTGGTGAAGACCGGGCCGGGCTGGAAGGAGAACTCGGCGGAGCGGGTGTCGTAGACCAGGGAGCCCGTCACATCGCTCGGCATGAGGTCGGGGGTGAACTGGACGCGCTTGGTGTCGAGTTCGAGTGCGGATGCGAGCGCCCGGACGAGCAACGTTTTGGCGACCCCAGGGACTCCTTCTAGTAGAACGTGTCCGCGGCAGAGGAGGGCGACGACGAGACCGGTCACGGCGGGGTCCTGGCCGACCACGGCTTTGGCGATTTCGGTGCGCAGGGCTTCCAGGGAGTCCCGGGCCGTGCCCGGATCCCTGGTGGTCCCGGCGTTGTCAGTGGTCGGGTCCATCATGAACGGCGTACCTCTCTTTCGAGGGCGTCGAGTTGGTCGGCGAGGGAGATGAGGGCCGCGTCGTTACTGGGCGGCGGGCCGAAGAGGAGGGAGTGCAGGGACTGTCCGTGTGTGTCGCTCAGGGGATGGCCGGACAGAGCGGGAAGCAGTGCTTCGGGCGCGTGCGCCTGGGTGACGGGGACGCCTACGAGGGGGGCGAGGCGGGTGCGAGTGGTGGAGCGAAGAGCGGCGGCCGCGCGATCGCGGGCGTTGGTCTTGCGGTAGAGGCGGGCGCGGCCTTCGACGGTTTCGGAGGCGCGGATCGCCACGGGGAGTTTCTCGGGAACGAGCGGACCGAGTCGGCGTGCCCTCCAGAGGGCGGCGAGTGCTGCCGCGACGAACAGCTGGAGTGTGCCCCAGAGCCAGCCCGAGGGGAGTAGATCGAGGAAGCCCTTCTCGTCGTCCGGGCCGGCGGCGGAGGAGTCGGAGAGCGAGGGGAGGTACCAGACCAGATGGGGGCGGGAGCCGAGGAGTTGGAGGGCGAGCGAGGCGTTGCCCTGCTTGTCGAGGGTGTCGTTGTAGAGGATGTCGGGTGCGCCGAGCACGACGGTGTCGCCGTCTCCGGAGGCCGCCGGGACGCGCACCAGGGTGGGCAGGCGCTCGCTGCGGTAGCACTCGTCGTTGCCCGGGTGGGTGACGGTGTAGCGGATACCGCCGGTGTCGGCTCTGCCCGCGCGCTGGGCGGCCGACAGGGAACAGTCGGGGGAGAGCGTCGAGTCGAGGCTTGTGGCGGGGTCGGCGACGACGCCGGGCGCCAGGCGCTCGACGGACCAGCTGCCGGGGGCGACGAGGACGGTGCGGCCTTTGGAGTCGGCGGTCGCGGAGTGCAGTTGGCTCTGCTGGCGGTGCGTCAGGAGATCGGGTACGGCGATCAGGAGTGTGGTGTCCGGGCCGGCTGCGGTGCGTGCCTCGGCCAGGGTGGTGACCACGCGGGTGTGGACGCCCCGGTCGGCGAGGAGTTCGACGACGGCGCGGCTGCCGTAGGGGTCGGCGGAGCGCGGGTCGAGGCTGCCGTGGCGTTCGGTGGATCGGATCGCCGCGATCGCCACGGCCGCGACGAGGAGGAGTACGAGAGCGAGCACGACGCCTCGCGCGCGGGCCCATATCTGGCGGGGGGTGCGGGAGACCGAGGTGGACGAGAGCGTGGCCTCGGTGGTCATTCGGCGGCTCCCTGGCGGGTGTTGCGGTCCGCGCTGTGGCTGCTGCTCAGGGTGGTCGCGAGCACCGGTTTGGTGCGCTCCAGGTCGTGGTCGAGTTCGGCTATGCGGACGTACGCCCGCTCGGTCGCGGCCCGGCCGCCGTACGTGACGTCGTCGAAGTCCCTGGCCGCCGAGCGCAGTCCGTCGGTGTGGGAGGGCAGGGTCCGGCCAGCTTCCGCGGCGGCCTCGTCCGCAGTGCGGCCGGGGCGGACGTCCAGGAGGGTGCGTTCCTCCAGGGAGCGGACGATGGCGCGCATGCGTTCCTGGACTGCCTGGTTCCAGTGGCCCTGGGCGGCGTGTGCCTCGGCGGACGCGCGGTGGTCGGCGGCGCTGCGGGGCCGGTCGTCGAACAGGGCGGCGGAGGAGGCCGGCCCCCGGCGCGGGGCGCCCAGGCGCCACCACAGAGCACCGGCGACCAGGAGGACCGCGGCGATGACGACGACCAGGCCGAGTGGGCCTCCCGGTGTCGCGGACGAGGCGGAACTGAACAGCTTGTCCACCCAGTCCCAGATGGCGTTCAGAGCGCGCTGGAACCAGCTTGGGTCGTTCTCGTGGTACATGCGCTTGGACAGCTCGCGGTGGGCCGCCTCCCGCGCGGGGTCGCGCGGAAGGCTCAGCGGTGGTTCGTCGGTCGACCGTGCCGGCGACAGCACGGATGTGTCGCCGACGCGCAGCATGGTGAGCACTCCCCCCGGCAGGTTCACCGCATCAGCTCCCGGGAGTGGGGCCGGTGCCGTTGTCCTGGGCGCCGGCAGCGCGGACCAGCTCGAGGTCGAGAGCCTCGCGACGGATGCGCTGGTCGATGTAGAGGAGCACGGTCACGCCCGCAGTGATCGGGAAGGTGACCATGGAACCGATCACGGAGCCGATGCCGCTCACGATGAGGAACGTCCAGCCGAGGTCGCCGGTGCCGTTGACGAAGCCGGAGACCCCCTCACCGCTCAAAGCCGCAGCGAGAAAGGTGAAGGGGACGACCACGATCGCCGCGACGATGTTCGCGATGATCCCGGCCAGCAGCTGAATGCCGAAGACCCGCCACCAGGAACCGCGGACCAGCTTGGTGGAGCGGCTCATCGACTTCACGATGCTCTGCTTCTCCAGCATCAGAGCGGGCGAGGCCAGCGAGAAGCGGATCATCAGCCACAGGGCGACGACGCCGGCGCCGAGGATGCCAAGGACGGCGAGCGCGATGCCGCCGCCGTTCGAGCCCGCGACGGCCACCAGGATGCCGGGCAGTGCTCCTACGGCGAGCACACCGAAAGTGATGAGGAGCAGCAGGAAGATCAGGCCGAACAGCCTGGGTACCTGCGGGCGCGCGTCACGCCAGGCCTCGCCCGTGGTGACCGGCCTGCCGAGAACGGCCCGACTGGTGACAGCGGTGAGCAGCGCGGTTGCGGCGATCGTGCCGATCAGAGAGATCAGGAAGACGACGCTGGTGCCGAGCATGGCCTCGCCCATGGCGTGAGTCATCTCGTCGAAGGTGGCGCTGGGGTCGTTGAGAGCCTCGCTCCCGGCGCTGTCGTTCAGGACGAACCCCTGGAGCAGGATGACGAGGACCTCGGTCACGACCGCGACGGTCAGCGAGATGCCCAGGACCGTGCGCCAGTAGGTGCGCATGGTCGAGACCGCGCCGTCGAGGATCTCGCCCACACCGAGCGGGCGCAGGGGGATCACACCGGGCTTGGCCGCCGGCGGAGGACCGCCCCAGCCGCCGTACCCCGGGTGACCGCCCCAGCCTGGGGGAGGGCTGTAGCCTCCGGGCGGGCCTGCAGGAGGCTGGGAACCCCAGCCCGGGCCGGGCGGTGGGGGTGGAGCGGTCTGGCCGGGAGCGGCGGAACCTGTCGGAGCGGACCACTGACCGGGTGGGGGCTGCTCCTGCGACCACTTCGAGCCGGTGTCCTGCGGGGCGTCCTCAGGCTGCTGTGCGGGGTTCGCGGCGCCGGGTCCTTCGGAGGGCTCGGCTGGACCGGATGTGCCGGGCGCGTGCCCTTCGGACGGGGCGGATCCGGGCGAGGCCCAGCCCGGAGTGTCGTTCATCGTCGCTCCTTCACGGTGCCCGTCCGCGGACGCGGCGGCAGGTTGGCAGCCATCGTGCCATGGGGTGGTCGGCGAAGGACCAGCCGCGGTATGGGCTGCGCACCTTCAATACTCCGCCGGACAAGGGGCAGACTGACGGCATGGCTGATCAGTACGTGCAATCCGGCGAGGACAGCAAGCCCACCGAGATACCGGCGATCCGTTGGGAGGAGCCACCCGAAGGTCCAGTCGTGGTGCTTCTCGACCAGACGAGGCTGCCGGCCGAAGAGGTCGAACTCGTCTGTACGGATGCGTCCGCGCTGGTGGAGGCGATCCGTTCGCTCGCCGTGCGTGGAGCACCGTTGCTCGGCATCGCGGGGGCGTACGGGGTCGCGCTCGCCGCCGCGCGCGGGTTCGACGTGGACGAAGCGGCGGCCGTGCTGGCGGGCGCGCGCCCGACCGCGGTGAACCTTGCCGTCGGAGTGCGCAGAGCCGAGGCCGCGTACCGGGCCGAGCTCGGCAAGGGCGGCGACCAGCAGCAGGCGGCCGGGGCGGCGCTGGCGGCGGCGCGCAGGCTGCACCAGGAGGACGCCGCGGCCAGCACCGCGATGGCCGAACGCGGGCTG
The DNA here is from genome assembly GCF_042872225.1 of Streptomyces sp. NPDC005374. Taxonomy (NCBI): domain Bacteria; kingdom Bacillati; phylum Actinomycetota; class Actinomycetes; order Kitasatosporales; family Streptomycetaceae; genus Streptomyces; species Streptomyces sp. NPDC005374. The sequence continues at coordinate 157,696 of NZ_JBIAKA010000023.1, read as the reverse complement.
GCGCTGCTGGACGAGTTGATGTCGGGTGGTGGGCACCGGATCCTGACGCACTGCAACACCGGTTCGCTGGTGTCGGGCGGCGAGGGGACGGCCTTCGCGGTGGCGCTCGCGGCCCATCGGGCGGGGCGGCTGCGGCGGCTGTGGGTGGACGAGACACGCCCCCTGCTCCAGGGAGCCCGGCTGACGGCGTACGAGGCGGCACGCAGTGGGATGGCGTACACCTTGCTGACCGACAACGCGGCGGGCTCGTTGTTCGCGGCCGGGGAGGTGGACGCGGTCCTCATCGGCGCCGACCGGATCGCGGCGGATGGCTCGGTGGCGAACAAGGTGGGGAGTTATCCCCTCGCGGTCCTTGCCCGGTATCACCATGTGCCCTTCATCGTGGTGGCCCCCCTGACCACGGTGGATCCGGACACACCGGACGGGGCGTCGATCGAGGTGGAGCAGCGGCCCGGGCACGAGGTGACCGAGATCGCGGCGCCTCAGGTACCGGTGGCGGGGGTCGAGGCGGGCGGCGGGATTCCGGTGGCGCCGCTGGGGACTCAGGCGTACAACCCGGCCTTCGATGTGACGCCGCCCGAGCTGGTGACGGCGATCGTCACGGAGGCGGGCGTGGTGTCGCCGGTGACGGCCGGGGCCCTTGCTGAGCTGTGTGCCAGGTCCCGGGAGATGACGATCAGCTGATCCAGGAACGGCGACGACGCGGTCCGCCGAGGCACGAACCGCAGACAGTGGCGACCCCATACGACTATCGTCACAGGTCAGTGACCTCTCTCACCAGCGGCCCGGTCACTGTTACGAGAATGGGATGATGTCGTTTATGAAGGGACGAGTCCTTGTCGTCGACGACGACACCGCACTTGCCGAGATGTTGGGCATCGTGCTGCGTGGTGAAGGTTTTGAGCCGTATTTCGTAGCCGACGGTGACAAGGCGCTGGCCGCGTTCCGCGAGGCCAAGCCGGATCTTGTGCTGCTGGATCTGATGCTGCCCGGACGGGACGGTATCGAGGTGTGCCGCCTGATCAGGGCGGAGTCCGGGGTGCCGATCGTGATGCTGACGGCCAAGAGCGACACAGTCGATGTCGTGGTGGGGCTGGAGTCCGGTGCCGACGACTACATCGTGAAGCCGTTCAAGCCGAAGGAGCTAGTGGCCCGGATCCGGGCGCGGCTTCGGAGGTCGGAGGAGCCGACGCCCGAGCAGCTCGCCATAGGCGATCTGGTCATCGACGTGGCCGGGCACTCCGTGAAGCGGGAAGGACAGTCGATCGCGCTGACGCCTCTGGAGTTCGATCTGCTGGTCGCGCTCGCGCGCAAACCGTGGCAGGTGTTCACGCGTGAGGTGCTGCTCGAGCAGGTGTGGGGTTACCGGCACGCCGCTGACACCCGGCTCGTCAATGTGCATGTGCAGCGGCTGCGCTCCAAGGTCGAGAAGGACCCGGAGCGGCCGGAGATCGTGGTGACCGTTCGTGGTGTGGGTTACAAGGCAGGGCCCAGCTGACATGTCCGGAGACAGTGCCGCTTCGTCGCCCGGGCGGACCGGGGCGAGCGCGGGGCGGCCTGTCGGGCAGATCGGGGCCGGCTCCCGCTGGGGGCGGTTCCTCGAGGGCGGGCTGCTTCAGGGCGGAGTCCAGGGCAGTCCGGTTCTGAGGCTGTTCATGCGCTGGGTGCGCCGGCCGCTGCTGCCCGTGATGCGGCTGTGGCGGCGCAACATCCAGCTCAAGGTCGTTGCCACGACCTTGTTGATGTCGCTCGGTGTGGTTCTCCTGCTGGGCTTCGTCGTCATCGGGCAGGTGCGCAACGGCTTGCTCGACGCGAAGGTCAAGGCGTCGCAGAGCCAGGCCTCCGGTGGGTTCGCGGTGGCCAAGCAGAAGGCGGACGAGGCCGGGGCCGGGACGGACGACGCGGCGGCCCCGGCCGACGGCCAGTCCGACCAGTTCGTCATCGAGTGGATGAGCAACCTCGTCTACTCCCTCTCCAGCGGCGGTCAGGGCGCCTTCGACGTGGTCACCCTGCCCGTGGGCGGCGACAGCGGGAGTGGGCGCGGTCCGCGTGCCTCCGGCGACGTCGATCCGACGTCCAGCGTCCCCGAGGCACTGCGCGAGAAGGTCGACGACAATACGACGGCCGCCCAGAGCTACACCCGGATCGCCTACGACACCGACCAGGAGTCCCAGCCGGCCCTGGTCATCGGCAAGCAGGTCAACGACCCCAACGGCGACCCTTACCAGCTGTACTACCTCTTCCCTCTCACCCAGGAGGAGAAGTCGCTCAGCCTGGTCAAGGGCACCCTGGCGACCGCCGGCCTCTTCGTCGTCGTACTCCTCGGAGCCATCGCCTGGCTCGTGGTGCGTCAGATCGTCACCCCGGTGCGGATGGCGGCCGGGATCGCCGAACGGTTGTCCGCCGGCAGGCTTCAGGAGCGGATGAAGGTCACCGGTGAGGACGACATCGCGCGGCTCGGTGAGGCCTTCAACAAGATGGCGCAGAACCTTCAGCTGAAGATCCAGCAGCTGGAGGATCTGTCGCGGATGCAGCGGCGGTTCGTGTCGGATGTCTCGCACGAGCTGCGGACGCCGTTGACGACCGTACGGATGGCTGCGGACGTCATCCATGACGCGCGCGCGGACTTCGATCCGATGACCGCGCGGTCGGCCGAACTGCTCGCCGACCAGCTGGACCGGTTCGAGACGCTGCTCGCGGACCTGCTGGAGATCAGCCGGTTCGACGCGGGCGCGGCGGCGCTGGAGGCGGAGCCGATAGACCTCAGGGAGGTCGTACGGCGAGTGGTCGGCGGGGCCGCGCCGTTGGCCGAGCGCAAGGGCACGACGGTCCGGATCGTGGGCGACCAGCAGCCCGTGGTCGCCGAGGCCGATGCCCGGCGGGTGGAGCGGGTGCTGCGCAATCTCGTCGTGAACGCCGTCGAGCACGGTGAAGGCAGGGATGTGGTGGTCAAACTGGCCTCGGCGGGCGGGGCGGTCGCGATCGCGGTGCGTGACTACGGCGTCGGACTCAAGCCGGGCGAGGCCACGCGCGTGTTCAGCCGCTTCTGGCGGGCCGACCCGGCACGCGCGCGTACCACCGGCGGTACGGGTCTGGGGCTGTCCATCGCACTGGAGGACGCGCGGCTGCACGGTGGCTGGCTGCAGGCGTGGGGGGAGCCGGGCGGCGGTTCGCAGTTCCGGCTGACGCTGCCCAGGACGGCCGACGAGCCGCTGCGGGGCTCGCCGATACCGCTGGAGCCCAAGGACTCGCGCCGTCACCGCGGACTTGACGATGCCGGACTGCCGCGCGGCGGCGGCGACAAGGCGGCCACCGTAGCGGCCCAGCCGGCCGGCGACCAGGGGATCTCGCGGGACCCGATAGCGCCCCGGTCGGGCACTGTGACGCCCACCGCCGATCCGACGGCGTTGCCCGGCAACGGCGCGCGCGTGGTGTCCCGGCCGACGTCGAACGGGCGACGTCAGGACGGTACGTCCGCCGCGGACGGAGCCGGTGCCGAGACCGCGAGCGGCCCGGGCGCCGGGTCGGAGGAGTCGTACGAGCAGCAGGGGGAGATATTCCGTGGACGCTGACCGGGAGGGGAGCGGCCGGCGCAGGCCGAGGCGTGCGGTGGCGTACGCCGCCTGTGGCGTCGTACTGCTGGCGGGATGTGCCTCCATGCCGGACAGCGGGGATCTGCGTGGCGTCGACGCCACCCCGCGGCAGGACATCCAGGTGCGGGTCTTCGCGATGCCTCCGCAGGAGGACGCCGAGCCCCTGGACATCGTGCAGGGCTTTCTGGAGGCGCTGACCAGCGACGATCCGAACTACGAGACGGCCCGCAGGTACCTGACCGGGAACGCGACGAAGCTGTGGCAGCCGGGGCTGTCCACCACGGTGCTCGACGACGGACCCGGTGCCTCCCCCACGCCGTCGGGCGACCGGGAGAGGAAGGAGGACACGTCGTTCACGCTGACCGGCACCAGGGTGGCCGTGGTGGACGAGCAGCAGTCGTACGCGCCTGCCTCAGGTAGCTACCAGGAGACCGTGCACCTCGTGCACGACAAGAAGACCAAGCAGTGGCGGATCGACAGGCTTCCGCAGGGTGTCGTCATGGGGAAGTCGGACTTCCAGCGCAACTACGTGTCCGTCAACAAGTACTACTTCGCCTCCAACACCAAGGCGGCGACGACTCCCCAGACCGTGGCGGTCGCCGATCCCGTGTATGTGCGCGAGCGCGTCGACCCCATGACACAGGTGGTGCGGTCCCTGCTGAGCGGGCCGACACACTGGCTCGACCCTGCGGTCAGGACGCGCTTTCCCACCGGTACGGCCCTGAAGAAGGGCGTCTCCTCGCTGACGCCCGACGATCGGAACATTCTGACGGTGCCGCTCAATGACAAGGCCAGGAACGTCAGTCCGGACCGGTGTGAAGCAATGGCGACCCAGCTGCTGTTCACCCTGCACAACCTCACCCCTGCCGTGGACACGGTCGAACTGCAGGTCCGTGGCAAGCAGTTGTGCTCCGCCGACGAGAGCGATGCCGACGGCGTCGCCACGCGCGGTTCGGTCGAGCAACCCCAGTTCCTGTACTTCGTGGACGGAGAGCATCGGCTGGTCCGGATACCGGCCGCACCGAAGGGCAGCAGTGCCAAGGCCGAGCCGGTGCCCGGAGTGCTCGGCGAGGGCGCCAGGGACCTGAGGTCGGTGGCCGTCTCGCGGGACGAGCACCTGGCGGCCGGGGTCGGCCTCGACGGCAAGGCGCTGTACGTCGGGTCGATGGTGTCCGGAGGATCGCTCAGGGAGCCGATGCTGGTCAGCACCGGTAAGACGGACACCGACCGGCTCACCACGCCCAGTTGGGACGCGGAGGGCGATCTGTGGGTGGCCGACCGGAACCCGGCGGCTCCGCGGCTGCTGCTGTTCGACGAGGGTGTCGGTGAGCCGCTGAAGGTGGAGACTCCCGGGCTCGACGGGCGCATCAAGGACCTGCGGGTGGCCGCCGACGGGGTGCGGATCGCGCTCGTCGTGGAGAAGGGCGGCAAGCAGTCGCTCTTCGTCGGGCGGATCGAGCGGGAGGCGAAGACCGGCGACGCGCAGCGTGTCTCGGTCCGGGAACTGCGCTCCACGACGCCGGATCTGGAGGAGGTCACGACCATGTCCTGGGCCGGCGACAGCAGGCTCGTGGTGGTCGGACGCGAGCGGGGCGGCGTTCAGCAGACGCGGTACGTCCAGGTCGACGGCTCCACGCCCGAGGGGCCGCCTCCGGCCGCGCTGACCGGCGTGAAGGAGATTGCCGCGTCCGAGGACGACGAGATGCCGTTGGTGGCGTACTCGGAGGACGGGATCGTACGGCTGCCGTCCGGGGAGCAGTGGCAGAAGGTGGACGCGAAGGGGACCGCACCGGTGTATCCGGGGTGAGGTGAGAGAACCGTGCTGTGGGAGCGGCTGCTTTCCCCGGGGTGAGGCTTTGGTGGGAGTGGCCGCTTTTTTCTGGGCGGGTCGGGGGTATCGCTGCTGGGCGGGCCGGCCGGAATCGTGGGGTTGGATGGTTCGGTTTCGCCGGGGGCGGGGCGGGTTCGTCGGCAGGCGGGGCGGATTCCTCGGACGAGGGGCTGAATGGCGGGCCTGTGAGGGGGCTGGCCAATTGGCTGTATAGGGCCGGGAATTCGGTGGGAACAGTTGTTCGTGCTGGGTGCGGGGTTTTCCACAGGGAGTTATCCACAGGGGTGGTCGGTCGGCTTCCGTGTTGGCACAGTGGTGGGCATGCGGGGGTGGTGGCAGGACCTCACCGATCTGGTGCTGCCGGCCGAGTGCGGAGGCTGTGGAAGGCCTCGCACGGTGCTCTGTCCTGAGTGCCGTGCCGTCCTGAACGGGGTCGCACCGCGCCGGGTGCGACCGGCGCCGGAGCCGCCCGGACTGCCGGTCGTGCATGCGGCGGCTCGGTATGCGGATGCGGTGCGGGCAGTGCTGCTGGCTCATAAGGAGCGGGGAGCACTGGCTCTCGCGGGGCCGCTGGGTTCGGCTCTGGCGGGGGCTGTGCGGGTGGCGGTGCGGGAGGTCTGTGAGTCGGATGGTGGCGGATCGGCGTCAGGGCGGGCTTCTGGGGCCTGGGAGCGGGGGTGCGTGGGCGGGGTCGGGGTAGGGGTCGGGCAGTCGTGGGCGGTCGGTGCGTCGGGGGTCGAGGTGGGGGGCTCGGAGGGTCGGACGTATGGCGGCGTGCCGACGGGGCCAGAGGGTTTGACGTACGGCAGGGGTACGCAGTCCTGTGCGGAGGTGTTGCCGTATGGCGGCCGTGTGCGGTCGGGGGCCGAGGCCTTCAGGAGTGGTGGCGATGTGCAGTGGGGCGCCGATGCCTTGACCGGTGGTGGTGACGTGGAGCCGGGTGCGGTTGCCCGTGGTGTTTGGCAGGGGGATGGGCTCGGTGTGCCTGTGCTGCTCGTTCCCGTGCCGTCTGCGCGGCGGGCTGTGCGGGCTCGCGGGCAGGATCCGGCGCGGCGGATCGCGCTGGCGGCGGCGGGGGAGTTGCGGCGGGCGGGGATGCCGACTCGAGTGGTGGCCGTTCTGCGGCAGCGGCGGGGGGTGGCCGACCAGTCGGGGCTCAACTCCCGGCAGCGGTTGGACAATCTCGCCGGCGCGCTGACGGTTGCCCCCGGTGGGGGAGGCCTGTTGGCGCAGGGGCTGGTCGTGCTGGTCGACGACCTGATGACTACGGGCGCATCCCTGGCAGAGGCGGCTCGGGCCGTCCGGGAGGCGAAGGCCCGGGAGAACGCGGAGCGTGTTGGACAGGCCTGGCGTCGCGGTGAACAGACTGCGGTCGGCCACCGTGATCAACGGCAACAGGGGGTGGGTGGACGGCCTGGCCGAGAACAGCGGGGCACGGCCGGACGGCATGACGGACTGCGGCAGGCCGTGTGCGGCTGTCGTGGTGGACGGGGAGTGGATGGATGCTGTGGTGAAGGGGCAGGCGCCGTGTACACCGCTGCAACTCGGGAAGGCATGGGGGAACGAATGGTCACGGTGACGGAGGAGGACACGGGCCGGGAGCGCTGCTCGACGGCAGTGGTGGGCGCCGGTGGCGTTCGTGACGTCATCTGCGCGGCTGTGGTCGCGGCCTCGCCGGATTCCTTCGAAATAAACCGGAACTGACTGCGAAGTTGCATCGTTGCAGGTTACGAGAGGACCTATTCACCTGAACGGAGGTACGCCGCAGTAGAGGGTGACGACATCCGTCCGGGCGAGATATGTTCGGTTGTGAGAGAAAGGCCCAGGCCACACCTCGCAAATCCGAATGCCGTGCCGCGGGGTTTCCACCAGCGCGCGCGATGGTGGAATGGAGATCTTGCCCGCGGGGGAGGAGGTGGAAGTCACCGAGTCCGAGGTTCCGGGGCTCACCGGAGCCTGGTGCAAAAGGGAGACGCTCCGCAGCGAAGCGGAGCGATCCGGGAACGGAGTTCTGCGTGGACATCGTCGTCAAGGGCCGCAAGACCGAGGTGCCCGAGCGGTTCCGCAAGCACGTGGCCGAGAAGCTGAAGCTGGAGAAGATCCAGAAGCTCGATGGCAAGGTGATCAGCCTCGACGTCGAGGTCTCCAAGGAGCCGAACCCCCGACAGGCCGACCGCTGTGACCGAGTGGAGATCACGCTCCGCTCCCGCGGTCCGGTGATCCGGGCGGAAGCGGCAGCCAGCGACCCGTACGCGGCACTCGACCTGGCGGCGGAGAAGCTGGACGCCCGGCTGCGCAAGGAGCACGACAAGCGCCACACCCGTCGAGGCGCACGGCGGCTCACGGCTGCCGAGGTCGCCGACCACGTCCCGGGCGCGGCGACGCTCAACGGCAACGGACAGGCCGTTCACGAGGAAGAGCCGGACGGCGTGCCCACCAAGAAGATCGGCTCGCTGGAGATCAAGGGTGAAGGTCCCCTCGTCGTTCGTGAGAAGACCCACGTCGCCTCCCCGATGACCCTCGACCAGGCTCTCTACGAGATGGAGCTGGTCGGGCACGACTTCTATCTGTTCGTCGACTCCGAGACCAAGGAACCGAGTGTCGTCTACCGGCGACACGCCTACGACTACGGCGTCATCCACCTGAGCACGGACCCGATGGTCGCCAGGGCGCACTCCCCCGCGGCCGGCGGTACGACGGGGAGCTGACCCTCCCGGATGACAGCTGAGCGGGTGCCCCTGGAGCGCGTGTGCGCCCCCAGGGGCACCCGCGTGCGACCGTTTCGCGCCCCGCTCTGTCACCCCACTGTCGTCCGGGCATGGAATCATGGCTGCACCGGCCCAACCGGTGGGCCGATGCCTTGGGTTGGCGATGGCACAGGATCAGCCACAGCCTTCAGGGGGAGGAACGATGGCGGACAGCTTCGGACCGCTGCGCGGCGATGACGCCGGCGACGGCGTCGTCAGCATGGGCACGGACGCGGGCTCTCCACGCAAGGAGCCGATCCGGGTCCTGGTCGTGGACGACCATGCCCTCTTCCGGCGCGGACTGGAGATCGTGCTCGCGGCCGAGGAGGACATCCAGGTCGTCGGTGAGGCGGGCGACGGCGCGGAGGCCGTCGACAAGGCAGCCGACCTGCTGCCGGACATCGTTCTGATGGATGTGCGGATGCCCAAGCGGGGCGGGATCGAGGCCTGTACCTCCATCAAGGAGGTGGCTCCCAGCGCCAAGATCATCATGCTGACGATCAGCGACGAGGAGGCCGACCTCTACGACGCGATCAAGGCGGGCGCGACCGGATATCTCCTCAAGGAGATCTCGACGGACGAGGTGGCCACGGCCATTCGTGCGGTGGCCGACGGCCAGTCGCAGATCAGCCCTTCCATGGCGTCGAAACTGCTCACCGAGTTCAAGTCGATGATCCAGCGGACGGACGAGCGACGTCTCGTGCCGGCCCCGCGGCTGACCGACCGTGAGCTGGAAGTGCTCAAGCTCGTCGCCACCGGGATGAACAACCGGGACATCGCCAAGGAGCTGTTCATCTCCGAGAACACCGTGAAGAACCATGTGCGCAACATCCTGGAGAAGCTCCAGCTGCACTCCAGGATGGAAGCGGTGGTCTACGCGATGCGGGAGAAGATCCTCGAGATCCGCTGAGGCTCAGGAGAGCGCGTGTGCGAGTTCCCGCGCCAGGGGCTCGCGCAGCTCGGGAGCGTCCACCCGCTCCACCCGTACGTCCGTGCAGTCCACCCAGCTCGCCGCCTCGACCAGGGCCTGTGCCACTGCCGGGACCGCTTTCGGGCCCTCCAGGGTGACCTGCCTGGCCACCAGCGTGCCGCCCTCGCGGGCCGGGTCCACGCGCCCGACGAGCCGGCCGCCGGCCAGCACCGGCATCGCGAAGTAGCCGTGGATCCGCTTGGGCTTGGGGACGTAGGCCTCCAGGCGGTGGGTGAAGCCGAAGATCCGCTCAGTACGCGCGCGTTCCCAGATCAGGGAGTCGAACGGGGACAGCAGCGTGGTGCGGTGGCGGCCGCGCGAAGGTGTCTCCAGGGCCGCGGGGTCGGCCCAGGCCGGCTTGGACCAGCCCTCGACCGTGACCGGCACCAGGCCTGAGTCGGCGATCACCGCTTCCACCTGTTCGCCCTTCAGACGGTGGTAGTCGGCGATGTCCGCGCGGGTGCCGACGCCCAACGACAGGCCGGCGAGACGGACGAGGCGGCGCAGGCACTCGGCGTCGTCCAGCTCGTCATGGAGGAGTTCGGCGGGGATCGCGCGCTCGGCGAGGTCGTACACCCGCTTCCAGCCGCGACGCTCCACGCAGACCACCTCGCCGTACATCAGGGCGCGTTCGACGGCGACCTTGGTACCGGACCAGTCCCACCACTCGCTGGTCTTCTTCGCACCGCCCAATTCCGTGGCGGTGAGGGGGCCTTCGGTGCGGAGCTGCTTGATGACCTGCTCGTAGGTGCCGTCCGGGAGCTGGTGGTTCCAGTGCGGACGGCTGCGGTAGGCGCGGCGGCGGAAGGCGAAGTGGGGCCACTCCTCGATGGGCAGGATGCACGCCGCGTGCGACCAGTACTCGAAGGCGTGGGGCGCGCCCGTCGGGCCGGTCTTCCAGTACGCGTCCTCGACGGTCCTGCGGCCCACCGCGCCGAGCCGGGCGTAAGGGATGAGCTCGTGGGACCGCGCGAGGACCGAGATGGTGTCGAGCTGGACCGCGCCGAGGTGACGAAGGACGCCGCGGACTCCGGACCGGCGGTCGGGGGTGCCGAGGAAGCCCTGGGCGCGCAGCGCGATGCGGCGGGCCTCGTCGGCCGAGAGTTCGGTGGTGGGAGGCGGAGTCGTCATGGGTCCGAACGATAGAGGCCGGCACTGACATTGATGCTGATACTCAGGTTGCGGTGGCCGCCACCGGGACGGTGTCTACCGAGGGGCGGGGAGATAGGGCGCTGTCGACGGCAGGCCGAGGTCCGACGGCAACAGGGCGCCCACCCAGCAGTCCCGGCGCACGCCTTGGTGGACCGTCCCGGAGCGCAGGACGCCCTCGACGACGAAGCCCGCGCGCTCGGCCACGGCGCGGGAGGGCTGGTTGCCCACTTCCGCGCGCCATTCCACGCGGTCGACCGACAGTTCGGTGAAGGCCCAGCGGGAGCTCGCGCGGACGGCCTCGGTGACGTAGCCGTTGCCGCGGTGGTCCCTGCTGCCCCAGTAGCCGATCTCGGCCGTGCCCGGCGAGCGTCGGCTCAGGCTGAGCATGCCCACCAGGTCCTCCCCTTCGGGGAGGAAGAGACCCCAGGTGAACGTCGTGTCGTTCGCCCAGCCGTCCGGTACCAGCTGTTCGGTGAAGCTCTGGGCGTGCTCGGACAGGTAGGGCGAGGGGATGGTGGTCCAGCGCAGGACGTCGGGGTCCTGGACGGCCGTGAGGACGGCACCGGTGTCCCGCCCCGCGGGTGCGCGCAGCAGGAGACGGTCCGTGGTCAGCGTGACGGGTTCCATCGGCCGATTCTGGCCGGGTGTTCGCTGAAGGCGCCATTGTTTTCGCCGTGGGTGAGCGGGTGATCACAATTCGTGCAATTCGCGAGCGGGGCGCGGCACCATCGTTGTTCCCCGTCCGTTGTCACCTTTGAAGCAGATTTGAACGAGCTGACAGTCGGCCTGCCCGGCAGGCCTCCCGACGTGGCGGGGTCCTCGCATACGATGGCCGTTGCTCAGTAAGTCCAATGGAAACCGACCGTCCCAGGCCCGACCGGCAAGGAGACCAACCCCCGTGTCCGTCCTCTCGAAGATCATGCGTGCAGGCGAAGGCAAGATCCTGCGCAAGCTGCACCGCATCGCGGACCAGGTCAACTCCATCGAAGAGGACTTCGTCAGCCTCTCCGACGCCGAGCTGCGGGCCCTCACCGACGAGTACAAGCAGCGGTACGCCGACGGTGAGACCCTGGACGACCTGCTCCCCGAGGCGTTCGCCACTGTGCGCGAGGGCGCCAAGCGCGCACTCGGCCAGCGCCACTACGACGTGCAGATCATGGGCGGCGCCGCCCTCCACCTCGGTTATGTGGCCGAGATGAAGACCGGTGAGGGCAAGACCCTCGTCGGCACGCTGCCCGCGTATCTGAACGCGCTGTCCGGCAAGGGCGTCCACCTGATCACGGTCAACGACTACCTGGCCGAGCGCGACTCCGAGATGATGGGCCGCGTCCACAAGTTCCTGGGCCTGGAAGTCGGTTGCATCCTCGCCAACATGACGCCGGCCCAGCGTCGCGAGCAGTACGCGTGCGACATCACGTACGGCACGAACAACGAGTTCGGCTTCGACTACCTTCGCGACAACATGGCGTGGTCCCAGGACGAACTCGTCCAGCGTGGCCACAACTTCGCCATCGTCGACGAGGTCGACTCCATCCTCGTCGACGAGGCCCGTACGCCGCTGATCATCTCCGGCCCGGCCGACCAGGCCACCAAGTGGTACGGCGACTTCGCCAAGCTGGTCACGCGCCTGAAGAAGGGCGAGGCCGGCAACCAGCTCAAGGGCATCGAGGAGACCGGCGACTACGAGGTCGACGAGAAGAAGCGCACCGTCGCCATCCACGAGGCCGGTGTGAGCAAGGTCGAGGACTGGCTGGGCATCGACAACCTCTACGAGTCGGTGAACACCCCTCTGGTGGGCTACCTGAACAACGCCATCAAGGCGAAGGAGCTCTTCAAGAAGGACAAGGACTACGTCGTCATGGACGGCGAAGTCATGATCGTCGACGAGCACACCGGCCGTATCCTCGCGGGCCGTCGCTACAACGAGGGCATGCACCAGGCCATCGAGGCGAAGGAAGGGGTGGACATCAAGGACGAGAACCAGACCCTTGCCACGATCACCCTCCAGAACTTCTTCCGCCTCTACAAGCGCCATGACCACAACGGCAAGGAACAGGCCGGGCTGTGCGGCATGACCGGTACGGCGATGACCGAGGCCGCCGAGTTCCACCAGATCTACAAGCTCGGCGTCGTCCCGATCCCGACCAACCGGCCGATGGTCCGCAAGGACCAGTCGGACCTGATCTACCGCACCGAGGTCGCGAAGTTCGAGGCGGTCGTCGACGACATCGTCGAGAAGCACGAGAAGGGGCAGCCGATCCTCGTCGGTACGACGTCGGTCGAGAAGTCCGAGTACCTCTCGCAGCAGCTGTCCAAGCGCGGTGTCCAGCACGAGGTGCTGAACGCGAAGCAGCACGACCGTGAGGCGACGATCGTCGCCCAGGCCGGCCGCAAGGGCGCCGTGACCGTGGCCACCAACATGGCCGGCCGCGGTACCGACATCAAGCTCGGCGGCAACCCCGAGGACCTCGCGGAGGCGGAGCTGCGTCAGCGCGGCCTCGACCCCGAGGAGCACATCGAGGAGTGGGCCGCGGCCCTGCCCGCCGCCCTGGAGAAGGCCGAACAGGCGGTCAAGGCGGAGTTCGAGGAGGTCAAGGACCTCGGCGGGCTCTACGTCCTCGGCACCGAGCGGCACGAGTCGCGCCGTATCGACAACCAGCTGCGCGGCCGTTCCGGCCGTCAGGGCGACCCCGGCGAGTCCCGCTTCTACCTCTCCCTCGGCGACGACCTGATGCGCCTGTTCAAGGCCCAGATGGTCGAGCGCGTCATGTCGATGGCGAACGTCCCCGACGACGTGCCGATCGAGAACAAGATGGTCACGCGCGCGATCGCGTCCGCCCAGTCGCAGGTCGAGCAGCAGAACTTCGAGACCCGTAAGAATGTCCTGAAGTACGACGAGGTCCTCAACCGGCAGCGCGAGGTCATCTACGGCGAGCGGCGGCGCGTCCTTGAGGGCGAGGACCTGCAGGAGCAGGTCGTGCACTTCATGGACGACACCATCGACGCGTACATCAGCGCGGAGACCGCGGAGGGCTTCGCCGAGGACTGGGACCTCGACCGGCTGTGGGGCGCGTTCAAGCAGCTCTACCCGGTGAAGATCACCGTCGAGGAGCTGGAGGACGCGGCCGGCGACCGCGCGGGCCTGACCGCCGAGTACATCTCCGAGTCCATCAAGGAAGACATCCTCGAGCAGTACCAGTCGCGTGAGGCGCAGCTCGGCTCCGAGATCATGCGTGAACTGGAGCGCCGGGTCGTGCTGTCGGTCCTGGACCGCAAGTGGCGCGAGCACCTCTACGAGATGGACTACCTCCAGGAGGGCATCGGCCTGCGCGCGATGGCGCAGAAGGACCCGCTGGTCGAGTACCAGCGCGAGGGCTTCGACATGTTCACCGCCATGATGGAGGGCATCAAGGAGGAGTCCGTCGGCTACCTGTTCAACCTGGAGGTCCAGGTCGAGCAGCAGGTCGAGGAGGTCCCGGTCCAGGACGAGAAGCCGTCCCTCGACAAGCAGGACGTGGTTCCGGCGCAGGCCGGCGCGCGTCCCGAGATCCGGGCGAAGGGACTCGACGCCCCGCAGCGCCGGGACCTGCACTTCTCCGCGCCGACCGTGGACGGCGAGGGCGGTGTCATCGAGGGCGAGTTCGCCGACGACGACGAGCCCGTGCGCTCCGAGGCGGACGGTCTCACCCGCGCGGAGCGGCGCAAGCAGTCCCGTGGCCGGGCGCGCCGCAAGAAGTAGTGCCTACGCGGTGCCGGTGGCGCCGCAGCGGATTCGCGTGACGGCGCCGGTGGTGCCGTGACGGAGGAAGGGCCGGGTCGCTCCACGTGACCCGGCCCTTCGGCGTGCGGAGCCTCTCCGGGGCCCCTCCCGGCCTGTCAGTCGTCGTACGGGCGCGGAGCCCGGGGTCCGCCCAGTTCGACCGCTGTGCAGCGCCAGCGGCGGTCCTGGCCCTGTTCCAGGCGGAAGGCCATGGCACGCAGCTGGTCGCCGGCGCCGATCCGGGCGAAGGCCTCCACGGCGCCGGGGCGCGGGACGAAGTAGCCGATGTCCCGGACCACGGGGTGGGTGCCGCGGGTGCGCAGGGAGCCGCGTTCGGCCAGCCAGGCCAGCTCGTCGTAGGCGCGCCCCGCGGTGTGCCGGAGCATCGAGTGGACGGGGCGCCGGCCGCTCAGGACACCGAGGAGCAGGTCGGCGAAGAGGTCGGTGGGGCGGGGTTGAGGGACCAGGGGGCGGCGCGGGGGCTGGGTGGGGACGACCGGGTCGGGGTGAGGCGCGGCGGCCCGGTCACGGACGGTCTCGCCGACGGGGGCGGTGCTCCGGCCGGGGGCACCCAGGGGCCGGCTGTCCGCGGGTCCCGTACGGGCGCGGGAGCCACCGCCGGGGGAGCCCGGTGGGCGGCCGTCGCCCGGGGCCGTACGGGGTGTGCTGCCGCCGGGCGTGCGGGGCGGTGTGCCGCCCGGGCGGCGGGTGTCGCGGCGGGCCGCCGGGCGGGTGCCCGAGTGGTGCTGAGCCCTGGTCATGACCTTGTTCATGGGATCCCCGTTCTGCCCCGCCCGGAAGTACCGGGCAGTAACTTTGTGGATGAGGATCTTGTACGTGGCCGTGGACCGCGACGGCAAGGAAGCGGCGGGGCCGGGCCGGGCGGTCGAGATGTTCACCTATCAGGGTGATCAAAGGGGGTGGAAGCCCGAGGTCCCGGGGGTGGGGCGGGTGAATTCCGGGCCTTGGGTGGACGCTTCGCGAGGCCTGGGCAGGGACTCGAAAGGGGACGCCCGCACGTATCCTGAAGGCCTTCGCGGAGCTCCGCGACGCCGTTCCCCGACCACGAAAGCGGCCAGTCATGCGCGTCTACGTCCCCCTGACCCTCTCCGGTCTCGCCGAGGCGTACAAGACGGGTGAGCTGGGGGCCGGGCCGCTCCTCGCCTACGCCGTCACGCCCGCCCTGCGCGAGTGGTACCTCTCCGACGACATCGAGGAGCTGGAGTACGCGGCGCTGAACCGGGCCGCGCTGGCCTCGCTGCGACTGCTCGCGGCGGACGCCGGGGCCGTACGGCGCCGGGTCGTGGTGGCCGTCGACGTGGCCGACGGCGCGGCTACCGCCGATCCCGACCGTGGCCTCGATCCCGCGGCGCTCGGTGAGGTGCGGGTGGCCGGGACGGTGAGGCTGGCCAAGGCGGCCGCGGTGCACGCCGACGCGGCCGACGCGGAGGCCGACGTCACCGCAGCCGTGGACGCGCTCGCGGCGGCGGACGGCGGGGACGACGACGCGCAGTTCGTCGTGGACGGGGCCGAGGACCACGAGCTGCTGTGGTACGCGACACAGGAGGTCCCGAACCTGCTGGGGCTGGGCGGCTGAGGGCGGCCCGGTCTGCTCCGAGCTGCGGTTTTACCTGCCTTGACCTGCGAGTCTCTTGATTGTCAGTGGGGGCGGGTACGTTTTTGGCATGGGGAAGCTGACAGGGGCGCACATCGTCTGGGACTGGAACGGGACGCTGTTCCACGACAACGACGCGATCATCGGGGCGACGAACGCCGCGTTCGGCGAGCTCGGGCTCACGCCGATCACGATGGAGCAGTACCGGGCGCTGTACTGCGTGCCGGTGCCGAAGTTCTACGAGCGGTTGCTGGGCAGGTTGCCCACCGAGGCCGAGTGGGAGGTCATGGACGTGACCTTCCACCGGTACTACACCGAGCATCGGGTGGGCTGCGGGCTGACCGACGGGGCGGTGGAACTGCTCACGGGGTGGCGGTCCGCGGGGCGCAGTCAGTCGATCCTCAGCATGTACGGGCACGACGAACTGGTGCCCTTGGTCAGAGGCTTCGGGATCGAGTCGCACTTCCTCCGGGTGGACGGGCGGACCGGGCCCTCCGGGGGAAGCAAGGCGGAGCACATGGAGCGGCATCTCGCGGCGCTGGCCGGGGTGGAGGCGGCTCGTACGGTGGTGATCGGGGACGCCGCGGATGACGCCGTGGCGGCCATGCGGGTCGGGGCGCGGGCTGTGCTGTACACCGGCGGCTCGCACAGTCGGGCCAGTCTTGAGGTGGCGGGTGTCCCGGTGGTGGACACCTTGGCGGAGGCGGTCGCGGAGGCCGAACGCATAGCCGCGTAGCGGTCGCGGCCGGTGCGGTGCGGTGCCGTCGGGTCCAATCGCCGGGCCCCCACGGCACCGCCGCGTCGGCTAGGTCACCGGTGCCTTGGCCCTCAACACCGTCAGGAACTCCCGCATCCAGCCCGGGTGGTCCGGCCATGCCCGGGAGGAGACCAACGTGCCGTCCACCACCACCTCGGCGTCCTGGAATGCGGCGCCGGCGGACTGCATGTCGGGCTCCAGGGCCGGATAGGCCGTGACGTGGCGGCCGCGGAGGCTGTCGATCGCTGCGGTGAGCAGAGGGCCGTGGCAGATCTGGGCGACCGGTTTGTCCGCGTCGAAGAAGGACTTGAGAATCTTGCGGAGCTCGGGGTCGTTGCGCAGGTACTCGGGTGCCCGGCCGCCGGGGATGACGAGGGCGGCGTACTGACCGGGGTCGACCTCGGCGAAGGCCAGGTCGGCGGGCCAGGTGTAGCCGGGCTTCTCGGTGTAGGTGTCGAAGCCGGGTTCGAAGTCGTGGACCACGAATCGGAGCTTCTTGCGGGCGGGGGCCGAGATGTGGACGTCGTAGCCCTCCTCACGGAGGCGCTGGTAGGGGTACAGGACCTCCAGTGACTCCGCCGCGTCGCCCGTGACGATCAGGATTTTTGCTGTCATGTCGGCAACGTGCATCCGGAAAACGGCCTTGCCAAGGGGGTGTGCAGCATCGGGAACATGAGTGGGCGGGCCGCGGGGCGATCCGTCGGACGAGCGTCTGCCGGACGCGTTCGCGTCGGACCGGCCGACGAACGACTGCCCGACCGGCTGTCGAGCCGACTGCCGGACCGGTTGAGGGACGCGCCCTCGGTCGGTCGGCCCGTCCGGCGGTCTGGCCGGGCGACCGTCCGACGACCTGCCGGACAACCCCTTGGGCGACCTGTCGCCTTACGACGGCTTCGCCCCTTCCGCCCCTGTGCAGACTGTCAAACTTCCACACCTGCTTTTGTACACATACGGCTCATGACGACCCCCCTGCTAGGAGCGATAGCCTTGGTGGCGTGATCAGCGCGATAGTTCGCGGGGGCGCTGTGGCCCCCGCCCTGCGCCCGGTGCGCACGGAACACCTCCGTGGCCGGGCGGCGGCCGCTGGTCCTCGCGGGCGGGACGGGGCCGTAGGGGCCCTCATGACGCCGAGCACACCCTCGTCACCGGCGCGGCAGAGAGCAGCGTCACACCTGACGGGCGTGTCGAGAATGGCTGATATCCCCCCGCTCATCTCACCTTGCGGCATAGCGTCGGAGCAGACCGGAGACCCCGGGGCCGTGGCGTCGAGCCGCAGGGGAAGAGCCCGTACTTCCTTCTACGTCACGCAACGGCGCGCGACAGGAGTCAGAGGACAATGCAGACCAAGCTGGACGAAGCCAAGGCCGAGTTGCTCGAAAGGGCTGCACGGGTAGCTGAGAACAGCCCGGTCGGGGGGCACCTACCGACTGGGACGACCGACGAGGACACCCCCCGCACCCCGGACACCCCGGACAGCGAGACCGTGCTCGCGTTCCTCCAGCGCTACTACCTGCACACCGCCCCGGAAGACCTGACCTCCCGCGACCCCATCGATGTCTACGGCGCCGCGCTCTCGCACTTCCGGCTGGGCGAGAACCGTCCGCAGGGCACGGCCAACGTGCGGGTCCACACGCCCACGGTGGAGGAGAACGGGTGGACGTGCACCCACTCCGTCGTCGAGGTCGTCACCGACGACATGCCCTTCCTCGTCGACTCCGTCACCAACGAGCTGACCCGGCAGGGACGCGGCATCCATGTCGTCATCCATCCCCAGGTCGTCGTCCGCCGCGATGTCACCGGCAAGCTGATCGAGGTCCTCACCGCCCCGCCCTCCTCCGGTGACCTTCCGCACGACGCGCACATCGAGTCGTGGATCCATGTCGAGATCGACCGCGAGACCGACCGTTCCGATCTGAAGCAGATCACCGCCGACCTGCTGCGCGTCCTGTCGGACGTCCGGGAGACCGTCGAGGACTGGGAGAAGATGCGGGACGCGGCCCTCCGTATGGCCGACGAACTGCCCGCCGAACCCGTCGCCTCCGACCTGCGTGACATGGAGATCGACGAGGCCCGCGAGCTGCTGCGCTGGCTGGCAGCCGACCACTTCACCTTCCTCGGCTACCGGGAGTACCAGCTCAGGGAGGACGACTCCCTCGCGGCCGTCCCCGGCACCGGACTCGGCATCCTGCGCTCCGACCCGCACCACGCCGACGAGGAGAGCCACCCGGTCAGTCCGTCCTTCGAGCGGCTGCCCGCCGACGCCCGCGCGAAGGCCCGTGAGCACAAGCTGCTCGTGCTGACCAAGGCCAACAGCCGGGCGACCGTGCACCGGCCCTCGTACCTGGACTACATCGGCGTCAAGAAGTTCGACGCGGCCGGCAACGTCGTCGGTGAGCGGCGCTTCCTCGGACTGTTCTCCTCCGCCGCGTACACCGAGTCGGTGCGCCGCGTCCCGGTGATCCGCCGCAAGGTGGAGGAGGTGCTGGAGCGGGCGGGCTTCTCGCCCAACAGCCACGACGGCCGGGACCTCCTCCAGATCCTGGAGACGTACCCGCGCGACGAGCTCTTCCAGACCCCGGCCGACGAGCTGGAGTCCATCGCCACTTCCGTCCTGTACCTCCAGGAGCGGCGCCGGCTGCGCCTGTACCTGCGCCAGGACGAGTACGGCCGCTACTACTCGGCCCTCGTCTACCTGCCCCGCGACCGCTACACCACCGGCGTCCGCCTCAGGATCATCGACATCCTGAAGGAGGAACTCGACGGCATCAGCGTCGACTTCACCGCCTGGAACACCGAGTCGATCCTGTCCCGGCTGCACTTCGTGGTCCGAGTCCCGCAGGGCACCGAGCTGCCGCAGCTCAGCGACGACGACAAGGAGCGCATCGAGGCCCGCCTGGTCGAGGCCGCCCGCTCCTGGGCCGACGGCTTCGACCAGGCGCTCAACGCCGAGCTCGGCGAGGAGCGCGCCGCCGAACTGCTGCGCCGCTACGGCACCGCCTTCCCCGAGGGCTACAAGGCCGACCACACCCCGCGCTCCGCGGTCGCCGACCTCGTCCACCTGGAGCGGCTCAACGAGGACAACGACTTCGCGCTGAGCCTGTACGAGCCGGTGGGCGCCGCCCCCGAGGAGCGCCGGTTCAAGATCTACCGCAAGGGCGACGCGATCTCCCTGTCCGCCGTCCTGCCGGTCCTCAGCCGGCTCGGTGTCGAGGTCACGGACGAGCGGCCCTACGAACTGCGCTGCTCCGACCGCAGCATCGCCTGGATCTACGACTTCGGCCTGCGCATGCCCCGGTCCCAGAACGGCACCGGGGACTACCTCGGCGACGACGGCCGCGAGCGCTTCCAGGAGGCCTTCGCCGCCACCTGGACCGGCAGGGCGGAGAACGACGGCTTCAACGCCCTGGTGCTGAGCGCCGGCCTGAACTGGCGTCAGGCGATGGTGCTGCGGGCGTACGCCAAGTACCTGCGCCAGGCGGGCTCGACATTCAGCCAGGACTACATGGAGGACACCCTCCGCCACAACGTCCACACCACCCGGCTGCTCGTCTCCCTGTTCGAGGCCCGGATGTCGCCGGACCGGCAGCGCGCCGGGCACGAACTCGTCGACGCCCTGCTGGAGGAGCTCGACGCGGCTCTCGACCAGGTGGCCTCGCTGGACGAGGACAGGATCCTGCGGTCCTTCCTGACCGTCATCAAGGCGACCCTGCGCACCAACTCCTTCCAGGAGGCCGCGGGCGGCAAGCCGCACGACTACGTCTCCATGAAGTTCGACCCGCAGGCCATCCCTGATCTCCCGGCGCCCCGCCCGGCGTTCGAGATCTGGGTCTACTCCCCGCGCGTCGAGGGCGTGCACCTGCGCTTCGGCAAGGTCGCGCGCGGTGGTCTGCGCTGGTCCGACCGGCGTGAGGACTTCCGCACGGAGATCCTCGGCCTGGTCAAGGCGCAGATGGTGAAGAACACCGTCATCGTGCCGGTCGGCGCCAAGGGCGGCTTCGTCGCCAAGCAGCTGCCGGACCCGGCCGTCGACCGCGACGCCTGGCTGGCCGAGGGCATCGCCAGCTACAAGATGTTCATCTCGGCCCTGCTCGACATCACCGACAACATGGTGGCCGGCGAGGTCGTGCCCCCGGCCGACGTCGTGCGGCACGACGAGGACGACACCTACCTGGTGGTCGCGGCCGACAAGGGCACGGCGACGTTCTCGGACATCGCCAACGGGGTCGCGGAGTCGTACAACTTCTGGCTCGGCGACGCCTTCGCCTCCGGCGGCTCGGCCGGCTACGACCACAAGGGCATGGGCATCACCGCCCGCGGTGCCTGGGAGTCCGTCAAGCGGCACTTCCGCGAACTGGCCGTCGACACCCAGTCCGAGGACTTCACCGTCGTCGGCATCGGCGACATGTCCGGCGACGTGTTCGGCAACGGCATGCTGCTGAGTGAGCACATCCGCCTGGTCGCCGCCTTCGACCACCGGCACATCTTCATCGACCCCAGGCCCGACGCGGCCACCTCCTACGCCGAGCGCCGCCGCGTCTTCGAACTCCCGCGCTCCAGCTGGGCCGACTACAACACCGAGCTCATCTCCGCGGGCGGCGGCGTGTTCCCCCGTACCGCCAAGTCCATCCAGGTCAACGCCCACATCCGCGAGGCCCTCGGCATCGAGGACAAGGTCGCCAAGATGACCCCGGCCGACCTGATGAAGGCGATCCTCAAGGCGCCGGTGGACCTGCTGTGGAACGGTGGCATCGGCACCTATGTGAAGGCGTCCACCGAGACCCACGCGGACGTCGGCGACAAGGCCAACGACCCGATCCGCGTCGACGGCGCCGACCTGCGCGTACGGGTCGTCGGCGAGGGCGGCAACCTGGGCCTGACCCAGCTCGGCCGGATCGAGTTCGCACTGCACGGCGGCAAGATCAACACCGATGCCATCGACAACAGCGCGGGCGTGGACACCTCCGACCACGAGGTGAACATCAAGATCCTGCTCAACGGCCTGGTCACCGACGGCGACATGACCGTCAAGCAGCGCAACAAGCAGCTCGCCGAGATGACCGACGAGGTCGGACACCTGGTCCTGCGCAACAACTACGCGCAGAACACCGCGATCGCCAACGCGCTCGCCCAGTCCAAGGACATGCTCCACGCCCAGCAGCGCTTCATGCGCCACCTGGTGCGCGAGGGGCACCTCGACCGGGCCCTGGAGTTCCTGCCGACCGACCGCCAGATCCGCGAACGCCTCGGCGCCGGACAGGGGCTGACCAGCCCGGAGACGGCCGTCCTGATGGCGTACACCAAGATCACGGTCGCCGACGAACTCCTGCACACCTCCCTGCCGGACGACCCGTACCTGCGCACCCTGCTGCACGCGTACTTCCCGTCCGCGCTGCGCGAGAAGTTCGCCGACCACATCGACAACCACCCGCTGCACCGCGAGATCACCACGACCGTCCTGGTCAACGACACGGTCAACACGGGTGGTACGACCTACCTGCACCGTCTCCGTGAGGAGACCGGCGCGTCGCTGGAGGAGATCGTCCGGGCGCAGACCGTGGCCCGCGCGATCTTCCGCTCGGCAGCCGTGTGGGACGGTGTCGAGTCGCTCGACAACCAGGTCGAGGCCGCCGTACAGACCCGGATCCGGCTGCACTCGCGCCGCCTCGTCGAGCGTGGCACGCGCTGGCTGCTCAACAACCGGCCGCAGCCGCTCCAGCTCGCCGAGACCGTCGAGTTCTTCGGCGACCGCGTCGAACTGGTGTGGTCGCAGCTGCCGAAGCTGCTGCGGGGCGCCGACCTGGAGTGGTACCAGAAGATCTACGACGAGCTGGCCGGTGCCGGTGTGCCGGACGAGGTCGCCACGCGCGTGGCCGGGTTCTCCTCCGCCTTCCCGACGCTGGACATCGTCTCGGTGGCCGACCGCATGGGCCGTGACCCGATGGACGTCGCCGAGGTGTACTACGACCTCGCCGACCGCCTCCACATCACCCAGCTCATGGACCGCATCATCGAGCTGCCCCGCGCCGACCGCTGGCAGTCCATGGCCCGCGCCTCCATCCGCGAGGACCTCTACGCGGCCCACTCGGCGCTGACCGCGGACGTCCTGGCCGTCGGCAACGGCACCTCGACCCCCGAACAGCGCTTCAAGGCCTGGGAGGAGAAGAACGCCGCGATCCTCGGCCGGGCCCGCACCACCCTGGAGGAGATCCAGGGCTCGGACGCCTTCGACCTCGCCAACCTGTCGGTCGCGATGCGCACGATGCGGACGCTGCTGCGGCAGCATTCATAAGGAGTACGACGACGAGGGCGCCCGGGACCGTGAAGTCCCGGGCGCCCTCGTCGTCGTAGAGCAGGGGCCGTGGCTCAGGCGGCCGCCTTGGCCTTCGCCCTGTCCTTGTCCGGGCCGCCCGTGAAGTCCTCGTAGGCCGCCAGGACCTCGTCCGTCGGGCCGTCCATGCGCAGTACGCCGCGCTCCAGCCACAGCACCCGGTCGCAGGTGTCGCGGATCGACTTGTTGCTGTGGCTGACCAGGAAGACCGTGCCGGCGTGCTTGCGCAGCTCGCGGATGCGTCCCTCGGAGCGCTTCTGGAAGGAACGGTCGCCGGTGGCGAGGGCCTCGTCGATGAGGAGGACGTCGTGGTCCTTGGCGGCGGCGATGGAGAAGCGCAGCCGGGCCGCCATGCCCGAGGAGTACGTCCGCATCGGGAGGGTGATGAAGTCACCCTTCTCGTTGATGCCGGAGAAGTCGACGATCTCCTCGTAGCGCTCCTTGACCTGCTCGCGGGACATGCCCATCGCGAGGCCGCCGAGGTAGACGTTGCGCTCGCCGGTCAGGTCGTTCATCAGGGCCGCGTTCACGCCGAGGAGGGAGGGCTGGCCGTGCGTGTAGATCCGGCCGTTCTCCACCGGGAGCAGGCCCGCGACCGCCTTGAGCAGGGTCGACTTGCCTGAGCCGTTGGTGCCGATCAGGCCGATCGCCTCGCCCTTGTACGCCACGAAGGAGACGTTCTTGACGGCGTGCACCGTGCGGACGCCCGCCGCCTTCTCGGCCTGGCCGCGGCGCATCATGCGGTTGAGGGCGGCGGTGGCGGAGCCCCTGCCGGCGCCGGTGCCGTTGACGCGGTAGATGATGTCGACGCCGTCGGCGACGACGGTGGGGATCTGGTCGTTCGCGATGTCAGCCACGGCCGTACGTCTCCTCAGCCTTCCAGAAGTAGATGAACCCGCCGACGCCGGCGACCAGCGCCCAGCCCACCGCGATCGCCCACACGTGGTGCGGCAGCTGGCTCGCGTGGAAGCTGTCGATCAGGGAGTAACGCATCAGGTCGATGTACACGGCGGCCGGGTTGGCCTGGAGGACGGGCACCACCCAGGACGGCCAGTCGTGGTGGCCCTTGGCCAGCTTGTCGATGCTCCACATCACGCCGGAGACGTACATCCAGGTGCGCAGGATGAACGGCATCAGCTGCGCGATGTCCGGTGTCTTGGCGCCCATCCGCGCCATGATCATCGAGACGCCGGCGTTGAACACGGACTGCAGCACCAGTGCCGGCACCGCCAGCAGCCAGGACGCGGCGACCGGGACGCCGAAGCAGAGCAGGATCACGACCAGGGCGGCCATCGAGAACAGCAGCTGCTGGAGCTGCTGGAGGGCGAACGAGATCGGCAGCGCGGCCCGCGGGAAGTGCAGGGCGCGCACGAGGCCGAGGTTGCCGGCGATCGCGCGGGTGCCCGCCATGATCGAACTCTGTGTGAACGTCCAGATGAACACGCCCGTCACCAGGAACGGGACGTAGTCCGGCACGTTCCTCTTGGTGCCCAGCAGCACGCCGAAGATGAAGTAGTACACCGCCGCGTTCAGCAGCGGGGTCATGACCTGCCAGACCTGGCCCAGCTTCGCCTGGGCGTACTGCGCGGTGAGCTTGGCGGTGGCGAACGCGGTGATGAAGTGACGCCGGGCCCACAACTGGCGGACGTACTCCGGCAGGGAGGGACGGGCACCGCTGACCGAGAGGCCGTGACGGACGGCCAGGGCCGCGAGGTCGTCGCCGGCTGAGGCCGCTGTCGGGGGCGGTGTGTCGATGACCTGGCTCACATCCGCTGCTTTCGTTCGGGGGGTTCGGGGGGTTCGGGGGTGGGGGTGAGGTGCGTGCGGCCGGCGTGTCCGACACCCGATGTTTCCTTACGTGACTCTTCACGTTTTCTTACGTCGGGACGGGACCGTATCGTCGCAACGTGAGCGTAGGACGAGTGAGCGTTGGAACGCAACCGTTTCGTCGTCACGAATGACGCTGGAACGTAACCGTATCGTCGTCACGACATCCGTCGGAACGAAACCGTATCGTCGTCACGCGACTCGTCGCGGCGACACCGTTTCGTCGTGACGACTCGCGTCGGAACGGGACCGTTTCGTCGCTACGCCCTATGCTGGTCCGCATGACGACCAACGCCGACGCGCCGCAGACCCGTCCGCGCCGCCGTGCCCCGGCAGGAGCCGCCGTACTCCGCGAGGATGTGACGGATGCCATCAGGGCAGCCGTCTTCGAGGAGCTCGCGGCCGTCGGGTACGCGCGGATGTCGATCGAGGGCATCGCGCGCCGCGCGGGCGTCGGCAAGACCGCGGTCTATCGCCGCTGGCGTTCCAAGCTGCACCTGGTCCTCGACGTCGTCTCGGAGATCGCGGTGATGGGCCTGCCCGTGCCGGACACCGGCTCGCTGGAGGACGACCTGCGGATGCTGTACGAGGTGACGTCCCGTGCGCTGCGGCACCCGGTGGCATCGCAGATCATCCCGGATCTCCAGGCCGAGGCGGCCCGCAACCCCGAGATCGCCGAGGCTCTGCAGAACGCGTTGCAGAAGGGCCAGGAGGGCGTCGCCAGCAAGATCATCGTCGCGGCGGAGCAGCGCGGTGAGCTCCGCGCGGGCTTCAACGACGAGCTGGCGCTGGATCTGATCTCGGGCCCGCTGTACTGGCGTTCGGTCGTGATCCGCAGCCCGAAGCTGCCGAAGGGGTATCTCGCGGCGCTGGCCAGGTCGACGACGGAGGCGCTGAAGGCGCTCTGAGCCTCAGCAGACTCGGCCGAGGTCCGAGGTGGCCTGCCTCACAGGTAGGCCCGGCCATGCGGTGAGTCGGTCCTGCTGAGCGCGGCTCGAGGGGCTGCCGCTGGACTCCTTGGGCGGTCAGCCGACCAGGCGAGCCGTGAGGGTGGCCAAGTCTGCCGTACTCAGGACCCGGTCGGCGAAGCCCGGCAGCGGTACGTGCAGGGGGGCCGTCCAGCGTTCGGGGACGGCGGCGATGCCGTGGACCGCGCCGACCAGCGCACCCGTCACCGCTGCCACCGTGTCCGTGTCGCCGCCCAGGTCGATCGCGGCGCGTACGGCCGTCTCGTAGGAGGTCGTCGTGCGCAGGGCCCAGACCGCGGAGCCCAGGCAGGGCCATACGGCGCCGTTGAACTCGGTGGCCTGGTCGGGGTGCCAGTCGGGGGCCAGGACGGTGGCGTAGCGACGTCGGTGGTCGGGGTGGATCGCCGTGAGGGCGGCGGGTACGGCGTCCAGCGGGTCGTCTCCAGCCAGAGCGACGCGTATCAGCTCGTGGAGGACGGCCGTACCCTCCCAGGCCGCCCGGTCGCCGTGGGTGAGGGCGGCCAGGCGGCGGGCAGCGTCCATGGTGGCGTCGCGGCCCTGTGCGGCGAAGTACACGGCGGAGGGGGCGGTGCGCATCAGGGAGCCGTTTCCCGCGGCCCGTTGGCTCACCTGGAAGTGGAGAGCGGCCGCGGTGTCCCAGGGGTCGCCGCTGCCCAGGACGGCCTCCGTCTGGAGGCCGATGTCCTTCGGCTCCGCTGCCGCCCAGCGCCGGAACCGCCGGAAGACGTCCGGGAGTTCCAGCCCGCCGCACTCCACAGGGACTCGCCGACCAGGACCGCCATCTGTGTGTCGTCGGTCGCCTCACCCGGGTCCCAGCCGCCGCCCCCGCACATCTCACCACCGTGCCCCGGCTCGGGGAACCGCGCCGAGAAGGCGCCCTCGGGCCCGAACTCGAAGGGGGCGCCCAGCGCGTCACCCACGGCGGAACCGATGACGGCGCCGAGGGCGCGCTCTGCGGGAACGACCATCCGCGCAGGCTAGCCCCCAGCCGGTACGCCCCGCCCGGCACCCCTCCCCGGCACCTTCGGCCGGGACCCGCCCCGCCGGCTACCCCCGAGCCGCCCCCGGATGCAACCGCACCCACCCCTCCCAGGCCGACGTGATCATGTCGTCGATGTCGTGCTTGGCCTTCCAGCCCAGTTCGGTGGCAGCCAGGTCGGCCGAGGCCACGACGCGGGCTGGGTCGCCGGGACGGCGGGGAGCGACCGTCGGGGGGCGGTCGTAGCCGGTGAGGGCGTTGACGCAGTCGATCATCTCGCGGACGGAGACGCCTTCGCCGCGGCCGATGTTGACGGTGAGGTCGCGGCGAAGGCGGGAGGACTGGAGGGTGCGGGCGGCGGCCACGTGGGCCTCGGCGAGGTCGGCGACGTGGATGTAGTCGCGGACGCAGGTGCCGTCGGGGGTCGGGTAGTCGTCGCCGAAGATGCGCGGAGGCGCGTCCGCCGTGAGCTTCTCGAAGACCATCGGGATCAGGTTGAAGACGCCCGTGTCGGCCAGCTCGGGGGCCGCCGTGCCCACCACGTTGAAGTAGCGCAGGGAGGCCGTCGCGAGGCCTGTGGCGCGGCCTGTGGCTCGGACCAGCCACTCGCCGGCCAGCTTGGTCTCGCCGTACGGGGACATCGGCGCGCACGGCGTCTCCTCCGTCACCAGCGGGACGTCCGGCATGCCGTACACGGCCGCGGAGGACGAGAAGACGAAGGCGGTGACCCCGGCCGCTGTCACCGCCTCCAGGAGGACGCGCAGGCCCTCGACGTTCTCCCGGTAGTAGTGCAGCGGCAGGTCCACCGACTCGCCGACCTGCTTCTTCGCCGCCAGGTGCACGACGCCGGTGACCTCGTGGTCCGCGAGGGTGTGCGCGACCCGCTCGGCGTCCAGCGTGGAGCCCACCACCAGCGGCACGTCGGCCGGCACGCGCTCGGCGATGCCGGTGGACAGGTCGTCGTACACGACCGCCTGTTCGCCCGCCGCGGTCATCGCCCTCACGACGTGCGCCCCGATGTAGCCGGCGCCGCCGGTGATCAGCCAGGTCATGTACGGCCGTCCCCTCGTCGTTGACCCGTGTCGTCTGTCGGCCCGTGGCCGCGTATCAGTGAACCAGGCGGCCGGGCCCCGTGGGCGGACCTGCGGTGACCGCGCGTGAAGCCGGGGACACGCGCGGTGCCGGAGTCGTGCCGGCCGAGCGCCACACGCGTGTGCGGGCAGGCGCGGCGGCCGCGCCCGGCAGCCCGTGCGAGTGTCAGTCCCCGTCGGGAAGCTCGGCGTGCACCGCGGCGTCCAGCGCTGTGGTGAGCTCGTCGAGGCGGGTCCGCAGCCGGTGGATCTCGTCGACGTCGAAGCTGGTCGCCGAGACGATCCGGCGCGGCACCTGCACCGCGCGCTCGCGCAGGGCGACGCCCTCCTCGGTGAGCCGTACGTCCACCGAGCGCTCGTCGCGGGTGCTGCGCTCGCGTCGCACCAGGCCGGCCGTCTCCAGTCGCTTGAGGAGCGGGGACAGGGTCCCCGAGTCGAGCCGCAGGTGCTTGCCCAGCTTCTTGACGGGCAGGTCGCCGTGCTCCCAGAGCACCAGCAGCACGAGGTACTGCGGATAGGTGATCCCCAGGTCCTTGAGGACGACGCGGTACACGCTGCCGAAGGCGCGGGAGGCGGCGTTCAGGGAGAAGCAGATCTGTTGGTCGAGGCGGAGCCAGTCGGTGGCGGTCGGTGGCGTGGTCATGGTTCCAGGATAGCTCTTGTACCACTTAGTTGTGCACAACTGAATTGTGTGCTCTACTTGCGGTCGTGAGGCGGTCGAACGAACAGCCGCCGGAACAAGACTTCGAGAGGGATGGTTTTCCATGGAAGCGCTCTACACCGCAGTCGCCACCGCCACTCACGGCCGTGACGGTCGCGCCGTCTCCAACGACGGCAAGATCGACCTGAAGCTGGCCCCGCCGGCGGAGCTGGGCGGCAACGGAGAGGGCACCAACCCGGAGCAGCTGTTCGCCGCCGGTTACGCCGCCTGTTTCGGCAGCGCTCTCGGTCTCGTCGGCCGTCAGGCCAAGGTGGACGTCAGTGACGCCGCCGTCACCGCCGAGGTCGGCATAGGCAAGCAGGGCGAGGGCTTCGGCCTCAAGGTCGCCCTGCGCGTCGAGCTGCCCGACACGGTGGACGCGGAGACCGGCCGCAAGCTCGTCGAGCAGGCCCACCAGGTCTGCCCCTACTCCAACGCCACCCGCGGCAACATCGAGGTCGAGCTCGTCGTCGAGTAGGTCCGAAATCCCGTTAGGTCCGGAAAGCCGACTCGGTCAGGTGCGGGCGCCCTGCGGGGCGCCACGTCGTCGGCCGGGTCGGAGTGGGGCGGGACGGGCTGGACGGCATGCGGAAGTCCCCTAGAGGGTTTCGGTGACGGTCGTGTCCGCCGCCGGCCGCGGCACGCTGGTCAGCGGCGCACGGTCCGACGCGGCCACCGCCGACGGCACCGGGTGTCGCTCCGCCGGCGGGATGACCGGCGGCAACCCGGTCTCGCCCAGCACGACATGGCGTACGACCCGCTCGGCGGCGCGACCGTCGTCGTACGGGCAGAAGCGCTCGCGGAACGCGGAGCGCAACTGGGTGGAGCGGGAGCCGCGCCAGTGGCCGGTGGCGAAGATGTCGATCAGCTCGTCCTCGCTGCGCGCGACCGCCCCCGGCGCGAAGGACCGCAGGTCGAAGTAGGTCCCGCGAGCCGCCTCGTACGCCTCCCAGTCGTCGGCGTGGATCACGATCGGCCGGTCCAGGCCCGCGTAGTCGAACATCAGGGACGAGTAGTCGGTGACCAGCGCGTCCGAGGCGAGACACAGGGACTCGACGCTCGGGTGATCCGTGACGTCGATGACCCGGGCCGGCGCGGGGGAGGCGAGCGGGCCGCCGTGCCGTTGGTGGGCGCGGGCCAGCACCACGAAGCGGGGGCCGAGGCGGCGCAGCAGGCGGTCCAGGTCGAGCGGGGCGTGCTGGGTGCGGCGGTAGTCGCGGTACGTGGGCGCGTACAGGATCGCGACCGTGCCCTCGGGGATGCCGAGGGACTCGCGCACCCGCCGTACGTCCTCCGAAGTCGCCCTCTGGAACACGTCGTTGCGGGGCTGGCCGTAGGGGAGCGTGGTGTAGCCGCCGGGGTAGACCCGCTCCCAGGTCAGGGTGGTGTGGCGGTTGGGGGACAGGACGTGGTCCCACTTGTCGACGTCCGCGAGGAGCTGCGCGAAGCCCAGGTCCCGTGCCGCCGCCGGGCGTTCCCGCAGGTCCAGGCCCATGTGCTTGAGGGGCGTGCCGTGTTGGGTCTGGACGAGGATCTGGCCGGGGCGCTTGACCAGGCGGCTGTCGAACCCGGTGTTGTTCACCAGGTACTTGGAGCGGGCGAGCGCCGTCCAGTAGGCGGCTGTGCCGGGGCGGATCCGGCGGGTCGCCGTCGGGATCGTGTGGTGGTGCTCGGGACGGGCGATCCATGCGGTGCGGATGTGCGGGGCGAAGGCCCGGAACGCCTCCTCCAGCGCACCGGGGTTGCAGCCGTGCCCGCGGCCCCCGTACGCGGAGAAGGCGGCACGGTCCTGGCGCAGGGGGAGGCGGAGCTGGACGCGGTAGTGGAACCGGAGAGCCGCCGCGTGCAGGGACTTCGCGAGGTGGACGAATGGCCTGGTGGCTCGGTGGCTGAGCCTCTGGGCCAGTTCTGTGAGCCGGTGGGTGCGGTGCAGGGCCAGCCGGATCACCGTGTGGCGCGTCCGTGAACGCGCCGGGACCGGGTGGCCCGGGGTGCGATGGGCCCGGTAGTGGTCGCGGGCCCGCCGCAGGAACTCGGCGCGGTCGCCGCGGGGGAGGCCGTTCTGCCCGGTGAACACCGACCAGAGCCGGTCGACCATGCGGTGGAACAACACCGGCCGCCATGAGGCCAGTTCGGGGCGCGAGTCGACATACGCGAAGACCCTGTCGTACTGGTCGAAGACGTCGAAGTGGCCGTGGCCCACCGTGTCGTGGAGGTCGCCCCGGCGGTGCTGCCGGTGGTGGACGCAGACCCGGTCGAGCGTGGCGATCGTCTCCGCGGTCATCAGGACCGGGTAGGTCCAGGGCGTGTCCGCGTGCCGGCCGGGCGGGAAGCGGAAGTCCTCGCGTTCGACGAACTCCCTGCGGTACGCCTTGTTCCAGGCCGCCGTCGGTGCCCGCAGCAGCCCCGGGCGGTCCTCCAGGCGGAACGGGGCCGGTCCCTGCTCGGTGAGTTGGGCCGCCGGGGCGGCGTCGGCGATCTCCCCCGACCAGTGGGCGAGCGCGTGGCCGTGGACCAGGACGTCCGGCTCGCCCGTCTCCTTCAGACGGTCGGCGATCGCCCGCAGCGCGTGCGGGGCGAGGGTGTCGTCGCCGTTCAGCAGGACCAGGTAGTCGCCCGTCGCCTCGGCCATGCCCGCGTTCCGGGCGGCACCGAGCCCCTCGTTCCGCGTCAGGTGCACCGCCCGTACGCGCGGGTCGCGGGCCGCGAACTCGTCGGCGATCTCACCGCACGCGTCCGGGGAGCGGTCGTCGACCGCGATCAGCTCCAGATCCTCGTACGACTGTGACAGCACCGATTCCAGGCAGGCCGGCAGATACGCCTGAACCTTGTACGCGGGGACGATGACACTGAACCTGGGCACGGCACATCCATGGGTCGGCGCGGGCGGTCTGCCCGGGAACGCCCCATGAGAGCGCTTGGTTACGGTCCGTACGGCATTCGGGCGAACGGGAAGGGGCGGACCGGTATCGGCCCGCCCCTTCAATCGGCTGCTCCACCTTCAAATCGGCTGCTCCACCGGCTACTTGACCGCGCCCGCCATCACGCCGGACACGAACTGCCGCTGGAACGCGAAGAACACGATCAGCGGGATCACCATGGAGATGAACGCGCCTGGGGCCAGCACGTCGACGTTGTCGGCGAAGGCGCGCATCTGGGTCTGCAGGGCGACCGTGATCGGCTGGCTGTCGGTGTTCGTGAACACCAGGGCGATCAGCATGTCGTTCCACACCCACAGGAACTGGAAGATGCCCAGGCTCGCGATCGCGGGCCCGCCGAGCGGCATCACCACCCGTGCGAACAGGCGCAGTTCACCCGCGCCGTCGAGCCGCGCCGCCTCCAGGAGCTCCCGGGGGATCTCCGCGAAGAAGTTCCGCAGCAGGAACACCGCGAACGGCAGACCGAAGCCCGTGTGGAAGAGGATCACCCCGAAGATGTTGCCGAACAGGCCGATCTTGCCGAAGAGTTCGGCGATCGGGATCAGCGCCACCTGTACCGGCACCACCAGCAGACCGACCACGGCCATGAACCACCAGTCGCGGCCCGGGAACTCCATCCACGCGAACGCGTAGCCCGCGAGCGAGCCGATGACGATCACCAGGACCGTGGCCGGGACCGTGATCAGCACGGTGTTGACGATGGAGCCGGTGATGTCGCTGTTCTGGAGCAGCTTGTCGTAGCTGTCGAAGGTGAGCTGGGAGGGCTTGGTGAAGACCTGCCACCAGCCGCTCGCCGACAGGTCGCCCGGGGTGCGCAGCGATGAGATCAGCAGCCCGATCGTCGGCACCAGCCAGAACAGGGCGACGATGACGAGGAACACGCTGATCAGGCCGCCGCTGACCCGCTCCACGAGCCGTGAGCCGAGCGACTGCCTCGCCTTCACCCCGTCGGCCGGTGCCGCGTCGGGAAGCCTCTGAGCCTCGGTGGTCATCGCCGTACCTCCCGCCTGAGCCGACGAATGTTGAACCACATCACCGGGATCACCAGAAGCAGCAGGAACACCGAGATGGCGCTCGCGATGCCCGGCTGGTCCTCGGCGAAGCCCTTGCGGTACAGCTCCAGCGCGAGGACGTTCGCGTCGTCCTGCGAGGAGCCCGGGGGGATGATGAAGACCAGGTCGAAGATCTTCAGGACGTTGATCATCAGGGTCACGGTGACGACCGCGAGGACGGGCGCGAGGAGAGGGACCGTGACCCTGCGGAAGACCTGCCACTCGGTGGCGCCGTCGACCCGGGCCGCCTCCAGGAGTTCGCGGGGGATGCCCGCGAGCCCGGCCGCGATCAGCACCATCGCGAAACCGGCCCACATCCAGACGTACGACCCGATGATCGCCGGCGTCACCAGCGACGGGCCGAGCCAGTCGATCCCGTTGTAGGCCTCCTTGAAGTTGCTCGCCGGCAACCGCAGTCGGGCCCCGTCGGCCTTCTCCGAGAACGAGAACGTGCCGTCGTCGCCGGCCTTGACCGTCTCGACGACCTTGCCGTCCTTGACCGCCTCGATCTTCATGCCGGGATAGCCCAGCTCCGTCGGGTCGACCCCGCCGAGCGTGCCGACACCCTTGCCGCGCGTGAAGTCCTGCCAGGTGGTGCCGGTGATCCTGCCCGGGTCCGCCTGGGGCGCCACGGCCTTCTTCGCGTCGCCGGGCATCTGGTCCGGGGCGACACCCACCAGGGGGAGCGTGACCGTGGCGCCGGTGCGGACCGCTGCCTTGGTGAGGAAGCCGCCCTTCTCCGCGACCAGCGGCGAGTCCCGGCCCGGGTGGGCCTTCGGGAACGCCGAGGACTGCGCGAACGTGTCGTGCACGCCCACCCACACCGCGTTCGCGAACCCCTTGTCCGGGTCCTGGTCGTAGACGAGCCGGAAGATGATGCCCGCCGCGAGCATCGAGATCGCCATCGGCATGAAGACGACCAGCTTGAACGCCGTTCCCCAGCGCACCCGTTCGGTCAGCACCGCGAAGATCAGACCGAGCGCGGTGGCGATCGTCGGCGCGAACACCACCCAGATGATGTTGTTCTTCAGGGCCGTACGGATGCTGTCGTCGGTGAACAGCGCCTTGTAGTTGTCGATTCCGGCGAAGCCGTCGCCGGACTGGTCGTAGAAGCTGCGGACGACCGAGTACCCGATCGGGTAGACCACGAGCGCGCCCAGCAGCACGAAGGCGGGCAGCAGGAACAGCACTGCCACGGTCCTGCGGGTGCCGGTCACGCTCTTGCGCGACTTGGGGGAGGCAGGGGTCGGTGGGACCCCTGCCTCGGTGGCCGAGGTCATCGCGTCAGTTCCCGTAGGCGGCCGCCGCGTCGGCCTCCAGCTTGGCCTGCGTGCCCGCGATGTTCTTCGGGTTGGTCAGGAAGTCCTGCAGTGCCTTCCACTCGCCCTTGCCGGGCGTGCCGCCGAACGCCTGCGGGGCCTGGTCGGACATGTCGAAGCGGAAGTCGTCGCCCGAGTCGATCAGCGCCTTGGCGATCTTCTGCTGCACCGGGTTCGGATACGACGAGATGTCCACGCTCTTGTTCGGCGAGAGATAGCCGCCCAGCTTGGCCTGGATCGTCGCCGCGTCCGGGGAGGCCAGGAAGGTCGCCAGGGCCTGTGCCGCCTTGGAGTCCTTCAGGATCACGGCTGCGTCGCCGCCGGAGACCACGGGAGCGGTGTCGCCGACCTTCGGGAACGGGAACACCTTCGCGTCGGTGCCGACCTTCGCCTTGGCGGTCTGGATGTTGACCTGTGCGAAGTCGCCCTCGTAGACCATCGCCGCCTTGGGCTGGTCGCCGCCGGTGAACGTCTGCGTCACCGAGGCCGGGAAGTCCGTCTGGAGCGCACCGGTCGCCACGTAGTCCTTCTTGCCCCAGACCTGGGCCAGCGTGGTCAGCGCGTTCTTCACGGACGGGTCCGTCCACTTGATCTCGTGCTTGGCCAGCTGGTCGTACTTGTCCGGGCCCGCCTGGGAGAGGTAGATGTTCTCGAACCAGTCCGTGAGGGTCCAGCCCTCGGCGCCACCGACGGAGAACGGGGTCACACCCGAGTCGTAGACCGTCTGGGCGGTGGTGAGCAGCTCGTCCCACGTCTTCGGCTCGGCGGCGCCCGCGTTCTCGAAGACCTTGGCGTTGTACCAGATCAGGGACTTGTTGGCGGCCTTGTAGTAGACGCCGTACTGCTCGTCGTTGACCTTGCCGATGTCCTGCCAGCCCTGCGAGTAGTTCTTCGCGAGCTCGGCCTTGGCCTCCGTGCCGAGCGGCTTCGCCCACTTCTTGTCCACGGCCTGCTTGATCGCGCCCGGCTGAGGGAGCATCGCGATGTCCGGCGGCTGGCCGCCCGCGACCTTCGAGCCGAGGAAGTTGATGATCGGGTCCTGCGCGGGCACGAACGAGACCTTCGCGCCGGTGCGCTTCTCGAACTCCGCGAGGACCTTCTTGAAGTTGGCCTGCTCCTCGCCGCTCCAGACGGCGGCGACTTCCAGATTCTCGCCGTTCAGCTTGGGGAGTGTGACGGTGGTGCCGGTCTCCTTGGCGCCTGTCGCGCCCGAGTCGCCGTCCTTGTCGTCGCTGCCACCGCATGCGGTGAGTGAGAGGGCGAGGGCCGCCGCGAGGGCGGCGGCCGCGGTTTTCGCTGCCCTGGGCTTTCGGTTTGTGCTGCTCGTGCTGCGCATCACGTCCCCGTTCCTCGTTCCTCGTCGAACGTTGAGGGTGTCCCGTGCGAACTGGTCTACGCCCGGAGAACGGGGTCGGCAAGTGCGCGTCCGCTGTCAAGCAGGAGATCGTTGCTGCCTCGTGACCAGTGCGGGGGCGTCGGGGCACGCGACTGAAGAGGTACTGCCGGGTTCGGCTGCGACAGGCCGTTAGAGCAGTGACGGCACCTCTGTCGCTGCGACTTCCCTCGCTGCGCGTTCCAATGCGCTGGCGAGCAGAGCAAGATCCGTCGGGCCGTTGCCCAGCTCCCGGACCGGGCGGCGGGCCGGGGGGTCGCCCATGCGTTCCCACTCCAGGGGGACGACCGTGGGGCGGAGCGTCGCCGTACGGGGGATACGGCCCGTGACCCGGCCCGCCTGGAAGGCGGTGCTGCGGCCGTCGGACCAGGTCAGACGGCCGCGGCCGGGGGACGGTTCGTCCGGGCCCGTGACCGGGACCTCCAGGGTGACGCGGAGCGTGGCCCGGCGGGCCGGTTCCGAATCCGCCGTACGGCCGTCCGGGGTCGTCGCGGCCACCAGGTGGACGCCCAGACGCTCACCCTCGCGGGCCACCGCCTCCAGCGCGCGTATGACCGATCCGGCGGCCGGCCTTCCGGGGGAGCCGAGGGGCGGCGAGACCAGGGCGTCCAGGTCGTCCACGATCACCACCAGACGGGGGAGCGGGGGTGCCGCCTCCGTCTGGCGGCGGGCCGCCGCGGGGCGCAGCCGGATCGTGGAGCTGGGCGGGGAGTCGAGGTCGCCGGTGGCCGGGTCGCCGGAGGCGCGCGTGGTGCCGGCCGCGCCCCGGGGGGCCGCCGAGCGCTGGGCGACCAGACGGCCCGACAGCTCCCGGCCGGTGTGCCACTCCGCGAAGTCGGAGCGGCCGAGCAGCTCCGCGCGCCGCTTCAGCTCGGCGCTCAGGGCCTGGGCGAACTCCCGCATGCGGACCGGGTCGTTGGCGGTGAGGTGGGTGGTCACGTGCGGCACGTCCGTGCACACGCGCAGGCCCTCGCCGTGGCCACCGGCCGTGCTCACGCTGTCCCGGCCGTCCATCAGCACGACACTGAGGCGGTCCGGGCGCTCGGCCGCAGCCAGCGAGGCGACGACAGCTCGCAGCAGTTCCGTACGGCCGCTGCCCGCCGGGCCCTCGATCAGCAGATGCGGGCCCTCGGCCACGAGGTCGGCGCAGACCGGGCCGCGTGGGCCGGCCCCGAGCACCGCCCAGGCACGTCCGCCCAGCGACTCCGGGTCGTCGGCGGCGTCCGCCCAGCGCGTCATCAACGACGGCGGGGTGGCCCTGGCCAGCCCCAGCTCGTCCAGCAGCCGCGCCGAGCGGGGCAACGGTGAGGACACGCGCGTGTGCCGCCCACCGGCGGTTCCGTCGGTGCGCAGCGGTGCCAGCGCCCGCGCGAACCGCTCGGCCCAGGCCGCGGAGACGGCGTCCACGGCGGCGACCGTGCCGTGACCGACGGGGGTGGGGACGGGGTGGCCGGCCTCGGTGACGGTGCGGGAGGAGTCCGCGCGGGTCTCGGAAGCGCGGTTCCCGGGGGCGTGGGTCCCCGGGGCGTGGGCGGAGGCGGCGGTGGCCGTCGCGGGACGGGCCGGGTCGGTGCCGGTCGGGCGGGACACGGTACGGGTGGTTTCGGAGCCGGGGTGACGGGGGCGGGAGCGGGGGCGCGATGCCTCCGTGTCCGATTCGCCGCCGTATGCCCCGGCGTCCTCGCTCGCACCTGTCGGCGTCGGCCCGCTGGCACCCGCGTCGGCGCGTGCCGGAACTCCGACCCGCGCCACCCGCATCAGCCGCAGTGCCGTCGCCACGTCCCCGCTGAGCAGCCCGACCGCGCCGCACTCACGGAACGTCGGGGCCGCCGTGCACGCCGCCTCGTACGTGTCCGTCAC
Organism: Streptomyces sp. NPDC005374; assembly: GCF_042872225.1. Lineage (NCBI taxonomy): Bacteria > Bacillati > Actinomycetota > Actinomycetes > Kitasatosporales > Streptomycetaceae > Streptomyces > Streptomyces sp. NPDC005374. The sequence goes on along the minus strand of NZ_JBIAKA010000023.1, from coordinate 120,794 downwards.
CGGGGACGCCGGGGAGGCAGGGGCCGTCTCGGCCAGACACACAACGTGGATACCGGCTCGGGGACCCTCCGCCGCCAGCCGTGCCACCGCTTTGCGCAGGTCCGCGCCGCCGGGGTCGCCGTCCACGACGACCACGGTGTACGGCCCCGGGAAACCGCCCGAACCCTCGTCCTCGGCGTCGTCCCGGGCCCAGGAGGGGCGTCGGACGCTCTTCGGCCGGTCCTGGGAGGTGGCCGAACGGGCTGCCGGGATCGGACTGCGGGCCGGTGAGGTCTCCGCATCGGTCAGGTGGTCGTCCAGGCGCCGGAGGAGTTCGTCGGTGCGGGCCGCGGCCTGTTCACGGTCATGGGCCAGGAGGAGACGGCAGTCCTGGCCGTGGCCCGGACGGACATGCGGGAGCCAGCCCAGCCAGGACCACTCGGCGATGCGCTCCTGCGCGGGGCGGGAGCGGTCCGCGCTGATCAGGACGATCTCCAGGGTCTCGGGCGCGTGCAGGACGGCCAGCTGGGCCACCACCGCGCGGGCCAGCCCCGCCAGCCGCGCGCGGGGACCGGCGAGACCCAGCGCCCCGGCCTCGCGCAGATCCGCGGTGACCGGAACGGCCGGCAACAGCCCCGCCCCGTCGGGCGCCGCGCGGTCGGCGGTGCCGAGCCGCACGGTGAGCGCCTCGGGATGCCCCGGCCCGCGCTCCCACAGGCGGGCGCCCGGACCCAGCGCTGTCAGCAGCAGCGCCGCGGGGTCCGGCCAGACCTCGGGCATCTGGGCGGCGGTGGCCGACGGCGCCGCGGCGACGGGCGCCGGCTTCTCGTCGTACGCCTCGCGCCCGGCCTCCTCCTGCTCCCCCCGCCCGCCGGTCAGCCGCCGCGCCCACGCGGACAGGCCGCCGCGCCGCCGCGCACCCTGCGGTACGTCGGTCCCGCGCAGGGGCGTGCCTTTGCGACCGCCGGTTCCGGGGGAGTCGGGGGCTCCGGCGTCGGAGGGCACGTCTTCGTGGCCCACCGGCGGCGACGCGGACGAGGGCGTCGCGGGTGTGCCGGATACGTCGAGGGAGCCCACCCCGAAACCGCCGCCGTGCGTGTCCCCGCCAGAACCTGTGGTGCGTCCGCCGCCGGTGTCACCGGTGGCCGCCCCCGTCGCATCCCGCCCGGTTTCGGCCACGTCCCGGTGACCGGCACCGGCACCCCGGTTCTCGATCCGAGGTGCCCCGCCCTGCCCCGGCACGACGACCGGCGGCTCGATGGGGCCGTGTCCCTGCGCTCCCGCGATCCCGGGCCCCCCGCCGGAGGCGCCCCAGCCGGCCGAGCCGTACGTGTGGTGGGTCCGGTCGGTGGGGGGCAGAGGCGGGACGGAGCTGCCGTCACGGCCGCCACTCGCGCTCGGCGAGCCGGATGCCGGGGTCGCCCCGGCAACCGGGACCGAGCCGGAGCCCGCGGCCCGTCCCGCAGCCGTCCTGCCTGCTACGGTCCCGGTCCTTCCCGCACCGCCCGACACCCGGCGCCCCCGGCCGCCGCCTGGCGCGTGGGCGGCCTCGCCGCTGTCTCCTGTGCCGCCCGGCGCCCCGGGCTCCTCGCCGTTCTGCGCGGACGCGGTCTCACCGGGAGCCACGCGCACGTGCCCCTCGCCGTCGGGCTCCGTCTCCAGCCGTGGGCCGCCGCTCGGCGCCAGCCGGAGCACCGACTCGCCGATCCTCAGAAGTGCCCCCGGAGGGAACCGCACCGGGCGGGTGCCCACGCGGGTGCCGTCCAGGACCGTGCCGTTCGTCGAGGTGAGGTCGGCGACCGAGACGCGGCCGTCGGCGGCGACCGTGACCGCGCAGTGCAGGCGGGAGACGTCGGGGTCGTCCAGCGGGACGTCGGCGTCGGCGGAGCGGCCGATGTGGATCTGGCCGCCGTGCAGCAGGTGGACGCCGCCGGCGTCGGGGCCGGCGACCACGTGGAGCTGGGTCGGGGCGTCGTCGAGCTCGGGATGCGGTTCGGGGGCCGCCGGGGCGCCCAGGGACAGCACGGCGCCGTCGACCAGTGGGGGCTCGCCCAGAGTGGCGCGCTGGGTGTCGAGCCGCTCGCCGTCCGCGTACAGCACGACCGGGCCTCCGCCGCGCTCGGTCTCGCCCGCGCGGGAGGTGCCCCCGTCCCCCGGGACCGCGGAGGCGAGTGCCGCCGCCACCGCGGCCAGCGCCGTGCCGACGGGAGCCGTGACCAGCACGTCGCAGCTCGCGGCGCGGCCCCGGGCGCGGTCGGGCGGGCCCAGTGGGTCTACGACGGTCAGCCGGATCTGCATCGCCGTCAGCGGTCCCTTCTGCGCGGACGAGTTCGCGGACAAGCACGCGCCCAAGTTCGTCGGCCTTGACGGTAGGCATCCTCGCACCTGCCACTGACAACACGCCCGCCGCCCGAGGGCAAGTGATCTTGATTGGTCAGCTCTGCCCCTAAAAGTGCCTGACCAGTGCAGCGCCGATGATCACTTGAGATCGGTCACGTCAACGTCCGGCAACCGGAAGACCCGGACGGAGCGTCTTCCCTTCGAACGTGCCGGGGAACGTTTACGTAGTGCCTTGAGGAGCCGGCACTACAGTGGATCGGAACGACAGCAAGCAGCAGGGAGTGCATGACGTGCGGCCGGTAGGCAGCAAGTACTTCCTCGAGGAGCCGCTCGGACGCGGTGCCACGGGGACCGTCTGGCGTGCTCGCCAGCGGGAGACCGCGGGCGCCGAGGCCGCTGTGGCCGGGCAGCCCGGCGAGACCGTCGCGATCAAGGTCCTCAAGGAGGAACTCGCGAGCGACCCGGACATCGTGATGCGGTTCCTGCGCGAGCGCTCCGTCCTCCTGCGGCTGACCCACCCGAACATCGTGCGCGTGCGTGACCTGGTCGTCGAAGGCGACCTGCTCGCCCTGGTCATGGACCTCGTCGAGGGCCCCGACCTGCACCGCTACCTGCGTGAGAACGGCCCCTTCAGCCCCGTCGGCGCCGCCCTGCTCACCGCCCAGATCGCCGACGCGCTCGCCGCCAGCCACGCGGACGGCGTGGTCCACCGCGACCTCAAGCCCGCCAACGTGCTGCTGCGGCAGTACGGCGGCCAGATGCACCCCCTCCTGACCGACTTCGGCATCGCGCGTCTCGCGGACTCCCCGGGCCTGACCCGGACCCAGGAATTCGTCGGCACGCCCGCGTACGTCGCTCCCGAGTCCGCCGAGGGCCGCCCGCAGACCTCCGCGGTGGACATCTACGGCGCCGGCATCCTGCTGTACGAGCTGGTGACGGGCCGTCCGCCGTTCGCCGGCGGCTCCGCCCTGGAGGTGCTCCACCAGCACCTGAGCGCCGAGCCGCGCCGCCCCTCCACGGTCCCCGACCCGCTGTGGACGGTCATCGAGCGCTGCCTGAGCAAGAACCCCGACCGGCGTCCCAGCGCAGAGAACCTCGCGCGCGGGCTGCGCGTCGTCGCCGAGGGCGTCAGCGTGCACGCGAACTCCGCGCAGATCGCCGCGGCGGAGAACGTCGGCGCGCTGCTGCTGCCCGACCCGGCCCCGGCAGCCGTTCCGGACGCGCCCGGCGCCGCCGACCCCACGCAGGTGCTCCCGCACGGCGCGGGCGCCGCGGCTGCCTTCGACCCGAACGCCGCGACCAGCTTCCTCCCGCACACCGGCCCCGGGAACGCGGGCGCCGCCGACCCCACCGCCGTACTACCGACGAACCGCGGCGCGGCCGACCCGACCGCCGTCATGCCGCCGGTACCGCCCGGACAGCCGGGGCAGTACGGGCAGCAGGGTCAGTACGGACAGCAAGGGCAGCAGCCCGGTGGGCCCGAGGAGCCGCATCCCTGGCAGAACCAGCTGCGCGCGGCCCGGGACCGCAACGAACAGACACAGGTCCAGTACCTCGACCCCAGTGAGGACCCGCTGCGCCGCCGCCCCCAGCGGCAGGCCCCCAGGCCGCAGCAGCGGCCCCAACAACAGCAGCCTCAGCAGCAACGACCGCAGCAGCGGCCCCAGCAGGGCGGCGGTTACGGCCGTCAGCCGCAGCAACAGCCCCAGCAGCACGCCCCGCGGCCGCAACAGCAGCCGCAGCGGTACGCGCCCCCGGCGCCCCCGCCGCAGGCCGAGCGCCCCGCGCGTGAGCCCAGGCAGCCGCGGCAGCGCAGCGCCAACCCGATGAAGATCCCGGGCCTGGGCTGTCTCAAGGGCTGCCTGTTCACGATCGTCATCCTGTTCGTGGCGAGCTGGCTGATCTGGGAGCTGAGCCCGCTCCAGGACTGGATCGGCACCGGCAAGAGCTACTGGCAGCAGCTCGGCGACATGATCGACACGGTGAGCGGATGGATCAGTGATCTGGGCGGTAACTCCTCAGGTCAGTAACGACTCTGGGGATTTGTCGACACCCAGCGGGTGATTTCCGTCTCCGCGGTGAGTATCACCTCTCCGAGCGCGTAGTTTTGTCGGCCGGGGGTCTGGGGGTTGTCCCCCAGATGGCGCAGCGGCGACAACACGCGTCTGTAGGAGCAGTCTTGGCACGGAAGATCGGCAGCCGGTACACCGCCAACCAGATCCTGGGGCGGGGCAGCGCCGGCACGGTGTGGCTCGGCGAGGGACCCGAGGGGCCCGTCGCCGTCAAGCTGCTGCGCGAGGACCTCGCCTCCGACGAGGAGCTCGTGGGCCGCTTCGTGCAGGAGCGCACCGCGCTGCTCGGCCTGGAGCATCCGCACGTGGTCTCCGTACGCGATCTCGTGGTCGACGGCAACGACCTCGCGCTCGTCATGGACCTGGTCCGCGGAACCGACCTGCGTACCCGGCTCGACCGTGAGAAGCGGCTCGCGCCCGAGGCGGCGGCGGCGATCGTCGCCGATGTCGCGGACGGGCTGGCCGCCGCGCACGCGGCCGGGGTCGTGCACCGGGACGTGAAGCCGGAGAACGTCCTGCTGGACATGCAGGGACCGCTGGGCCCCGGGGGCTCGCACCCGGCGCTGCTGACCGACTTCGGCGTCGCGAAGCTCATCGACTCGCCGCGCAGAACACGGGCCACGAAGATCATCGGCACGCCGGACTATCTGGCGCCGGAGATCGTGGAGGGCCTGCCGCCGCGGGCGTCCGTGGACATCTACGCCCTCGCGACCGTCCTGTACGAACTGCTGGCCGGATTCACGCCGTTCGGGGGCGGCCATCCGGGAGCGGTGCTGCGACGGCATGTGACGGAGACGGTGGTTCCGCTTCCGGGGATCCCCGACGAGCTGTGGCAGCTGATGGTGCAGTGCCTGGCGAAGGCGCCGGCCTCCCGGCTGCGGGCGTCCGAGCTGGCGGCGAGGCTGCGGGAGCTGCTGCCGCTCCTGGCCGGGATGCCGCCGTTGGACGTGGACGAACCGGACGGGGAGCTGGAGGACGAGCAGGACGGGCAGGACACCTCACCGGGTGCGGGCCAGGGCCCGGCCGAGGGGGCGGTGTCCTCCGGGCGACCGGCGCGGCGCGGAGCGGTGCCGTTGGTGCCGGGGGCGAAGCCGGCCGACTCCAACCGGGACACGCACACCTCGATGCGGGTGCCGGGGCCCGACGAGCTGGCCGGGGGTGCGCGGGGTACCGCGCGGGTACCGCGGCCCGCCGGGGCGCCCCGGCCGGGATCCGCCCGGCATCGCGCGACCACACGGCGGCGGAGGCTGGTGGTGGGGGTGGCGGCGATTGTGCTGGTGGCCGCGGCGGGGGTCGGGGTGTGGGCGGCCACGTCGGGGGACGATGCGGGGGCCTCGCCTCAGGACACGAAGAACTCGGCGCCGGTTTCGCCGTGAGGCGGGGTGGGTGGGGGTGGGCGCCGGGGTTTTCGCCCCCGCCGCCCCTACCCGTCCCATCCTTCGGGGGCTCCGCCCCGGACCCCCGCTCCTCAAACGCCGGAGGGGCTGTAGTGCACCGGCCACCCGGCTCGGCGAAACGTCGGTTGCCACAGCCGTTAGGCTGGAGGGCGTGGCAGTCGTCGATGTATCCGAAGAGCTCAAGTCCCTCTCCTCGACCATGGAGTCGATCGAGGCCGTTCTGGACCTCGACAAGCTGAGGGCAGACATCGCCGTGCTCGAGGAGCAGGCGGCCGCGCCGTCCCTGTGGGACAACCCGGACGAGGCGCAGAAGATCACCAGCAAGCTGTCCCACCTCCAGGCCGAGGTCAGGAAGGCGGACGCGCTGCGCGGCCGGATCGACGACCTCTCCGTGCTGTTCGAGATGGCCGAGGAGGAGGACGACCCGGACACCCTCGCGGAGGCGGAGACGGAGCTCACCTCGGTGAAGAAGGCGCTGGACGAGTTGGAGGTCCGCACCCTCCTCTCCGGCGAGTACGACTCCCGCGAGGCGCTGGTCAACATCCGCGCCGAGGCCGGTGGCGTCGACGCCGCCGACTTCGCGGAGAAGCTCCAGCGGATGTACCTGCGATGGGCGGAGCAGAAGGGCTACAAGACCGAGGTCTACGAGACGTCGTACGCCGAGGAGGCCGGCATCAAGTCGACCACCTTCGCCGTGCAGATCCCGTACGCCTACGGCACCCTCTCCGTGGAGCAGGGCACGCACCGGCTCGTGCGGATCTCCCCGTTCGACAACCAGGGGCGTCGGCAGACCTCCTTCGCGGGCGTCGAGATCCTCCCAGTGGTCGAGAAGACCGACCACATCGAGATCGACGAGTCCGAGCTGCGGGTGGACGTGTACCGGTCCTCCGGTCCCGGCGGCCAGGGCGTGAACACCACCGACTCCGCGGTGCGCCTCACCCACCTCCCCACCGGCATCGTCGTCTCCTGTCAGAACGAGCGGTCGCAGATCCAGAACAAGGCGTCCGCGATGAACGTCCTGCAGGCCAAGCTGCTCGACCGGCGCCGGCAGGAGGAGCAGGCCAAGATGGACGCCCTCAAGGGCGACGGCGGCAACTCCTGGGGCAACCAGATGCGTTCGTACGTCCTGCACCCGTACCAGATGGTCAAGGACCTGCGCACCGAGTTCGAGGTCGGCAACCCCGAGGCTGTTTTCAACGGCGAGATCGACGGCTTCCTGGAGGCCGGGATTCGCTGGCGCAAGCAGCAGGAGAAGTAACTTTGTCGACTTGACAATGCCTCGCAACTGCCGCCCCTCGGGCGGCAGTTTGCTTTATGTCTGGGTTTTACATCACACTCACAGACCGCTTTCCCCGGCAAAGACCTCTTACCCGGACATCGCGCGCGCAACGGCCTTGACGATGCTTTGAAAAATGGGAAAGGTAAAGCGCGGCATGCGTATCTCTGGGGCGCATGTGAACCGGGGGACCTGAGTAGAGCTACCTTCCCCCGTCGATCACGGCCCCGAGCGCCGCCTCATTGACGATGAGCTACTGGGGGTAGCAACCACATGACGAAGAAGACGCGCATCCGGATCGCGCGCATAGCCGCCGGCGCCATCATCGCGGCCGGCGCCTCGCTGACCGCCGCCGGCGCCGCATCCGCGCTGGAGATCGGCGTGAGCGTGGACGACAGCGGTGTCGGCGTGAACGTCGACACCGGCCTCGGCGACGACCCGACCGACCCCGGCCCGGGCGACGGCATCCCGACCATACCCAACGAGCCGACCGACCCGGGCACGCCGACCGACCCCGGCACCCCGACCGACCCGGAGATCCCGACCGACCCGGTCACGCCGCCGGTGACGCCGCCGGTCACCGACGACCCGACCGAGCCCACCGAGAACCCCACCGAGCCCACGGACGACCCCACCGACGACCCGACCGATGGTGCGGGCACCGGTAACGGCAACTCCGGCGGCGGCAACAACGCCGACCCCGACGGTGGCTCCAACACCTCCGCCCAGGAGGAGGGCTCCTCGGCCCTCACCGACACCGGCACGGACACCGCGGCCCAGACCACGGGTGGCGCGCAGCTCGCCGAGACCGGTGCCGCGCAGACCACCTTCCTGGTCATCGGTGCCGCGACGATGATCGCCGGTGGCATCGGCTTCCGCATCCTGCCGCGTCTCGCGAGCGGCCGCGGCGGCGCTGTCGCCTGAAGGTGACTCCCGGTAGCCGCGCATCAGCCTGATGTGCGCATGCTGTACGGCGAAGGGCCCGGAGCGAGTTCGCTCCGGGCCCTTCGTGTGTCCTTGAACCGCCGTCAGGCGGTCTGGTGCGCCAGCAGTGCCACCGCCGCGATCAGTACGGCGAGCAAGGCGATCAGGGCCGTCGGGTTCAGTCCGGCGAAGAGGTTCTCCTGCTGCAGCCGCTCGCGGTTCGCACGGCACACATGGCACCGGCCCTCACTCACGGGCGAAGCGCAGTTTGCGCACACCAGGCGGTCGTACGTCATGCGCGTCACCCTTCTTGCCGGCTGTTTCCGTACAGGAGAACGCTCCCGGGTCGCAGAACGTTCCCTTCTCCACTGTGCCAGGTTCCTCCGGGCGCCGCCTGTGCGCTTCCAGAGCGTGGGATCCCAGGTGGGCACAAAACCGCCCATCCGATGCGCAACCCGAACCGGCGCCTGCGCCGCCGCACCCGGTTCGCGTATGGTCACGCTCATCTACCCCCGGCCTACCGTGGTGCATCCGTGATCCGATTCGACAACGTATCCAAGGTCTACCCCAAGCAGACCCGCCCCGCACTCAGGGATGTCTCCCTGGAAGTGGAGAAGGGCGAGTTCGTGTTCCTCGTGGGGTCCTCCGGCTCCGGAAAGTCCACCTTCCTGCGGCTGGTGCTCCGCGAGGAGCGGACCAGCCAGGGGCAGGTGCACGTTCTGGGCAAGGACCTCGCGCGCCTGTCCAACTGGAAGGTGCCGCAGATGCGCCGCCAGCTGGGGACGGTCTTCCAGGACTTCCGGCTGCTGCCGAACAAGACCGTCGCCGAGAACGTCGCCTTCGCGCAGGAGGTCATCGGCAAGTCGCGCGGCGAGATCCGCAAGTCCGTGCCGCAGGTGCTCGACCTCGTCGGGCTGGGCGGCAAGGAGGAGCGGATGCCCGGCGAGCTGTCCGGCGGTGAGCAGCAGCGCGTGGCCATCGCGCGGGCCTTCGTGAACCGGCCCAAGCTGCTGATCGCCGACGAGCCCACCGGCAACCTCGACCCGCAGACCTCCGTCGGCATCATGAAGCTGCTCGACCGGATCAACCGGACGGGCACGACCGTGCTGATGGCGACGCACGACCAGAACATCGTGGACCAGATGCGCAAGCGCGTCATCGAGCTGGAGCAGGGCCGCCTCGTCCGTGACCAGGCACGCGGTGTCTACGGCTACCAGCACTGACCGCCGTTCGTCGAGTCCACGGAAAGGCCTGAAGAAGACGCCATGCGCGCCCAGTTCGTACTCTCCGAGATCGGTGTCGGTCTCCGTCGCAACCTGACGATGACGTTCGCCGTCATCGTCTCCGTCGCCCTGTCGCTCGCCCTGTTCGGCGGGTCGCTCCTGATGAGCGACCAGGTCGGCGCCATGAAGGGCTACTGGTACGACAAGGTCAACGTCTCGATCTTCCTCTGCAACAAGAGCGACGCCGAGTCGGACCCCAACTGCGCCAAGGGCGCGGTCACCGAGGACCAGGAGAAGGACATCCTCTCCGACCTCAAGAAGATGGCGGTCGTCGAGACGGTCGTCCACGAGTCCCAGGACGAGGCGTACAAGCACTACAAGGAGCAGTTCGGCGACTCCCCGCTGGCCGCCTCCCTCACGCCGGACCAGATGCAGGAGTCGTACCGGATCAAGCTGAAGGACCCGGAGAAGTACCAGGTCATCGCGACCGCCTTCAACGGACGTGACGGTGTGCAGTCCGTGCAGGACCAGAAGGGCATCCTGGACAACCTCTTCGAGCTGCTGAACCTGATGAACCGGGCGGCGCTCGGTGTCATGGCGCTCATGCTGATCGTCGCCCTGCTGCTGATCGTCAACACGGTGCGTGTCTCGGCGTTCAGCCGTCGGCGGGAGACCGGGATCATGCGGCTCGTCGGCGCGTCCGGGTTCTACATCCAGGCGCCGTTCATCATGGAGGCCGCCGTCGCCGGCGCGATCGGCGGTGGGCTCGCCTGTGTCTTCCTGGTCGTCGGCCGGTACTTCACCATCGACCACGGCATGGCCCTGTCCACCAAGCTCAACCTGATCAACTTCCTGGGCTGGGACTCCGTACTGACGAAGCTGCCGCTCATCCTGGCGGCGAGCGTGCTGATGCCCGCGTTGGCCGCGTTCTTCGCGCTGCGCAAGTACCTGAAGGTGTGACACATGCCAAGAGGGCCGTACGGTCAACCGGCCGTGCGGCCCTCTTGCGTTGTCCTAGACTCACCGGCATGTCAGGCCGAGACCTGTTCTGTCAGCCCCGCCGCATCCGCCGCGGGGCGGCCCTGACATTGGTGTTCGCGAGTGTCCTGGTCGCCGGCGCGGCGACCGGCTCCTTCCCCGAGGCCGACCGCGGCGACCGGAAATCCTCGTCGGACGCGTCGCGTGCGGCCGCCGCTCCTGCCGCGGACGATCGTCACGCGGACGTGGCCGAGGCGGCCCAGGAGGCCATGGCCGACGGCAAGTCCCCCATGGAGGCCGCCGAGCGTGCCGTCAGCCGCAGCGGGGACCGCTGGGGAGCCGTCTACTCCCGTGGCGAGTACGAGGAGTTCGAGGAGGCCCTCGACGGTGAGTACACCGGCGTCGGCCTGTGGGCGCGGCGTGAGCGGGACGGCCGTATCGAAGTGACCAAGGTGAGCTCGCGGTCGCCCGCGGCCGCCGCCGGGATCCGCAAGGGCGACCGGCTGCGCAGCGTCGACGGGGAGAAGGTCGACGGCCAGCCCGTCACCGACGTCGTCTCCTTATTGCGCGGCGACGCCACGGACGCGGCCGCCGGTACGGCGGTCCGGCTCGGCCTGCAACGCGGCACGCACGCGTGGACGCAGACCGTGCGGCGCGCTCGGCTGTCCACGGACTCGGTCACTGTCCGGGAGCTGGCCGGCGGGATCACCGTCATCAAGATCGGCTCGTTCACCAAGGGGGTCGGGGACCAGGTCCGCGACGCCGTGCGGGAGGCTCCGGCCGGTGGCGGGATCGTCCTCGACCTGCGCGGGAACTCCGGCGGTCTGGTCACCGAGGCCGTCACCACCGCGTCCGCCTTCCTCGACGGAGGGCTGGTCGCGACATACGACGTCGAAGGGGAGCAGCAGGCCCTGCACGCCGTGGCCGGCGGGGACACCGACAGGCCGTTGGTGGCGCTGGTGGACGGCGGGACGATGAGTGCGGCGGAGTTGTTGACCGGGGCGCTGCAGGATCGTGGGCGGGCCGTGGTCGTCGGGTCGCGGACCTTTGGCAAGGGGTCGGTGCAGATGCCCAGCCGGCTGCCGGACGGGGCGGTGGCCGAGCTGACCGTGGGGCACTACCGGACTCCGTCGGGGCGGGGGGTCGACGGGCGGGGCATCACCCCTGACCTCGAGGCCGATGAGGGAGCTCTTGGGCAGGCCGAGACGGTGCTCGGCGGACTGGGCGACTAGAGGTCGTGCCTCGGCTGCGGGCCGGTGGGGGCTGGTCGTGCCCCGCGGCGGAGCCGCTGATGTCAGAGCGCCGCGCCCCTGAAGGGGCGCTCCTCCATCGCCCGTCTATAAGTACTGGCCTCCACACCCCCTCCTGGTGCGAAAATGGTCGCACTATGAGCAAGGGAATGTACGTACCGAAGGAGTCCCAGCCGAAGCAGGGTGGCGGGGGCGGTAAGGCCCAGGACGGGGAGAAGGGCGGCAAGCGGAAGCTGGTCGCCCAGAACAAGAAGGCCCGGCACGACTACGCGATCGTCGACACCTACGAGGCCGGGCTCGTGCTCACCGGTACCGAGGTCAAGTCGCTGCGTGAGGGGCGGACCTCGCTGACCGACGGCTTCGTCCAGATCGACCGGGGCGAGGCGTGGCTGCACAACGCCCACATCCCGGAGTATCACCAGGGCAGTTGGACCAACCACTCCGCCCGTCGCAAGCGCAAGCTGCTGCTGCACCGGGAGGAGATCGACAAGCTGGAGTCGAAGATCCAGGAGACGGGCCACACGATCGTGCCGCTCGCCCTGTACTTCCTCAACGGCCGGGCCAAGGCCGAGATCGCCCTCGCGCGCGGCAAGAAGGAGTACGACAAGCGGCAGACGCTGAGGGAACAGCAGGACCGGCGGGAGTCGGACCGGGCGATCGCGGCGGCGAAGCGGAAGCAGCGCGGCCAGTAGGCGGGGCCGCCGGGAATACGGTGGCATCGGCGGGCGCTGGTCACGTACGATGGTGTCAACACCGGCCAGTGGTCGATGTTGCTTGATAAATCAACATGGGGATGATCGGTTTCGACAGCGGCTGTTGAAGCAGGTGAAGCGTGTCGAGGAAGCGGCAATGATCTCGTTAACCATATGTCGCAACCAATAATCGCCAATTCCAAGAGCGATTCCCGCGTCTTCGCCCTCGCTGCCTAACAAGCAGTGAGCGAAGGCCCTAACGGGTGTCAGCCCGGGAGTGTTCCCGACCCGGACCCTGGCATAATCTAGGGGACTAAACCATCGAGCCCGGTCACGGGGTTCGATGGGAAATCAAACAGTGACTGAGCCCGTCGGCGACTTGTTCGCGTGATCGCCGGGGCCGAGAAAATCACAGCGAACTGCACACGGAGAAGCCCTGATTCTGCACCGTTGGACGCGGGTTCGATTCCCGCCATCTCCACTCGCCTCTTCCGATCTTCCAGAGGCAACCCCATGTGGGCAAAGGCCCCGTCGCTTCGAGCGACGGGGCCTTCGTCATGTCCTGGCCGGGCTGCACCGGGACCGTCCGGGACGCTGTCCCGGGCACCGTCCCGGGCTTCACATGTTTCTCACATGTAACCCAGAAAACTCTTGTCCTGCACCCGACACGTATGTCTAAGGTGAGCGCCGCGCCCGACGGAGCCGACCACTCCGTCACAGAGCGCTTGCACCGGCGACCGGGGGAACACCGTCGCCACGGGGAGGACAGACCATCATGCCGAGATATCGGCTCTTCACGCATGCCCGGGCGCGCTCCGGGCTCCTGACGCCGCTGCTGACATCCGCGGTCGCCGTGGCCCTGATCGGCTCGGTTGCCGTACAGCCCGACCTGATCAGCCGTTACGCGGCCGACGACATGGCTTCCGTGGCCGACGCCGGCGACAGCTACGACGGCTTCGACGCCAAGGCCGCCGAACAGCTCCGGCAGGACCAGTGCCTGCTGGGCGAGACGCTGCGGATGGGCGGCGCCGCCATGTTCGGCGTCGCACAGGACGGGCTCAACCAGACGCCGGACAAGCTGCACACGGCGGCGAACCGGGAGTACTGGAACACCACTCCGCTGTCGACGGCGTTCCAGCAGGACAGGGACGCCGCAGACACGGAGGGCTCCGCGCTCTACGACCACATCCGGGACTTCCAGATCTCCGGACTGCCCCAGCCAGGCGGCTTCAAGTCGAAGGCCGACTTCGAGTGGCCGCCTGGGACAAGCGGTGACGACCGCCCGAACTTCTTCCAGCAGACCGGCATCGCCAAGTGGATCTGGGAGCAGTTCTGGAAGGACGAGGGCGACTTCTACCGAGACCTGACCCCGAAGGCCGACGAAACCACGGTCAAGGCGGTCAAGGACCTGGGTGACCCGCTGTACGGCGGCGACCCCGACCCGAACGCGCCCGACTGGAACCAGGAGTACGAGGAACACCAGGCGTACGACCACCTGGTGAACTGGTCCATGGAGCCGACGGCCGCGGACAACGCCCGGCTCTTCCTGTCGTACGGCGGCTTCCCGCGCACTGCGCCCGAGCCGGGCAGCGTCGAGTACCGCATCGCGGTCGAGGACCTGAAGACGCGGTTCGCCTCCTGCGCCTGGCGCACCCCGGTCGACCCGAACAAGGTGCTCGGCAAGGAGGTCGCCGCGGCCTCCGCCGAGTGGCAGCAGGAGATCGCCGCGCAGAGCGCCCCGCGCAACCAGATCCTGACCGCCAACAAGACCGCCACCAAGGCCCTCGCCGCCGGCTCCAAGGCGCTCGGTGAGCTGCTCGGCCTGTCCTGGCGCGCCGACCACCTGGTCCGCTGGCAGGACTACTGGTCGGCCGGCGGCCCCGGCTGGATCGGCACCAGCCCCTTCGTCGTGCACGCCCACGGGGCGACCGACAAGTGCCTGGACGTGGCGGGCGGCAAGAAGGACAACGGCACGCCCGTACAGATCTACACCTGCAACGGCAGTGTCGGGCAGAAGTGGCAGATCTCCGGCAGCACCCTGGTCAACCCCAACTCGGGCAAGTGCCTGACCGTCAAGGGCGGGGCGAGCGCCAACGGTACGGCCGTACAGATCTCCACCTGCGGCACCGGCGCCTCGCAGAAGTGGGAGTACGGCACGCACGGCACCTCGCGGCTGTACAACCCGGGCACCGGCAACTGCCTCGACCTCGCGGACTACACCAACAGCCGTGACGGCCGCATGTGGGACTGCACCGGCAAGGCCCCGCAGCAGTTCGACGTCGTCCCGTCCGGGCACCAGGGCGCCGACGACGACCTCGACTACCCGACGAAGGCGCAGTTCGACAAGGCGAAGAAGGGCGTCACGGACGCCCAGACCGAGGCGAAGAAGCAGCTCGACCTGCTCAAGGCCCAGGCCACGGCGGCGAAGACGGCAGGCACCACGTCGGACACCGCGCTGACCGCGGCGTACGGCATCGCCGACAAGGCGGGTGCCCCGCGGGGCCGGGGTCTGCTCGTCGGGCAGCAGAAGGCACAGGTCACCAAGGCCTCGGCCGCCGCGCTAGACGCCCTGGCCAAGGCCGGTGACACCGCCTACGCGGCCACCCGTGCCGCCGCCGGGGACAGCGCAACCGTCGCCGCGCGTGCCGTGACGCAGGCCGCGCAGTCGAAGGCAGCCTTCCGTACCGCGGCCGCGAGCGAGGCCCGGGCCCAGGCGAAGGCCGCCGCCGACGCGGCCGCCCTGCAGGCGCAGACCGCCAAGGCCGCCCGCGACCTCGCGAAGGCCAAGCTCGCCGAGACACAGAAGGCCGAGGCCGACGCGAAGGCCGCTGCCGCCGACGCGCACGCCAAGCGGCTCGCGGCGGAGGCCGAGGCGGCCACGGCGAAGGCGGAGAAGGAGACCGCCGCGGCCAAGCAGGCCGAGGCCGCCCAGCACAAGCAGAACGCGCAGGGTTACGCGCAGACCGCCCAGGAGGCCAAGGGCCGGGCGGAGAGCGCCGAGTCCACCGCCCGCGCCAAGCGGCAGGACGCCGAGGGCGCCCGGGACCGGGCCAAGGGCAAGCGGGACGACGCGTGGGACGCGGAGAGCAAGGCCAACGCGGCCCGAGCCAAGGCCGACGCCACGGACGCGTACGCCGAGGCCCACGATTCGGACGCCGACGCGAAGGACTCCCGGGCCGCCGCCGACCAGGCGGACAAGGCCGCTGGTGACGCGGAGTCGGCCGCGAGTTCGGCCCGTGCCGAGGCCGACGCGGCGACGCAGGCCGCCGCCGACGCGGACGCCGCCGCCACGCGCGCGGAGGCGGCTGCCACGCGGGCCCGCTCCGACGCGGACGCGGCCCAGGCCGCCAAGCTGAGGGCGGACGCCGCCGTCCGTACGGCGACCAGCGCAGCCGCCGACGCCATCAAGGCGTCCGAGGCGTCCGCCTCCGCCGCCCGTACGGCGGTCAAGCTGGCCGACGAGGCCGAGGCGCACGCCGCCGACGCCATGAAGCAGGCGGACGCGTCGAAGGCTGAGGCCGCCAAGGCGGTCGCGGGCGCGGCGGACGCGGCCGGGCACGCCTACACCACCGCCCAGGCGGCGGAGGACGCCGGCAACGCGGCCCAGCAGGTGGCGGCTCCGGCGAACGACGCGATCCAGCTGGGCGCGCCGTACGTCACCACCGACTCGGCGGCCGGTCTGGCCGTCCTGAGCGGCCAGTCGTCGAAGACGATCGCCGAGCAGCAGCAGGCGGTCGCCGAGGCGCACGCGGCCAACGCGCAGAAGAACGCGGCCCAGGCGGCGAGCCTCGCGGCGGCGGCGACGGGTGACGCCAAGGCGGCTTACACGCTGGCCGCGGAGGCCGCCGGGTTCGCGGCCGACGCCCGCAAGTCGGCCAAGGAAGCGCTCGGTTACGCCGCCGAGGCCGCCCAGTACGCGGCCGACGCGCAGGCCTCCCACGCCCGTGCCAAGGAGTACGACCGCCAGGCCACCGTGGACGCGGCCGCCGCCGACCAGGCAGCCGACAACGCCGAGACCTACGCGGCCGACGCCCGCTCCTCCGCCGACCAGGCGGCCCTGGACGCGGAGGCCGCCCGCACGGCCGCGGCCGCGGCCGAGCAGTCCGCCAAGGACGCCCGAGCGGCGGCCGACCGCGCCGACGCGGAGGCGACGGCGGCGGAACAGGCGGCCAAGGACGCGCAGAAGTACGCGGAATCCGCCCAGCAGGCCGCCGACCAGGCCGCGCGCAACGACGCCAACAGCCAGGTGCAGGCGGGCGCGGGGACCGGGATCGGCGGGGTGTTCTCCGTCATCGACGACATCAAGCAGCGCGGCGACCCGCAGCGCCTGCCGGACGACTGCTCGCGTCTGCCTTGCGACCTGGTGTACGAGGTGCACTTCGACGCGACCGTCAGCTACTACTTCTGCGACAACCCGAACGTCCCGGCCACCGAATCGGGTTGCCCGGCCGAGGACACGTTCTTCCTCACCACCAAACCGTTCAAGGACCTGAAGAAGAAAGTCACCATCTCCTCGTGGGAGGCGACCAAGGACCTCTGGAAGGGCCTCTTCGACTCGATCATCGGTGACTTCACCGGCTGCTACCACAAGGCGACCACCGCGGACGACGGAGGCAGCTACGGCGACTGCGCCTGGGCCGCCACCTGGCTGCCGCTCGGCGGGCCGATCGGGAAGGTCACCGAGGCGATCCGCGCGGTGGACGCCGCGATGCGCACCGGCGTCGGGGTCTCCGACGCCCTGAAGGCGCTGCGAGCCCTGGATGTGGACGCCCGCACGCTCAACGAGATCGAGCGCAGTGCCCGGGTGTACGAGGATCTGCGCACGGCCTGCCCGGTCAACAGCTTCCCCGGTGGGACCGAAGTGGTCCTCGCGGACGGCGGACGCAAGGCGATCCGTGACGTACGGGACGGCGACCTGCTCCTGGCCACCGACCCGGCCACCGGGCGCACCGCGGGAGAGCCCGTCACCCGCACGTTCTCGCACCCCACGCAGGACCTGCTGGACGTCACCCTGGTGGGCGGCGGGAGCCTGACCAGCACGCCCGGTCACCGCTTCCACGTCATTGACCGCGGCTGGACCCTCGCATCCGATCTGCGTGCCGGTGACCGTCTGCGCACCACCGACGGGACCCCGCGCACGGTGGCCCGAGTGACCGGCCGGGACGTGGCGGCACCCCGGACCGTGTACGACCTGACCGTGTCCGGCCTGCACACCTTCTACGCGGTGGCGGGCAGTACCCCGGTCCTCGTCCACAACTGCAACAACCTCGTGGCCGACGCGAACGAGTTCAGCGGGGTGGCGCACGTTCTCGACGAGCACACTGCGGGCGCCGGGACCGGGTTCGTCAACTCGACGGGCAGGGCGGCGGATCTGGCGGTCCAGAAGGGCGCGCCCAACGGAGTGTTCACGGACCTCGCAACGGCACAGGCGGTCATTGACGACGCGCTGAAGACCAAGGCGGGAGAGATCCAGAACTGGCTCCGGGGCAGTCAGCGGGAGAGGACGCTGACCGGTAAGTTCGGTGCGGGGTCGCTCGGTTACGTGGCCAAGACGGACCGCAGTGTCTCCGCTGCGGGGAATTCGTACAAGATCGTCCTCAAGAGGCTGAAGGGGCACAAGAACGGCTTCTATGTGCACACGGCATACCCGATCTAGCGTTCACCGAGGGAGGTGACGGACAGTGCGAAGCGTCGATGACTCCGACTTCGGCATGAGCTGGCTGATGAGTACGTTCCACGCGGACTGGACCCGGAACGGACCCACGGCCGCCGAGGCGGTCGAGTACCAGTTCTGGGACGAACTGGACCCGGAGAGCGTGTTCGCGGTGCGCCGGGACGCGGCCCTGCTGCTGTGCCTCCCCTCGGCGACGATCGAGGTGTTGTGGCTGGCCTGTACGGCGACCGGGCCGTCCTTCTTCAGCGAAGAACGGACCGGTGTCTCCTCGGGGACGGTGTGGATCGAGACGCTCGTCAACCTCTGCGACATCTGGCTGTCCGGTCACGCCGGGGCCGATGAGGTCGTTGCCGTCCCCGCCGAGTGGGACGGCGTGGAACTGACCGACACAGTTCTGGCCGAGATCGGAGCGGCGGACTTCCTGCCGGTCGAGGTCGTGTCGGCGCTGACCGAGTGCGTCCGCAGCTGCACACCGGACCTCGCGTTCCGCCTGCTGCTGCGGGCGGTGCAACAGATCGGCACCGAGTCCGGCGCGGCGCTCTCGCCGGAGCACTACGCGCGGCTGGCGGCTTTGGGTTCGGCTCTGCAGTACGGCGAGTTCGTGGTGTCGGAGGTGCAGCACCTGGTGGTGTGACGGACGGTGCCCCCTGGCGTCCCGCGTGGTGCCGGGGGCACTGTCTTCTCATGCGCGGATGCGGAACACCGGATGGTCCGCCGGATCCGGCAGGGCGTCCAGGACGCCCGTGACGGTCGGCATGGAGCCGTAGGCCTCGCGGTAGGCCGCGAGCAGCGGTGGGCGGTCCGCCTCCGGGACCTCCTGCACGGTGATCTTCTCGGTGCGGCCCCGGGTGGTCAGCCGGGCTTCGGGGGTCGCGCGCAGGTTGAGGGCCCAGTCGCTCAGGCCCCGGTAGGAGACGAGGTAGCGCACGCCCTCGTGCTCCAGGACGGCGACCGGGACCGTGCGTTCGCGGCCGGAGAGGCGGCCGCGCACCGAGAGGCGGGAGACCATGGAGCGGCCGAAGAGCGCGGCGAGGCGGTTGCCGACGTTGCGCTGCATCCATGGCGGCTTCAGATAGACGCGGGCGGTCACGTCGTCACCCCTCCGATGCGCCGCCGGACACTCTCGCGGTAGTGGCGCATGACGGATCCGAGTGCTTGCGCGTCGGCGGGTTCGGCGGTGGGTTCCGGTGGCATCGCGATCGACTCCCCACGGAGAGTGTGCCGTCAGACTCCCCACGATAGGCAGCGGACAGTTCGCTCGAAACCCCACCCGCCGGACATCCGCTGCTTCCGGTTCACGCCAGCGTCCGCGCCGCCGTGCTCGCCCGTTCCGTCATCCGCGGCGCCAGCAGGGTCGACTCCGGTACGGCCGTCCCGGCCAGCTTCTTCATGAGGAGCTCCACCGCCCGCGCGCCCACCTCCGCGGACGGCAGGGCGACCGAGGTGACCGGGACGCGGACCGAGGCGGCCAGTTCGTCGGGGCAGATCGCGGTGACGGACAGGTCGGCCGGGACGCGCAGGCCCAGTTGCCCGAAGGCGTCGACGAGCGGTTCCAGCAGGGCTTCGTTGTGGACGACCACACCCGTCAACGCCGGTTGCTCGCGCAGCAGTTGCTCGGCGAGTGCGCGGGCGCCGCCGGGCTCGCAGGGGTGGACGGCCGACGACATCCCGCTGCGGTCGGCGGCGGCCGTGAAGCCCTGGACCACGCGCTCGGCGAACGCGGTCCGGCGCACATACACCTCCGGCGGGGAGCCGATCAGGGCCACCGAGCGGTGGCCCAGGCGCGCCAGGTGCTCCACGCACGCCTCGCCCGCCGCCCTGAAGTCGAGGTCGACGCAGGTCAGGCCCTCCGGGGCGGCGGGGAAGCCGATCAGCACGGACGGCAGGTCCAGCGATCGCAGCAACGGCAGCCGGGGGTCGTCCAGTTGGACGTCCATCACGATCAGCGCGTCGACCAGTGCCGTGTCCGCGACCCGGCTCAGTCCGTCCTCGCCCTCCTCCTGGGTCAGCAGCAGCACGTCGTGGTCGTGGCGCCGGGCCGTCGTCACCACCGACACCGCGAACTGCATCACCGTCGGGACGTGGATCCCGGGCCGTAAGGGCACGACCAGCGCCAGGACGTTGGACCGTCGGCCGGCCAGGGCGCGGGCACCCGCGTGCGGGCGGTAGCCCAGCTCGCGGATGGCCGCCTCGACCCGCTGCCGGGTCTCCTCGGAGATCGGGCGCTTGCCGCTGAGGACGTAGGAGACGGTGCTGGGGGAGACCCCGGCCCGCCGCGCCACATCGGTGATCTTCGCCATCAGCCCAGCTCCAGGGAGAGGAACCCGGTCCCGGCCCGCGCCCGCGCCTCGCGCCCGCCCGCGGCGAGACCCCAGGGCGCCGACGGGTCGGTACAGGACGCCCGCAGGGTGTCCCCCTCGCGTACGACGGTGAAGGCGACCTCGCCGACCCGCACCGTGACCTGCTCGCCCCGCCCCAGGCCGTACGCCCGCAGGGTCACCCCGTCGGCGTGGTCGTAGTCGGGCCGGTCGTCCACCGCGCCGACCGGGACCACGGCACCCGGCCTGACCAGCAGCGGCACGCTGAGGAAGTCGTGCTTCTCGCGCACCCAGCGCGGCCCGGTCACCGTCTCGCCGGTCACGAAGTGGGTCCAGGTGCCCTCGGGGACGTAGTACGAGACCTCCCCGGAGTCGGTGAACACGGGCGCCACCAGGAGATCCGGTCCGAGCATGTACTGCCGCTCCAGGTGCGCGCACCCGGGGTCGTCCGGGAACTCCAGGACCATCGCGCGCATCACCGGCACGCCCTCGGTGTGGGCGGTGCGGGCGGCCTCGTAGAGGTAGGGCATGAGCTTCAGCTTGAGGTGGGTGAAGTGCCGCAGCACGTCGACGGATTCCTCGTCGAAGAGCCACGGCACCCGGTAGGAGGAGCTGCCGTGCAGGCGGCTGTGGGAGGACAGCATGCCGAAGGCCAGCCAGCGCTTGAACAGGGCGGGTGTCGGGGTGCCCTCGAAGCCGCCGATGTCGTGGCTCCAGAAGCCGAAGCCGGACAGGCCCAACGACAGTCCGCCGCGCAGGGACTCGGCCATCGACTCGTAGGTCGCCTCGCAGTCGCCGCCCCAGTGCACCGGGAACTTCTGGCTGCCCGCGGTCGCCGAGCGGGCGAACACCACCGCCTCCTCCTCGCCGCGGTGCTTGCGCAGCACGTCGAAGACGGTCTGGTTGTAGAGGTAGGTGTAGTAGTTGTGCATCCGCTCCGGGTCGGAGCCGTCGAACCACTCCACGTCCAGCGGCACCCGCTCGCCGAAGTCGGTCTTGAAGCAGTCGACGCCCTGCGCGAGGAGCGCCTCCAGCTTGGCCGCGTACCAGTCGCGCGCAGCCGGGCTGGTGAAGTCGACCAGTGCCATGCCCGGTTGCCACAGGTCCCACTGCCAGACGCTGCCGTCGGGGCGCTTGAGGAGGTGGCCGAGGGTCTTGCCCTCCGCGAACAGGGGCGATCTCTGGGCGATGTACGGGTTGATCCACGCGGAGACCCTGAGGCCCCGCGCGTGCAGCCGCGCGAGCATGCCCTCCGGGTCGGGGAAGACCCGCGGGTCCCACTGGAAGTCGCACCAGTTGAACTCGCGCATCCAGAAGCAGTCGAAGTGGAAGACGGAGAGCGGGAGTTCGCGCTCCCGCATGCCCTCGATGAAGGACGTCACCGTCTCCTCGTCGTACGACGTCGTGAAGGACGTCGACAGCCACAGCCCGAAGGACCAGGCGGGCGGGAGGGCCGGGCGGCCGGTGAGGGCCGTGTACTTGCGGATGATCTCCTTGGGGGAGGGGCCGTGGATGACGTAGTACGTCAACTCCTGGGTCTCCGCGCTGAACTGGACACGCGACACGGCCTCCGAGCCGACCTCGAAGGAGACCTTGCCCGGGTGGTCGACGAAGACGCCGTAGCCCGCGTCCGTCAGGTAGAACGGGACGTTCTTGTAGGCCTGTTCGGTGGCGGTGCCGCCGTCGGCGTTCCAGATGTCGACGACCTGGCCGTTCTTGACCAGCGGTCCGAAGCGTTCGCCCAGGCCGTACACGGAGGTGCCGACGGTGAGGCCGAGCTGCTCCCGCAGGTAGTGCGCCCCGGTCGCGTCCCGCATGATGCCCATGTTCTTGGTGCCGCTGCTGGTGAGGACCCGGCCGTCGGCGAGGAAGTCGACCTTCCAGGGGCCCGAGCGGGCGAACCGGACCGACAGGGAGCCGGACGTGAGCGTCGCGTACTCCTCGTCGGATCCGGCGTGGGGGGTGAACTCCTCTTTGGTGAGGTCGAATTCGGGGCTGTCCCGCTGATCGCCCTCGAAGTGGGTGAAGGTGATGCCGATGACGTCGGGCATCGGGGCGTGGGCGCTGATCGTCACGACCGGTCCCTTCAGCAGGTCGCCGCGGTGGCGGATGGGCTGGGACGGCGCGTGGATGTCGAGCCCGCCGTCCGACGCGACGACCTCGTGGACCACGGCCGGATGGTCCGCGGTGACGCCCTCCCGCAGCAGCCAGTAGCCGTCGGTGAATTTCATGTGGGGGTCCTTATTTGACGGCACCCACGGCGATGCCGCGGGTGAGGGTTCGCTGGAAGACGAGGAAGAACACGATCGCGGGGAGCACGCCGAGCAGGGCGGCGGCGTTGGTCATCGTGGCGTCCATCAGGCGCTGGCCCTGGAGGACGCCGAGGGCCACGGACACCGTCTGGTTGTCGTTGGAGATCAGCATGACCAGGGGGAGCAGGAACTCGTTCCAGGTCCAGATGAAGAAGAAGACCAGCAGTACGCCGAGAGTGGGGCGGCTGACCGGGACGACGATCCGCCACAGCACCTGCCACTTGTTCGCGCCGTCGATCCGGGCGGCCTCGAGGATCTCGCGGGGGAACTGGCCGAGCACCGCGGAGAGCAGATACGTGCCGAACGCCGCCTGGATCACCGTGAACACGATGATCACGCTCAGCCGGGTGTCGTACAGACCGACTTCCTTGCTCAGGTAGTAGACCGGGTAGACCAGCGCCTCCTGCGGCAGCATGTTCGCCAGGACGAAGAAGGCGAGCACCCAGGTGCGGCCCTTGATGCGGCCGATGCCGATCGCGTAGGCGTTGAGGACCGACAGGACGACGGCGAGTACCGCCACCGAACCGCTGATCAGCACCGAGTTGACGAGCTTCTGTCCGAAGTCGACGCGCTCCCAGAAGTCCTTGATGCCGTCCGTGTAGAGGCCGTCGGGGAGGCTGAGGGGGCCGTGCTGGGCGTACTCCGCGGGGGACTTGAAGGCGTTGACCGTGACGATCAGGAACGGCACGACCATGAACAGGGCCGCGAGGCACAGGGCGATCAGCACCGGGTAGCGGCGCAGGGCGGCGGTCATGACTCGGTCCTCTCCTGGAGCCGCAGACCGATCAGGGAGAGCGCGAGGATGATCACCGTCAGCACGGTGGAGATCGCGGCGCCGTAGCCGACCTGCGTCTTCTCGAAGAACGTGGCGAAGGAGAAGTAGGAGGGGACGTTCGTGGCGCCGCCAGGCCCGCCCTTGGTCAGGACGTACACCGCGCCGAACACCTTCAGTGCGGCGATCGAGCACCAGGTCAGGACGACGTAGATCTCCGGGCGGATCTGCGGCAGCGTGATGTGCCAGAAGCGGCGCCACCAGCCGGCGCCGTCCAGCTCGGCCGCCTCGGCCAGCTGGGGGTCGGCGCGTTGCAGGCCCGCCATGAAGACGACCAGCGGGAAGCCGAGTTGGACCCAGACCATGACGCCCATGACGCTGTACAGGGCGAGGTCGGGGTCGCCCAGCCAGTCCTGCTGCCAGGAGCCGAGGCCGATCGCTTTGAGCAGGGCGTTCAACGAGCCGTTGTCCGGGGCGAGTATCCAGCTCCAGACGATGCCGGCGACCGCGATCGGCAGGACCTGGGGGAGGTAGAAGCACGCGCGCAGGACGGCGGCGATCCGGGTGCCGAAGTGCTTGCCGACGAAGTCGAACAGGGCGGCGGCGAGGACGAGCCCGACGACGGTGGGGACCGCCGCCATCGCCACGACCATGAACAGGCTGTGCCGGAAGGACGCCCAGAACTCCGAATCGTCCATCAGCGCGCGGTAGTTGGCGAGCCCGGACCACGTCGGGGAGCCCACGCCCTGCCAGTCGGTGAAGCTCACGTACGTGTTCATCACGAACGGCAGGACGATGACCGCGAGGAAGGCGAGGGTGCCGGGGAGCAGGAAGAGGGCGTAGGAGTCACGGGGGCGGCGCGGGGGCCGGGCGGTGCCGCCCTTGCCGACCGCCCGCGCACCCCGTTCGACGGTCACCGTCATTGCTTCGGGGCGCCCTTGTCGTAGGCCTCCTGCAGATCGCTGAGGTATCCGTCCGGCTTGTCGCTGCCGGAGATCAGCTTCTGGGTTCCGGAGACGAGGACGTCGTAGAAGCCGGGGACCGGCCAGTCGGGGTAGAAGGCCAGACCGTCGTTCTTGGAGAGGGTGTTGAAGTCGTCGATCAGGGTCTTCGACCGGGGGTCGGTGATGGCGGCGGCGTCGGCCGCGACCGGCACACCGCCGGAGTTGCCCAACAGGTTCTGGATCTTCTCCGACATGGTGATGTCGATGAAGTCGTAGGCGAGTTCCTTGTTCTTCGAACTCTGCGGTACGACCCAGAGGTTGCCGCCCGAGCCGAGGGTCAGCTTCGAGCCGGGCCAGCGGAAGGTGCCCCAGTCGAACTTGTTGTCCGTCGTGAAGCGGCCGTACCACCAGCTGCCGGAGAACAGGATCGGTGTCTTGCCCGAGGTGAAGGAGACGCCGGCGGCCTCCTCGTTCTGGCCGCTGGAGGACTTGCTGAAGTAGCCCTTCTTCACCCAGTCGGCGAAGGTCTCGGCGCCGTAGGTCCAGGCCGCGTCATGGAAGTCCGTCTTGCCCTTGTACAGCTGGTAGGCGTTGACCCAGGAGCGGTCGGCCTTCGACAGCGCCAGCTGGTACAGGTACTGCTGGGCGGGGTAGGCGGCGCCGCCGTTGGCGAGCGGGGTGATGCCCTCGGAGACGAACTTGTCCATGGCGGCGGTGAGTTCGCCGAGCGTCTTCGGTTCGGCGATGCCGTACTTCTTGAAGAGGTCCTTGTTGTAGTAGACCATCGTGTACTCGGCGTAGTTGGGGACGCCGTACCACTTGCCGGAGCCCATCACGCCGTTGGTGTCGTACAGGCTGGTGGTGCGGACGCTCGGGCTGAGCTTCTTGTCCCAGCCGTGCTTGGCCGCCTCCGTCGTGAGGTCGGTGAGCAGGCCCTGCTTGGAGAGCAGGCCCGCGGTCGCGTTGCCCTTGTTGTACTCCATGATGTCGGGCGCGTCCGAGGAGTTGAGGACCATCGGGGCGGTCTTCTGCATCTGGTCGAAGCTCTTCTCCTCGACCTTCACCTTCACGCCCGGGTGCCGGGCCTCGAACTCCTTGATCGCCGCGTTCCAGGCGACTCCCATCGCGCTGGTCGGGCTCTCGTAGTGCCACAACCTGAGCGTCTTTGCGTCGGAGGACCCGCTGTCCGAGCCTCCGCAGGCGGTCATCAGCAACGATCCGGTCAGGATCACCGCCGTCGCCACCACACGCCGTCGTGCCGTCAACATCCCGTACCTCCGGGGAGTCGGATGGTGCTTCGGGCCGTACCGCCACGCAGGGGTCGTCGATTCGAATCGATTCGACGGCCCCTGTCGAAGCGCTTCGACACAGGAACGTATGTGGCGCCTTTGAAAGCCGTCAATGGGTTATGCAGGATCAGGCGAAGCGATTCGACGATCCGGCCGAAACGAGCGCGATCATCAGGGCCGCCGCGGCCGCCGTGACCGGAACGCCGTAGCCCGCCACCGCCGACACGTGCTCCACCGTCCAGCCGCCGGCCGCGCTCCCGCAGGCGATCCCGCCGAGCAGGCCGGTCACCGCGAGGGTCAGGCCCTCGTTCAGTCGGCCGGGCGGGGTGCGCCGCTGGACCAGGGTCATTCCGGTGACCATCGTCGGGGCGGTCGCCATCCCGGCGACCAGCAGCGCGGCCGCCAGGACGAGCAGGGAGCCGGTGAGGGCGGCGGCCAGCAGGGGCAGCGTCAGCAGGGCGGTCATGGCGGCGACGCACCACACGTACCGGTCCTCGGTGGAACCGGTCCGCCGTGTCGCCCCGTACACCAGCCCCGCCGCGCACGAACCGGCCGCCTGGAGCGCGAGCACCAGCCCGGCCGCCGAGCGATGTCCCTGGGCGTCGGCGAACGCGATCGTCACGACCTCCATGGAGCCGAAGACGGCACCCATGGCGAGGCAGACGGCGAAAAGGGGCGGGAAACCGGGGGCGCGGAAGGGGGCGGGTGAGGTGGCCCGCCCGCGCACCGGTGGCTCCGTCGAACGCTGCGCGGCGAACACCAGCACGCCCGTCACCAGCAGCACCACCCCGGCCAGCGTGCCCGCCTCCGGGAACAGCGCCCCGCACAACAGGGCCGCGAGCACCGGACCCGTCATGAAGCACGCCTCGTCCACGGCCTGCTCGAAGGAGTTCGCGACATGCAGCAACTGCTCGTCGCCGTCGAGGAGATGGGCCCAGCGTGCCCGGGACATACCGCCGAGGTTGGGGGTCGTGGCGGTGGCGGCGTACGACACGAAGAGCGTCCAGGCCGGTGCCCCGAAGCGCACGCACAGCAGCAGCGCGAGCGAGCCGAGTGCGGCGAACACCGTGGCCGGTACGGCGATCCTGGCCTGACCGTGCCGGTCGACGAGCCGCGCGGTCCACGGGGCGAGGACCGCGGTCGCCGCCAGACCGGTCGCGGTGACGGCGCCGGCGAGGGCGTACGACCCCCGCGCCCCGGCGATCATGAGGATCGCGCTGACGCTGAACATGCCCATGGGGAGGCGGGCCAGGAGGTTCCCGACGGTGAAGGCGCGGGCGCCGGGGGTGGTCAGGAGGCGGCGGTAGGGGCCGGGGGTGCGTGCGTTTTTCCGGCCCCGCGGGTTCGTGCGGCCTCGTGGGCTGAAGTCGACGATGACGAGGGCGTCGGCGGTCGTCGTGAACATCGGTCGGGGCGGTTGACGGGGCGGTTGCGGCATGGATCCACCGTCGCGTGGAGCCGATCAAGGGGTCCAACACCTTCTCCGCACCGATTCACGCACCTGTGTTGTAAGTTCGCCCGATGTCCGCGCCCCCTCCGGTCTCCGGCCCCGCTCCCCACCACGTCGACCCCCGCCTCCTGCGCGCCTTCCTCACCGTCGCCGAAGAGCTCCACTTCACGCGCGCCGCGGCCCGTCTCTACGTCGCCCAGCAGGCGCTCAGCCGGGATGTGCGGCGGCTGGAGCGGGAGTTGGGCGCCGAACTGTTCGTGCGCACGACCCGGCAGGTCACGCTGACCGCCGACGGCGAGCGGCTGGTGCCGTACGCCCGACGGGCCCTGGACGCCCAGGACGAGCTGCTCGCAGCCTTCGGCCAGGCCCGGCCGCTGCTGGTGGACCTGAACTCCCCGGGCCTGGTCACCGGCCGCAGTGTGCTGTACCGGGCCCGCGAACTCGCCCCCGACCAGGAGCTGATGGCCCGCTACGAGAGCGGCCTGACCGGTGCGGCGGGGGAGTTGCTGGCCGGCCGCCTCGACGCGTCCTTCGGCCGGTTCGCCGGTCTGGACCCGGCGCTGCGGGCGGGCCTCGACCACCAGCCCGTGCGCTACGAGCCCATGGCGATCCTCCTCCCCGAGGGACACCGGCTGGCGTCCCTCGAGCGGGTGCCCCTCGCTGCCCTGGCGGGCGAGACCGTGTACGCGGGGGCCGGAAATCCGCGGACTCCGGAATGGACCGATCTCGCTCGTCGGCTGTTCGAAGGCCGGGGCATCGAGATCGCCCCGCCGATGCCGCTCGCGGTCGGCGACGAGGAGTTCCGGCGGATCATGGCCAAGACCCGGAATCCGATTCTCGCTGTGGTGGATTTTCCGGCCATGCCTGACGGCGTGCTGCGTCCGCTGGCCGACCCGGTACCCCTGTCGCCCGTGTCGCTGGTGTGGCGCAGGGGTCTGACGCATCCCGCTCTCGACGCCCTGCGGCGGGCCGCAATCGAACTCGGCGTCGAACATGACTGGCTCCGCCGGCCCGTTGATGGATGGATTCCGGCCATCGATGAGCACCTCATGAGCGCCACATGACCGTCCTCCATTGACAAGCGGCAAACACACAACCTTCGCGTGCGATACATTCGTGACTTGAGCAAGATGTGATAAAAGGGGCGCTTCGACTGGGCGGGGGCCCGGTTCGACCGTTGTACTGAGGGTCGTACGCGCACCCGGAACGGTCCTGTGGGGGGATGTATGCGCGTGAAGAAGTGGCGGGAAGACGCCCAACCGGAATGGCCCGAGGCCGCATCAGGCACCCAGGCCGTATCGGCGATCGGGGCCGGCACCCAGACGTTCCCGGAAACCGGAGTGACTCGGGTCCCGGAGACTCGCGCTCCGAGCGAGGGGCTTTTGGACGCGGGCGGCGCGGACGGCGCACCGGACTTCCCCGGGGCCCCGAGAGCGGACCGCGCGAGCGGCTTCCCGGAGCCGCCCGGCCGTAGGTCCGTCGTGCGCGACCCGTGGGACGAGTCCGACAGCGCCGGGGAGTCCGGCAGCACCGGGGAATCCGGCGGCGCCGCCGGGCAGACCCACGACCCGGACGAGGTGACCGTCCAGCTCGACGGGGGAAGCGCCGACAACCGGAGCGAGGGCAAGCCGGCCGGCGACAGCGGGTCCGAGGGCTCCGACGGCCCGGTCTTCGTCGACGAGTCGGGGCGCCGCAGCCGCCGGTTCCGCCGTATCGGCTTCGCCGTGGGCATCGCCTGCGCGGTCTACGCCCTCGTCATCGTCGTCACCCTGCTGTCCGGCAACTCCAACGCGCCCTGGGTACCGATGACCGGCCCGAAGGACGACGCCCCGGCCGGCAAGGTCGACACCAGTCCGGCGCCCGCGGAGTCGGCGAAGCCCTCCGTCCCCGTTGGTGTGCTGCTGCCGGGAGTCACCCCGAGCGTGGGCGCCGGAGTGACTCCGGCGCCCGGGGTGAGCGGGACCGCACCCGGGGCCACCGTCAGCCCGGGCAGGCCGGGGGCGTCCACCGCCCCGTCGGCGACCGCGACCCAGCCGGGCGGCAACCCGTCGGCGAGCACGCTCCCGTCGGCGACACCGACGCAGTCGGTCAACCCGCCGGCCGGCAGCCCCTCCCCGACGCCGCCCGTCACCACCAGTCCCGAGCCGTCGGTCGCCCCGAGCGAGAGCGCGGGCGGCGGCAGCACCGGGCCCGGGACGGTCGCCGACGGCCCGGCCGAACCCTCACCGCTCGCGTCGGAGACCTCGGGCACCGGCACCACGGCTCCCGCCGCGCCGCCCGACGCCCCGCTCGCCCCGTCCTCGGAGCACATCGTCTGATGGCATCACGCACCCGCCGTCCGGAGGCCGCGGCCAAAGCCCCCGACGGCTCCAGGCGCCGCCGCCTGCCCATGCGCCTCCTGCTGCCGCTGCTCGTCCTCGTCGCCCTGATGGCGATGCTGATGCTGCGCGGCTACGTCCACAGCGAGATCCTCGCCGACCACCGCATCCAGGCCGAGGCCGCCACCGACAAGGTGCCCGAGAAGATCCTCGACGGCGGCCCGGTGATCGACACCCGCAGCGGCCGCGCCACCAGCCTGAGGATGCCCGACCGCCGTATCGTCCTCACCTTCGACGACGGTCCCGACCCGACCTGGACCCCCAAGGTCCTGGACGTCCTGAAGAAGCATCACGCGCACGCCGTCTTCTTCGTCACCGGCACCATGACCTCCCGCTACCCGGACCTGGTCCAGCGCATGGTCGACGAGGGCCACGAGGTCGGGCTGCACACCTTCAACCACCCCGACCTGTCCTTCCAGTCGAAGAAGCGCATCGACTGGGAGCTCTCCCAGAACCAGCTCGCGCTCGCCGGCGCGGCAGGCATCCGCACCTCGCTGTTCCGCCCGCCGTACTCCTCCTTCGCCGACGCCATGGACGACAGGTCCTGGCCGGTCACCGAGTACATCGGCTCCCGCGGCTACGTCACCGTCGTCAACAACACCGACAGCGAGGACTGGCAGAAGCCAGGCGTCCGGCAGATCCTGCGCAACGCCACCCCGAAGAGCGGCAAGGGCGCGATCGTGCTGATGCACGACTCCGGCGGTGACCGCCACCAGACAGTCCAGGCGCTCGACCGCTTCCTGCCCGACATGCAGCACAAGGGCTACGAGTTCGACAACCTCACCGAGGCCCTCGACGCGCCCAGCGCGCTCACCCCGGTCGCCGGACCCGAGCTGTGGAAGGGCAGGGCGTGGGTCTTCCTCGTCCAGGCCTCCGAGCACATCACCGACGTCCTCGTCGCCGGTCTCGCCGTCATCGGCTCCCTGGTCATCGGCCGTTTCCTGCTGATGCTGCTGCTGTCGGGCGTTCACGCCCGCCGGGTGCGCCGCAAGGACTTCCGCTGGGGGGAGCCGGTCACCGAGCCGGTGTCGGTGCTGGTCCCGGCGTACAACGAGGCCAAGTGCATCGAGAACACCGTGCGTTCACTGATGGCGAGCGAGCAGCCGATCGAGATCATCGTCATCGACGACGGTTCCAGCGACGGCACCGCCCGGCTCGTCGAGGCCATGGGCCTGCCGAACGTCCGGGTCGTCCGCCAGCTCAACGCGGGCAAGCCCGCCGCCCTCAACCGCGGTCTGGCGAACGCCCGTCACGACATCATCGTGATGATGGACGGCGACACGGTCTTCGAACCGTCCACGGTCCGTGAGCTGGTGCAGCCCTTCGGCGACCCGCGCGTCGGCGCCGTTGCGGGCAACGCGAAGGTCGGCAACCGGGACTCGCTGATCGGCGCCTGGCAGCACATCGAGTACGTGATGGGCTTCAACCTCGACCGCCGGATGTACGACATCATGCGCTGCATGCCGACGATTCCCGGCGCGGTGGGGGCGTTCCGGCGCTCGGCCCTGGAACGCGTCGGCGGCATGAGCGACGACACGCTCGCCGAGGACACCGACATCACCATGGCCATGCACCGCGACGGCTGGCGCGTGGTCTACGCCGAGAAGGCGCGCGCCTGGACCGAAGCCCCGGAATCCGTCCAGCAGTTGTGGTCCCAGCGCTACCGCTGGTCCTACGGCACCATGCAGGCGATCTGGAAGCACCGGCGCGCGCTGGTGGAACGCGGACCGTCGGGCCGCTTCGGCCGCGTGGGCCTGCCGCTGGTCTCGCTGTTCATGGTCGTGGCACCCCTGCTGGCCCCCCTGATCGACGTGTTCCTCCTCTACGGCGTCGTGTTCGGCCCGACCGAGAAGACGATCGTGGCCTGGCTGGGCGTCCTCGCGATCCAAGTGGTCTGCGCCGCCTACGCGTTCCGGCTGGACCGCGAACGCATGACCCACCTGATCTCGCTGCCGTTGCAGCAGATCCTCTACCGCCAGCTCATGTACGTCGTGCTGCTCCAGTCCTGGATCACCGCCCTTACCGGAGGCCGTCTGCGCTGGCAGAAGCTGCGCCGCACGGGAGTCGTCGAGGCGCCGGGCGGACCGGTGCCGCGGCCGCGGGCGGGCAGTGAGAGCGACGAACGGAGGCCGGTCGGATGACCCAGGACTACGCGGCGGGACGGCAGAACGCCTCGGTGCCGGAACAGCGTGCGGCTGAGCCAGTTGTGCCCGCTGGGCCCAAGGCGCCCGGCCGGGACCGCTACCTGGACCTTCTCCGCTCCCTCGCCCTGGTCCGGGTGGTCCTCTACCACCTGTTCGGCTGGGCGTGGCTGACCGTGCTGTTCCCGTCGATGGGCGTGATGTTCGCGCTGGCGGGCTCGCTGATG
Organism: Streptomyces sp. NPDC005374; assembly: GCF_042872225.1. Taxonomy (NCBI): domain Bacteria; kingdom Bacillati; phylum Actinomycetota; class Actinomycetes; order Kitasatosporales; family Streptomycetaceae; genus Streptomyces; species Streptomyces sp. NPDC005374. Next base: position 89,158 of record NZ_JBIAKA010000023.1, on the reverse strand, counting down.
GCCCGCTCACTAAACAGGCCCACGCTGAGCGTGATCAGGGGCCGGATCCGCCGACTCCTGCCGCCGCTATGGGCGTTCAGCGCGGTGGTGCTGCCACTGATGTTCCTGGGCGGCTGGAATCTCTCCAAGGACCCCGACCACAGCGGGACTTGGGGCCTGCTGGAGATGGTGAACTACGTCATCCCGATCGGCGCGCCGCCGTACCCCTGGGAGGTCGGCTTCCCGTCGAACCTGCTGGAGAGCACATGGGCCGACCAGGCGGTGGGCCCGCTGTGGTACCTCCGCGCGTACCTCTGGTTCGTGCTGGCGTCCCCGCTGCTGCTGTGGGCGTTCCGCAAGGTCCCGTGGGCGACCCTGCTCGCCCCGCTGGCCCTGACGGCCGTGGTGGGCACGGGACTTGTGACCATCCCCGGCGAACTGGGCAACGCGGTCACCGACTTCGCGGTCTACGGCAGCTGCTGGGTCCTCGGCATCGCACACCACGAGGGTGTCCTGGCGAAGGTCCCGCGCTACCTCGCCGTCTCCGGCTCGGTCATGGTGATGGCCTTCGCCCTGTGGTGGGCCTCCGGCCATCTCGGCCCCGAGGGCTGGGACCTGAACGACATCCCGCTGGCCCAGGCGGCCTGGTCGTTCGGTTTCGTGGTCATCCTGCTCCAGTACTCCCCGTCATGGCAGGAACTCCCGGGCCGCCTCGCGCGCTGGGACAAGCTGGTGACCCTCTCCAACAACAGGGCCGTCACCATCTACCTCTGGCACAACATGCTCATCATGGCCACGGTCCCGATCATCGACCTCGCCTACCGCCTCCCCTTCATGCAGAGCGACCGCGCGGTCGCCGCGCTGGACGCGACCGACACGCTGTGGATGTTCGTCCTGGTCTGGCCCCTGATCGGCCTCGCGATCCTGACGTTCGGCTGGATCGAGGACCTGGCGGCGAAGAGGCGGCCGCGGCTGTGGCCGAACGGTTCACGGAGGGTTCGCGTCGGCCCCGCGGCGCCGACCACGCAACGCCGGCCCTGACACACGGCTCCGGGCTCCGCCCCCGCGTGAGCCTTTTCCAACCTCACGCTGATGCGTGGTGAAGGACGAGAACGGCCTTCACGCGACGGCCGCGTCGAAAGGCGCTCGGCTCCGCAAAGACCTCGTGTGCGTCAGGAACCTGTGAACGTCTCGGCGCCGAGCACGGTCAGCAGGGCGAGTCTGTCGTGGCTCTCGGTGCCGGGCGTGGCGGTGAAGATGAGCAGGGACTGCCCCTGGTCGGGGTCGAGCAGTGTCTGGCAGTACAGGTCGATGCGTCCGACCTCGGGGTGGACGAAGCGTTTGGCGTTGCTCCACCGCAGTCCCACTTCCTGGCGGTTCCACAGCTCGGCGAATTCCTTGTTGTGCTGCAGATCGGCCACCAGCGAGGCGGCCGGCGACCCCGGCCCCTGCGCGGTGGCACTGGCGCGCAGGACGGCGACGTAGACGCGACTGTGCAGGTCGTGGTCGTCCGGCAGGTACCGACGGCGGGCGGCGGCGGGGTCGGTGAACCACCGGTAGAGGGCGCTGCGCGCCGGGCCGGTGTGACGCGTCTCGTCGCCGAGCAGCGCCACGGCCGGCGGCGTCTGCTGCAGTGTCTCGCCGACCGGGCCCACGATCTGCGCCGGGGTGTCCTGCAGCCGGTCCATGACGCGCAGCAGCCCGGGACTGATGTGTGCTTCGCGCAGTTGCCGTGTCTGAAGGCGGTGCCCGCACAGCAGGAACAAGTGGTCGCGCTCGTCCGGGGTCAGGCGCAGGCCCCGGGCGATGGCTGCCGCCATTTGCTGCGACGGCCGGGAACCACCACCGCGTTCGAGCCGGGCCAGGTAGTCGGCCGACATGTCGCACAGCTCGGCGACCTCCTCGCGGCGCAGCCCTGCCGTGCGCCGTCGTGCGCCGCGGCGCAACCCGACGTCCTCGGGTTGCAGGGACTCCCGGCGTCCGCGCAGGAAGCCGGCCAGGCCGTCGCGATCCAGTGTCGTGTCCACCATCGGCTTCCCACCTCGAATGCCTCGTGCCGTATGCCGTATGCCGCCACCTCATGGTCCGGCACGTGCGCACGGTTAGCCACGCCCTGCCGTTCAGTGGTTGGGCATGTCCTTCATCCGTCGGCACGGTCCCTTTCTACTGGGCGATGTCAGGAATCGGGCAAGTGCCTCTGGAGGAGTTTCGTATGGCCAGATGGACCGCGGACCAGCTGCCGAACATGGCCGGCGCGACGGTGGTGATCACCGGTGGGGGTGGGGGGATCGGGCTGGTGACCGCCCGTGAACTCGCCCGGGCCGGCGCCCATGTGGTGCTGGCCGTGCGCGACGTCGACAAGACGCGCCGGGCAGTGGACGGGATGCGTGGAGAGTTCGATGTCCGGCGACTGGATGTCGCCGACCTGGACTCGGTGCACGCGTTCGCAGGGTCGTACACCGGGGACATCGATGTGCTGATCAACAATGCCGGGGTGATGGACATCCCGGCGGCACAGACCGCGCAGGGTCTCGACGTGCAGACCGCGACGAACTACTTCGGGCCGTTCGTGCTCACCAACCTGCTGCTGCCGCGGCTGACCGACCGCGTGGTGACGGTCTCCAGTCAGCTGCACCGCTTCGCCAAGCTGGATCTCGACGACCTCGATTGGCGCTCCCGCAAGTACAACGGGCTGGCCGTGTACGAGTCGTCCAAGCTCGCCGTCGTGCTGTTCTCGCTGGAACTGCAGCGCCGCCTGACCGACTCGGGCAGCCATGTCCGCTCGGTCGTCGCTCACCCCGGCATCGCGCGCACCGGACTGGTCACGCACTCGCCGCTGGGATTCGTCAACCGGCTCCCGTTCCTGGTGCAGGACGCCGAGCGCGGAGCGCTGCCGCTCATGTACGCGGCCACGCAGGACGTCCCCGGCAACGCCTACGTCGGACCGGACGGGCTGTTCAGCTTCACGGGCCACCCGCTGATCCGCAAGCCCGGCCGGGCGGGCCTGGACCTGGCGGTCGCCGGGAAACTCTGGCAGGCGACCGCCGCTCTCACCGGAACCGACGTCTGAGCGATCCGCGCGGGCAAAGGGCGCGAACAGCGCACCGTCCCGCTCGATCGACCCATCCAGAAACTGCTGGGTGCTTGGCTGAATGAGCGCGCCGGACGCAGCGGTGAACCCCTGTTCTGCATCCGCACCGGACGGCGCCTCAGCCGCGACGCGGCCTTTAGTGCGCGGGGGCGTGAATGATGGTGTCGACGACGATGGTCAGCAGGATCCGAGTCTGTCCCGGGCCGCCGTAGGAGGTGTAGGGCCGACCGGTGTACTTCTGGGAGAGGCGTTCGACGTTCTCGGCGGCACCGTTGGTGGTGACGGCGGTCACGTGCCCCTTTACCCCGAAGTAGCGGGTGGTGTCGTCGGGGTCGGCGATGGTCAGAGCGACGCGCGGGTCACGTTGTACGTTCTTCGCCTTGCGGTAGCCCTCGACGGTGTTGATGAGGATGTGTTCGCTGTCGGTGTCCACCCAGGTCTGCGTGAGCTGGGGCGAGCCGTCGGGCATCGTCGTGGCGATGAAGCAGGGACTCGGCCGCCGCAGCAGTTCGAGGAGTTCGGTCGGCAGAGCCGCCATGAGATCGTGCCCTTCTGCAAGGAGGTCGGTCGAGGGAGGTCGCGGCGCGGGCATCCGCGCTCAGCGCACGGAGCGGAAAGTGGCCCGGACGTCCTCGGTGAAGCGTTTCGGCTGCTCCAGGGCCGCGAAGTGGCCTCCTGCGGCGGGCTCGCTGAAGTGGATCACGTTGCTGTAGCGGCGTTCGATCCAGCGCCTGGACTTTCGCACGTGTTCCTCGGGGAACATGCTGAATCCGGTGGGCACGGTGATGGGTCCGGCGGGGGTCGGCGCGGAGGGGCGGGGTGCCCGGGCCATTTCCCAGTACGTTCGGGCGGAGGATGCTCCGGTGTTGGGAAGCCAGTACAGCATGATGGTGTCGAGTAGTTCGTCCAGGGTGAATGACGCTTCCGCGTCTCCTGGTGTGCCGCAGGTGTCCTGGTACATGGCGTAGATCCAGGCGGCCAGGCCGATGGGGGACTCCGCGAGGGAGTAGCCGAGGGTCTGCGGACGGGTTGCCTGTTGTTTGGCGTAGCCCGAAAGGTTTTCCCAGAACCAGCCGGCGCTGTCGAGCATGGCCTGTTCCTGCGCGGTGGCGTCCTTGATCTCCTCGGGTGTGGGCGGGAACATCGCGAAGTTGAGGTGCAGTCCGATGCAGCCGTCCGGGGCCGCGCGACCGATCTCGTCGGTGACCGCGCAGCCGAGATCGCCGCCCTGTGCACCCCACCGCTGGTACCCGAGTCGGTCCATCAGGGTGATCCAGGCGTCGGCGATCCGGGGAAATCCCCAGCCGGGTGCGGTCGGCCGGTCGGAGAAGCCGAATCCCGGCAGCGATGGCACCACGAGGTGGAAAGCGTCGCGCGGATCGCCGCCGTGGGCCGCGGGGTCGGTCAGCGGGCCGATGACCTTGTGGAAGTCGAGGACCGAGCTGGGCCATCCGTGGGTCATGATCAAGGGGAGGGCGTCCGGTTCCGGCGAGCGCACGTGGAGGAAGTGGATTCCCAGGCCGTCGATGGTGGTGCGGGACTGGCCGAAGCCGTTGAGGGTTTTCTCGCAACGCCGCCAGTCGTAGGTGTGGAGCCAGTAGTCGTGCAGGGCGCGAATCTTGGCCAGTTGGGGGCCCTGGCTCGTGTCGGGCACGGTTTCGGCGTCGGGCCACCGTGTGCGGGAGAGGCGTTCGCCCAGGTCGGTCAGCTGTTCGTCGGGTATGGACAGCGTTAAGGGTTCGATCAGTAACGACATGGTGCATGCTCCATTTGGTCCGCACATCGGTCGTGCAGGTTGCAGGTCGCAGGCTGGTACGTGCTGGCGTGGTGCCCGGCGATCAGGGGGTGCCGGGCCGGCGGGTCCGCTCGTCGGCGACGATCTCGGGCACCGCGTTCAGGACTTCTTGGAGCCAGGCGACTTCGGCGCGCAGCCGGTGCGCGCCGTGGCTGACCGCGAGGGCCTCGCTCACCGTCAGGTAGCCGCCGTCGATGGCCTGCGCGTTCAGCGCCTCGGTGGTGGACAGCATGGAGGAGAGCTCGTCCAGCCGGGAGGTGATGACGGCGTGGAGATCATCCAGTTTCTCGGGGTCCAGACGGGTCAGGGCCAGGTCGAAGGGGTCCGGCTTCATCCAGATGTGGGTCAGCGCCTGCGACTGCAGTTCCCGGAGCCGCCGCCGCCCTTCGTCGGTGATGCCGTAGACCTGACGCTCGGGCAGATTGCCTTCTCGCTCGACCCGTACCTCGGCGAGCAGCCCTTCGGACAGCAGCCGCTTGATCGCCTGGTACAGGCTGCCCACCGACACGTCCGTCCACAGGTGCAGATGTTCCTGCTCTGCCTGGAGACGGACCTTGTGCCCGTGCATCTCGCCGTTCCTCGCGAACGTGTCGAGGATGAACAACCTGATGGATGACATACGAGTACTCTTGCATGAGTACTCGCTCGTGGCAAACGTGGACAGAGACGTAAGACGCTTCGGTCAATCCCGCGTCGGTGACGTGGGGGAGGCGGTGTGGGAAATGAACTGAGTCCAAGCGGCGGTCGGGAAGGCAAGGTGGGGGCCTTCCGCGTTCTTCGAGTCGCGGACGTGGATGGCGGCGGGGGCCGCGGCTATCTCGACGCAGTTCGAGCCGTCGCCGCTGTAGGTGGACTTCTGCCAGTGGATGGGCTGCATGGTTCGGTTCCTCACAGGTCCTGGGTGAGACGGTGGATGAAGTCGCGTGATTCGGCGGGCGCGAGTGCACAGGATTCTGTGCTGTTCAGTACGGCCCGGTACTTGCTCAACTGCGCTTCCGCGTCGAGGAACTCGCATGCTCCGTGGTGCGAGTCCAGCTGGACGGTGTCGAGTTGGGGGACGGGGCCCTCGACATAGTCGAAGGACTGGCCGGTGGTGGGGAAGTGGTCCGCTCCGAACGGGATCACGCGAAGGGTGACGTGCGGCAGTTCGCTCATGTCGGTCAGGTGCTTGAGCTGGCCCCGGGCGACGACTGGGCCGCCGAAGCCCATACGGAGTGCCGCCTCGTGAATGATCGCCGTGTACGGCGGCGGGTCCGGCCTGTGCAGTAGGCCTTGCCGCTTGAGGCGATGGGTGAGGCGGTGCTCGATCTCGTACTGCCGCATGGGCGGGACCACTGCCTGGAAGAGGGCCCGGGCATGGTCCGTCGTCTGGAGCAGCGCCGGGATGTGGAGCATGAGGGCCACGCGCAACGCGGCGGCGTGGTGCTCCAGTTCGGCCAGGTCGACAAGGGCCACCGGGACGTGATCGCGGTACTCCTCCCACCAGCCACGTGTGCGGCGGCCCGTCATCGCCGCGAGAGCCTCGATGAGACGTTCGTCGAAACAGTCGTAGGTGTGGGCCACGGAGCGCACTCGCTCGGCGCTGAGCTCCGTGATCGAGCCGGAGCAGCCGCGGCAGCTGGGCGCGCGGAACGAGGGGAATCCCACCTCGTCGAGTTGAGTGACCGGCCGGAGGGCGTCGTATGGGGGAGTGACAAGGAGTTCGCGGCCCACGGAATCGGCCCCGAAGAGACCGCTGAGCTGCGGCGACGGGCGTTGGACCGGGGGTCCGGCCTCGGGCTCCGGCCGGCAGAGGAGTACGACGACCCCGATGACCACCAGGAAGACGCCTACGGCTGAAGCGGCCGGCCGGCCCTCACACCACGGCCCCGCGGGGTGGAGCTGTTGGAAACACAAAGCCCCCACGACCTCTCATCCCCTCCTGCGCCGGGGTGAGAGCAAAGTTCCCTTCCGGTCACCCGGTGCCACAGGCAGGAAACGCGTCCTCCCTACCTTCGGAATCAGCCACTCGAAGCAGGACCTGAGCCCCGTCGCACCGTGGAGGCGTCATGACAGCCCCTAGTACAGCCCCCGCACCCCCGAGCAGGGGCGGCCGCTGGATCCAGCAGTGGGATCCCGAGGACGAGACCTTCTGGAAGGAAACCGGCGAGAAGGTCGCCAAGCGGAACCTGCTCTTCTCCGTTCTCTCCGAGCACATCGGGTTCTCGGTCTGGACCATGTGGTCCGTGCTGGTGCTCTTCATGGGCCCGGAGTACGGGCTCACGCCGGCCGACAAGTTCCTGCTCACGTCGATGGTCACGCTCGTCGGTGCCGTCGTCCGCGTCCCCTACACCTTCGCCGTCGCGATCTTCGGCGGACGGAACTGGACGATCATCTCGGCCAGCCTGCTCCTCATCCCCACCATCGCCGCGTTCACCGTGATGAAGCCGGGGACCTCGTTCAACACCTTCCTGCTGGTCGGCCTGCTGGCCGGTATCGGCGGCGGCAACTTCGCGTCGTCCATGACGAACATCAACGCGTTCTTCCCCCTCCGTAAGAAGGGGTGGGCCCTCGGGCTCAACGCCGGCGGCGGCAACATCGGCGTCCCGGTCATCCAGCTGATCGCCCTCGCGATCATCGGCGCCAGCGGCGGACCCCGGGTGCTGCTCGGGATCTACATCCCGCTGATCCTCATCGCCGCCGTCCTCTCCGCGCTCTTCATGGACAACATCGAGAACGTGAAGAACGACACCGGCGCCGCCAAGGACGCCGCGAAGGACGGCCACACCTGGATCATGTCCTTCCTCTACATCGGCACGTTCGGCTCCTTCATCGGCTACAGCTTCGCCTTCGGCCAGGTGCTGACCAACCAGTTCGGCCGGACCCCGCTGGAGGCCGCGTACGTCACCTTCATCGGCCCGCTGCTCGGCTCGCTGATCCGTCCCGTGGGCGGCGCGCTGGCCGACAAGTACGGCGGCGCGAAGATCACGCTGTGGAACTACGTCGGGATGGCCGCCGCGACCGCCGTCCTCATCGCGGCCAGCATGGAGAAGTCGCTCGGACTGTTCACCGTCGCGTTCGTGGTCCTGTTCGTCCTCAGCGGCCTCGGCAACGGCTCGACCTTCAAGATGATCCCCGGCATCTTCCACACGAAGGCCCTGGGCAAGGGGCTCGAAGGCGAAGCGGCCGCCGCCTACGGACGCCGTCTCTCCGGTGCCTCCATGGGCCTGATCGGCGCGGTCGGCGCACTCGGCGGCGTCGGCATCAACCTCGCCTTCCGCCAGTCCTTCCTCTCCTACGGCTCCGGAACCGGCGCGTTCGTCGCCTTCCTCGCCTTCTACGCGGCCTGCTTCCTGGTCACCTGGGCCGTATACCTTCGCCGCACGGCCTCTCAGGGCCAGGCCACGACCGCCTCCGAGGCGAAGCCGCAGCTCAGCTACGCCGAGGTGTGACGTAACACTGACGATATAAAGCGGAACCGAGCCTGTCACGAGCCGTTGACAGGCTCGGTCGGCATGTAGGTCAGACGACAGACTGCGGGACGACAGCCATGTACGACGAACAGCAGCCAGCAGAGCAACACGGGCCCCTGGCGGGGTTCACCGTGGGAGTCACAGCCGCGCGCCGGGCCGACGAGCTCGGTGCGCTGCTCCAGCGCCGCGGGGCCGCCGTACTGCACGCTCCCGCCCTTCGGATCGTGCCCCTCTCCGACGACAGCGAACTGCTGGCGGCGACGAAGGACCTCATCGACCAGGCGCCGGACGTGGTGATCGCCACCACGGCGATCGGGTTCCGGGGCTGGGTCGAGGCCGCCGAAGGGTGGGGGCTCGGTGAGCCGCTCCTCGACCGGTTGGGCGAGGTGGAACTGCTCGCGCGCGGACCCAAGGTCAAGGGGGCGGTGCGGGCCGCCGGGCTGACGGAGGACTGGTCGCCGTCGTCCGAGTCCATGGCCGAGGTGCTCGACCGGCTCCTCGAGGAGGGCGTCGAGGGGCGCCGGGTCGCCATCCAGCTGCACGGCGAGCCGCTGCCGGGGTTCGTGGAGGCGCTCAGGGCCGCGGGCGCGGAGGTCGTGGGGGTGCCGGTGTACCGGTGGATGCCGCCGGAGGACCTCGCGCCGCTGGACCGGTTGCTGGACGCGGCCGTCTCGCGCGGCCTCGACGCGCTGACCTTCACGAGCGCGCCCGCCGCTGCCTCCCTGTTGTCCCGGGCCGAGGACCGCAGTCTGCTGCCGGAGCTGCTCGCGGCCCTCAACCACGATGTGCTGCCGGCGTGTGTCGGACCGGTGACCGCCTTGCCGCTGCAGGCGCAGGGAGTGGATACGGTCCAGCCCGAGCGCTTCCGGCTCGGGCCGCTCGTACAACTGCTGTGCCAGGAGCTTCCCGGCCGGGCCCGCTCGCTGCCCATCGCCGGCCACCGGGTGGAGATCCGGGGGCACGCGGTGCTGGTCGACGGGGCGTTGCGGCCGGTGCCGCCCGCGGGGATGTCGTTGCTGCGGGCGCTGTCGCGACGGCCCGGCTGGGTGGTGTCCCGGGCGGAGCTGCTGCGGGCGCTGCCGGGTGCCGGGCGTGACGAGCACGCGGTGGAGACGGCCATGGCCCGCCTGCGTACGGCCCTGGGGGCGCCGAAGCTGATCCAGACGGTGGTGAAGCGGGGGTATCGGCTCGCGCTGGACCCGGCGGCGGACGCGAAGTACTCCGACGTGTGAGGGTTTCGCCCCCGCCGCCCCTACCCGTCCCGTCCTTCGGGGGCTCCGCCCCCGGACCCCCGCTCCTCAAACGCCGGAGGGGCTGGATCGTGGGCCGGCGGTGACACAGCCAGGTACCGCTCCCGGTCCGGGGGGTTCCGGCGGTGGGAGCGGGGAGGCACTGTTAGAGGGAGCCCCGAAGCGGCACCCCTAGGCGGTGACAGGCACATGGCACTGGGTACGGCCACGGTCGCGTACGAACTGCGCTTCGACGCCGGACGGATCTGTCTCGACCTCCTCGCGACCACCCACCCCGAGGAACGCCTCGACTCGACGGAGGTGCTGTGCGCCTGGATCGTCGGTTCGGGTCTGGTGCCGGACGGCACCGGTCTGACGCACGCGGACCCCTCCTGGCTCGTCGGCTTCCGCGAACTGCGCGGCCGGATCGGGCAGTTGGTGCGAGAGGCACCCGGGCACGGGTACGACCTCGCGCTCGCCCACGTCAATGACGCCGCCCGCGCCGCGCCCCCGGCCCCGCGGGCGGTGTCCGGCGAGGGCGGCACTCTGGTGCGGGAGTTGGAGGGTCCGCCCGGCTGTGCGGCGCTGCTCGGGGCCGTCGCCAGGGACGCCGTGGAACTGCTCACCGACCCGGTCGCGCGGGCGGGGATCAGAGAGTGCGAAGGGGACAACTGCCCCATCGTGTACCTGGACACATCACGGGGACGCAGGAGGCGCTGGTGCTCCAGTGAGGTCTGCGGAAACCGCGAAAGGGTGGCCCGGCATCGGAGGCGCGCGGCTCTCTCGCGCGCCTGACTGGTCGTTATGTCCCTTCTGTGGAGGCGCAGTCGACGTGATTTCGATTACATGTCGTTTACTCGCTCAACCTTACGGGCCGTAGTCTTGATCTTGCCGGTGTGGCGGAAATGTAAAGATCGCGCGGCGGGAATGTGCGCGCATGTCCTGTCTCGTCACGTCACTCAGAAGAAAACTGTCGTCGCACTTTGAACACCCGGCACCCCCCTTCCGTACCTGTTGTCGAGCGACCGACTGGGGGAACCCCCGGACATCGGAGGTGGGCGTGCGCAAGGATTCCGTCGTGGCCAATGAACGTGGATCGAGGGCCCGACATCGCATGTCCCAGCCCTCGGAACCAGATGAGGAGCTGATGCGTGCCCTTTACAGGGAGCACGCCGGGCCTCTCCTTGCGTATGTCCTCCGGTTGGTTGCGGGAGACCGCCAGAGAGCCGAGGACGTGGTGCAGGAGACGCTCATCCGTGCCTGGAAGAACGCCGGACAGCTCAATCGAGCAACCGGATCGGTACGCCCCTGGCTGGTGACGGTCGCCCGGCGCATCGTCATCGACGGACACCGCAGCCGGCAGGCCCGGCCGCAGGAGGTCGACCCGTCACCGCTGGAGGTCATCCCCGCGGAGGACGAGATCGACAAGGCGCTGTGGTTGATGACGCTGTCGGACGCGCTCGACGACCTGACCCCGGCCCACCGGGAGGTGCTCGTCGAGACGTACTTCAAGGGGCGTACCGTCAACGAGGCGGCCGAGACACTGGGCATACCCAGCGGAACCGTCCGCTCGCGGGTGTTCTACGCCCTGCGGTCGATGAAGCTCGCACTGGAGGAGCGGGGGGTGACGGCGTGATGAGTGTGTACGGGGGTAACCAGGGATTCGGTACAGGTGGTTCGGGTATGTCAGGTTCCATGATGGGATCTCCGGTGCCGAACGAGCACGAGACCGTCGGCGCCTACGCCCTCGGAATCCTCGACGACGCCGAGGCGACCGCCTTCGAGGCGCACCTCGCGACCTGCGAATGGTGCGCCCAGCAGCTCGACGAGCTCGCCGGCATGGAGCCGATGCTCGCCGCCCTCGCGGACCTGCCGGGCTCCGGCACACCCGCGATCGGGGAGTCGCTCTCCGCCAAGCCCAGCCCGCGGATCGTGAACAAGCTCGTGGACGAGGTCGCGGAGCGCCGTGCGCACAAGCGGCGCCGCAGCTTCTACATGGTCGCGGCCGCGGCCGCCCTGATCATCGGCGGTCCGTTCGTCGCGATGGCCGCGAGCGGCGGTGACTCGGGCACCCAGCCCAAGCAGGGCCAGGTCCTCGCGAGTACCGCCAAGGAACTCTTCGAGTCCATGAGCGACAAGGTCTCCGGCACCGACCCCTCGACCGGGGTCAGCGCGACGGTCGCCATGCAGACGAAGGACTGGGGCACCTCGCTCGGTCTGGAGCTCAAGGGCGTCAAGGGACCGCTGAAGTGCTCCCTCATCGCCGTCGCAGACAACGGCGAACGCTGGACGGCTTCCACCTGGTCCGTCGGCAAGTGGGGCTACGGCATTCCGGACGGCAAGACCCCGGAGTCCAAGAAGCCGCTCTACATCGGCGGCGCCGTCGCTCCCGCCCAGAGCGACATCGACCACTTCGAAGTCGTCGACTCCAACGGCAAGAAGCTGGTCGAGGTCGACGCGTAACTTCCCGCCCGGGGTCCCCTTCGCGTACGGTTGACGGCTGCCCAGCACGTCAGAAGGGGGCCCGGTGGCCGCTCAGGCTCAACCGACCGCGGTCGACACGGTTTCCGACTCAGTTCGGGACCGTGAGATCAGCGTGGAACAGGAACATCTGGACCGGGTGTACCGGCGCCTCGAGGAGAAGATCCACGAGGCGGAGTTCCTGATGAACGACGCGGCCAAGCGCGGCCAGGTGGGCACACCCGGCGCGCTCGCGGAGCGGGACGCCCAGGTCTTCCGGGCCGGCGTCCACCTCAACCGCCTCAACAACGAGTTCGAGGACTTCCTCTTCGGCCGGATCGACCTGCTCCTGGGCAGGGACGGCAAGAAGGGCCCGGACGGCGCCTACACCGCCGTGGAGCCCGCCGACGGCGCGGTCCGCGAGGACAACACCGCCGACATCGCCGAGACCCTGCACATCGGCCGGATCGGAGTCCTGGACTCCGACTACGCCCCGCTGGTCATCGACTGGCGGGCCCCGGCCGCAGCGCCCTTCTACAGGTCCACTCCGGTGGATCCCGGGCGTGTCGTACGGCGCCGCGTCATCCGCTCCAAGGGCCGCAAGGTGCTCGGTGTCGAGGACGACCTCATGCGCCCCGAACTCAAGGCCCTCCTCGACGGCCAGGAGCTGCCCGTCATCGGCGACGGCGCCCTGATGGCCGCGCTCGGACAGGCCCGCAGCCACACCATGCGGGACATCGTCGCCTCCATCCAGGCCGAGCAGGACATGGTCATCCGGGCACCCGCGGCCTCGGTGACGTACGTCGAGGGCGGCCCCGGCACGGGCAAGACCGCCGTGGCCCTGCACCGGGCCGCGTATCTGCTCTACCAGGACCGCCGCCGGTACTCGGGCGGCATCCTCATCGTCTCGCCCACGCCCCTGCTCGTCGCCTACACCGAGGGCGTCCTGCCGTCGCTCGGCGAGGAGGGCCAGGTCGCCATCCGGGCGATCGGCTCCCTGGTCGACGGCGTCGAGGCCACCCTGTACGACTCCCCGGCCGTGGCCCGCGCCAAGGGGTCGTACCGGATGCTGAAGGTCCTGCGGAAGGCGGCGCGGGGGGCACTGGAGTCGGGCACCCACGGCAGGGGGAGCGGTCCGGGGCAGCGGGCCCTCGGCGAGCCCGGCCAGCTCGCCTTCGGCGAGGAGGACACGCCCGAGGACGCACCCGAGCCCGCCCCCGCGGGAACTCCCTCCCGCCTCCGTGTCGTCGCCTTCGGGCGCCGGCTCGAACTGGAGGCGGCCGAGCTGGAACGTATCCGCCAGAACGCCCTCAGCGGCACCGCACCCGTCAACCTGCTGCGGCCCCGGGCCCGCAAACTGCTCCTGGACGCCCTGTGGGCGCGGTCCGGGTCGGGAAGCCGGCACACCGATCCGGAGCTGGCCGCCGAACTGCGGTCGTCGTTCGACGAGGACATCACCTCGGAGGACAGCTTCATCGCGTTCCTCGACGCCTGGTGGCCTGAGCTCACCCCCAAGGGCGTTCTCGCCGCCATGGCCGACGAGCGGCGCCTGGGCCGCTGGGCCCGCCGGATCCTCAATCCCGGCGAGGTCCGCAGGGTCGCCCGCTCGCTCCGGCGGGACGGCCTCTCCGTGCACGACATCGCCATGCTCGACGAGCTCCAGGCGGTCCTCGGCGCCCCGGCCCGCCCGCGCAGGCGGCGGGAGCTGGACCCGCTCGACCACCTCACGGGCCTGGAGGAGCTCATGCCGGTCCGCGAGGAGACGCAGCGCGAGCGGGCCGAGCGGCTCGCCCAGGAACGGGTCGAGTACGCCCACGTCATCGTCGACGAGGCCCAGGACCTCACGCCGATGCAGTGGCGCATGGTCGGCCGCCGCGGCCGGCACGCCACCTGGACGGTCGTGGGGGACCCGGCCCAGTCCTCCTGGTCCGACCCCGAAGAGGCCGCCGAGGCCCGCGACGAGGCCCTCGGCACCCGTCCCCGCCGCCGTTTCCAGCTCACCGTCAACTACCGCAACCCCTCCGAGATCGCCAACCTCGCGGCCAAGGTCCTCGCGCTGGCCATGCCCGGCGCGACCTCCCCCGCGGCGGTACGGTCCACCGGCGTCCAGCCGCGCTTCACGGTCGTACGCAAGACGCTGGGCGAGACCGTCCGGGAGGAGGCCGCCCGGCTCCTCGACCTCGTCGACGGCACCGTCGGCGTCGTCGTCGCCATGAACCGGCGCGAGGAGGCGGCCCGCTGGCTCACCGGACTCGGCGACCGCGTGGTGGCGCTCGGCAGTCTGGAGGCCAAGGGCCTGGAGTACGACGCGTCGATCGTCGTCTCCCCGGCCGAGATCGCCGACGAGTCACCGGCCGGACTGCGCGTGCTGTACGTCGCGCTCACCCGGGCGACCCAGCAGCTGACGGTCGTCTCGGCGGACCGGGACCAGCCGGACGCGGACGGGGTGCCGGATCTGCTGAGAGATTGAACTCTCGGGACGGGAATGGTCTTTCGGGATCCGTTTGTTAGCCTGAGTGTGACACCGGCCCGATCCAAGCCCCCGGGCCCAACCTTCGTCGCCACGAGCGACCACTTGCCGCGAGGCGAGCATGGCGGGTCGGTGTCACTGACTTGACGAGAGGCCCACGTCCAGAGGACGTGGGCCTCTTCTCGTGAACAAAACGTTCGCAATCCGGGGTGGCTAACGCCTACCCATCAGTAGGTGCGACGATCGGACGGCATCAGCACCACAGGTAAAGCGGAGGAAGTCGGCCATGGCAACGGCGCCCAGCGTCTCCTACTCGATGACGGTCCGGCTGGAGGTGCCCGCGAGCGGAACCGCCGTATCGCAGCTCACCACCGCCGTGGAGTCCTCCGGCGGCTCGGTGACCGGCCTCGACGTCACCGCCTCCGGTCACGAAAAGCTCCGGATCGACGTCACCATCGCGGCCAGCTCCACCAAGCACGCCGACGAGATCGTCGAGGAACTGCGCGCCATCGAGGGCGTCACGCTCGGCAAGGTGTCCGACCGTACGTTCCTGATGCACCTCGGCGGCAAGATCGAGATGGCGTCGAAGCACCCCATCCGCAACCGTGACGACCTCTCGATGATCTACACCCCGGGTGTCGCCCGGGTGTGCATGGCCATCGCCGAGAACCCCGAGGACGCGCGCCGCCTCACCATCAAGCGCAACTCCGTTGCGGTCGTGACGGACGGCTCGGCCGTGCTGGGCCTGGGCAACATCGGTCCGATGGCCGCCCTCCCGGTCATGGAGGGCAAGGCGGCCCTCTTCAAGCGGTTCGCCGGCATCGACGCCTGGCCGATCTGCCTGGACACCCAGGACACCGACGCGATCGTCGAGATCGTCAAGGCGATCGCCCCCGGGTTCGCCGGCATCAACCTCGAGGACATCTCCGCGCCGCGCTGCTTCGAGATCGAGGCCCGGCTGCGCGAGGCCCTCGACATCCCCGTCTTCCACGACGACCAGCACGGCACCGCGATCGTCTGCCTCGCCGCCCTGACGAACGCACTGCGCGTCACCGGCAAGGCGATCGAGAACATCCGGGTCGTCATGTCCGGCGCCGGCGCGGCCGGTACGGCCATCCTCAAGCTGCTCATCGCCGCGGGCGTCAAGAACGCCGTCGTCGCCGACATCCACGGCGTCGTGCACTCCGGCCGCGAGGACCTGGTGGGCGCCGCCGCCGACTCGCCGCTGCGCTGGATCGCGGACAACACCAACCCCGAGAGCCTGACGGGCACGCTGAAGGAGGCCGTGCGGGGCGCCGACGTCTTCATCGGCGTCTCGGCCCCCAACGTCCTCGACGGCGCCGACGTGGCCGCCATGGCCGACGACGCGATTGTGTTCGCGCTCGCGAATCCCGACCCCGAGGTCGACCCGGCGATCGCCCGTGAGACGGCGGCCGTCGTGGCCACCGGCCGCTCCGACTTCCCCAACCAGATCAACAACGTGCTGGTCTTCCCGGGTGTCTTCCGCGGTCTGCTGGACGCCCAGTCCCGCACGGTCAACACGGAGATGATGCTCGCGGCCGCGAAGGCGCTCGCGGACGTCGTGACCGAGGACGAGCTGAACCCGAACTACATCATCCCGAGCGTGTTCAACGACAAGGTCGCGGGCGCGGTCGCGGGTGCGGTGCGGGACGCGGCCAAGGCCGCGGGGGCGACGGCGTAGGGCCGCGTCTACAGTGGGCGTCGGCTGTGAGGATCGCCACGGTGGCCCTCCGGCCCGGCGCGTCGCGAAACCGGGCGCTTCACGCCACCCTCTATGGTGGCGCCACGCCCAGGCCCCAGTTCGTGTGACCCCCTAGGGTGTTCTCACGAGTCCTGCGGGTGCCGGATTGGCTTTCCCGCAGCAGGTAGGGGCAGGATGCGTCACTGGGCGCGAGCGCATCGGCTTCGCTGTGCCACGTGTGCGGCTCCGCCGCGAGGCACACCCCAACGGCAAGAAGAACACGGGAGTAACAACATGAACCGCAGTGAGCTGGTGGCCGCGCTGGCCGACCGCGCCGAGGTGACCCGCAAGGACGCCGACGCCGTTCTGGCCGCGTTCGCCGAGACCGTCGGCGAGATCGTCGCCAAGGGTGACGAGAAGGTCACCATCCCCGGCTTCCTGACCTTCGAGCGCACCCACCGTGCCGCTCGCACCGCGCGCAACCCGCAGACCGGCGACCCGATCCAGATCCCGGCCGGCTACAGCGTCAAGGTTTCGGCGGGCTCCAAGCTCAAGGAAGCCGCCAAGGGCAAGTAAGCCTGACGGTACGTCTCGGGACGACGTACTTCGGGACGACGTAACGCCAATGGGGCGGCCCCCTTCACAGGGGGCCGCCCCATCGTCGTAGGGCCGGTTACGGCTACCCGAGTGCCTTGCCTGGGAGTTCCACCTTCGCGCCGAGCTCCACGAGCTTCTCCATGAAGTTCTCGTAGCCGCGGTTGATGAGGTCGATGCCGTGGACGCGGGAGGTGCCCTGGGCGGCCAGTGCCGCGATGAGGTACGAGAAGCCGCCGCGCAGGTCGGGGATGACCAGGTCGGCGCCCTGGAGGCGGGTCGGGCCCGAGACGACCGCCGAATGGAGGAAGTTGCGCTGCCCGAAGCGGCAGTCCGAGCCGCCCAGGCACTCGCGGTACAGCTGGATGTGAGCACCCATCTGGTTCAGCGCGGAGGTGAATCCGAGGCGGGACTCGTACACCGTCTCGTGGACGATCGACAGGCCCGTGGCCTGCGTCAGGGCGACCACCAGCGGCTGCTGCCAGTCCGTCTGGAAGCCCGGGTGCACGTCGGTTTCGAGCGCGATGGACTTCAACTGGCTGCCGGGGTGCCAGAAGCGGATGCCCTGGTCGTCGATCTCGAAGGCGCCACCCACCTTCCGGTAGGTGTTCAGGAACGTCATCATCGAGCGCTGCTGGGCGCCGCGGACGTAGATGTTCCCCTCGGTCGCCAGCGCCGCGGACGCCCAGGAGGCCGCCTCCAGGCGGTCCGGCAGGGCGGCGTGGTTGTAGCCGCCGAGCTGGTCCACACCGGTGACGCGGATGGTCCGGTCGGTGTCCATCGCGATGATGGCGCCCATTTTCTGCAGGACGCAGATCAGGTCCTCGATCTCCGGCTCCACGGCCGCGTTCGAGAGCTCGGTGACTCCCTCGGCGAGGACGGCGGTGAGCAGCACCTGCTCGGTCGCGCCCACCGACGGGTACGGCAGCCGGATCTTCGTGCCGCGCAGCCGACGGGGCGCCTCCAGGAACTGCCCGTCCGCGCGCTTCTCGATCGTCGCGCCGAACTGCCGCAGCACCTCGAAGTGGAAGTCGATGGGCCGGCCGCCGATGTCGCAGCCGCCGAGGCCCGGGATGAACGCGTGCCCGAGGCGGTGCAGCAGCGGCCCGCACAGAAGGATCGGGATGCGGCTCGACCCGGCGTGGGCATCGATGTCGGCGACGTTGGCGCTCTCGACATGGGTCGGGTCCATCACCAGCTCGCCCGGTTCCTCACCCGGACGGACCGTCACCCCGTGCAGTTGCAGCAGCCCGCGTACGACCCGCACGTCACGGATGTCCGGAACGTTGCGCAGTCGACTCGGCCCGCTGCCCAGCAGGGCGGCGACCATGGCCTTCGGTACGAGGTTCTTCGCACCGCGGACACGGATCTCGCCCTCCAGCGGGGTTCCGCCGTGGACAAGCAGTACGTCGTCAGAGCCGTTGACGGTCATGTATCTCGCGTTCCGATGAGTCGGGCAGGGACCAGAAGGGAAAGGGTAATCGCCGCCCACCCCCCTTCTGTAAGCCCAAGTGCCACCAAGGCACGTCATAGCTCTGTCACAACACGGGCCGTTCCCTGTCGGGCACATGGGGTCACGGGCGCGTGTCGCGCGCCTGGGGCGCACGGTTGCGCTCTGAGCTGCGACCCCTGCGGTAAAGGCATTGCCTCCACACTTGGAGGGAAGATGCGGGATCATGTCTGGCATGACCGAGGTGTCCTCGCTCACAGGGCGGTTGCTCGTGGCAACGCCCGCCCTGGCGGACCCGAACTTCGACCGCGCGGTGGTGCTCCTTCTCGACCACGACGAGGAGGGCTCGCTCGGCGTGGTCCTCAACCGCCCCACCCCGGTGGACGTCGGCGACATCCTGGAGGGCTGGGCCGACCTCGCGGGTGAACCCGGCGTCGTCTTCCAGGGCGGCCCGGTCTCCCTGGACTCGGCCCTGGGGGTCGCCGTCATCCCCGGCGGCGGAGCACTCGACGGGACCCCGCTGGGCTGGCGCAGAGTGCACGGCGCGATCGGACTGGTCGACCTGGAGGCCCCGCCCGAGCTGCTCGCCTCGGCCGTCGGCAGCCTGCGCATCTTCGCCGGTTACTCCGGCTGGGGCCCAGGCCAGCTGGAGAACGAGCTGGTGGAGGGCGCCTGGTACGTCGTCGAGTCGGAACCCGGCGATGTCTCCTCGCCGTCCCCGGAGAGACTCTGGCGCGAGGTGCTGCGCCGCCAGCGCAACGAACTCGCGATGGTGGCCACCTACCCGGACGACGCCTCGCTCAACTGAGGCGAGGCGGTTCTCCCGCTCCACCCCGCAAGATCCGTGCTCGCGCGGGGCAGTTGTGGCGGCGCGGGGCCCCGTCGCCGGCCCCGGCCTCCGCTCGGGGAGGACTCGGACGGGGCTGACCGCGAGCGTCGCGTCACCGCCGGTGACACCCGTTGTGGAAGCGGGGGATCCATAGTTCCCGGTGGTTGATTACCCTTGGCTTCATGAGCACTCTCGAGCCCGAGCGCGGGACTGGTACGGGGACCCTCGTAGAGCCGACGCCGCAGGTGTCCCACGGTGACGGCGACCACGAGCGCTTCGCCCATTACGTCCAGAAGGACAAGATCATGGCGAGCGCCCTCGACGGGACCCCCGTCGTGGCGCTGTGCGGCAAGGTGTGGGTGCCCGGCCGCGATCCCAAGAAGTACCCCGTGTGCCCCATGTGCAAGGAGATCTACGAGTCCATGGGCTCCGGGGACGACGACAAGGACGGCGACAAGTAGACAGGCCGTCCGACTGAGCTTCACAGGGCCCCCTGGGTGCGTACCACGCGCCCCGGGGGCCTTTTGTGTATCACGGATTGGTTGAGACCTCTTGTGGGCGTGTTCATGCAACCCATAACCTCCGTTGCGTTGAGCGAAACCGTCATTGCATATGTTGCAACGCACGTCCGGAGGATCACTCCATGAAGCTCTCCCCCCGACTTCCCGCCCTGTTGCTGGCCGCCCTGGTCGTCACCGCCTGCGCGCCCCAGACCGCCTCCGACTCCTCCTCCGACAAGGACGAGAAGACCGGCACCCTGCGTGTCTGGCTCTTCCAGGAAGTCGGCAACAAGCCCAAGGAGCAGGTCGTCGACTCCGTCGTCGACGCCTTCGAGAAGGCTCACGACGGCACCAAGGTCGACGTCGAGTACATCCCGGTCGAGACCCGCGCCCAGCGCGTCAAGGCCGCCTTCAACGACCCGTCCTCCGCACCCGACGTGATGGAGTACGGCAACACCGACACCGCCGGCTACGTGAAGGACGGCGGACTCCTCGACGTCACCAAGGAGTTCGGCGACTGGAGCGAGGCCAAGGACACCGACCCCACCGCCAGACAGTCGGTCACCGTCGACGACAGGATCTACGGCTCGCCCTTCTACGTCGGCGTCCGCGCCCTGTACTACCGCACCGACGTCTTCAAGGAGCTCGGCCTCGAAGTGCCGAAGACGATGGCCGAGTTGGCCGCCACGGCCCGCAAGATCCGCGCCGCGAAGCCCGAGTTGTACGGCCTCGTCGTCGGCGGCGCCTACACGTACGGCGCGATGCCCTTCATCTGGGCCAACGGCGGCGAACTCGCCGACGGCAAGGGCGGGTCGTACGCGTCCGCGATCTCCGGTGCCGCGGCCCAGAAGGGCATCAAGGAGTACACCTCGCTCTTCACCGACGACAACTGTCCCGCCGCGAAGTGCGCCGGCATGGGCGGCAACGACACGATCACCGCGTTCGCCGCGGGCAAGGCGGGCATGGCGATCGGGGGCGACTTCAGCCATACGGCGGTGGAGGCCGGGAAGGTCAAGGGCGAGTACGCGGTGGTGCCGCTGCCCGGGATCACCGCCGGGTCGATCGCTCCCGCTTTCGCGGGCGGCAACAACATCGGCGTACTGAAGAGCACGGCCCACCGGACGCTCGCCGTCGACCTGATGGAACAGCTCACCTCGAAGAAGACGCAGGCGTCGATGTTCGACGCGATGGGGTTCCTGCCGACGTTCGCGGACGTCAGGCAGCAGGCCGCCTCCGAGCAGCCGTACGTGAAGCCCTTCGCGCAGACCCTCGCCGCCGGGACGAAGTTCGTGCCCGCCTCGCCCGCCTGGTCGCAGATCGACTCCTCGCTGGTGCTGCCGACGATGTTCCAGGAGGTCATCAGCGGCAAGAAGAACGTGGCGGCGGCCTCCGGGGAAGCGGCGAAGAAGATGAACGCCGCGTTCGGCTCCGTCGGGTGACCTCGGTGACGTCAGTGATCAACCGCACCACCCGGGCACCCTGGCTCTATCTCGCCCCGGCCCTCGTCGTCCTGGGCGGACTGCTCGTCTACCCCGTCTACCAACTCGGTCTGATCTCCTTCTTCCGGTACACCCAGGCCCAGGTCAGCGGCGGCGAACCGACCGCCTTCGAGGGGTTCGGGAACTACTCCGCGCTGTTCTCCGATCCGCAGTTCTGGCAGGTGCTGCTGGCCACCGTGCTGTTCGCGGCGGCCTGTGTCGCGTCGACGCTCGCCGTCGGGTGCGCGCTGGCCGTGCTCCTCACCCGGGTACGGGCCGTGCCGCGACTGGCGTTGATGCTCGCCGCGCTCGGGGCCTGGGCGACACCGGCGGTGACGGGGTCGACGGTCTGGCTGCTCCTCTTCGACCCCGACTTCGGACCGGTCAACCGCGTCCTGGGGCTCGGCGACCACTCGTGGACGTACGGGCGGGTGAGCGCCTTCGCCCTCGTGCTCCTCGAAGTCGTCTGGTGCTCCTTCCCGTTCGTGATGGTCACGGTGTACGCCGGGATCCGTGCCGTGCCGGCCGAGGTGCTGGAGGCCGCCGCGCTGGACGGGGCCTCGCAGTGGCGGATCTGGCGGTCGGTGCTCACGCCGATGCTGCGGCCGATCCTGGCCGTCGTCACCATCCAGTCGGTCATCTGGGACTTCAAGGTGTTCACCCAGATCTACGTCATGACGAACGGGGGAGGCATCGCCGGACAGAACCTCGTCCTGAACGTCTACGCCTACCAACAGGCCTTCGCCTCCTCGCAGTACGGCCTCGGCGCGGCGATCGGCGTCGTGATGCTGCTGATCCTGCTCGCCGTGACGCTGGTGTACCTGAGGCTGCTGACCCGCCAGGGGGAGGAACTGTGAGCCTTCCACGCGCGCGGGCGCGGCTGTCCCTACGGCGTCCATGGCGGCTGGCCGCCGAGGGGTCGGCGTTGCTCATCGCGGTCGTCGTCGCCTTCCCTCTCTACTGGATGGTGCTCAGCGCCTTCAAACCGGCCGGCGAGATCGAGTCCACCGAGCCCCGGCCCTGGACGCTCGCGCCCTCGCTCGATTCCTTCCGGCGGGTGTTCGGGCAGCAGGATTTCGGTCGGTATTTCGTCAACAGCCTTGTCGTGGCGGGCAGTGTCGTGATCGTCTCGGCGCTGATCGCGTTTCTCGCGGCGACCGCCGTGACCCGATTCCGCTTCCGCTTCCGGACCACCCTGCTCATCATGTTCCTGGTCGCCCAGATGGTGCCGGTGGAGGCCCTCACCATCCCCTTGTTCTTCCAGATGCGGGACTTCGGTCTGCTGAACACGCTGGGCTCGCTGATCCTGCCCCACATCGCGTTCTCGCTGCCCTTCGCGATCTGGATGCTGAGAGGGTTCGTGAAGGCCGTACCGGAGGCTTTGGAAGAGGCCGCCTACATCGACGGGGCGAGCCGCGCGCGATTCCTGTGGCAGATTCTGTTCCCCCTCGTCCTGCCGGGCCTGGTCGCCACGAGCGTGTTCTCCTTCATCTCGGCCTGGAACGATTTCCTCTTCGCCAAGTCGTTCATCATCAGCGACACCTCGCAGTCCACGCTGCCGATGGCCCTGCTGGTCTTCTTCAAGCCGGACGAGCCGGACTGGGGCGGCGTCATGGCCGCCTCGACGGTGATGACGATTCCGGTGCTGGTGTTCTTCGTACTCGTACAGCGACGTCTGGTCTCGGGACTGGGCGGAGCGGTTAAGGACTGACGTGACTTCACTGATTCCGGCGCCATCGAGCGTCGACAGCCCCGGTGGCCGGGTGTTCGTCCTCGACGAGGAGACCGAGATCGAGGCCGGCCCCGGCGCCGGCGAAGTGGCCCGCTGGCTGCGCACGACGGTCGGCGCGGCGACGGGCCTGCCGCTGGAGCCGTACGCCTCCGGCGGGAGCCGCATCCGGCTGCAGATCGCGCCGCCCCACGCCGACGAACTCGGCCCCGAGGCGTACCGCCTCACCGTGGACGAGCACGGGGTGGTCATCGACGGGGCAAGCCGGGAGGGCCTGTTCCACGGCGCCCAGACCTTCCGTCAGCTGCTCGGCCCCGCCGCCTTCCGTCGCGCACCCATCACCTCCGGGCGCGTCTGGGAAGTACCCCCGGTCACCATCCACGACGCCCCCCGATTCCGCTGGCGCGGCCTCATGCTCGACGTCTCCCGGCACTTCATGCCCAAGGACGGAGTCCTGCGCTACCTCGATCTGATGGCCGCACACAAACTCAACGTCCTCCACTTCCACCTGACGGACGACCAGGGCTGGCGGATCGAGATCAAGAGGTACCCCCGGCTCACCGAGGTGGGCTCATGGCGGGCGCGCACCAAATTCGGCCACGGGGCCTCGCCGCTGTGGGAGGAGAAGCCGCACGGTGGCTTCTACACCCAGGACGACATCCGGGAGATCGTCGCCTACGCCGCCGAGCGGCATATCACCGTGGTCCCCGAAATCGACGTACCAGGACACTCGCAGGCGGCCATCGCCGCGTACCCGGAACTCGGCAACACCGACGTCATCGACACGACCTCCCTCTCGGTCTGGGACAGCTGGGGCATCTCTCTGAACGTACTCGCCCCCACTGACAACACCCTTCGGTTCTACGAGGGCGTGTTCGAGGAACTGCTGGAGCTGTTCCCCTCCGAGTTCATTCACATCGGTGGCGACGAATGCGCCAAGGAGCAATGGCGGGAGTCGCCTTCGGTCCAGGCCCGGATCCGGGAACTCGGCCTCGCGGACGAGGACGAGTTGCAGTCCTGGTTCATCCGTCACTTCGACACATGGCTCACCGCGCGCGGGCGCAGGCTCATCGGCTGGGACGAGATCCTGGAGGGCGGGCTCGCCGAGGGGGCGGCCGTCTCCTCGTGGCGCGGTTACGAGGGCGGGATCGCCGCCGCACGCTCCGGCCACGACGTCGTGATGTGCCCGGAACAGTATGTGTACCTGGACCACCGCCAGGACGCCGGCGAGGACGAGCCGGTGCCGATCGGCTATGTCCGCACCCTGGAGGACGTGTATCGCTTCGAGCCCGTTCCACCGCAGTTGACGCCGGCCGAAGCGGCGCATGTCCTCGGTACGCAGGCCAACGTGTGGACCGAGGTGATGGAGGATCACGCACGCGTGGACTACCAGACGTTCCCGCGGCTCGCGGCGTTCGCCGAGGTGGCCTGGAGCGCACTGCCCGCCCCGGCGGAACGGGACCTCGCGGACTTCGAGCGGCGAATGGCCGCCCACTATCCGCGACTTGACGCCCTGGGCGTCGGCTACCGGCCGCCCACAGGGCCGTTGCCATGGCAGAAACGGCCCGGTGTGCTCGGGCGGCCCATCGACGGAACGCCCCCGAACAGGTAAGGGAAAAAGGCCCCAGAAGTCACTTAAGAGTGGCAATCGGTAGGTGTCGGTGATGCCGTACGAAAACGGACCATCTCCCGGACGGGGCGGGCGAATGCCACCGAACGCCTCCTAGCGGACCCCTGTCCTCGGCTGTTGCGAAGATGTGCCAGAGTTGCCACGTCCGCCCTGTCAGCACGTACCGTACGGCAGCAACAGGCAGGGCCAGGTGGGGCAGCGGGAAGGGGCAGCCGGTTTGACCACGCAAGCACCGCAGGCGAAGCAGGCCGTCACGCTGCCCACAACACTGGACGAGGCGGTGGCGGCCCTCACGGCCATGCCCGCCGCCGTGCCCGTCGCGGGCGGCACCGACCTGATGGCCGCCGTCAACTCCGGGCAGCTCAGGCCCGCCGCGCTGGTCGGACTCGGCAAGATCAGCGAGATCCGCGGCTGGCAGTACCAGGACGGACACGCCCTGCTCGGCGCGGGCCTCACCCACGCGCGCATGGGCCGCCCCGACTTCGCCGCCCTCATCCCGGCGCTCGCGGCCGCCGCCCGCGCCGCTGGCCCGCCGCAGATCCGCAACGCGGGCACCCTGGGCGGCAACATCGCCTCCGCGGCCCCCACGGGCGACGCGCTGCCCGTACTGGCCGCCCTGGAGGCGACACTGATCATCGCGGGCCCGGACGGGGCCCGCCGCGAGATGCCCGTCTCGCACCTGCTGGCCGGCATGGAGATGCTGCGCGCCGGAGAGCTCATCGGCTTCGTCCGCGTGCCGCTGCTGCACGCACCGCAGGTCTTCCTCAAGGTGACGGGGCGTACCGGACCCGGCCGCGCCATGGCCTCCGTCGCCCTGGTCCTCGACCCGGCCCGGCGGGGGGTCAGGTGCGCCGTCGGTGCCATAGCGCCCATGCCGCTGCGGCCCCTGGACGCCGAGCAGTGGGTCGCCCGCCTGATCGACTGGGACAACGGCCGCGCGATCGTCCCGGAGGCCCTGGAGGCCTTCGGCGAGTACGTCGCCGCGGCCTGCATCCCCGACCCCGCGCCGGCCCCGGACGGCTCCGTACCGCAGCATCCACCGGCCGTACTGCACCTGCGGCGCACCGTCGCCGCGCTGGCCCGGCGAGCACTGGGGAGGGCACTGTCGTGACCGACGACCAGCACGGAGAGGGCACCCCCAGGGCCGCGAGCCGCTGGGACCCGCTGCCCCAGGGCGACTACGACGACGGCGCGACCGCCTTCGTGAAGCTCCCCGAAGGAGGCATCGACGCCCTCCTGGCCTCCGCCGACAGCCCGCTCGCCGCGCGCGGTCAGGGCTATGTGCCGCCGCAGATAACGGCCACGCCGGGCGACGGCACCGGAACCGACCCGGCGGGCACGGGCGCGTGGGGCGTGCCCGCCGAGGGTTCCGGCTGGCCCGACCCGAACGCGGTGCCGCAGGGGCAGACCGGACAGTTCACGTACAACCCCGCCTCCACCCAGCAGTGGAACGCCGAGGACACCGCCGCCGCGCCCGCACCCGGCCACGACGTCACCGGCCAGTGGTCCATTCCTGTCGTCGGCGGCGATATCCCGGACGAATCGGGCGAGTTCACCACCTCGTCCCTGGTCGAGCAGTGGGGCGGCACCCCTCCCGCGACCCTGCCGGGCGGGGCGTCCGCACCCTGGGCGACACAACCGGCGCAGCCGTGGGACGACCGGAGCCAGGGCGACGGTCACGGTGGTGCCTTCGGCGAGGGGCACTCCGGTTCCGCCGGTGACGCCTACGCCGTAGCGGCCGCCGACGCGCAGACCGACACGCACGCCGACGTGCAGGCGCCGCCCGCCCCGCACGCCGAGGACCACGCGCCCTCCGACCTGTCGGAGCAGCCCGCGCCGACCGCGCACACGCGCGCCGAGCCCTATGCGGACAACCCCTCCACAGCCGCCTCACGGCCCACTCCCGGCGCCGGTGAGGCCCCGGCGGCTCCCGAGGTCTCCGACGACGCCCAAGGGGCCGTGGAAGCCGCTGACGGCCCTGTCGAGTCCGGTGTGGAGCACGCCCCGTCCGTCGGCGACGACGAACCCGGGCCGGAGACCGCCGAAGTGAACGCGGCCGACTCCAGCGAGAACGCGGACGCGGACGCCCAGGCTCCCGCGCCGTCCGGCGAGGAACACCCCCTCGCCTCCCTCGTCCTGCGGGTCAACGGCGTCGACCGCCCGGTCACCGACGCCTGGATCGGCGAGTCGCTGCTCTACGTGCTGCGCGAGCGGCTCGGGCTCGCCGGCGCCAAGGACGGCTGCTCACAGGGCGAGTGCGGGGCGTGCAACGTCCAGGTCGACGGACGGCTCGTCGCCTCCTGCCTGGTGCCCGCCGTGACCGCCGCAGGCAGCGAGGTCCGTACCGTCGAGGGCCTCGCCGCGGACGGCCGGCCCTCGGACGTGCAGCGCGCGCTCGCCCGCTGCGGAGCCGTGCAGTGCGGCTTCTGCGTGCCGGGCATGGCGATGACCGTGCACGACCTGCTGGAGGGCAACCCGGCGCCCACCGAACTGGAGACCCGCACAGCACTGTGCGGCAACCTCTGCCGCTGCTCCGGCTACCGGGGCGTCGTCGACGCCGTCAAGGAGGTCGTCGCCGAGCGCGAGGCCCACGCGACGGGCGACGCTGAGACGGATGGCGACGAGGCACGTATCCCGCATCAGGCGGGCCCCGGGGCCGGAAGCGTCAACCCGTCGGCGTTCGACTCCCCGGGGTTCCCGGGCACTTCCGGACCGCATGAGCAGGCGTACGGACAGGGACAGGACGGAGGCCAGGCGTGAGCAACGAAGCCGCCACCGCGACCACCGCCGCGGAGGCAGCACCCGCCCCCGAGCCGATTCCGCACGGCCTCGGCGTCTCCCTGCCGGCCGCCGACGCGCGCGCGAAGACCGAGGGCACCTTCCCCTACGCGGCCGACCTGTGGGCCGAGGGCCTGCTGTGGGCCGCCGTGCTGCGCTCCCCGCACGCGCACGCGCGCATCGTGTCCATCGACACGTCCCACGCGCGTGAGATGCCCGGCGTCCGCGCGGTCATCACCCACGAGGACGTCCCCGGCAGCCCGGTGCACGGCCGCGGCAAGGCCGACCGCCCGGTCTTCGCCTCCGAGGTCGTACGCCATCACGGCGAGCCCATCGCGGCCGTCGCCGCCGACCACCCCGACACCGCGCGCATGGCAGCGGCCGCCGTCATCGTCGAGTACGAGGTGCTGGAGCCGGTCACCGACCCGGAACAGGCCTTCGAGGCCGAGCCCCTGCACCCCGACGGCAACCTGGTCCGCCACATCCCGCTGCACCACGGCGACCCGGACGTCGTCGGCGAGGTCATCGTCGAGGGCCAGTACCGCATCGGCCGCCAGGACCCGGCCCCCATCGGCGCCGAGGCCGGCCTCGCCGTGCCCCGCCCCGACGGCGGCGTCGAGCTCTACCTCGCCTCCACCGACCCGCACGCCGACCGAGACACCGCCGCCGCCTGCTACGGCCTGGAGCCCGAGCGCGTCAAGGTCGTCGTCACCGGCGTCCCCGGCGCCACCGCCGACCGCGAGGACCAGGGCTTCCAGCTCCCGCTCGGCCTGCTCGCGCTGAAGACCGGCTGCCCGGTGAAGCTCACGGCCACGCGCGAGGAGTCCTTCCTCGGCCATGTGCACCGCCATCCCACACTGCTGAGATACCGCCACCACGCCGACACGGACGGCAAGCTGGTGAAGGTCGAGGCGCAGATCCTGCTCGACGGGGGCGCCTACGCGGACACCTCCTCGGAGGCCCTGGCCGCCGCCGTGGGCTTCGCCTGCGGGCCGTACGTCGTCCCGAACGCCTTCATCGAGGGCTGGGCCGTCCGCACCAACAACCCGCCCTCCGGCCATGTCCGCGGCGAGGGCGCGATGCAGGTGTGCGCCGCCTACGAGGCGCAGATGGACAAGCTGGCCAAGAAGCTGGGCGTCGACCCGGCGGAACTGCGCCTGCGCAACGTCCTCGCCACCGGCGACGTCCTCCCGACCGGCCAGACGGTGACGTGCCCGGCCCCGGTCGCCGAACTGCTCCAGGCGGTACGGGACTTCCCGCTCCCCGCGCTCCCCAAGGACACCCCCGAGGACGAGTGGCTGCTGCCCGGCGGCCCCGAGGGCGCGGGCGAACCGGGCGCGATCCGCCGGGGCGTCGGCTACGGCCTCGGCATGGTGCACATGCTCGGCACGGAAGGCGCGGACGAGGTCTCCACGGCGACCGTACGTGTCCAGGACGGCGTCGCGACGGTGCTGTGCGCGGCCGTCGAGACCGGCCAGGGCTTCACCACGCTGGCCCGCCAGATCGTCCAGGAGACCCTCGGTATCGACGAGGTGCACGTCGCGCCCGTCGACACCGACCAGCCCCCGGCCGGCCCGGGCGCGCGAGGCCGTCACACCTGGGTCTCGGGCGGCGCGGTGGAACGCGCGGCCAAGATGGTCCGCACCCAGCTCCTGCAGCCCCTGGCGCACAAGTTCGGCATGTCCACCGAGCTGCTCCAGATCACCGACGGCAAGATCACCTCGTACGACGGGGTCCTGTCGACGACCGTCACCGAGGCCATGGACGGCAAGGAACTGTGGGCCACCGCCCAGTGCCGCCCGCACCCGACCGAGCCCCTGAACGAGGCCGGGCAGGGCGACGCCTTCGTGGGGATGGCGTTCTGCGCGATCCGCGCGGTGGTCGACGTCGACGTGGAACTGGGCTCGGTCCGGGTGGTCGAGCTGGCGCTCGCCCAGGACGTCGGCCGGATCCTCAACCCCGCCCAGCTGGAGGCCCGTATCGAAGCGGGCGTCACCCAGGGCGTCGGGATAGCGCTGACGGAGAACCTGCGCACCGCGCGCGGGCTGATCCGCCACCCGGACCTCACGGGGTACGCGCTGCCCACGGCCCTGGACGCGCCGGACATCCGGATCGTCAAGCTCGTCGAGGAGCGGGACGTGATCGCCCCGTTCGGCGCGAAGGCGGCAAGCGCGGTGCCGGTGGTCACGTCACCGGCGGCCGTCGCCTCCGCCGTACGGGCCGCGACGGGCCGTCCCGTGAACCGGCTGCCGATCCGTCCGCAGGCCGCGGTGGTGACGGACCGGTGAGGTCTTCTTGTCAGGAGCCCCGCGTGATCGTGGTTCCGGTGGGCGGCGTCTACTCCGCGTGAACGGGGTGGTCCTGGTCACCGGCGTGATGGCGGCCGGGAAGTCGACGGTCGCGCAGGCGCTGGCGGAGCGGTTGCCGCGGGCGGCGCATGTGCGCGAGGACATGTTCCGGCGAATGATCGTGTCGGGGCGCGAGGAGTACGTACCCGGCGCTGCTGGTGAGACCGAGGCTGGTGAGGCCGAGGCTGGTGAGGCCGAGGCTGGTGAGGCCGAGGCCCAACTGCGCCTGCGGTACCGGCTGTCGGCCGCGACAGCGGACGCGTACGCGGAGGCCGGTTTCACGGCGATCGTCCAGGACGTCGTCCTGGGCGAGTACCTGACGGCGTATGTGGCGCTGGTCCGGACGCGCCCCCTGTACGTCGTGGTCCTGGCCCCGGACGCCGGGACGGTGGCCGCCCGGGAGGCGGGCCGGGCGAAGACGGGCTACGACGACGCGGTCTGGACGGTTCCGGCGCTGGACGAGGCGCTGCGGACGTCGACGCCACCGATCGGTCTGTGGCTGGACACCTCCGGACTGACCCCCACGCAGACGGTGGAGGCGATTCTCGCGGGACGGGAACGCGCGAGGGTGCTCTGACGTCTCCCTGGTACGAGGGCGTTGTCAGTGGCGGCGCGTAGTGTTTCGAGCAGTGGGGGACAAGCGCCGACCGAACTGGTTCGCCGTGCCGTGCCCTGCCAGGGGACCGTGAGAGACGTGCCCAGGGGACTGCGCAAGGAAACACACGGGGGAGCCATGAGCACGACCGATACCGCCGTAGAGGCGATCAGACTGACCGAGGACGAACTGCGTCCGTACATCACCCACGTGTCCACCCGCCGCTGGCTCAGCGGCCCCGGACTGCCCGGCGACAGCGACCTGTTCACCTTCGAGGAGCTGCGCAGGGAGGGACTGCGCACGGTGGCCGACACCACGCCCGACCCGGCCGGACGGCTCGGCGAGGGGCTGCGCGACCAGTTGGTGATAGGCGGACTGACGGACCTGCGCGGCATGGAGACGGAGTCGGTCCTGCTCGACGGAGTCACGGGCGAGGTCTCGACGACGGCCTTCTTCCACGCCCGCCTCGACCTGATGGACCGCACACCGCTGGCCCCGTCGCTCCCCACCCTGGTCCGCTTCGCGACGGCGACCGACGAACTGACGGAGGTGCGCGGCCAGTTCGCAGCGTACGCCGGCCGCTTCGGTCCTACGGCGGTGGAGGAGGCGACCCGTCAGCTGCTGACGGTGTTCGAGGAGGGCACGGGCGGTGCGGTGCCGACGTTCTGGAAGATTGCGGCCCTGATCCGCCCCCTGGCCCTGGTCGCGGGCCCGGGCACGGGGTCCGGCCTTGCCCTGGACCTCCCGCCCAGGCTTCTGGACCAGGAGTTCGGCCGAAGCAGTGTCGTCCGCTTCGAGGACATCGACTTCCCGTCGACGCTCACCCACGCCCCGACGCGCCGCTTCCTGAGCGAGACGGGCCTGCCCGAGGACGGCGTCCTCTTCCACACCGACCCGGACGCCCCGCTGCCCACCCTCGCCGAGAACCAGGCCGACCAGCTGGTCGCCCTCCCGCCCCGGGCCGACCACCTGATCGTCCTCGGCCATCTGATCGAGGACAACATCCTGGTGGTCGACGGCGAGACGGGCGCGGTCCTGAACTGGAGCGAGCGCGAAGCGACCCTCCACCCCCTCAACACCGACATCTCCACCCTCGCCTTCACCCTCTGGCTCCTGCACCGGGAGCGCCAGATAGACGAGTCGCTCGCCCACGAGCTGACGAACACCCTGTACGTCCAGGTCGCCAAGACGATGATCCGAGCCCTCTCCACCATCGACCCCACGGGCACGACGACGGACGCCGACTGGCACTACTGGACGGAGCTGTTCCAGGACGAGGCGGGTGGGGTGCTGTGACCAGGATGCGCGGGGCGGCAGTGATCGCCCTGGCAGTGAGTGTTCCGCTCATGGCGGGCTGCGCGGGGCATACCGGCAAAGACGCCTCGGCCAGAACTCCCCACGCCTCCGCGCCCTGGTCTCCCTCGTCCCCTCCGCCTTCGGCCATAGCCGTGACGAGAACCCCACCGGACATCTCCGGCTCGGCCAAAGTCTTCGTTCGCCTGGCCGACAGAACAGGCTCGGAAGAGATACCAGGGATCCGAAGCGTCAAGCCCGGCACGATCGCTGTGGCAACCGAATGCGTAGGCAAGGGCAAGACGGTCATCACCATCGGGAAACTGGCCACCTACACAGTCCCGTGCACCACCACACCCGCAACGACCTACAACGAGATCGGGCTGAGCAGCAGCAAACAAAACATCGACATCACGGTGACGGCCGGCTCCGGAGTCCACTGGGGCCTGTCGGTCGGATGGCGCCCGGGGATGGACTCACAGGAAGCCGGAACCTGAAACGGCCGCCGAAAGGACGGCAACCCTGGAGGGGTGCCGCCCTTTCACCTTGCCTGGTCAAACACTTGAGGCCGTGGCGGGAATCGAACCCGCGTAACTCGCTTTGCAGGTTTGTCCGGGCTGGTCAGGGCTTGATCCGGGCGCGTTCGCGGGCGTTCGATCCCGTACGGATGCAGTGCCCGGTGGGGCGGTGTGAACGATTCTGGACGGCCGCGTACGGAGGCGAACGAGACGGAAACTGAGACGACCGCCATTGCCCTTCGGTTGGGTGCCAGGTGCCACGCCCTTGATCCCTCAGCACCCCCAACACGCTTTCCAACTGTGGGGGTGGGGCGGAGGGCGTCGTTCGGGGGCGTTCACCTGCGTTCGTGGACGGCTGGTCGAGGTGCCGGAGTGGGGCTGTGGTCTCGCATGAACGTCCGCGAACGGTGGTGAATGAGACGGAAACTGAGACGGCGGAGTCGCCCTGGATCGACTGGCGGGGAGCGAGGCCAAGTGCTGGGGCAGGAGATGAACGAGTGATCGTCCCGTGGCTTCTGGCGAGAGGGCTCACCGCGCTCGGCGTGGTTCCACGTGATGACATCTTTCCCGCCGGGTGTAGCTCCCGGGAACATCCGCGCTGACGGAATCCCAGAAGGGCACGGCGTCTCGGAAGTGGCCGCCTGCTGTGTGCCACCGGAGTCCGGGATAGGCTCGGCGCAGAGACCGGAGAGCGGCCGAGGCCAGGCCGCAGCGCTTGTAGCCGTCGTAGGTGTAGGGCGATTCGACCCAGCCGATCTTGCAGTGATCGCACACCACATACTCGACTTCGAAAGCCAGGTCGGATCTGTAGTAGGCCGCTCGGATGCGCCAGCCTGTCCGCTCATAGTGCCCGGCGGGCCGGTCGACCCAGGGTTTCGGTGGTGTGGCGGACCCGTCGAAGCGGTACGACTCGGGGAATGCCCATCGACGGAGTCGGTCACGCCAGGTCGGCTTGTCCGGCCACTCCTGTACCCACTGGACATGGTCAGCGAACTGTGTCACGACGCGGGCTACCGCGTCCTTGTCCGCCACCAACTCCCCTTCCGTCTCATCAGGTGTCCGCGTCGTCCCAAGCTGTCCATGCGTCTGACGGTGGGCGAACGCGTACGCCATGTCGGCTGTACGGGTCGTCAGACGCCTTGAGTTTCCGCACCGAGAGCTCTGTCAACCTCACCGCACGTGTGAGGGGATTGCCAGGGCCACTCCCGGATAGCTGACGGGCAGTAGTGGTGGCTGTCGCCGGGTCCGTGGGGCGTTCCCGTTGGTCCGGCGCCGTCTTCGGGTCGGGGTCAGATCTCCAGGCCGAACTCGCGCCGCCGGTCCGAGATGGTGGTGAGGAAGCTCTTTGTCGCGGCCAGGGAGTCCACTCGAAGGGCCTCCTCCAGTGTCGTCCACCTGACCTCGTGGATTTCCTCCTCCTGTACGTCGGGACGCGCGGGAAAGTCTCCAACGCAGACCCATGTGTGGATCTTTCCGGGCCCTTCGTCCCTGGGGAGGCATCCGAGCGGGATCATTTTCCTCGCGTCCAGGTCGATGCCCAGCTCTTCCCGCACCTCGCGGCGGGCGGTGTCCAAGGGAGTGTCGTCCCAGGACTCCATCTGGCCTCCGACGGGATGCCAGTACCCGGGATAGCGGCGAGTCCGCGCGAGCAGGATCCTTCCCGAGTCGATCAGGAAGACGAAGGACGTCCACCGGTTGGATCCATTGGCCCGTTGCTCGTAGGCCTGGTCGATGGCGGAGAGCGGAACACCGGGATCCGTGATCACGGCCCGTTCGTTGACCACGTCACTGCCTTTGGAGGGGCCGAGCACCCTTGAGTCGTTGCTGGCCGCGTGCTCGGTGGCGACCAGGGTCACGGACCAGGAATCCCATACGGCTTCAAGCGGGCTTGTCGTGGTGTGGAACCTGCCGGCAGGAATATGGAGCGGGCTCTCCTGCGGTGTGGCGTCCCATTCCGAGACCATGCGGACACTCGTGGACCTTCCTTCCGGCGAGAGAACGCTGGCTCCGGCGCCGGGCGAGCTCTCGACGGTGAACGAGTCGTACCACACAGCCGTCGCACCGTCATCCACGTCGTACATCGCGTGCCGGACACAGCCCACAACGGAACGCGTCAGCAGGTCCCAGCCGTGGCTGTGCACGAGGAAGGGGTCGGAGTCCGTTCTGCGTTCCTCGGCGGGCGGCCACAGATGCACGCGGATGCCCCACTCCGGGAACGTGTCCAAGGGCAGGCGGAACACGAGGAATCCGTAGGGGTGCAGGTAAGAAGCCGAGTCGTCCAGGAACGTCCGTAGGTCCGGCCACCCTTGACGGGTCATCCACGAGCCGATCGCCTCACGCGTTGGCATAGGGGTTCACCGGCCTTCGGTACGCGTCCAGCGTCATGTTCAGGAGTTCGTCGTCCGCCCCTGGGAGTATGCCCAGTAGGGAGAGGACTTCTCTGACATCCGCGACGGAACCAGGATCCAGCTCGGTGGCGGACCGGGGGAGAGGCAGCTCCGTGCTCTGGCGGTTGCTCAGCCGCATGTCCTCTTTGGTCGAATCGTAGAAGGACGAGCCGACCGGGTATTTCAACGCGGCCGTGCCAGCCTTCTCGCGGGTCACGATCACGCAGGTGTCGGACAGGTCGATCGTGAACGGTGAAACGGTGGACGACAGGTACACCCGGCAGTTGAGCCGGGAGAACTGGTAGCTCAGGAGCTGGAGCCTGATGATGGTTGCGGCGATCTCCGCCTGTGCACGCCGCCGGGTCCAGTAGTCCCGCCGGTGGGGGTTCGCGTTCCTCCGGTACTCGGCGAAGAAGTCCATGAGTTCGACGTTGTCCGGATCGAGCACCTGCACGTTCATCGATAGATAGTGTCCCTGCCTCTCGGCGCGCTGGAGAAGGGTCGGCAGGACCGCCGATCTGAAATACCGAGCCGTATGACCCCGGTAGTCCCAGGAGTTGGTGGCGCCTGCTGCCTTGTCCAGCTCGGCAGAGATTGATCCGGGGTCGGTGACCTGGACCTCCACCGGTCCCTGCCGCTTCAGACCGTAGAAGAACACCACGAGCAGGGAGACGCATAAGGAGGCAACCGCGGCCCCGGTGAGCGAGTCAACGATCGAGATGATCGTGTCGCTGAGACTCACCTTGGTCGCCCCGCCCAGGTGCGGCAACGCGAACAGCCTGATGACGATCAGCAGCGCAGCGCCCAGACCGAGCGAGGAGAGGTACAGCTTCGTGTTCACACCCGCCGGGTCGTCAGTTCTCCGAGTGTCGTCCATGGGCCATCCCCCGATCGTTCGACTGCCAACCTGTCCGTTCCACCCGCGTGGATCCAGTGGATTCAACAGGAGCCGCGGGTGGTCCATCAAGAGACCGTGGACGCCGGTGACACCGCCGAGACGCTGATGTGGCGAGACTTACCTGTGCCGACCGCCGGGAGCCGTCCCCCAGCCGTACCGCCGGATCGTCCCCGCATGGGCCGCGGGCACCGCCGTGGCCGACGGGCCTGGACTCGGGTGCGCGGAATTCGCCGTCCTCACCCTCACGTCACCCTGTTCGTCCACGGAGCCCCTCCGACGGGTGAGGTTGCCGAGCGTGTTGACGAGGCCGCCAAGCAGGACAGTTGCTGCCCTCACTGGGTCGAGGCGGTGCCACAACCTCACCCGATCGGCGGCCACTC
Organism: Streptomyces sp. NPDC005374; assembly: GCF_042872225.1. Taxonomy (NCBI): domain Bacteria; kingdom Bacillati; phylum Actinomycetota; class Actinomycetes; order Kitasatosporales; family Streptomycetaceae; genus Streptomyces; species Streptomyces sp. NPDC005374. The sequence goes on along the minus strand of NZ_JBIAKA010000023.1, from coordinate 53,573 downwards.
TGAAGAAGCTCACTGGTCCAGAAAGGAACCCCAGGGTCTTCGACCCGGGGGTTTATATGGAGCGGGTGACGAGAATCGAGCTCGCACTCTCAACTTGGGAAGCTTGGGTTCTCAAGAAGTGGTTCGCGCTCTGACCTGCTGCGAACGCTGATGGTACTTGGCTGTGCACCGGTGTGCTGTCCACTGTTCCCCGTGGTTCCCCGCAGGACCTGGCACGTATCTGGCACGCCTGGGTTGGCATCGGCGGAAACCTCATCGCGCTGCACCAAAGGACCGGTCATGATGCTGTGATGACGGAACCGGATCCTGGTGAAGGCTTGATCTGCCTTGAGAACTTGATCTCAGAGGACCTCCACGAACGCATCAGCCCGACTAACCGTGCGACGGTGATCGGGTGGGGACTGTTCTTTACGGCAGTCCACCAAATCCGGGCGGTTCTCGTGCTGCATCAGGCTGGCGCCTGCGCGGCGGCGAGCCCGAACCGGCGCAGCGCCCTGGAGCACACCGTCACGCTGCGGTGGTGTGCAGATCAGGGTGATCGCATAGGCGATATCTACAACCGCAAGTTGGGGATGGACCAGATCCAACTTGCCAAGGCGATTCGAGCAGATGGCACGGCTGACCGTTACGCAGACGCCTATCAGGTGATGGCAGCGACCGTGAAGACAGTGAAGGAATCGATCGCACCGGACCCCAACGAGCGGCTGGCGAAGATCGAACACTTGATGACCGGCTACGGCCTGACGAAGGAGTGGAGCTACTACACAGTTGAATCTCGCTTCACACATCCCACGCTCACTGGAACTCAGATGTTCTTCCAGGATGACGGCAAGGACTTCCGAGTCAGTCAGATGCCGATCCACGAGGAACTCGTATCCTGCCCCCTGTTCTGTCTTTGGATCCTCCACGCAGCGATGCTGTGCTTCAACGAGCTGCTGACTGGTAGGCCCTGGACGACAGAGCTTGAGAAGGTTGCCCAGGAGTACGGATTCATGTCCACGTTGCCCACATGGCAGGGTCCCGGAAGCCCAAGCGGGCAGTAACTGGGAGCCGATGCGTCAGATTCGTGGCCCCTGAAGGCTAGGACCTCTTCGTCCAGTAGCCCGTCTTTTATACGCAGGATAGTCCTCCTTGACCACTGTCGAGTGACGCCTGACGGCCCACAAATAGTTCGCCCCAGGTGCACGCATGCTGGATAATTCGACTAAACACCAAGGGGGCTACCTGTGTCTGTTAATGATGACGTCATTAGGGCTGGCGTAGCGAGCGATGCGGACTACATGGGCAGGTTGTTTCGTGACTGTCAGACAGACAACACAAGCATATCGGCAGTCGTTCCTTTGTGTATGGCTCCGTATTTCTCGCTCGTGCTTCATGAGGCGAAACTGAAGCCTCAGGCGATCGACCCTTCGGTGTTCGATGAATTCTCCGCAGAAGCTGAAGAAGTGTGTGCCCGTGCTCGGCACAGTCTGAAGCTTTTCGAGGACAACCAGCGAAACATTGAAGGGCAGTTGCGTTTTTTTGAAGGCGACATCTTGGCGAAGCACTCTGAGTGGTTTCTTGGAAATACCTGGCTCCGGTTCGCCCGTCGTTGGGAGAGGGACTTGGGGCTGTTCATGTATGACGGCGTGCTGGTTACGACTTCACACGCTGCCGCGTTTCACCTCGGAGTTGATGCGGACAAGCTCTTCCGAAACGATAACGGCGTGTACAGGCTCGGCATTACACGGCAGATGGGTCAGTGCTTCGCCGCCCTTGGTGCTCGTATTGACACGCATGGAGATGAGACGTTTGTGCGCTTCCTCTCCGGGGTTCGTTTTAAGTCTGCAGACGTGCTGGCCTCTACTTACTACGCGGAGACCTTTAATGGAGCAGCTACGCAGGCAGCCATCAACGTGGCTTTGACCGACTTCCAGGTCAGGATGAACTTCGTCAACAAGGTAATCACCGTTGGTTCTGATACCCGAAGTCTTGAGTACACGGTCTTTAAGATCCGGTACCTCACCCTGTACCAAGTGTTGTTGAGCCTCAAGCTCCTAAAGGAGGATTCGCGGTACTCGCTGCCTTCGGCGTCGACGATGGTGATCGAAAATATCCTGGCCGCTCCCGCTGCACGCGTAGTCACGGGCCGGTCGGTGCGACATTTTCGGAACACCTTGATGCACTACAACCTGCTGCCCAGTGCTGATACTGCCAGGGTGGACCTGGGGGAGCCGATCTTTGGTCTGGTGCCTCAATACTTTCCCGCATACGACTTCAAGGGACTGAGCTGTCTGGTCGACACGTGCATCAGCGACACGGCCAGTGCTTTGAACGACTGGTCTCGGGGGGTTTAGCCGACGCATCGTATTCGTGGTGCAGGGCCTCGCCTCGACCGTCGGCGTGAGGACCGATGAGGCGTTAGTTACGCTCTGGTTTCCCTCCCACTCTCCACCGCTTTGCTGGCTTTGCTTGCCAGGGAGTGCCACGCAGTTCTCCTGGGTTTCGAGGTCGTGGCTGCAACACGGCAGCGACGTCACCCTTATAGCCCACGGTATACAGCAATGCCAGACACAGCCAGTAGTTAGCCAGCATCCCAGCTTCTGCCCACTCATATACTGTGTAGTCCCCTGATTGTTGCTTAGTGGGGTGAGTGGCAACGTTACGCATTTTTATGACGACTCCCAGGGCGTCTCGTTTCGCCCCCTTTCGGCGCATTCGGTCACGTACGGCTGCAAGATGCCGGAAGTGTCGAGGAACTGCGATTGCGATTCCCAATCTATCGATGAGGTTTCTAATTTCCCATTCGGTTCCCCTGTTTTTAGGGATTGCCTGTTCCCATCGTCTGGGGCTGTGGGGGCCGATGGTGACAAATTCGTAATAAGGAAGGAGCTGCAGTCCCGAGATCGGCAATGAGGCCCAAAGGTGCACGTCAACATCTACATTGGCGGCAATGTAGTAGGCGAGTGCGTCCCTGAAAGCCCTTAGATTTTCCTCTTTTCTCGTGAAATTTAGTACGCAATGAATGAGGTTGCCAATTTGTTTCGCCGAGCAAGTTGACTCAAGCCAGTCGCTCGAGCTTTTCATTGGGTCGACAGGGGCGGAAGCCCAGTGGGCCCACTTCGGCAGACCGTTTGAATAGCCAACAGGCAGCAGGCAAGCGGTCCTCCTGCCCAGCGCGAGAGAAAGCGCCAAAGCTGGCCCACGTTGCGGTGATTGCCATGGTGCGCGGGGTTGGAACAGCCGTCGGTGGTGCCGTGGTCACCGCGATCATTTGGTGGTGGCAGAGCTGGTAAGTAGCACCGCACTACCGTCCGGCGACCGGCCAACTGAGACGGACGACCAAAAAGGCGGCACCCCTTCCGGATGCCGCCCTGTCGTCTTGCCTGGTCAAGCACTTGAGGCCGTGGCGGGAATCGAACCCGCGTAACTCGCTTTGCAGGCGAGTCCCTGAACCACTCGGGCACACGGCCGGGTCGGTGTGGAGTGGGGTGCTCCTGCCGAACTCGGTGGAATGAACGTAGGGCGGGGAGGGGGGTGGGCTCAAGGGGATCGTGGGGGCTGCAACGGGACTGCCATACGCCGTTCATGAACGGGGTGGGCGCGGCTGTGGTCGTACGTCCAAGGTCTCAGGGGGAGGAGGTCGTTCGACAGGGGTCAAAGGGGGTTGTGGGACTTACTCTGGCGGGCATGGCAGCTCTCGAACCGCGTGACGTCGGTGTCACCGACGACCCTGTGGGCCCGTGCGTCGGCGTCGGTGGGGTCGAGGAAGGGGTGCTGGGGCGGTCCTATCGGGCGTTGAGTGTGGGGATCGTGTCCGTTGTGGTGCTCATCGCGTTCGAGGCCACGGCTGTCGGGACCGCGATGCCTGTTGCCGCGCGGGAGTTGGACGGGGTCGCGCTCTACGCGTTCGCGTTCTCCGGGTACTTCACCACCAGCCTGTTCGGGATGGTGCTGGCCGGGCAGTGGTCGGACCGGCGTGGGCCGCTCGGGGCGTTGAGCAGCGGGATCGCCGCGTTCGCCGCCGGGCTGCTGGTGTCCGGGACCGCCACCACCATGTGGCAGTTCATTCTCGGCCGGGCCGTGCAGGGGCTCGGGGGTGGGCTGGTCATCGTGGCGTTGTACGTCGTGGTGGGGCGGGCGTACCCCGAGCGGTTGCGGCCCGCGATCATGGCCGCGTTCGCCGCGGGCTGGGTCGTGCCGTCGATCGTGGGGCCGCTCGCGGCCGGGGCGGTGACCGAGCAGCTCGGGTGGCGGTGGGTGTTCGTGGGGATTCCGGTGCTCGTCGTCTTTCCGCTGGCGCTCGCGCTGCCGCAGATACGGCGACTGGCGGGAGGGCCGGTCGACGGCGCCCACGGGAAGGCCTCCTTCGATCGTCGTCGTATCCGGCTCGCCCTCGCGATCTCCCTCGGCGCGGGGCTCCTTCAGTACGCCGCCCAGGACCTGCGTCCACTCTCCCTGCTCCCCGGCCTCGCGGGCGTCGCGCTGCTCGTGCCGGCCGTGCTCGGGCTGCTGCCGCGCGGTACGTACCGGGCGGCGCGTGGGCTGCCCTCCGTCGTGCTGTTGCGCGGGGTCGCCGCGGGGTGCTTCGTCGCCGCCGAGTCCTTCGTGCCGTTGATGCTGGTCACCCAGCGGGGGCTGTCGCCGACGCTGGCCGGGTTCTCGCTCGCGGCGGGCGGCGGTACGTGGGCGCTGGGGTCGTGGGTGCAGTCGCGGCCGCGGGTGGAGCCGTACCGAGGGCGGTTGATGACCGTGGGGATGGTGCTGGTCGCTGCCGCGATCGCCGCCGCGCCTAGTGTGCTGATCCACTCCGTGCCCGTCTGGACCGTCGCCGTCGCGTGGGGCTTCGGCTGTTTCGGGATGGGGCTGGTGATCGCCTCCACCAGCGTGCTCCTGCTGCATCTCTCCGCCCCCGAGGAGGCCGGTACCAACTCCGCCGCCCTCCAGATCTCCGACGGCCTCTCCAACGCCGTTCTGCTGGCGGCGGGCGGGGCGGCCTTCGCCGCGCTGGGCGGGGGCACGGTGAGCCATACGGCGAGCGAGGCGGCCGGCTCTCAGCATCCGGTGGCCTTCGCCGTGGTGTTCCTGCCGATGGCGGGGGTGGCGTTGGTGGGGGCGTGGGTGACGACGCGATTGCGGACACCTCACCCGTGAGTGGTACCAGTTTGGCACCACGCGGCGGTGCCGTTCCGTGTGTCGCCCCTCCGCCTCGATGTTCGGGCAGATCGACGCGGCCGAGCGTCTGGTCATCGCCGTGGCGACGGGCAGCCTGGACGACGTCAAGGAGATCTCCGAAGCGCTGCGCGCGCTCGCCGACGGGGCGATGTGACCTCGGTCCCACCCAGGACCGACCCGGCCCTGTCCGGACGTTGACACCGCCGGGCCGCCGGTAAGGTGACCCGGTCGTCATACACAGCCCGAGAAACAGTCCGAGAAAAAGCCCAGCGCAGCCGAGCCGCTCGACCCCGACGGAGACCGTGACTACCACCGCCGCCTCCTCCCACCACCTTTCTCCCGCCTTCCCCGGCCGCGCCCCCTGGGGCACCGCCAACAAGCTGCGTGCCTGGCAGCAAGGGGCGATGGAGAGATACGTCCAGGAGCAGCCGCGTGACTTCCTGGCCGTCGCGACCCCCGGCGCGGGCAAGACGACCTTCGCGCTCACCCTCGCCTCCTGGCTGCTGCACCACCACGTCGTGCAGCAGGTGACCGTCGTCGCGCCGACCGAGCATCTGAAGAAGCAGTGGGCCGAGGCGGCCGCGCGGATAGGGATCAAGCTGGATCCCGAGTACAGCGCGGGCCCGATCGGCAAGGACTACCACGGCGTCGCCGTCACCTACGCGGGTGTGGGCGTACGGCCCATGCTGCACCGCAACCGTGTCGAGCAGCGCAAGACGCTCGTCATCCTCGACGAGATCCACCACGCCGGTGACAGCAAGTCGTGGGGCGAGGCCTGCCTCGAAGCCTTCGAGCCGGCCACGCGAAGGCTCGCGCTCACCGGTACGCCCTTCCGGTCCGACACCAACCCCATCCCCTTCGTGACGTACGAGGAGGGCAACGACGGGATCCGGCGGTCGGCCGCCGACTACACCTACGGCTACGGCAACGCGCTCGCCGACCACGTCGTGCGGCCCGTCATCTTCCTGTCCTACAGCGGGCAGATGCGGTGGCGGACCAAGGCCGGTGACGAGATCGCGGCCCGGCTCGGCGAACCCATGACCAAGGACGCGATCAGCCAGGCCTGGCGTACGGCCCTGGATCCGCGCGGTGAGTGGATGCCCAGCGTGCTGCGGGCCGCCGACCAACGGCTCACCGAGGTCAGGAAGGGCATCCCGGACGCGGGGGCCCTCGTCATCGCCTCCGACCAGGAATCCGCCCGGGCCTACGCCAAGCTCATCCGTGAGATCACGGGGTCGAAGGCCACCCTCGTCCTCTCCGACGACACCGGCGCGTCCAAGCGGATCGACGACTTCGCGGCGAGCAACGACCGGTGGATGGTCGCCGTCCGCATGGTGTCCGAGGGCGTCGACGTCCCGAGGCTCGCGGTCGGGGTGTACGCCACCACCATCTCCACGCCCCTCTTCTTCGCCCAGGCCGTCGGCCGTTTCGTACGGTCCCGGCGGCGCGGCGAGACCGCCTCCGTGTTCCTCCCGACCGTCCCCGACCTCCTCACCTTCGCCAACGAGATGGAGGTCGAGCGCGACCACGCCCTCGACAAGCCGAAGAAGGAGGGCGAGGAGGACCCGTACGCCGAGTCCGAGAAGGAGATGGAGGAGGCGAACAAGGAGGAGGACGAGGACACCGGCGAGCAGGAGCAGTTCGCCTTCGAGGCGCTGGAGTCCGACGCCGTCTTCGACCGCGTCCTCTACGACGGCGCCGAGTTCGGCATGCAGGCGCACCCGGGGAGCGAGGAGGAGCAGGACTACCTCGGCATCCCGGGCCTGCTCGAACCCGACCAGGTGCAACTCCTCCTCCAGAAGCGGCAGGCGCGGCAGATCGCGCACAGCCGCAAGAAGCCGGACTCGGAGGCCGACCTCCTCGAGATGCCCGCCGAGCGGCGGCCCGTCGTCTCGCACAAGGAGATGATGGAGCTGCGCAAGCAGCTCAACACCATGGTCAGCGCGTACACCCACCAGAGCGGCAAGCCCCACGGGGTGATCCACACCGAGCTGCGCCGGGTGTGCGGCGGCCCGCCGAGCGCCGAGGCCACGGCCGGGCAGCTGCGGCAGCGGATCGCCAAGGTGCAGGAGTGGGCCACGCGGATGCGGTGACGGGGACACCCGTCCCAGTCCCGCGTCCGATGCGGGAGTCGTCGGCCGTCCGAGGGTGCTCGCGCAGTTCCGCGCGCCCCCGTCGAGGCGGCACGCGCCCGTGCGTATCGGGGCAAACGGAGCGGTCCGCACCGGCTGCTGACCGGATTCTGGACGGAGGCTTCCGCTGAGCGAACCCGTTTCGCTACTGTCCCGCTACGCACACGCCCCGTGGCAGCGCCGCCGCGGAGCGCAGCCGTGAAGCGACGCGGCCCGGAAACAGACCGGGCCGCCGGCCGATCGGCGGCCTCTGAAGCGCGTCGCCGACGGGACTCGGTGACGCATCCGTCGCGAGGGGGCCGCCGACCTCACCACTTGGAGGAGTGGGCGTCGTGACCGCGGAGACCTCTCAGACGCTTGACCGGGGACTGCGGGTCCTCAAGCTCCTGGCCGATACGGACCACGGGCTCACCGTCACCGAGCTTTCCAACAAACTGGGCGTCAACCGGACCGTTGTGTACCGGTTGCTGGCCACACTGGAGCAGCACGCACTCGTACGGCGGGACCTGGGCGGACGTGCCCGGGTGGGGCTCGGAGTACTGCGGCTGGGGCGGCAGGTGCATCCGCTGGTGCGGGAGGCCGCGCTGCCCGCGCTGCGCTCGCTCGCGGAGGACATAGGGGCGACGGCTCATCTCACGTTGGTGGACGGCGCCGAGGCGCTGGCCGTGGCCGTCGTGGAGCCCTCGTGGACGGACTATCACGTGGCGTATCGGGCGGGGTTCCGGCATCCCCTGGACCGTGGGGCGGCGGGGCGGGCGATTCTCGCGGCCCGGCAGCAGGGGTTCGGGGAACCGGGGTACATGCTGACCCACGGGGAGCTGGAGGCCGGTGCGAGCGGGGCGGCCGCGCCGCTGCTGGGAGTCACCGGCGTCGAGGGCAGTGTCGGCGTGGTGATGCTGGCCGACGCGGTGCCGGAGCGGGTGGGACCGCGGGTGGTGGACGCGGCCCGGGAGGTCGCCGAGGCGCTGCGCTGAGCGGGCCTCCGGCAGCCGTAGCCGGGTGGGATCCGAGAGCCCGAGGACGGGACCCGGGTGGGCAACGGCCAGTCGGCGCACCCCAGTCCGCGCGCAGCCGGCCCGCCTCCGCGATCGCGATGGACGCGTGCGGGGTCGTCGACATCGAGCCCTCGCGCGTGGACGGCTGCATGGAGGCCCGCCGCGTCCATGACGTGGCCCGCGCGCACGCCGTGCCGGTGTGGTGCGGCGGCATGCCGGAGACGGGAATCGGCCGCACCCCGAACCTCGCTCTCGCCGCCCAGTCCGGCTTCACGCTCCCCGGCGACACCTCGGCGTCCTCGCGCTGCTTCGCCGAGGACATCACGGAGCCGTTCGCCCAGGACGACCGCCACCTGCGCGACCCGAGCAGGCAGGGCATCGAGGTCGAGCCCTTCCCCAGGCGCTACGGCGATCCACGGTTCGCCGCCAGGATCTGTACGGGGCTGACCGGCTCGTGGCCGGAAGTGACCGCCGCGTTAGATTGATCCCGTGCTCTCACGCCTCACGCGCCCCCAGGCCGTCGCCGTCTGTGCCCTGCCCGTCGTGGCCCTGGTCGCCACGGCGCTCTTCGCGCCGCTGCCGTTCGCGCTGGCGCAGCCCGGGATGACGGCGAACGTCCTCGGCGACAACAAGGGCACCCCGGTGATCACCGTCTCCGGCGCGAAGACCCGTACGACGAGCGGGCAGCTGCGGATGACGACCATCGAGGCGACCGGACCCGACACACACGTCTCGTTCGGCGACGTCTTCGACAGCTGGTTCCGCACCGACCGGGCCGTCATGCCGCGCGACGCCGTCTATCCCAGCGGGCAGAGCGTCAAGGAGATCGAGCAGCACAACACCGAGCAGATGCAGGACTCCCAGGACGCGGCGACCGAGGCCGCCCTCACCTATCTCAAGCTCAGCGACGACAAGGTCAAGGTCACGCTGAAGCTCGCGGACGTCGGCGGGCCGAGTGCGGGCCTGCTGTTCACCCTGGGGATCATCGACAAGCTCCACGGAGACGGCGCCGGAGGCGACCTCACCGGCGGCCGCACCATCGCCGGGACGGGGACGATCGACGCGGACGGGACGGTCGGCGCGGTGGGGGGCGTGGCCCTGAAGACCCAGGCCGCGAAGCGGGACGGGGCGACGGTGTTCCTGGTCCCCGAGGACGAGTGCGCCGACGCGAAGGCGGAACTGCCGAAGGGACTGCGGCTGGTCCCGGTGACCTCGCTGAAGGGGGCGGTGGGCGCGTTGACCGCGTTGGAGAGCGGTAAGGGATCCGTGCCGAGCTGTTAGTGCACGAGGGCCGGCCTGGGGGAGGCGGCCAGACGCAGGCCGACCTCCACGAGGGTCCAGCCGAGCCGGGTCCGGATGGCGGACGGCGGTTTCGCCTGGGCCGCGAGCCGGTACGCGTCGGCCTCGGCGCGGAGGTCGGCGGCGCGGTGGTGATGCAGGGTGAGGTGGGTCTCGGGGTGCATGGCGGGGCCTCTCAGTCCGTCTCGATGGGGAACAGGTGCGTGTGGATGCGTACTTCCTCCGCGGCGGGGTCCTCGTCGGTGGCCCGGCCGCGGTAGTCGTCGATCAGGGCGTGCATCTTCTCGACGAGCTCGGTGGCCAGCTCGGGTGTGAGCTGGAGTGTCATGTCGCTCATGTCGGACCCGCGGGTCCACTCGGCGGACCAGTGGTCCCGGGTGCTGAGCCAGCCGGACAGCTCTCGTGAGTGGGTGGCGGCGATCTCGTACAGGAGGATCTCGGCCATCCCGCGCACTTCGGGTCCCGCGCTGTCGAACTCGGTGGAGTCGAAGACCACCCCCTGGTCCACGGCCTTCCACCACCGCTCCCGTCCCTTCCCGTGCTCGGGGGCGTCGGTGATGAAGCCGTGTTCGGCGAGCTGGCGCAGGTGGTAGCTGGTGGCGCCGCTGGACTCGCCCAGCCGTTCGGCGAGCATCGACGCGGTGGCGGGACCGCGTCGGCGCAGCGCGTTGAGCAGTTCCATCCGCAGGGGATGGGCCAGCCCGCGCAGTGAACGGGCGTCGAGTTTCCGTACGTTGAACTCTTCCGGCATACGTACAAAGATAGCTATGCAAAGGGGTCTTTGCAACACCTTCTTTGTAACCGATCGCCTCACATCCCGGGCAGCTCCCGAAGGCTCGCCTGCTCCACCAGCGGGATGATCCGCAGCGGAACGGGGTTCTCCATGACGATCGCGGTGGCGGCCCGGACGATGCCGTCGAAACCGACGACCCGGTCGATCACGCGTTGGAGATCGGCGTTGGAGCGGGCCACCAGCCGGCACAGCATGTCCCCGCTGCCGGTGGTGGTGTGCAGCTCGAGGACCTCCGGCACGGTCGCCAAGTGCGCCCGCACGTCAGCCCCCTGCCCCTGCCGGATCTCCAGCGTGGCGAACGCGGTCACCGGGTAGCCGAGCGCCGCCGGATCGACCTGCGGACCGAATCCGCGGATCACCCCGTTCGACTGGAGCCGGTCGAGCCGCGCCTGCACGGTCCCCCGGGCCACGCCCAGCCGCCGGGACATCTCCAACACCCCGATCCGGGGCTCCCGCGCGAGGAGCACGATGATCCGCCCGTCCAGTACGTCGATCCCCACGGCAGCCTCCCGGCCCGATGGTCATCCTGTACAGAAAGACCGCCGAGGCGGCCGTACGACTGCGCATGTTGTCCAGCAGTAATGCGAACTATTGCGCACCTTGCGAGGCGGGGCCACGCTTCCCGCATGGCTGTGACTTCTGCGCACACACACCCCACACCCGACACCGCCCGGCAGGCCGACCCGTTCCCGGTCAAGGGAATGGACGCGGTCGTCTTCGCCGTCGGCAACGCCAAGCAGGCGGCGCACTACTACTCGACCGCCTTCGGCATGCGGCTCGTGGCCTACTCCGGACCGGAGAACGGCAGCCGGGAGACCGCGTCGTACGTGCTCACCAACGGCTCCGCCCGGTTCGTGTTCACCTCGGTGATCAAGCCCGCCACGCCCTGGGGCCACTTCCTCGCCCAGCACGTGGCCGAGCACGGCGACGGTGTGATCGACCTCGCCATCGAGGTCCCGGACGCCCGCCGCGCCCACGCCTACGCCGTCGAACACGGCGCCCGCTCGATCACCGAGCCGTACGAGCTGAAGGACGGGCACGGCACGGTCGTCCTCGCCGTGATCGCCACCTACGGCGAGACCCGCCACACCCTCGTCGAGCGCACCGGCTACGACGGCCCCTACCTCCCCGGCTTCGCCCAGGCCGCCCCCATCGTCGAGCCGCCCGCCCACCGCACCTTCCAGGCCGTCGACCACTGCGTCGGCAACGTCGAACTCGGCCGGATGAACGAGTGGGTCGGCTTCTACAACAAGGTCATGGGCTTCACGAACATGAAGGAGTTCGTGGGCGACGACATCGCCACCGAGTACAGCGCGCTGATGTCGAAGGTCGTGGCCGACGGGACCCTCAAGGTGAAGTTCCCGATCAACGAGCCCGCCATCGCCAAGAAGAAGTCCCAGATCGACGAGTACCTGGAGTTCTACGGCGGCGCGGGCGTCCAGCACATCGCGCTGAACACCAACGACATCGTGCAGACCGTACGGACCATGCGGGCGGCCGGAGTCCAGTTCCTCGACACGCCCGACTCCTACTACGACACCCTCGGCGAGTGGGCCGGCGACACCCGCGTACCGGTCGATACGCTCAGGGAGCTGAAGATCCTCGTCGACCGCGACGAGGACGGCTATCTGCTGCAGATCTTCACCAAGCCGGTCCAGGACAAGCCGACCGTGTTCTTCGAACTCATCGAGCGGCACGGCTCGATGGGCTTCGGAAAGGGCAACTTCAAGGCACTGTTCGAGGCCATCGAGCGGGAGCAGGAGAAGCGGGGCAACCTCTAGCCGGCCCTGTTACCGGCTCGCGCCGGCGTCCAGCACCGGTACGCCCCCGTCCGGCACGTCTCCCAGCGCCGCCAACTCCTGCCGCGCCGACCGCACCAGCAGCGGCGAGAACCAGGGGTTGGTCCGCAGTGCCTCCTGGAGATGCCGACGCGCGGGGGCGTACCGCCGCGTCCCCCGCTCGATCATGCCCAGGTGATACGCGTACAGCGCGCTGCGCACCCCGCCCCCGTGCACCCTGTCGGTCGCGATCCGGGCGTACCGCAGGGCCTGCTCGTCCTCGCCCGCCCGGTGCAGCGCCCACCCGAGCGCGTCCGCCACCGCGATCCCCGGCTGCCGTCGCCACTCGGCCCCGAGCCGCCGTACGGCAGCGGCCGGGTCCCCGTGGTCCGCCTCGAACTGCCCGAGAACCAGCTCCTCGTCGGCCCCGGCCGCGGTCGCGGCCCGTACCCTCGCCCGGAGCAGGTCGTACTGCACCCGGGCCGCCCGCCCCAGCCCCAGCGACTCGTACAACTCGCCCAGTTCCAGGGCGTACTGAGGCAGCGGCTGCTTCGCGAGAGCCGTCCGGTAGGCGTTCAGGGCCTCCGCCGTGCGGCCCAGCGCCGCCAGCACCCGACCCTGCCCGGACTGCGCGGCCCGCTGGTCGGGGTCGATACGGACCGCCTCCTGGAAGTACCGCAGCGCGGCCTCGCGGTCACCGCGCTCCCAGGCGAGCTGCCCGGCCCGCTCCAGACACGCCGCCCGCTCGGCGGGCGCCCCCGCCCGCGCCGCCGCGTCCGCCAGCTGGGCCGCCGCGTCCTCACGCCGGCCCCGGTCCCGGTACACGGCCGCCGTCCGGGCCATCACCGCCGGCCCCGAGCGCAGCTCCGTCAGCCGCTCCAGTGCCCTGCCGGCCGCCTTGTAGTCACCGAGCCCCGTGTACGCGTCGATCAGCTGCGGATACGTCGTCCACCGTTTCGGCTCCAGCGTCCGCGCGGCCTCGCCCCAGGCCCGCGCGGTACGGAAGTCCCGGCGCGCGTTCGCGAGGGCGGCCAGAGCGCCGAGTGCCTCCGCGCTCCTGCGCACCTTCAGGGAGGTCCGCAGCGCGGTGTCGGCCTTCGGATAGAACGCCGTCTCCGCCGTCCGCCGCCCCTGTTCGACATACGCCGTCCCGAGCACCGCCCACGACTCGGCGTCCCGCGGATGCCGGCGCAGATGGCTCTCCCGCTCACCGATCAGCGCCGCCAGGTCGGGCAGCGCGGCCGGCACCCCGGCGGCGACCGCCGTCAGCGCCTGGGCGCCCGGGGCCGGGGCGGGCGCGCGCGTCGCCGGCGGCTCCGGGGGCAGCAGCATCAGCACCGTACCGAGCGCCGCGCACCCCGCGACCGCGGCCGGTACCAGCCGCCCGTACCGCCGCACACGCCGCTCCTGCGTCCGGTTCTCCGTGGCTTGGTTCTCCATGGCGCTCACTGTGCGTCAATACGACGAGCACACCCCGGTGCGCGGCAGCTGCCGCAGACGGGGTTCACACCGATGGCCCCCGGTGCGACGCTGTGATCATGAGCCGTATCGAAGCGCGTCGCGATGAAGACACAGCGGTCACCGGCAATCTCGTCGACCGCCTGCTGAGCGGTCTGCCCGCCGAGGCCGTCCTCGTCGACCCGGACGTCACGGCCTCCTACGCCAACGACATGGCGAGCTTCTGCCCGGCCGGCACCCCCGCCGTGGTCGTCCTGCCGCGCACGGTCGAGCAGGTCCAGCACGTCATGCGCGTCGCCACCGAACTGCGCGTCCCGGTCGTCCCGCAGGGCGCCCGCACGGGCCTGTCGGGCGGGGCCAACGCCTCGGACGGCTGCATCGTGCTGTCCCTGACGAAGATGGACCGGATCCTGGAGATCAACCCGGTCGACCGCATCGCCGTCGTCGAACCCGGCGTCGTCAACGCGGTCCTCTCCCGCGCGGTGGGCGAACTCGGCCTCTACTACCCGCCGGACCCCTCCAGCTGGGAGATGTGCACGATCGGCGGCAACATCGGCACCGCCTCCGGCGGGCTGTGCTGTGTGAAGTACGGCGTGACGGCGGAGTACGTCCTCGGACTCGACGTCGTCCTCGCCGACGGGCGGCTCATGTCCACGGGCCGCCGTACCGCGAAGGGGGTCGCGGGATACGACCTGACCCGCCTGTTCGTCGGATCCGAGGGCTCGCTCGGCATCGTCGTCCAGGCGACCCTGGCCCTGCGGCCGCAGCCGCCCGCGCAGCTGGTGCTGGCCGCCGAGTTCGCGTCCGGGGCCGCCGCCTGCGACGCGGTGTGCCGGATCATGGAGGGCGGGCATGTGCCGTCCCTCCTCGAACTCATGGACCGTACGACGGTCAAGGCCGTCAACGACATGGCGCACATGGGGCTCCCCCAGACGACGGAAGCCCTTCTGCTGGCCGCCTTCGACACCACCGATCCGGCCGCCGACCTGGCCGCCCTCGGCGCGCTGTGCGAGGCGGCGGGCGCGACGCAGGTGGTCCCCGCCGACGACGCCGCCGAGTCCGAACTCCTGCTCCAGGCCCGCAGGCTGTCCCTCACCGCTCTCGAAGCCGTCAAGGGCACCACGATGATCGACGACGTGTGCGTGCCCCGCTCCCGGCTCGGCGAGATGCTCGAAGGGACCGAGCGGATCGCCGAGAAGTACCAGCTCACCATCGGTGTCGTCGCCCACGCGGGAGACGGCAACACCCACCCCACGGTCTGCTTCGACGCGGCCGACCCCGACGAGTCACGGCGTGCCCGCGAGTCCTTCGACGAGATCATGGCCCTCGGCCTGGAGCTCGGCGGCACGATCACCGGCGAGCACGGGGTGGGCGTACTGAAGAAGGAGTGGCTGGCGCGCGAGATCGGGCCGGTGGGCGTGGAGATGCAGCGGGCGGTGAAGGGAGTCTTCGACCCGCTGGGGATCCTGAACCCGGGCAAGCTGTTCTGACCCCTCTCCTGCCCGGGGCTCACTCCCCGTCCGTAGAGTCGTCGCCCGGCCACGGGTCGCGCAGCCACAGGTCGTCGGCCGGAGTGGGGGCCAGCAGCTCGGCGAGGCCGTCGTCGATGCCGAGCTGCTCCGCCTCAGAGCCCGGGGGGACCACCCTCAGCGTGCGCTCCAGCCAGGCCGACACCTGCGCGGCGGGGGCCTCCAGAAGGGCGTCGCCGTCGGGCGAGCTCAGCGCCATCAGCACGACACTGCGGCCCGCGACCTTCGTCGGCCACACCCGCACGTCCCCGTGCCCGCACGGACGGAACACCCCCTCCACGAGGAGTTCACGGGCGAAGGTCCAGTGCACGGGATGGTCCGAGCCGATGTGGAAGGTGACGTGGACGGCGAAGGGGTCGTCGCTGCGGTAGCCCAGCCGGGCCGGGACCGGGATGCTGCGCTCGGGCGACAGGATGAGGTGGAGCTCCAGTTCGCGCTCGACCACGGTGTGGTGCATGTCGTTCGTTCCTCTCTCGGCTCTCGCACGGGTCCTGCGGTGGGCCCGTACGAGTGGAGAGGGGGGAGGGGCCGGAATCATTACGCGGGTTCGGCGAACTTTTTTCCGCCGGGGTTGCTGCCGGGTTCACGGACGGGGCACGGTCGGCACCACAACAGGTCTCACAGCCGGTATCACGGTCGTGCCCAAAAGGGGTGGGTCCGGTGGGACTGGCGGTGGGTCTTGCGCCGGTCTGATAGATGTGGAGCCCCCTCCATTGACCCCCGAGCAGATACGGGACGACGGACATGAGCGCCCCAACCCCGGCACCCGGTGACGACAGGCCCCGCGAGGGCTATTACCCGGACCCGTCCATTCCTGGATATGTCCGTTACTGGAACGGCTCCTCCTGGGTGCCGGGCACCAGCCGCCCCGCCCCGGCGGCCGGCGAACCGCTCGCCCCGCCGGCGGGCGAGGGCTCCGCGCCCGGCCCGGTCCCGTCCCCGGTCGAGGAGACGGGCCCGCACTTCTTCGACGAGGAGCCGGCCGCGCATCCCGCCGCCGAGGCCCAGCACGGCAGCCGCCCCGAACCCGCGTCCGCGTGGTCCGCCGACCGGACCCACCAGGCGGGCTTCGGCGGTGACCAGGACCGCCGCGTGTCGTGGGGCTCCCCCCAGGGAGCCCAGGGGGCTCAAGGGGCCCAGCACGGCGTACCGCAGCAGAGCGCACCGCAGGGCGTCGACCCGAGGGTGGCCGGTGCCGGTCGGCCCGCCGAGGGTCCCTCCCCGGTCCAGCCGGACGGGCACGCAGCCCGGACCGACGGCACGGCGACCATCCCGCCCGCCGAGCCGGACGAGGACGGCGGCACCCGCGTCTTCCGCAGGCCCACGGCAGGGTCGGGGGCGGCGTCCGGGGGAGCGGGAACCGCACCGCGGACGGACGGTGACGACGGAACCATGAAGTTCCGCGCGCTCTCCCCGCGCACGGCGCAGCAGAGCGGGGGGCCCGGGGCGCAGAACGGAAGCACGCCCGGGCCCGCGTATTCCGGCCCCGGCGCCCAGGGCGCCCCCGGCGTCGGCGCACAGCGTCCCGCGGCCGACGGTGCCGCGGCTCCCGCCGGCCCCCAGGGCCCCGGCTTCGGTGCCGGCAAGGCCGCCGCCGAACGGGCCGCGGTCACCGGTGCTTCAGGGCCCCAGGGTCCCGCCTCCGCCGCTGCCGGTGCCCTGCCCGGGTCCCAGCAGCCCGCCCCCGCCGCAGGCCCGCAGACGGCTTCTCCGGGCCTGCCCCAGCAAGGCCGGCCGCAGCAGGGCGCCGGGCAGCACCAGGGTTCCCACCCGGCCCCAGGAGTCCAGCCCGCCGCGGCCCCCATGAGCGCCGGTCCCGGTGGCGGTCAGCCCTCCTGGGCGCAGCAGGTGCACCGGCTCGCCGGGCCCGACGAGGAGCAGCCCGCCCCCTGGAAGCCGCCGGTCGAGGACATCTTCCAGGCGGCCGCCCGCCGCCAGGCCGCCGCGAGACCCGCGGGCCTCGGCAAGCGCCTGGCCGCCCGCCTCCTGGACACCCTCGTCGTCGGCGCGGTGACCGCCGTGGCCGCCGTCCCCCTCGGCACCAGGGCCGCCGACCACGTGAGCGAGAAGATCGACGCGGCCAAGCTCTCCGGCGAGACCGTGACGATCTGGCTGCTCGACGGCACCACGTCGGTGTACCTCGGCATCGTGGTCGCCGTCCTCCTCGTCGCCGGCGTCCTGTACGAGGCGCTGCCCACCGCCAAGTGGGGCCGCACCCTCGGCAAGAAGCTGCTCGGCCTGGAGGTGCGGGACATCGAGGCCCACGAGCCCCCGTCCTTCGGCGGTGCCCTGCGCCGCTGGCTCGTCTACAGCGTCCCGGGTCTGCTCGGCATCGGCCTCGTGGGCGTCGCCTGGTGTCTGTTCGACCGGCCGTGGCGGCAGTGCTGGCACGACAAGGCGGCGCATACGTTCGTGGCCGGCTGAGCGAGTACGGCGAAGGGCGTACCGGATTCGGTACTCCGGACGGCCGCTCGCCGGATGCGGAGCCGGGGGGTTCGCGGTCCACTCGGGCCATGAGCAGTGAACCGCCTCCCGGCTCCGGCCAGCAGCCGCCGGACGACGACCCGTTCAGGAAGCAGCCCCCGCCTGCCGAGGGCTCGGGATCGCCGTACAACACGCCGCCCCCGCCGCCGCCCTACGGTGGCGGCCCCCAGGGCGGCGATCCGTACGGCGGCGGCTCCTACCCCACCGACCCGCTGTCCGGCATGCCGCCGCTGGCCCCCAGCGGCCGGCGCACGCTCGCCCGCATCATCGACATGATCATGGTGGGGGTCGTCGTCTGGCTGATCACCTGGGGCATCGGGGTGAGCGAGTACGACGTCAACAGCGACGACATGCAGTACGGCAAGTCGCTCGCGCAGTCGCTCCTCGCGGCGGTGCTCTACATCGCCTATGACACCGTCATGATCACCCGGTCCGGGCAGACGCTCGGCAAGAAGTGGCTCGGGATGCGGGTGGCGAACCTCGACAACGGCTCCACGCCCTCCGTGCAGACCACGCTGATCCGCTCGGCGGTGCTGTGGATCCCGTTCGCGTTCTGCTGCGCCTGCATCTGGACCGCGATCTCGGGCGGCTGGAGCTACTTCGACAAGCCCTACAAGCAGGGTCTGCACGACAAGGCGGCGAAGACGGTAGTGGTCAGCGCCGGCTGACCCGACCCGGCCGGGACGCGTCCGGCTCGCCCCGGGGATCCCGGGACGAGCCGGAGCACGGTCGGCGAACCCAGCGTTCAGGCGGCAGTCTTGGAGCCCGTGGCCACGGCAGGCACGGGCTCTTCCGCTGTGTGCCGTACGGGCTTGCGCAGGGCGATCACGCGGGACTTGGGCTGTGGCACCGTCAAGGCGACCAGCAGGCCGAGGGCGAGCGCCGAGACGGCGATCACCGCGGTCCCCACGGTCGAACTCGTCTGTGACAGCAGCAGCATGGCGAGCGTCGAGAAGATGACGGTGATCGAACCGTAGGTGAGCTGTGCGGCGGTCGGACGAGGCATGGCAATCGTGTCCTCGGAATTGGGGGTACACGGGGGGTGTCGGCCTGGCATTCCGCCGGCACCCGGGCGTTCCGCCAATCGACTCTAATCGGCTGTCTGCCCGAGTGGAACGAACGGTAAGCGTGACCTAACCAACAGTGCCGGAGCACAGGGGGCGCACGGAGTCATGGCGTCCACCAAGTGGACCTCGGTGCGCGCCCGTCGTGTTGCGGTCCCGTGTCCGCAATACGAACACCGGCTCCTAATAATGCAATTGACGGGTCCAAGTCAAGGTCTGTCTTTTTTCCTCAACCTTTAGTCAAATACCGGTCACTTGACTAAAGGGGAGAGGCTCAAGTGACAGACAGATCCTGGACGTTCAGAACGGCGGCGACGGTGGTCGCCCTCGCGGCGGCTTCGGTCACGTTCTCGACGTTCGCCGTGGCACAGGCCGCGGACGACAAGTTCGCGGAGACCACCGCGGTCGGCCGACAGGACCCGCAACCGGCGAAGGCCAGGGAGCACGACTTCGACGGCCCGCTGACCAAGACCCGGCAGGCGCAGCGCCAGGAGGCGCTCGACCAGGTCATATCCGGCGCCGCCACGGTGAAGAACCGCGACGGCTCCAAGGTGGTCCAGCTCAAGAGCCGCAAGGGCGACAGCAAGTACGTCGAACTCGGCCGCGAGAAGACCGACAAGATCTTCACCATCCTGGTCGAGTTCGGCGACCAGGTCGACCCCCGCTACGGCGGCACGGCCGGCCCGCTGCACAACAAGATCGCCCAGCCGGACCGCAAGCAGGACAACAGCACGGCCTGGCAGGCGGACTACAACCAGGCGCACTTCCAGGACCTGTACTTCGGTACCGGCAAGAAGAGCGAGTCGCTGAAGAAGTACTACGAGAAGCAGTCCTCGGGCCGCTACTCGGTCGAGGGCGAGGTCACCGACTGGGTCAAGGTCCCGTACAACGAGGCCCGTTACGGCTCCAACGACGCCGCGACCGGCGCCTGGTACGCGGTCCAGGACGGCGTCAACGCCTGGGTCGCCGAGCGCGAGGCCGCCGGTGACACGGCCGCCGAAATCAGCACGGAACTGGCCCAGTTCGACCAGTGGGACCGCTACGACTTCGACGGCGACGGCAACTTCAACGAGCCCGACGGCTACATCGACCACTTCCAGATCGTGCACGCCGGCGAGGACGAGTCCGCGGGCGGCGGCGCCCAGGGCGAGGACGCCATCTGGGCGCACCGCTGGTACGCCTTCGGCACCGACGCCGGCTCCACCGGTCCCTCCGGCAACAAGCTCGGCGGCACCCAGATCGGCAACACCGGCATCTGGGTCGGCGACTACACCATCCAGCCGGAGAACGGCGGCCTGGGCGTCTACGCCCACGAGTACGGCCACGACCTCGGCCTGCCCGACGAGTACGACACCTCCGGCGGCGGCGAGAACTCCACCGGCTTCTGGACGTTGATGTCCTCCGGCTCCTGGCTCGGCACCGGCAAGCAGTCCATCGGCGACCTGCCGGGCGACATGAACGCCTGGGACAAGCTCCAACTGGGCTGGCTCGACTACGACGTGGCCAACGCCGGCAAGCGCTCCAACCACAAGCTGGGCGTCGCGGAGTACAACACCAAGGACGCCCAGGCGCTCGTGGTCCAGCTGCCGGAGAAGGAGGTCACCACCGAGGTGGTCACCCCGGCGCAGGGCGCGACCCAGTGGTGGAGCGGCAGCGGTGACGACCTGCGCAACACCCTGACCCGCCCGGTCGACCTCACCGGCAAGTCCGCCGCGGCGCTGACCCTCGACGGCTGGTGGGACATCGAGCAGGACTACGACTACCTCTACACCGAGGTCTCCACCGACGGCTCCAACTGGACGCCGATCGACGGCACTCTGGCCGACGGCACCGCCATCCCGAAGGACGGCAGCGGCAAGCCCGCCCTCACCGGCACGGTGGACGCCTACCAGAAGCTGACCTTCCCGCTGAACGCCTACGCGGGCCAGAAGATCCAGCTGCGCTTCCGCTACGCCACCGACGGCGGCGTGGCCCAGAAGGGCTTCGCGGCCGACGAGATCACGGTGACCGCCGACGGCGCGACCCTGTTCTCCGACAACGCCGAGACGGCGGACGCCGCCTGGACCGCGAACGGCTTCTCCCGCATCGGCGCGTCCATCACGGACGACTACGCGCAGTACTACATCGCCGAGAACCGCCAATACGTGTCGTACGACAAGGTGTTGAAGGTCGGTCCCTACAACTACGGCTTCTCGACGACCCGTCCGGCCTGGGTGGAGCACTACGCCTACCAGAACGGCCTGTTGATCTGGAAGTGGGACACCTCGCAGGCGGACGACAACACCAGCCAGCACCCGGGCGAGGGCCTGATCCTTCCGGTCGACTCCCACCCGACCGCGCTGAAGTGGTCCGACGGCACGCTGATGCGCAACCGCATCCAGGCCTACGACTCGACCTTCAGCTGGTACCCGACGGACGCGATCACGCTCCACAACGCCGACGTCGCGACGAAGATCAAGTCGCAGCCGGGCGTCCCGGTCTTCGACGACCGACGGTCGACGTACTACGACACGTCGAACCCGCTCGCCGGTGTCAAGATCACTGACACCAACACCCGGATAAAGATCGTCAAGGAGCCGCTGAACGGCCAGACGGTCACCCTCCAGGTCGGACCTTCGGGCAAGTAAAGGTAAAACTGCAGGTCAAAAGCGTATCGGCGGCAACCCCTGGCGGGTTGCCGCCGATCGTGTTTAGGTGCGTCCTGTGGCTTCCTTATTGACACCGACGCGCACGGGGGTGTGACTGCATGGCCGCAGGAGGTTTCTGCAAGCTGCCGAACGGCAGGGTGGTGGTGGCGTTGAACCTGCCCCGCCCGCCCACCGACGGCTGCGGCAGCGTGCGCGTGCTGGTCCACTCCCACAACCGGGCGCGCGCCCTGACCAGGCTGCGCAACCTGGGCCTGCGCGCGGTGTACCTGAGGGGCAACGCCGCGCCCCCGAGCCCGGACGAGATCACCGCCGTACTGCACCATCCGGACGGCCTGATATGGCGTACCGCCCCCGACAACGCTGTCGTGGGCGGCCCCGAGCTCGCCCAGGAGCTGTGGCACCCGATCAGGAGCCTGCTGAGGCGACCGGCGGCACCGGCGGCGTAGCGGGCCCGCCACCCGGCCGGACAGGGCGGCGTACTCCGACGAGGTGTCGGTGTACGCCGCCCTGCGGTGGGGAGGGGGTGCGGGAGCCGGCCCGCGCTGTCATGGCGGTTACTTCGGATCCTGGTCGAACCTCGAGGCCGACCAGCGGTACCCGAGCACCGCGAGGCCCACGCACCAGGCGACGGCGAGCCAGCCGTTGTCGCCGATCCCGGTGCCGAGCAGCAGACCGCGCAGGGTCTCGATGGCCGGCGTGAAGGGCTGGTACTCCGCGATCGGCTGGAACCAGCCCGGCATCGCGTCGACCGGGACGAACGTGCTGGAGATGAGCGGCAGGAAGATCAGCGGCATGGCGTTGTTGCTCGCGGCCTCGGCGTTGGGGCTGACCAGGCCCATGCCGACCGCGATCCAGGTGAGCGCGGTGGCGAAGAGCACGAGCAGGCCGAACGCCGCGAGCCACTCCAGGGCGGTGGCGTCGGTGGAGCGGAAGCCGATGGCGACGCCGACGGCGCCCACGAGGGCCACGCTCGCGACCGACTGGAGCACGCTGCCGACGACGTGCCCGACGAGCACCGAACCGCGGTGGATCGCCATCGTCCGGAAGCGGGCGATGATGCCCTCGGACATGTCGGTGGAGACGGAGACCGCCGTCCCGATCGTGGTGGAGCCGATGGTCATCAGCAGGAGCCCCGGGACGAGGTAGGCGATGTAGTCGGAGCGGTCGCCGCCGCCGATCCCCGCGCTCATCGTGTCGCCGAAGACGTACACGAAGAGCAGCAACAGCATGATCGGCGTGAGCAGCAGGTTCAGGGTGAGGGACGGGTAGCGCCGCGCGTGCAGGAGGTTGCGGCGCAGCATCGTCGACGAATCGCGTACGGCGAGGGAGAGGGTGCTCATCGGACGGTCTCCTTGCTCGGGTCGGTGACGTCGGGGGTGTCGCTGCTGTCGGTGCCGCCGGTCAGGGCGAAGAACACGTCGTCGAGGTCGGGGGTGTGCACGGTCAGCTCGTCGGCCTCGACACCGGCCGCCTCGAGGCGGCCGAGGACGGCGAACAGCTCGCGCTGGCTGCCGTCGCTGGGGATCTGCAGGGACAGCGACTCGTCGTCCCGGGTGACCTCGCCGAGCGCGGTGACGGCGTCCTGGTAGGCGTCCGGGTCGGTGAAGCGGAGTCTCACGTGGCCGCCGGGGACGATCCGCTTGAGCTCCTCCGCGGTGCCCTCGGCGGCGATCCTCCCGTCGTGGAGCACGGCGATCCGGTCGGCGAGCTCGTCGGCCTCCTCCAGGTACTGCGTGGTGAGGAGGACGGTGACGCCGTCGGACACCAGCTCCCGGATGATCCCCCACATGGTGTGCCGGGAACGCGGATCGAGCCCGGTGGTCGGTTCGTCCAGGAAGATGATCCGCGGGCCGCCCACCAGGGTCATGGCGATGTCGAGGCGGCGCTTCATGCCCCCGGAGTAGGTCGAGGCGGGCTTCTTCGCCGCCTCGGTGAGATCGAACCGCTCCAGCAGCTCGGCGGCGACCCGCCTGCCCTCGCCCTTGGAGAGGTGGTGCAGGTCCGCCATGAGGAGCATGTTCTCCTCGCCGGTGATCAGCCCGTCCACGGCGGAGAACTGCCCGGTGACCCCGATCACGGCACGCACGGCCTGCGGATCGGCGGCCAGGTCGTGACCGCCGATGTGGATGCCGCCGGTGCCCTGGTCGGCGGAGACGAGGGTGGAGAGGATCTTGACGACGGTGGTCTTGCCGGCGCCGTTCGGACCGAGCAGGGAGAAGATCGTTCCCTCCGGGACCGCCAGGTCGACGCCGTCGAGGACGGTCTTGTCGCCGTAGGACTTGCGCAGCCCGTTCGCCGCGATGGCCAGGTGGGTCATGAGGGGTGCCCTGTCTTTCTGGTGGGTTCGGAGGTCGTCGGCGGAGGTCAGAGGCTGCGGGCGGTGATGTCGCCGTGCGAGGTGGTCGCGCGGATGTGCAGGTCGGCGGCGGCGCCCTCGGTGTTCTTGAGCGAGTTGTGGATGCGGCCGTAGCCGGTGCCGGCGTCGAGGGTGGCGGAGGTCCCCTGGGCGGTGTCGACCGAGAGCGAGCCCATCTGGGTGGTCAGTGCGACCGTGCCGCGTACGGCCTCGGTGACCTGGATGTCGCCCTTCTGCGTGGTGATCTCGGCGGGGCCGGTCAGGCGGCCGACGGTGATGTCGCCGTCCGCGGCGGTGAGGCTGACGCTCGCGGCCTCGTCGATCTTCACGGGGCCGTAGGCGCCCTCGAAGGTGATGTCGCCGAGGCGTCCGACGACCCGGAACCCGGTGGCGGCAGCCTTGGCCCGGAGGTGGGAGCCAGCCGGGACCTGGAGGGTGACCTCGACGGATCCGGACTGGCCGAGGATTCGGTTCTTCGGGGCCGGGGCCGGGGTCGAGATCCGCAGGACGCCGTCGTCGTAGGAGACCTCGATCTGCTCGGCCGCCTGCACGTCGCGGCTCTTGGCCGGGTTGGCCGGCAGCACCTGGACCGTGCTGTCGGTGCGGTCGGCGGCGATGACCTGGATGCGGCCCGCGGGGATGTCGAGGACGGCGGTGACGGGAGTGGTGGTGTCGAACTTCTGCATCATGCTCTCCTGCGTTCGTTGCTGTTTCCGATGATGGAAAAGCTACGTTGCGTTTGAGGTTCAGGCAACGTACTTGTTGCAAGCGGATAGCATTCATGCAGCTCAAGTGCATATTTTCATTGCAACGACCCTGAAGATAACGCAACGCTGGATGGGCGATCGTTGCAATCGACTGAGGGTGAACGCTATGCTGGAGACACCACGGACCATGAAGGAGACCGCGATGCCGGGAGGCAGGCTCACCCAGCAGGAACGTCAGCAGATCGCGCTGGGACTGGCGGACGGCCTCGCCTACGCGGAGATCGCCCGGCGCCTGGACCGCCCGACCTCGACCATCACGCGTGAGGTCATGCGCAACGGCGGCCCCACCGCCTACCGCGCCGACCTCGCCCACCGGGCGACCGAACACCGCGCCCATCGCCGCAGGCAGGCCGCGCCCAGGGCGGCGGGGGCGCCGCCGCAGACACCCGGACGTGACGCCGAGGCCGTACGCGAGTACGAGGAGACACTCACCACCGTCTTCATGCAGTCGGGCACGCCCAAGATGATGGCGCGGGTGATGGCCAGCCTCACCATCAGCGACGGGGGCAGCCTCACCGCGTCCGAACTCGTCGAGCGCCTCCAGGTCAGCCCGGCGTCCATCTCCAAAGCGATGTCGTTCCTCGTGGGCCAGGATCTCGTCCGGCGAGAACGCGACGAACGCCGCCGCGACCGCTACGTCGTCGACGACGACGTCATGTACCAGGGGATGATGGCCAGCGCCCGGTCCACCGCGCAGGTCGCCGAGACCGCACGGCAGGGTGTCGGCATCCTCGGCTCAGGCACTCCGGCCGCCACCCGCCTGGAGAACATCGCCCGCTTCCTCGAATTCGTCTCCGAGAGCCTCGCCCGCGCCGCGGACCAGGCCCGGGACATCCTCCACACGAAGCCCGACACCACCGCGGAGCCGGCCCCGAACCACTGAGGACGCCCGGATCGCACGCCCCCGACAAGAACACCGGACGCGGGCCACGGCCGGTGAACCGGACCTTACGGCTGCCCGCCGGGCGCCACTGGTCAAAGGACCGAAGATATGAGGCTGTCGCCCCGGACCGTCACCGCCCGGTGGATCGGAGACCTAGGGCCGGACCACCGGGCGCCGCCGACCAGACCACCGGAGACCTACGGCACACCACCGGAGACCTCCCGCCGGACCCGCCGGCGATCTCCCTCCGGACCCGTCGGGAGGCCCCCCGCCGGACCGTCGGAATCTGCGGCCCGGCCGCCCCGCGTTCGTGCTAGACGACCGGCTTTCCGGACAGTTCCACGCCCGCCTCGCGGAGTTCCTCGAGTGCCCGCTCGGTGGTCGCCTCGGCGACCCCGGCGGTGAGGTCCAGCAGTACCTGCGTGCGGAAACCCTCGCGCGCCGCGTCCAGCGCCGTGGCCCGCACGCAGTGGTCCGTGGCGATCCCGACCACGTCCACCTCGGACACGTTCCGCGCCCGCAGCCAGTCGGCCAGCGTCACGCCGTTCTCGTCGGCGCCCTCGAACCCGCTGTAGGCGGCCGCGTACGCCCCCTTGTCGAACACGGCGTCGACCGCACCCGAGGCCACGGCAGGCGCGAAGTTCGGGTGGAAGCCCACCCCCTCGGTACCGGCGACGCAGTGCGCGGGCCAGGAGTGCGCGAAGTCCGGGTTGTCGGCGAAGTGGCCGCCGGGCGCGATGTGGTGGTCGCGGGTGGCCACCACATGCTGGTAGCCGGAGCCCGCCGCCTGCCCGATCAACTCGGTGACGGCGGCGGCCACATCGGCACCCCCGGCCACCGCGAGACTGCCCCCTTCGCAGAAGTCGTTCTGCACGTCAACGACGATCAAGGCGCGGCGCATGGTGGTGTCCTTCGACGGCGGTCCCCCGACTCCTGCGAACCCGGGGGAGGGTGAACTTACGAGCCTAGAGACTTCGACGGCACTGCGGGAGGGCGCACCCGCATTAGCTACCCGGGCGCCCCTGTACGTACTCCGTCGGAATGACCGGCTCTCCGCGCGACAACTGCGTCGCCGACAACGGCAGGTTGGCCCGCGCGGCCGCATGCCGGTCCCGTACGACGTCCAGCGCCTCCCGCGCGACGACCTCGCCGCCCTTGACCAGCTCGACGAGCAGCTGCCGGTCCGTGAGCGCGGGAGGAACCGGTCCCGTGCCCACCACCTCCGCCTCCGCGACCCCGTCCGCGTCCAGCCGCCGTGCCGCCCACTTGCGGCCGCCGACCGAGCTCTTGCCTCCGGACGACTTCTTCGCGACCGGGATCAGCGGCGCCTTCGGATCGTCCGACTCGGCGCGGGCGACCAGCTTGTAGACCATCGACGCGGTCGGATGCCCGGACCCGGTCACCAGCTGGGTGCCGACGCCGTACGCGTCCACCGGGGCCACCGCCAGTGAGGCGATGGCGTACTCGTCGAGGTCGGAGGTGACGATGATCCGCGTCCTCTTCGCGCCCAGCTCGTCCAGCTGCTGCCGCACCCGGTGCGCGACGAGGAGCAGGTCGCCGGAGTCGATGCGCACGGCCCCCAGCTCGGGCCCGGCGACCTCCACGGCCGTACGGACGGCCTCGGTGACGTCGTAGGTGTCCACGAGCAGCGTGGTGTTCCGGCCCAGCGAGTCGACCTGGGCCTGGAAGGCGTCCCGCTCCTGGTCGTGCAGCAGGGTGAAGGCGTGGGCGGAGGTGCCCACCGTGGGGATGCCGTAGCGGAAACCGGCGGCGAGGTCGGAGGTGGTGGCGAAACCGCCGACGTAGGCGGCGCGGGCGGCGGCCACCGCGGACAGCTCGTGGGTGCGGCGCGCACCCATCTCGATCAGCGGCCGGTCGCCCGCGGCCGAGGACATCCGGGAGGCGGCCGCGGCTATCGCGGAGTCGTGGTTGAGGATCGAGAGGATCACGGTCTCCAGGAGCACGCACTCGGCGAAGGAGCCCTCCACCCGCATGATCGGCGAGCCCGGGAAGTACACCTCGCCCTCCGGGTAGCCCCAGATGTCACCGCCGAAGCGGTAGGAGGCGAGCCAGTCCAGGGTCTCCTCGTCGACGATGTCCCGCTCGCGCAGGAAGCCGAGGACGTCCGCGTCGAAGCGGAAGTTCTCCACCGCGTCCAGCACCCGGCCGGTGCCCGCGACGACGCCGTAGCGCCGCCCCTCCGGCAGCCGCCGGGTGAAGACCTCGAACACGCTGCGCCGTTCGGCGGTACCCGCCTTGAGCGCGGCCTGGAGCATCGTGAGCTCGTACTGGTCCGTGAAGAGCGCCGTCGAGGGAACGTCCACCGGCAGCCCAAGATCCGCAGTGTTCATGACGAGCATGCTACCCCTCTTCGCGTCAGTGTGACGATTTATGCTGTGCGTGGCAGCATGGGCCGTGTGACGTCACCCGCTCCCGTAGAGATCGAACGCACCGAGTCGGCGGAGGAGGTCTTCGCCGTACCCGAGCCGGACGTCCCCTGGGTCACGATCGTGCACAACGACCCGGTCAACCTCATGAGCTACGTGACCTACGTCTTCCAGACGTACTTCGGCTACTCGAAGGACAAGGCCACCAAGCTGATGATGGACGTCCATCACAAGGGCCGGGCGGTCGTCTCCAGCGGCAGCCGCGAGGAGATGGAACGCGATGTGCAGGCCATGCACGGATACGGCCTGTGGGCCACCCTCCAGCAGGACCGGAAGTAGCGATATCCACTGATGCCCGGACACTTTGAACCGCTCCCCGGCGGCGGCGCGGCCGTCGCCCTCGACGATGTCGAGATCTCCATCATCCGGTCGCTGGCGGTCCAGCTCCTGGAGCTCATCGGGCCCGGCCCCGCCGAGGACGCCCCCGACGACCCGCTCGCCGAGCTCTTCGCGGAGGGGCCGAGCGAACCGCCGTCCGACCCCGTGCTGCGGCGCCTGTTCCCGGACGCCTACATCGATCCCGAGGGCACCCCGCAGGCCAAGGAGGCCGAGGAACAGCGGGAGCACTCCGCGGAGTTCCGCCGCTTCACCGAGAACGACCTGCGCGCCGGCAAGCGCGAGAGCGCCCTCGTGGTGATCCGCTCCCTGGACGCGCTGCACGCCGTCGGCGAGGGCGGGGCGGTCCTCAAGCTGTCCACCGCGGAGTCCCAGAAGTGGCTCGGCGCGCTCAACGACCTGCGCCTCGCGATCGGTTCGCGCCTCGACATCACCGACGAGGAGGACACCGACCTCCTGTACCGGCTGCCGGACGAGGACCCGCGCAAGCCCATGGTGATGGCGTACCTCTGGCTGGGCGGCCTCCAGGAGACCCTCGTGACCACCCTCATGCCGTGAGATATGCCGTGAGATGCGACGGTTCCTCCTTCGCTCAGAGAGCGCTCAAATCGGGATAACGATCACGTCACCGCGCTGACGGCTTTCGCGTCGCCCGGCTGCCGTTTGTCCGCTTCTACCTGTGTCCTGTGCCACATCCCGGCCGGGTGATCAACGGTACGGCCGTGATAGATCTTCACGACCGCCCAGCCGACACCACCCGCATGTCCGGCCGGGTGCGCCACTGAGCCGACGACCGTCGGCCGCGAGCGCGACTCCATCATCCGGGGGGATCGAAACCGGTCCGAGGCCGACGAGAGGCCCGGTCCGGCATGGAGAAAGGCATCACACATGACCTCCGCTCAGGTCGACACAGGCTCGAGCTCAGGCCCGGGTTCGGGCTCCGGCTCCGGCTCGGGTTCGGGCTCCGGCTCGGAGAAGGCCTCCGAAGAGGGATACGAGCGCGGACTCGGCAGCCGCCAGGTCCAGATGATCGCGATCGGCGGCGCCATCGGCGTCGGCCTCTTCCTCAACGCCGGTGCGAACATCGCCAAGGCGGGACCGAGCCTCATCCTGATGTACGCCGTCGCCGGCGTGATCATCTTCTTCATCATGCGGGCCCTCGGCGAGCTGCTGCTCTACCGCCCGGTCTCCGGTTCCTTCGCGGAGTACTCCCGCGAATTCCTCGGCCCGTTCTTCGGCTACTTCACCGGCTGGACGTACTGGCTGCTGTGGGTCGTCACCGGCATGGCGGAACTCACCGCCGCCGCGATCTACATCAACTACTGGTTCCCGGGCATCCCGCAGTGGGTCTCCGCGCTGACCTTCCTCATAGTCCTGTTCGTCGCCAACCTCATCTCGGTGAAGCTGTTCGGCGAGATCGAGTTCTGGTTCTCGATGATCAAGGTCACCGCCCTCATCGGCATGATCGTGATCGGCCTCGGCGTCCTCACCTTCGGCTTCAGCGCCGCCGGTGACACCGCCGCCGTCTCCAACCTCTGGGCCTTCGACGGCTTCTTCCCCAAGGGCATCGGCTCGTCCCTGATGACCCTGCAGGGAGTGATGTTCGCCTACCTCGCCGTCGAACTCGTCGGCGTCACGGCCGGCGAGTCCGAGAACCCCGAGAAGACCCTCCCCAAGGCGATCAACACCCTGCCCTGGCGCATCGGTCTCTTCTACGTCGGCGCGCTCACCGTCATCCTGTGCGTGGTCAAGTGGACCGAGTTCGCGCCCGGCGTCAGCCCCTTCGTCAAGGCCTTCGCCGTGATCGGCATCCCCGCGGGCGCCGGCATCGTCAACTTCGTCGTCCTCACCGCGGCCCTGTCCTCCTGCAACTCCGGCATGTACTCCACGGGCCGCATGCTGCGCACCCTCGCCGACAGCGGGGAGGCGCCGAAGGCCTTCAACAAGCTCTCGGTGACCCGCACCCCGGCGCTGGCCATCACGGTCTCCGTGTTCTTCATGGGCATCGGCGTGGTCCTGAACTACGTCGTGCCGGACAAGGCCTTCGAGTACGTCGTCTCGGTCGCGACCGCGGCGGGCATCTGGACCTGGCTGATGATCCTGATCAGCCATGTGCGCTACCGGCGCGAGGTCGTCGCGGGACGTCTGCCGGCGTCCTCGTTCCCGGCGCCCGGTGGTTCGGTCGGCAGCTGGATCGCCATCGTGTTCCTGCTCTTCGTGACCTGCCTGATCGCCTACGACGAGGACTCGCGGGTGTGCCTGTACGTGATGGCGGGATGGGCGGCGGCGCTCGGTGTCGGCTGGGCCGTGCTGAAGTCTCGTGACCCGGGGATCGCCTCGCGGCCTGAGCCGGAGTCCGAGAAGGTCGGATAGGTCGTATTTCGGCTGCGGGGCGGTGGGGGCTGGTCGCGCCCACGCGGCGGAGCCGCAAGTTGATACAGCCCCGCGCCCCTGTAGGTGAGTGTCCGGCATGTGGGCTGCTCCGTACCGTTCCTCGGTATGGGGTGGCCCTCCTGCTTATCCTTTCCGGCATGCTGACCATCACCCAGGCCCTCGTCGACCAGATCGTCGCGCACGCGCGCAAGGACCACCCCGACGAGGCGTGCGGAGTCGTCGCGGGCCCGGCGGGGACGGACCGGCCCGAGCGCTTCGTCCCCATGCTCAACGCCGCCATGTCGCCGACGTTCTACGAGTTCGACTCCGGCGACCTGCTCAGGCTCTACCGCGAGATGGACGATCGCGACGAGGAACCGGTGGTCATCTACCACTCCCACACCGCGACCGAGGCCCACCCCTCCAGGACCGACATCTCCTACGCCAACGAGCCCGGCGCCCACTACGTCCTGGTGTCCACGGCGGACACCGACGGCCTCGGAGACTTCCAGTTCCGCTCGTTCCGGATCGTGGAGGGCGAGGTCACGGAGGAGGAGGTCACGGTCGTAACGGCCTACTGATCTCGCGATCCGGTCAGAATCCATCCAGCATGCGAGATCACACTCCGGGACCCCGACCGGGAATCGATACGATGAGCCCATGGTTCTGAACGACGTGAGCGAGAAGACGCCGGGCATCCTGCTCGTGGCGCGGCTGCACGTCGACCTGTGCAGGCTGAACAGCGCCATCTGTTGACATTCCCTGCCGCCGTACGGCCGTGAGCCGCGGCGCGCCTCGCCGTGCGCCCACCGACCAGAACACTTCCCGACAGGAGCCCGCCACCATGGCCATCGAGGTCCGCATCCCGACCATCCTCCGCACCTACACCGACGGCCAGAAGGCGGTGGAGGGCAACGGGACCACCCTCGCCGAGCTCTTCGCCGACCTCGAGACCCGGCACGCGGGCGTCCAGGCCCGCATCGTGGACGGCGGCGAACTGCGCCGCTTCATCAACGTCTACCTGAACGACGAGGACGTCCGCTTCCTCGACGGCATCAACACCAAGCTCACCGACGGCGACAACGTCACGATCCTGCCGGCCGTGGCCGGCGGCATGGCCTGATCGTCGATGCGTTACGACTCCCCGCTGGCCGCGGTGGGCAACACCCCCCTGGTGCGCCTGCCGCGGCTCTCGCCGTCCGCCGACGTCCGCGTCTGGGCGAAGCTGGAGGACCGCAACCCCACCGGCTCGGTCAAGGACCGCCCCGCCCTGCACATGATCGAGCAGGCGGAGAAGGACGGCCGTCTCACGCCCGGCTGCACCATCCTGGAGCCCACCTCCGGCAACACCGGCATCTCACTCGCCATGGCGGCCAAGCTCAAGGGCTACCGCATGGTCTGCGTGATGCCCGAGAACACCTCCCAGGAACGCCGCGAGCTGCTCGGCATGTGGGGCGCCGAGATCATCCCGTCCCCCGCCGCGGGCGGCTCCAACACCGCCGTACGGGTCGCCAAGGAGCTCTCCGCCGAGCATCCCGACTGGGTGATGCTCTACCAGTACGGCAACCCGGACAACGCCGGCGCCCACTACGCGACCACCGGCCCGGAGATCCTCGCCGACCTCCCCTCCATCACCCACTTCGTCGCCGGCCTCGGCACCACCGGCACGCTGATGGGTGTCGGCCGCTACCTCCGCGAGCACAAGCCGGACGTCAAGATCGTCGCCGCCGAGCCGCGCTACGACGACCTGGTGTACGGGCTCAGGAACCTCGACGAAGGCTTCGTGCCGGAGCTGTACGACGCCTCCGTCCTCACCACCCGCTTCTCGGTCGGCTCCGCCGACGCGGTCACCCGCACCCGTGAACTCCTCCAGCAGGAGGGCATCTTCGCGGGCGTCTCCACGGGCGCCGCCCTGCACGCGGCGATCGGCGTCGGCAACAAGGCGGTGAAGGCGGGGGAGTCCGCCGACATCGCCTTCGTCGTGGCCGACGGCGGCTGGAAGTACCTGTCGACGGGCGTCTACACGGCGGCGACGACAGAGGAAGCGATCGAGACCCTGCAGGGCCAGCTCTGGGCCTGACCTTCCGCTAGGTCGCCAGGTGACGGACCTGGTCCCACAGGACCGGGTCCACCACCCCCGCCTTCCGCCGGAAGTCCCCCACCGGCACCTCGCGCAGCTCGTCCGTCTCCAGGAAGCTCGCGCGCCCCTGCGCGTCACCCACCGAACCCGGTGGCAGCGGGATCACCCCGGCCCGTTCGTCGTGGTACTTGCTGGTGATCTTCGCGACCCTCGCCCGCCCGCCGCGCACCGCGAGCACCAGACAGGGCCGGTCCTTACCGCCCGGACCGTCCTCGAACGGCACGCTCGCCCACCAGATCTCCGCCGGCCGCGGCCGCGGTCCCGGGCGCCCGGCCGGCCGAGTGGTGCGGTCCGCACGCCCCCGGGGCCGATGCCCCCGTCCCCACCCGTCCACGAGCGTGGCGACCAGGGCGAGCAGTACCACCGCCGCGAGCGCGAGCCACCAGGACGTGTCCATGAGGACGACGTTACCGGCGCGCGATCAGCGTCGCGCGCCCTCTGTGCAAGCCGTAAGCGCGCTCACACTCCCCACCCGCCCCCGGTCCAGCCGAACCGGTGACACCACAGGTGAGTTCGCCCACAACAGCCCTGGGCGGAGGAGCGACCGGAGGTTTTGCGCCTTACGCTCGACGGACCGCACGACCCCCGTTCCCATCCCAGAAAAGTCCCGCCAGCGGAGGTTTCTGTTTTATGAAGCTCACCGTCGTCGGCTGCTCGGGGTCGTTCCCGTCCGCGGAATCGGCCTGCTCGAGCTACCTCGTCGAGGCCGACGGCTTCCGGTTGCTTCTCGACATGGGCAATGGTGCCCTTGGCGAGCTGCAGCGCCACTGCGGTCTCTACGACCTCGACGCGATCTTCCTCAGCCATCTGCACGCCGACCACTGCATCGACATGTGCGCGTACTTCGTCGCGCGCTACTACCGCCACGACGGCGGCCGCTGCGACCCCATCCCGGTCTACGGCCCCGAAGGCACCGAACACCGCCTGACCACGGCCTACGCCGACACTCCCACCGCCTCCTCCATGAGCGAGGTCTTCGACTTCCACACGGTCAAGCCGTCCACCTTCGACGTCGGCCCGTTCACGGTCCACACGGAGCGAGTGGCCCACCCCGTGGAGGCGTACGGCATCCGCGTCGAGCACGGCGGGAAGTCCCTGACCTACTCCGGCGACACCGGCCTGAGCCCCGCCCTGACCGAACTCGCCCGCGACACCGACCTGTTCCTGTGCGAGGCGGCCTTCACGCACGGCAAGGAGAACATCCCCGACCTGCACCTCAACGGCCGCGAGGCGGGTGAGACGGCGACCCGGGCAGGCGCCCGCCGCCTCGTCCTCACCCACATCCCCCCGTGGACCGACCCCCAGGTCAACCTCGCCGACGCCCGCGCGGTGTTCGACGGCCCGGTGTCCCTGGCGACGCCGAGACAGTCGTACGACATCTAGCCCGACGGCACGACGAAGGCCCCCGGAGAGGTTCAGGACTCCGGGGGCCTTCGTCCTGCTTCGAGCCGTGACTCACGCCTTCGTGAGGTCCTCGATCTCCTCCTCGGGCTCACGGCCCGGGGTGGGGAGGTTCCACTTGACGATGGCGAAGCGGAAGACGGAGTAGTAGATCGCCGCGAACACCAGGCCGATGGGGATGATCAGCCAGGGCTTGGTGGCGAGGTTCCAGTTGATCGCGTAGTCGATGAAGCCCGCGGAGAAGTTGAAGCCGTCGTGGACTCCAAGCCCCCAGGTGACGGCCATGGACACGGCTGTCAGCACCGCGTGGATCACATAGAGGATCGGGGCGATGAACATGAACGAGAACTCGATCGGCTCGGTCACACCCGTCACGAAGGAAGTCAGCGCGAGGGAGACCATCATGCCGGTCACAGCCTTGCGACGTTCCGGGCGAGCGGTGTGCGCGATGGCCATCGCGGCGGCAGGCAGACCGAACATCATGATCGGGAAGAAGCCGGACATGAACATTCCGGCGCTCGGGTCGCCGGCCAGGAAGCGGCCGTAGTCGCCGTGGACGACCACGCCCGCGGCGTCCTTGAAGTCACCGAGCTGGAACCACGCCACCGTGTTCACGAACTGGTGCATGCCGATGGGGATCAGCGCTCGGTTGATGAGACCGAAGAGAGCGGCACCGAACGAGCCCAGCCCGGTCATCCACTCGCCGAAGTTGCTGATGCCCTCACCGATCGGCTCCCAGACCAGCCCGAAGAAGACACCGACGACGATGCCGACGAACGCCATGATGATCGGCACGAGCCGACGGCCGTTGAAGAAGCCAAGCCAGTCCACCAGCTTCGTGCGATGGAACCTCTGCCAGAGGACCGCCGAGAGCAGACCCATGATGATGCCGCCGAGAACACCGGGGTTGTTGTAGGTCGCGGCTATGTCCGCGCCCTTCTGGATCTTCGCCTCGGTGACCGGGAAAGCCTCAAGGACCTTGCTGTAGACCAGGAAGCCGACCAGCGCGGCAAGGGCGGTCGAGCCGTCGGACTTCTTGGCGAAGCCGATGGCGACACCTATACAGAAGAGCAGCGGGAGGCTTCCGGTGATGGCGCCGCCTGCCTTGTCGAAGACCGAGGCGACCTTGTCCCAGCCGAGGCCGTCGGCCCCGAACACATCCGGCTGGCCGAGCCGGACGATCAGCCCCGCCGCCGGCAACACGGCGATGGGCAACTGCAGGCTGCGGCCGACCTTCTGCAGGCCTTGGAAAAGACCGGATCCCCGCTTCTTCGCGGGTGCGGCCGCCGTCTCGGTGGCGGTGCTCATACGTCCTCCATCGGGTGGTGGTCTACACCACTCAGTGGTGTAGACCTGTTGTACACGATGGGGCCGTTATAAGGAACCCGTCAGTTCCGCAACCGGAGAGCTACGCCCTGTCAGGCCTTCGTGACGTCCTCGCGCTCCTCCTCCGGCTCCCTCCCCGGCGTCTTGAGATCGAACCTCGTGATCGCGAACCGGAAGATCACGTAGTACACGACCGCGAAGACCAGGCCGATCGGGATGATCGCCCACGGTCTCGTCGCGAGGTTCCAGTTGATGACGTAGTCGATGAGCCCGGCCGAGAAACTGAACCCGTCGTGCACCCCGAGACCCCACGTCACCGCCATCGACACACCCGTCAGCACCGCGTGCACCGCGTACAGCAGCGGCGCGATGAACAGGAACGAGTACTCGATCGGCTCGGTGATCCCCGTGACGAACGAGGTCAGGGCCACCGACAGCATCAGACCGCCGACCTCCTTGCGCCGGGCCGGCTTCGCGCAGTGCGTGATCGCCAACGCCGCCGCGGGCAGCGCGAACATCATGATCGGGAAGAACCCCGAGGTGAACTGCCCCGCGTTCGGATCACCCGCCAGGAACATGTTGATGTCCCCGTGCACCTGCGAACCGTCCGCCTTCGTGAACGTCCCGAACTGGAACCAGATGGGCACGTTCAGGAACTGGTGCAGCCCGATCACCAGCAACGCCCGGTTCGCGACACCGAACAGCCCCGCACCCCAGGCCCCCGCATCGCTCAGCCAGTCGCTGAAGTTCTCGAGCCCGTCACCGATCGGCGGCCACACCCACAGACACAGCGCCGCGAACACGATCGCGACGAACGCCATGACGATCGGCACGAGCCGACGGCCGTTGAAGAAACCGAGCCAGTCCACCAGCTTGGTGCGGTGGTAGCGCGCCCAGAAGAACGCCGTCAGCAACCCCATGACGATGCCGCCGAAAACCCCCGGATTCTGGTACGTGAACGCCACGACCGTGTGATCGACCGTCGCCTGGCACCCGATGTTCGGCACGGCCTTCGCCCCGCCCGGACAGTCCTCCGGAAACTGACGCAACACCATGTAGTAGACGAGGAACCCGGCCACGGCCGCCAGCGCGGTCGACCCGTCCGACTTCTTCGCCATGCCGATCGCCACACCGACACAGAACAGCAGCGGCAACCCCAGCGACCCGTCGAGCAACGCCCCGCCCGCACCCACCATCACCTTCGAGACGTTCGTCCACCCCAGCCCGTCGTCCCCGAACACGTCCGGCTGGCCGAGCCGGTTGAGGATGCCCGCGGCCGGCAGTACGGCGATGGGCAGTTGCAGACTGCGGCCCATCTTCTGGAGCCCCCCGAACGCCGACTGCCACCGCCGGCGCGCGGGAGAGATCTCGGCCTCGGCACGTGAGGGCTGGCTCATGAGTTGGCTACCGCCTGTCAGGTGGTGTAGACCAGTCACGGACGATTGGGTTGCTGTGACGTCATCTTTCGGTACGTACGGCGCAATCGCTCACGAAGCTGGGCCAACTGTGCGTGAGGAGACCGACATGGCCACCAAGGCAGAGAAAATCGTCGCCGGACTCGGCGGCATCGAGAACATCGAAGAGGTCGAGGGCTGCATCACGCGCCTGCGCACCGAAGTCGTCGACGCCAGCAAGGTCGACGAAGCCGCCCTCAAGGCCGCCGGCGCCCACGGCGTCGTCAAGATGGGCACCGCCATCCAAGTCGTCATCGGCACCGACGCCGACCCCATCGCGGCGGAGATCGAAGACCTGATGTGAACCACCCGCTCACGCGAAAAGGGCCCCTTTCCCATGACGGGAGGGGCCCTTACCCCTGGTGCGGATAGGCTCAGCGCCATGTCTCGAATCGACGGCCGCACCCCCGAACAACTCCGCCCGGTCACCATCGAACGCGGCTGGAGCAAGCACGCCGAGGGCTCCGTCCTCGTCTCCTTCGGCGACACGAAGGTCTTCTGCACCGCCTCCGTCACCGAAGGCGTCCCGCGCTGGCGCAAAGGCAGCGGCGAGGGCTGGGTCACCGCCGAGTACTCCATGCTGCCCCGCGCCACCAACACCCGCGGCGACCGCGAATCAGTCCGCGGCAGGATCGGCGGCCGCACCCACGAGATCAGCCGCCTCATCGGCCGCTCCCTGCGCGCGGTCATCGACTACAAGGCACTCGGCGAGAACACCATCGTCCTCGACTGCGACGTCCTCCAGGCCGACGGCGGCACCCGCACCGCCGCCATCACCGGCGCGTATGTGGCGTTGGCGGACGCCGTCTCCTGGGCCCAGGGCAAGAAGCTGATCAGGGCGGGCCGCCAGCCCCTGACCGGCACGGTCTCGGCCGTCTCGGTCGGCATCGTCGGCGGAGTCCCCCTCCTCGACCTCCGCTACGAAGAGGACGTCAAGGCCGACACCGACATGAACGTCGTCTGCACCGGCGACGGCCGCTTCGTCGAGGTCCAGGGCACCGCCGAGGCCGAACCCTTCGCCCGCGACGAACTCAACACCCTCCTCGACCTCGCCGTGTCGGGCTGCACCGAACTCGCCGCCCTCCAGACCAAGGCACTTGATACGGTCCTCGAAAGGTAAAGAGAACGCCAAGGAACCCGGTGGCGGCGCGCAACCCCACCGACCCACCCGGCGTCTTCGGAAGTACGGGCGCCTGCTGTGCACAGCAGGCGCCCGGCCAACAACGGGGGCCTGTGAGGCCTGCCCACAGGAGGGAACAGATCCATGGCCGCGAGCCGACGCCGCCGCAGCAGCCGTATCACCACCATCGCCGCCGCCGTGGCCGCCGTCGCACTGACGGCCGGCCTCACCACCGGCTGCGACGCGGTTAGCAAGGCACTCGACTGTGTCCAGACCGCCGACGCCATCGCCGACAGCGTCACCGATCTCCAACAAGCCGTCGAGAACGCCTCCAGCGACCCCACCCAGCTGGACAAGTCCCTCGACGCCATCGACAAGAACCTCGACGAGATCGGCGACAAGACGGACAACACCGACGTCAACAAGGCCGTCGACAACCTCGGCGACGCGGTCACCAACGTCCGCACGGCCGTGGACAAGGGCGACACCACCCCCGACCTCAGCCCCATCACCGACGCCGCAGGGGAACTGACGAAGGTCTGCACCCCCTGACCCGGACTTGGATACTGGTCGACATGACCCGCCTGATCCTCGCCACCCGCAACACCGGCAAAATCACCGAACTCCACGCCATCCTCGCCGACGCAGGCCTGCCCCACGACCTCGTCGGCGCGGACGCGTACCCCGACATCCCCGACGTCAAGGAAACCGGCGTCACCTTCGCCGAGAACGCCCTCCTCAAAGCCCACGCCCTCGCCCAGGCAACAGGACTCCCCGCCATCGCCGACGACTCCGGCCTCTGCGTCGACGTCCTCAACGGCGCACCCGGCATCTTCTCCGCCCGCTGGGCCGGCACCCACGGAGACGACAAAGCCAACCTGGCCCTGCTCCTCGCCCAACTCTCCGACATCGCCGACGAACACCGCGGCGCCCACTTCGCCTGCGCGGCGGCACTCGCCTTGCCGGACGGCACGGAGCGAGTGGTCGAGGGCCAACTCCGAGGCACCCTCCGCCACACCCCGACCGGCACCAACGGCTTCGGCTACGACCCCATCCTCCAGCCCGAGGGCGACACCCGCACCTGTGCCGAGCTGACGGCGACGGAGAAGAACGCGATCAGCCACCGAGGGAAGGCGTTCCGAGGGTTGGTACCGGTGGTGCGGGAGCTGTTGGGCTGAGACAGCACCGAAAATGGCCTGCGAATCGATTTCGATTCGCAGGCCATTCTTGGTGCGGCGGAAGGGATTCGAACCCTCAAGCCCGATCAAGGGCCACAGATCCTAAGTCTGCTGCGTCGCCACTGCGCCACCGCCGCTTGCCTCCCGTATGGTACCGGGCGACACCTGGCGGATTCGGCCTCCCCTGCACCACGTACTCGTGATCGCGTGACAGTTGGGACACAGCAGTCGCAGATTCTCGCGTCGGTTGTCGCGCCAGTCGCCGTTGATGTGGTCGACCTCCAGCGTCATGGGTTTACCCAGCCACTCGGGACCGATCCCGCACTCGGAGCACTCCTCAGGTACGCCGATTTCGCGGAGCGCCCGCCGTAGTGGTGCGGTCCTCGTCCGGTGTGTGTCGTCACGCAGAACCAGAATCTCTTCCGCCTTCCTGGCCATTGTCGGGCGGGTCTTTCCCCGCTGGTGGGCCTGCCCCAAGAAGTGGTGGGTTATGAGGCGCTCCTCGACGACCCACTGACGTAGCAGTGCGCGTTGCCTGCCGTTGTCCGGCCGCCCGAGGCGGCGGAGCGTCTCTGCGATGGAAGTCGATTCCGCGACGGCAGCGCGCAATTCGCTGGACGCGGGCCGGGCTCTCCTGCCCCGAGGAGTGAAATGCGAGATGTCGATGTCGAAGCCAGAGAAGCGCCTGATGAGGTAGCGGCGAAGCGTGGCGTATGGACGCGTGCCGAGGAAGACGATGACCTCGTCGATGTCCGAACACTGTGCGGCAGCTTCAGCGAGTCGCTCGCGGGTGTAGTGCACGCCACTGCTCACGATGCTCCGCCCTTGGAGCGCCCCTTGCCGCGCCCGCGGTAACTATCCGTAGTCGAGTGGCAGTTGGGGCATAGGAAGCGAAGGTTTTCGATGCGGTTGTCCCGCCAGTTGCCGTCGACATGGTCTACCTCAAGCGGGAGCGGACGACCTCGCCACATCGCTTCCGTACCGCAGAGGGCGCACTGCTCTGGCATGCCCAGGGTCGTCATAGCCCACTTGAGACGGTCGCTATGGATGCGTCGGGCGCGCGCGGGCTGCTGATTGACGAGCAATCCTTCGGGTGTGCGAGGGCGCCGCATCTCGCCGCGTCGGGACGGCACCTGGAAGTGCGAGGTGTCGATGCCATACCTCTTGATCCGGCTACTGATGTGCGTGTGGTGACCGCCGACCACCTCAAGCCCAAGGTGGCGCAGGACTTCGCACATGTTCGTCGACACCGCGACCGCTGCTTGGAGGATGTCCTTCGTCCACCGGACCCCCTCCCGCTCGAAGTGCGACGTATCCACTCCCAGCTTCTTCAGGCGTTCCCGGATGTAGTGCCGCGTCGAACTCCGCGGATCCACCCCCAACCGCCCCAACGCCTCCGACAACGTCCGAGCCCCCCGAGCCGCCTCTTCCAGCCGCTCCTTGGTGTACGCGCTTGCCCCCATCGGACCCCCTCCGTTCCCGGCCGCGCGTTCGCGGCCTCGTACGGAGTAACGAACCGCTAATCGGACAGTCACGCTCGGGATGTAAAGGGGCTGGTAGAATGGCCGTCATCAACGTGGCCTTCCGGGTGCGGACCTTGTCCGTTCGGGAGGCTTTTTTTATGACCTCAGAACATGACGCGGATCTGGATCTGCGAGCAGCGACCCCTGACGACCGAGCCGCCGTCGAACGCCTCTGGCTCATGTTCCGGCACGACATGAGTGAGTTCGTGGGAGGTGTGCCCAACGCCGACGGGACCTTCCGCAGTGAGCGGCTGGAGGCTGCGTTCTCCGGTGACGGCGACTGGGCGCCGTATCTGATCGGCCTCGGTGGGCGGCCTGTCGGGTTTGCCTTCGTGCGGGGGCTCAGTGGGCCCACCCGGGTGCTCAACAGCTTCTTCGTCGTGCGGGGAGTGCGGCGTACCGGGGCCGGGTTGTGGGCTGTGCGGGAGGTGGTGGCTCGGCATCCGGGGGAGTGGGAGATCGCTTTTCAGGACAACAACGCCGGCGCCGCGAGTTTTTGGCGGCGGGTTGGCGAGGAGCTGGCGCCCGGTGAGTGGCGGGAGGAGCGCAGGCCGGTGCCCGAGCGGCCCGACCTGGCTCCTGACTGCTGGATCTCGTTCAGATACCCAAGTCCTTGATGATCTTCGCCACGTGTCCGGTCGCGCGGACGTTGTACAGGGCGCGTTCGACCTTGCCCTCCTCGTCCACGATGACGGTGGAGCGGATGACGCCCATGTACGTCTTGCCGTAGTTCTTCTTCTCGCCGTAGGCGGCGTAGGCCTCGGTGACGGTCTTGTCGGGGTCGGCGAGGAGGGTGATCCTCAGGGATTCCTTGTCGCGGAACTTCGCCAGTTTCTCCGGGGAGTCCGGGGAGATGCCGATGACGTCGTAGCCCGCGCCGGCCAGCACCTCCAGGTTGTCGGTGAAGTCGCAGGCCTGCTTCGTGCAGCCGGGGGTCAGGGC
The DNA here is from genome assembly GCF_042872225.1 of Streptomyces sp. NPDC005374. Lineage (NCBI taxonomy): Bacteria > Bacillati > Actinomycetota > Actinomycetes > Kitasatosporales > Streptomycetaceae > Streptomyces > Streptomyces sp. NPDC005374. The sequence continues at coordinate 11,993 of NZ_JBIAKA010000023.1, read as the reverse complement.
GGCCGGGTAGAAGTAGACGATGACCTTGCGGCCCTTGTGGTCCGAAAGGGACACGTCGGTGCCGTCGGCGTCGGGCAGGGTGAAGGCGGGGGCCACGTCCCCGGGCTGGAGTCGCTCGCTCATTGGGTCAGCGTAACCGGGGGTCCTGACAGTGCGGTCGTGGGCGGAACTGACAGACTGTCCAGGACAGGCGACAACGACAGGCATCGACAGACATCGACAGGCATCGGCTATTTCGGAGGCCCCACCGTGGCGGACACGTCGGACATCAGAACCCCGGCGCAGATCGAGGCGGACATCAAGCGCCGCCGCGAGCTTCTGGCGGAGACGCTCGACGAGATCGGGGTGCGGGTGCACCCGAAGACGATCGTCGGTGACGCCAAGGCCAAGGTCGTCTCCAACATCGACCACACGCTCGGGCGGGCGTACGTCTCCGTCAACAAGGCGGTCACCGATGTGAAGGCCCAGTTCGTGGACGAGGAGGGTGCTCCCCGTCTTGAGCGGGTGGTGCCCGTGGCCCTCGTCGTCGTGGGGCTCGTGGGGCTGCTCGCCCTGGGCACCCGGCGTCGTAAGGGCTGACCCGGACGCGTACGGGGGCTTCGAAGGCAGGTAGGTTCAGTGGCGTGAGCGCCAAGAGAATCGACACGCACGACGACAAGCTGCCCATCCGGATGCTGCACGACCGTGTGCTCGTGCGGCAGGAGAACGGCGAGGGCGAGCGGCGGTCGGGTGGCGGCATCCTCATTCCCGCCACCGCGGCCGTCGGGCGCCGGCTGGCCTGGGCCGAGGTGGTCGCGGTGGGTCAGAACGTGCGGACGGTGGAGCCGGGGGACCGGGTGCTGTACGACCCGGAGGACCGTGCCGAGGTCGAGGTGCGGGGCGTCGGGTACGTCCTCATGCGGGAGCGCGACCTGCACGCGGTGGCCGCGGACCGGTTCGAGGGCTCCGAGGACTCGACGGGTCTGTACCTGTAGATGGACGCTGAGAGGGGCCGGTGACTGTGGTCACCGGCCCCTCTCGCCGTGTCGTGGGACGGTCAGTCCCGTCTGGAGGAGGTGATCGCCGGGCCTCCGCCCGTCGTCGTTCCCTCGGTCGAGCCGTTCGTGGTGCCGCCGGTGGTGTCACCTGTCGTACCGCCGTCGGTGGTCCCGCCGGTCGTGGGGTCGCCTGTGGTTCCGCCGTCGGTGGTGCCGCCGTCGGTCGTGGTGCCTCCGGTGGTCGTGTCGCCGGTGGTCCCGCCCGTCGTGGTGTCGCCGCCGGTCGTGGTGGTGCCGCCGTTGTCCTGGCCCTGGGACTGCCCCTGGGTCTGGCCCTGCGTCTGGCCCTGGGTGTCCTGGCCGCCGGTGGTGTCGCCCGTGGTGCCGCCGTCGTCCTGGCCGCCGGTGGTCGGGTCGGCCGGGGCCTGGGTGCTGGGGGCCTGGGTCTCGGCGCCCGGCTGGAGTTCGAGGTCGAAGTCGCTGACCGGCTTCCCCTTGAGGGCGGCCTTGGTGTACTGCGCCCAGATCTGGGCCGGGGGGCCGCCGCCGTTGACGCGCGGCAGGCCCATCGCGTTGTACAGCGACTTGTGGGCGGCGGTCACCGGGTCCTGGCCCATGACGGAGACGACGGTGGCGAGTTCGGGGGTGTAGCCCGCGAACCAGGCGGCGGTGTCCTCCTCGGCGGTGCCGGTCTTGCCCGCGGCGGGGCGGTCGGCGGCCTGCGCGGCGGTGGCGGTGCCGTTGTCGACGACGCTCTGCAGGACGGAGGTGGTGGTGTCGGCGGCCTCGCGGCTGATGGCCTGCTTGGTCTTCTGCCGGGGCAGCTCGACGGCCTCCGAGCCGTCCTTGGTGATCTTGTCGATCATCGTGTACGTGCCGTGCCGGCCGTGGTTGGCGATGGTGGCATAGGCCTCGGCCATGTCGAGGACGCTGGCGGTGTTCACGCCGAGCGCGATGGACGGGGTGGCCGTCAGGTCCGGGGTGTCGGCGGGGATGCCCAGGTCGATGGCGGTCTGCTTGACCTTGTCGGAGCCGACGTCGACGGCCATCTGCGCGTACACCGAGTTGACGGACTTGTCGGTGGCCGCACGCACGGTGATCTCGCCGTAGGAGCCGTCGTCCTCGTTCTCCGGGGCGTAGGTGCCGCCGTTCCACCCGACGACGGGGCGTTTGTTGGTGCCGTCGTAGTAGGTGTTCGGGGTGATGAGCTGGCCGTCCTGGGTCTCGGAGTCGTTCTGGACGGCCGAGGCGAAGACGATCGACTTGAAGATGGAGCCGACCTGGAAGTCGCCGCGGGTGGCGCCGTTCGTGTACTGCTTGACGTAGTCGACGCCGCCGTACATGGCGACGACCTTGCCGGTCTTCGGGTCGACGGAGGCGCCACCGGCGCGGACGTAGTTGTCGACCTTGTTGTTCTTCTTGTCGAGCTTGTCCATCACCTGGTCGTTGACGGCCTTGACGAAGGCGTCCTGCTTGCTCTTGTCCAGGGTGGTGGTGATGCGGTAGCCGCCGGCTTCCAGCTGCTCCGAGGTGATGATCTTGTTGGTGGTGAGGTAGTCCTTGATCGCCTGGACGATGTAGCCGCGCTGTCCGGACAGGCCGGTGGAGATGGTCTGTTCCTTGGGCATCGGGAACTTCAGTCCGGTGCGCGCGGACTCACTCAGCCAGCCCTTCTTGACCATGCCGTCCAGGACGTAGTTCCAGCGGGCCTCGGCGGCGGCCTTGTTCTCGGGGTGTGCGACGACGTCGTACTCGCTGGGTGCGTTGACCAGTGCGGCGAGGTAGGCGGCGTGGGCCGGGTCGAGGTCGACGGCGTCCATGCCGTAGTAGGCCTGGGCGGCGGCCTGGATGCCGTAGGCGGTGCGGCCGAAGTAGCTGGTGTTGAGGTAGCCCTCGAGGATCTCGTCCTTGGACTTCTCGCGGTCCAGCTTGATCGAGATGAAGAACTCCTTGGCCTTGCGGGTGACGGTCTGTTCCTGCGCCAGGTAGTAGTTCTTCACGTACTGCTGGGTGATCGTGGAGCCGGACTGCTTGCCCTTGCCGGTGGCGGTGTTCCAGGCGGCGCGGAGCATGGCCTTGGGGTCGATCGCGGACTCGGAGTAGAAGTCGCGGTCCTCGGCGGCGAGGATGGCGTGCTGGGCGTCCTTGGAGATCTGTGCGAGGCCGACGTTCTCGCGGTTGATCTCACCGTCGCGGGCGAGCTGGCTGCCGTCGGCGTACAGGTAGACGTTGGACTGCTTCATGGCGAGCGCGTTGGCCGGCGGGATCTTGACCATGGAGTAGCCGATGTAGAACAGTCCGGCCAGGACGATCAGCCCGACGACGAAGGTGCCCAGCAGCATGCGCCACGTCGGGATGAGCCGCCGCCAGCCCGTGCGCTTGGGCCGCTTGGGCTTCTTGGGCTCCTTGGCCTTCGTCTGGCCGGGCTCTTCAGCCGCCTGCGGATCTCTCGGTGCCCAGCCCTCGGTCGGCTGCTGCGGCTGGTCGCTCATGTCGTGCACGGACTCCTGTTTCACGTCATACGTTCCCGTACGTCCTCGTACGCCTTCTGCGCCCCCTGTTGAAGACTCTCGCACCATGCGTTCCGTTCCCGGATATGGCGCGCGTCTCGCCCAGAAAATGGGTGGCCCGCCTCATCACCTGCGCACTAGGCTCGTGCGCTTTGGTGTCGGCGGGCCGAGGAGGGCTGTGGATGTGGGTTCCGGGCGGTTGTACGTGGCCGTCGCGGCGGGCGGATTCAGACGGTACGCGACGTATCGGGCGGCGACGCTCGCAGGGGTGTTCACCAACACCGTCTTCGGTGTGATCCTCGTCTACACGTATCTGGCGCTGTGGGACGAGAAACCCCATCTCGGGGGCTACGACCAGGCGCAGGCGGTCACCTATGTGTGGCTCGGGCAGTGTCTCTACTCGACCCTCGCGATCCAGGGCGGCGGCGCGGAGAAGGATCTGATGGGCCGCATCCGCACGGGGGAGATCGCGGTCGACCTGTACCGGCCCGCCGACCTTCAACTGTGGTGGCTGGCGAGCGACTTGGGCCGGTCGGTGTTCCAGTTGATCGGGCGCGGGGTGATCCCCTTCGCGTTCGGCGCGCTGTTCTTCCCGATGGCGCTGCCGACGGACGTCATGTCCTGGGCGGCCCTTGTGGTGGCGCTGTTCCTCGCGATGCTCGTCAGTTTCGGGATCCGGTATCTGGCGGCGCTGAGCGCGTTCTGGCTGATGGACGGCCAGGGCATCTCGCAGGCCGTGATGATCCTGGGCATCTTCTGCTCGGGGATGGTCCTCCCGCTGAACGCCTTCCCGGGCGTGTTCGGCGACATCGTGCGCGTGCTGCCGTGGGCGGCGCAGCTCCAGATGCCGGCGGACGTGCTGATGGGGAAGACCGACCCGCTCGGGGCGTACGCCTTCCAGGCGGTGTGGGCGGTCGTACTGCTGGCGGCCGGGCGGTTGTTGCAGTCGGCGGCGACGCGGCGGGTGGTGGTGCAGGGTGGATGAGGCATCGGGTTGGGGAGAGGGAGAGGCTGCGCGTCTGGGGGAGGGGCTGCGGGCCTATCGGCTGATCGCGGGCATGTGGATCCGCTCCGCCATGACCTACCGGACCTCCTTCGTCGTCACGGTGTTCGGCAACCTGGCGGTGACCGGCCTGGACTTCGTCGGGATCCTGCTGATGTTCTCGCAGGTCGACTCGCTGGGCGGCTGGACGCTGCCCGAGATCGCCTTCCTCTACGGCCTCTCGGTCACCGCCTTCGGCATCGCCGATCTGGTGCTCGGCTCGATGGACGTGCTGGGTGCCCGGATCCGCGACGGTTCCTTCGACGTGCTGCTCGTGCGGCCCGCGCCGGTGCTCGCGCAGATCGGGGCGGACCACTTCGCGCTGCGCCGGCTGGGCCGGATCACGCAGGGCGTGGTGGTGCTGGTCTGGGCGCTGGCGGCGGTCGACGTCGACTGGAGCGTGGTGAAGGTGCTGCTGGTGCCGGTGATGGTGGCCTGTGGCGCGGTGATCTTCAGCGCGGTGTTCGTGGCGGGCGCGGCGTTCCAGATCTACGCGCAGGACGCGAGCGAGGTGCAGAACGCGTTCACGTACGGCGGTACCACCCTGTTGCAGTATCCGCCGACGGTGTTCGGGAAGGACTTCGTGCGGGGGGTGACGTTCATGCTGCCCCTCGCCTTCGTCAACTGGGTACCGGCCTCTTATGTGTTGGGGCGGCCGTACCCGCTGGAGCTGCCGCAGTGGGTGGCCTTCGCCTCCCCGCTGGTGGCGGTGGTGTGCTGTGCGCTGGCCGGGCTGGCGTGGCGGGCGGGGCTCGGTTCGTATCGGAGTACGGGGAGTTGACGGTGGACGCCTTCATTGAACTCGACCAGGTCGAGAAGGTCTTCGAGGTGCGCAGGAAGACCGGTTTCCTGAAACGGGAGCGGCGGCAGGTGCGGGCGGTCGACTCGATCTCCTTCACCGTGGCGCGCGGCGAGATGGTCGGGTACATCGGCCCGAACGGTGCCGGCAAGTCGACGACGATCAAGATGCTGACGGGCATCCTGACGCCGAGTGGTGGCCGGCTGCGGGTGGCGGGGATCGACCCGTCGCGCGAACGCACGCGCCTGGCCCACCGCATCGGTGTGGTCTTCGGCCAGCGCACGACCCTGTGGTGGGACCTTCCGCTGATCGACTCGTACAAGCTGATGCACCGCATGTACCGCATCCCGGACGCCCGTTACCGCGAGAACCTCGACCGGTGTGTCGAACTCCTCGAACTGGACGACCTGTTGGACGTGCCGGTACGTCAACTGTCCCTGGGGCAGCGGATGCGGGGCGACATCGCGGCGGCGCTGCTGCACGACCCCGAGGTGCTGTACCTGGACGAGCCGACCATCGGGCTCGACGTCATCTCCAAGGCCAAGGTACGGGGATTCCTGCGGGAGTTGAACACCGAGCGCGGCACGACGGTCCTGCTGACCACGCACGACCTCCAGGACATCGAGCAGCTCTGCTCGCGCGTGATGGTCATCGACCACGGGCGCCTCATGTACGACGGTCCGCTGGCCGGCCTTCACGAGGTGGGCGAGAGCGAGCGCACGTTGGTCGTGGACCTGGAGCGCGAGTTGCCGCCGATCGAGGCGGCACCGGCGCGGGTGGTCAAGGTCGAGGGACCCCGGCAGTGGCTGGCGTTCCCGGCGGGGGAGTCGGCGGCGGCGCTGGTGGCTCGGGTCGCGGCGGAGTACCCGCTGGTGGACCTGTCGGTGCGGGAGCCGGACATCGAGGCGGTGATCGCGAAGATGTACGCGGAGCGGGCCACCGCATAGTGCGGGGCCGGGAGAACTCGTACGCTGCCTTGTATGACCGACGCTGTGTCTTCCGGGGGGACACCCCCCAGGCCGCCCACCCCGGAACTCCGGGCTTCCGACGCCGATCGTGAGCGGGTCGCCGAGGTTCTGCGGGACGCCCTCGCCGAAGGGCGGCTCGACATGGAGGAGTTCGAGGAGCGGCTGGAGACGACGTTCCGGGCCCGGACGTACGGGGAGCTCGCGCCGATCACCCGGGACCTGCCGGACGGCCAGGTGGCCGCTGCCAAGGTCGACATGGTGAAGCGGCCCGAGCCGGACGGGAGTTGGGCGTCCAGGATCGTCGGCGGCGAGGGGTCCTCCACGTGGGCCGTCGCCGTGATGTCCGGGTTCCAGCGCAGGGGGCGGTGGACCGTGCCCCGGCGGTTCAACTGCTTCGCCTTCTGGGGCGGCGGCGAACTCGATCTGCGGGAGGCGAACTTCGCGGACCGCGAGGTTGTGATCAACTGTGTCGCCGTCATGGGCGGGATGCAGGTGATCGTGCCGCCGGGGGTCGAGGTCGTGGTCCGCGGGATCGGGATCATGGGCGGGTTCGACCAGCGTGAGGAAGGTGTGCCGGGGGATCCGGGAGCACCTCGTGTCATCGTCACCGGGTTCGCGTTCTGGGGCGGGGTCGGTGTCGAGCGGAAGGTCACCCGGGCGGAGCGGCAGCGGCTCCGGGAGGAGCGGCGCCAGGACAAGCTGGACCGGCGTGCGGCCGAGCGTGAGCTCAAGGAGTCGGCCCGGGACGAGGCGCGGGATGTGCATCGGCGGATGCTCGAGGGACACCACGACCTGAGGCGGGCCCGGCACGAGGATCGCCGGGAGAGGCGCCGACGGCGCGAGGACTGAGCGGTCGTCCGGCGGCCGCGGGCCCGTCGTGGCTGGTCGCGCAGTTCCCCGCGCCCCTGGGTGGGTGCGGCTGGGGCGTGCCTTGTCTGGACCCACTCGGGGGCGCGGGGACTGAGCGGTCGTTCGGCGGCTGCGGGTCCGTCGTGGCTGGTCGCGCAGTTCCCCGCGCCCCTATGGGTGCGGCTGGGGTGGTCGTGACCTGCGGGTCCGTCGTGGTTGGTCGCGCGGTTTCCTGCCCGCCTAGGTGCACCCACCCAGGGGCGCGGGGAACTGCGCGACCAGCCCCCACCGGGCCGCAGCTACAGTCGGGCCGCCGCCGATCCCTTCAGGTACTCCAGATCGAACGCATCCGCCATCCGCTCGTACCCCCTGTCGTTGGGGTGGAGACGGTCCCCCGAGTCGTACAGGGGGCGCAGGAGCCGCGGGTCGTAGGGGTCCCGTACCGCCTTGTCGAAGTCGGCCACCGCGTCGTACACCTTCCCCGAGCGGATCTCCGCGTTGATGGTCTGGCGCACACCTTCCCGCGCCTCGGTCCAGCCGCTGCGGTCGCCGAAGGGCATGAGCGTCGCGCCGACGACCTTGATGCCGTGGGCGTGGGCCTGGCGGACCAGGTCGCGGAGGCCGGTGAGGATCCTGTCCGGGTCGGCGGTGCCCGGCGTGCGGAGGATGTCGTTGATGCCGAGGTCGATGACGACGATCTTGACGTTGGGACGGTCGAGCACGTCGCGGGTGAAGCGGCGGATGCCGGCCTGGTTCTCCAGCGGGCGTCCGCGGGCGTCCGCGAGGACCTGGTTGCCGCCGATCCCCGCGTTGACGACGCTGTAGCGGGGGAGGCCCCGACCGGCGGCCAGGGCCGCGCGCAGACGCCGGTTCAGGTAGTCCGGCCAGCGGTTGTTCGCGTCGGCCGTGGAGTTCTTGCCGTCGGTGAGCGAGTCGCCGAAGGCGACCACCGTGCCGTCGGCCTCGTCGCTCAGGACGTCCAACGCGGTGAGATACCGCCAGTAGCCGACCCGCTCGGTGTACGCCGTCCCGGTCTCGTCCGCCGTGCGGTCGCCCTCGGCGGCGTACGACGTCTGCCGTGCGGCCGGGTGGTAGGTGACCGGGCCGGAGAGGGTGGGGGAGTAGGTGGTGACCAGGACGTCGGCGCCCGCCGGGACGGGCAGGGCGACGGCGTCGCTGACCGTCTGCGCGCCCGCCGCGATGACGGCCCTGGTGCTGCCGGCGAACGTGAGCCGCCGCATGGTCCCCGCGCTCGCCTTGGCGCTCTTCGTGCCGGCGGCGAGCGCGATGGTCGCGTGGGTGATGGTCAGCGCGCTTCTGCCGTAGAGATTGGACAGCGTGATGCGGGCACTCGTACCGCCGACGCCGGCGTGGACGACGTTGCGGACGGAGCGGCCCGTCATGCCCTCGTTCGCGGTGCCGGGCTCGGCACCGACCGGGGAGGCGGACCAGGTGCCGACCCAGGATCCGGCGGAGACGGGTGCGGCGGAGGGACGCGAGGGTCCGGAGCCGGACAGTGAGGTCCCGGCCCTGGTGTCGGTGTCGGCCGCCACTCCGACGTAGACGGCGGTGGACAGGGCCACGATCGCGGCGATGATCGCGGCGAGCAGGGCGTAACCATGACGCCTTGTCATGCGGTGCTGTTCTCCTCAGGAGATGGGAGCCCGGGGCTCCGATCTGATCAACTCATGATGAGGCATGAACCTGGGGACAAGTGACGAGACCCCCTCCGGTTCCCTCGTCCGGTCGGGCGTCGGGAACTCTTGTTCCGTTCCGGGAGTCGGTCGGGAAGGGACACTGTGTGAGGGATCACCGAACGGGTGGAGCGGATGGAACGTACGAAATCTGAGGAAACCGGACCATCTGACGTGGAGCGGCGTGGCCGGGCGGACGTCCGTGCGATGAACACCTTCAGCGAGGCCGACCTGGAGAAGCAGCGCGGTGTGCGGCGCATGAAGCTCACCGCGACCGGACTGCTGCTCTTCGTCGCACTGGTGTACGTGCTGGCCAAGTGGGCGTCCCATGAGGGTGCCGGGACCTGGGCGGAGTACGTCGCCGCGGCCGCCGAGGCGGGCATGGTCGGTGCGATGGCCGACTGGTTCGCGGTCACGGCCCTCTTCCGTCACCCTCTTGGCCTGCCCATCCCGCACACCGCGATCATCCCCACCAAGAAGGACCAACTGGGGGTGTCCCTCGGCGAGTTCGTCGGCGAGAACTTCCTCTCCGAGGACGTCGTACGGCAGCGGCTGCGCGCGGTGGGGATCGGCAGCCGGCTCGGCGCGTGGCTGGCGGAGCCCGAGCACGCCGACCGGGTGACGGCGGAGCTGTCGGCCGCGCTCCGGGGCGCCCTGACCGTGCTGCGGGACTCCGACGTCCAGGCCGTGGTCGGTGAGGCGATCACCCGGCGGGCCGACGCCCAGGAGATCGCGCCCGGCATCGGGAAGATGCTGGCGAAGGTCGTCGCCGACGGGGGACACCGGCGGGCCGTCGACCTCGTGGTGGCCCGCGCCCATGACTGGCTCGTGCTGCACGACGAGCAGGTCATGGACGCGGTGCAGGGCGGAGCGCCCGGCTGGACCCCGCGTTTCGTCGACAAGAAGGTCGGTGAGCGGGTCTTCAAGGAACTCCTGCGGTTCGTGACGGAGATGCGGGACATGCCGTCGCATCCGGCGCGCGGGGCCCTGGACCGGTTCCTGTCGGACTTCGCCTCCGACCTCCAGTCCGACACCGACACCCGCGCGCGTATCGAACGGCTCAAGGGCGAGGTGCTGGGGCGCGGCGAGGTCCAGGACCTCATCGCCTCCGCCTGGACCGCCGTACGGTCGATGATCGTGTCCGCCGCCGAGGACGAGCGCAGTGAACTGCGGCTGCGGGTACGGGCGTCGCTGCTGTCGCTGGGCGCGCGGATGGCCGTGGACCCGAAGGTGCAGGCGAAGGTCGACGGGTGGGTGGAGGGGGCCGCGGTGTACGTGGTCACCACCTACCGGCGCGAGATCACCTTGCTGATCACGGACACGGTGGCCGGGTGGGACGCCGAGCACACGACCCGCAAGATCGAGGCGCACATCGGCCGGGACCTCCAGTTCATCCGCATCAACGGCACGGTGGTGGGGTCACTCGTGGGGCTGCTGATCTACACGGTGTCGCGGGCGCTCGGGGCGTAGACGCGCTGGTCGGGGGAACCCGGGGGAGGTTCGTTCGACCCCGCACGTCTCGAGGAGGGAGCGGTCCCTTGACCACCGCGCAGGCCGAATCCGGCCGTACTGTGACGACGAACGTCCCCGCTCGGCTCGACCGGCTCCCCTGGTCCCGCTGGCACTGGACGATCGTCATCGGGCTCGGCACCGTATGGATCCTCGACGGCCTCGAGGTCACGGTCGTCGGCAACATCGCGAGCCGGCTGTCGGAGCCGGGCAGTGGGCTCGACATCTCCTCCGGGCAGGTCACCGGTATCGCGGCGGCGCTGTATGTGGCGGGCGCGTGTGTGGGAGCCCTGTTCTGGGGGCGGCTGACCGACAAATGGGGCCGCAAGAAGCTGTTCATGATCACGCTGGCCGTGTATTTGGCGGCCACCGCGCTTACCGCGGTGTCCTTCGACTCCTGGTGGTTCTTCCTGTTCCGGTTCCTGACCGGGTTCGGGATCGGCGGGGAGTACGCGGCGATCAACTCCGCGATCGACGAGCTGATCCCGGCGCAGTACCGGGGGCGGGTCGACCTGATCATCAACGGGAGTTTCTGGCTGGGAGCGGTGGGGGGATCGCTGCTGTCGATCGTCGCGCTGAACACGGAGGTGTTCGCGAAGGACGTGGGGTGGCGGCTGACGTTCGCACTGGGCTCCGTGCTGGCCTTCGTGATCCTTCTCGTACGGCGACATGTGCCGGAGAGTCCGCGGTGGTTGCTGATCCACGGGCGGGACGAGGAGGCCGAACGGATCGTCACGTCGATCGAGGAGCGGGTGGAGGCGGAGCGGGGTTCGGCTCTGCCGCGGGCCGAGGGTGAGATCACGATCCGTCAGCGGCGCAGTGTCTCGTTCCTGGAGATCGCGCGGACGTTGTTCTCCGACTACCGGCGCCGCTCTGTGCTGGGGTTCTCGCTGTTCATCGGCCAGGCCTTTCTGTACAACGCGATCACCTTCGGCTTCGGCGCGATCCTCACGACGTTCTTCGATGTGCCTACCGGGAGCACCGGGTACTACTTCGCGGTCATCGCGATCGGCAACTTCTGCGGGCCGCTGCTGCTGGGGAAGCTGTTCGACACGGTGGGGCGGCGGGTGATGATCTCGTCGACCTATCTGCTCTCGGGACTGCTGCTGTTCGCGACGGCCTGGCTGTTCGACCAGGGGTCGCTGAGCGCGACCACGATGACGGCCTGCTGGTGCGCGGTGCTGTTCTTCGCCTCTGCGGGTGCGTCCAGTGCTTACCTCACGGTGTCCGAGGTGTTCCCGATGGAGACGCGGGCGATGTCGATCGCGTTCTTCTACGCGCTGGGGACGGCGGCGGGTGGTATCAGCGGGCCGCTGCTGTTCGCCGACCTGACGAGTACGGGGAAGGTCGGTGACACGGTGCTGGCCTTCCAGATCGGGGCGGGGCTGATGTGTGCGGCGGGGTTGGTGGCGGCGTTTCTTGCGGTCCATGCGGAGCGTCGCTCCCTGGAGGACATCGCGAAGCCGCTGACGGCGACGTGATCTCTGCGGGTTCGGTGGGGGCGGGCGTTTTGCGCAGTTCCCCGCGCCCCTGAGGTGGGTGGGTCGGGGCCGGGGGGGGGGGGGGGGGGGGGGGGGGGGGGGGGGGGGGGGGGGGGGGGGGGGGGGGGGGGGGGGGGGCGCCCCCCCCCCCCCGCGCCCCCCCC